>NZ_DFQS01000051.1 GCF_002377905.1 Psychrobacter sp. UBA3483 | reverse complement strand
CCAATTTTATTATGCCACTACAAACATAATCATAAAGCGATTTAAAGCAGCCGTCCAGTTACGAATCGGCATCGACCACTTTTTGGATGCTTGCTGAGTTGCTAGGTAGACTACCTTGAATACTGCCTGATCAGACGGGAACACCTTACGCTTATTCACCGCTGTCCGAATCACGCTGTTTAAAGACTCAATAGCATTGGTGGTATAAATCACTTTTCTGATGTCTTTAGGATACTCGAAGAACACCGTGAGGCCCTCCCAGTTATTACGCCAAGACTTAACCACATGCGGATACTTATCACCCCACACCTCATCAAAGTGCTCAAGATTGGCCTCTGCTATCTCAAGCGTATCAGCGCCGTAGATGGCCTTTAAATCAGCCGCTATTGCCTTCTTATCTGTCCAAGGTACAAACTTCATCGAATAGCGCACCATATGCACGATACACAGCTGAACCTTGGCTTTGGGATAAACGGTATTGATGGCATCAGGGAAGCCCTTTAGACCGTCAACACAAGCAATGAGGATATCTTGTACCTCGCGGTTTTGTAATTCAGTGAGAACGCCTAGCCAGAACTTAGCGCCTTCATTCTCTGATAGCCACATGCCAAGCAGCTCTTTTCTGCCGTCGAGTCCCACGCCTAGCGCCAGATAGATCGCCTTGTTGATGATCTACTTGTCTTGACGTACTTTGACGACAATGCAGTCTAGATAGACGATAGGATAAACACTGCTCAGCGGCCGGTTCTGCCAAGCGGTGATGTCGTTTAAGATATTGTCAGTGACTCTTGAGACAAGAGAGCTTGAAATGTCGACGTCATAGAGCTCTTTGATGCTCTCTACAATCTCGGTAGTGGTTTGACCCTTGGCGTATGAGCGAGGATCAGCAAGTGTCTGGGAGACACTTGCCCGAAGCGCAAGACGTAAGGCTAAGCCTGTAGTGAAATATGATTTTATCATCAAGGCCACTAATACGGGTTTGATGCTTACGCACTAACGCAGGTTCAAAGCTGCTATCACGGTCTCTTGGGGTAGATATCTCAAGATCGCCTGTGTCACTGCGGACTGTCTTTTTAGTGTGCCCATTGCGCTTATTAGGCTTGTCTGCTTTCTCATGCTTGGGATAGCCGAGATGGTCTTCAATCTCAGCCTCTAAGGCAGTATCGATAAACGACTGCATGAGCTGCTTTTGAAAGTCTTTGATGTCATCGAAGCTTTTCATGCTACCAGCCATTTACTCGGCCAGTTTTTTAATGTCAGATTGAGTAGTCATTGCTTATTCTCCTGTTAGTGGATTATAAGCAGTTAAACACTTTTTAGAAAAGGCTCCACTATAATCAAATAAGCCACCTTAGCATTTTGCAAGGTGGCTTGGTTTTTTTACTAGAATTATTACCTATCCACTATTCATTAAGTACAGTTGCTCATATACTGTGCTTCGGTTAAGTCTGGGTTACGACAGTCTTTCAATCCATCATAACCATCGTCATAACCTGAACGTTCAATAATAAATTTACGTAAATCAGCCTCTGTGCCGCCACCAAGTGTAAAATCATTCAATAAATCTATCATGTATTGTGGAGCTTCAATTTCATTGTCAACAAGATAGTCAATGTGTGCTGCTTGTGCGGGTGTTAGTGGCCCTGTTATCTCTACAGCATTAGCGCCTGTTCCGTTATTATCGTCGTCGTCACTCAAAGCATCATAAGTAGTCTCACTTACGTCTGATGTAGTATTAGTATCCTGCTGTTCATCTAGATTTTGGAATACATCATCGTAGGTTTCACTTGTATCCTCTTCTTCAGCCCAATCTAAATCAGAGACAGATGATTCTGCGACTTTGTTGTTAGATTTTTTATCCTTTGAGTCTAAAGAAAAATTAATTCTTGTGACTTTCCAGCTTAGCCAATCTCTATGCATGATCACATCTAATGATTCATTCGGATCATCAGCATCAATAATCTGAACTTTGAATCGATTAAAGGACAGGTATCCAGCTTTATAATCAATATCCTCGTTTTTGACTTCGAGCTTATCTTCAGGCGTGTCATTATTTAAGTCAAAATCTAGTTTTTGCCCTTGGAGCATGAGTGCTACACCATCTGGCGTTACTAAACCATCAATAAGTGGATCTATCATAGCTGCGGCTAACATGGTGCCTAATGCCTCAAACCCATCTTGTTCATCACTTGCAGCAAGCTCCTCAACCATAGCCGCTTTAACTTGATCCTTCATACTTTGCTTAACGCTAGGGAAATCAATATAACCTGAAAGTTTATCGGCATCTCCTTGTTGAGCAGCATTTTTAATACTATTTAGAACAAGATAGGGGGATGCATAAAGGTAGATTGCAAATATAACCAATAACCCAACTAACCAAGGTAAAAACTTTTTCAAAATATCTCTCCTGAATCCCTAGTAATATTAGGGCTTGATAAAGCAGCATTGGATTATTAATTGGCTTAGATTCTTATAATTGCCGGTATTACTTACGTCAAATTTTGTACTGATTAATACTTACATTTCAGTAATAATCAGTAATTAATTTTAACATTAGTAAACATCTAAAACAATTTTATAAACTTTTATTTGCAGATCAGCTCGACCTCATAAATATGATTGTTATCTTCGATGAATTGAATCATGGTTTAGTAAGTGGTCGAGCTCCGTCTGGGCGGAAAAAGCGGTAGCCTTACGTATAATCTCGTTGGTTTGCTTGAGCTGTTTGTTCTCACGTTCAAGCATCTTTGATATGCTCTTTGTTACTTTGCGCTTATACCGATGCAGGAATGATTTGATCGATGTGCTTTTTATGCCACGATCGTAGGGTTTCAGGTGTGCAGCCAATCTTAGGGCGATGGCTTTAATAGCTGACCAGTTGGATGGATAGTCGCATGCCGCTTCAATCAACATGCGAACGGCGCCTTCTTTAATTTCGGGAATGTAATTTCGTGTTTTCATTGTCGTATTCTCTCAGTTCAAGCTATAGTCAAAATATCCTAAAAACGCTACGGTATTGCTGATATCAATTTTTTTTAGCCTCTGTCTGCGCAGGCACAGCAAGCAAGAAAAATTGATATCAGTAGCGCGTGATGTATCGATATTACTTTTCACTGACTATAGTTACCACCCACACTACCCAAAAATCGACTGACAGCTTCTGATACATCCGAGAGAGAGTTTTCCGTGACATCGAGCTGCTCCAATGCTTTTAGATTGGTATGTAGTGGCATAATAAAATTGGA
>NZ_DFQS01000044.1:141368-142118 GCF_002377905.1 Psychrobacter sp. UBA3483 | reverse complement strand
TACACTGTTAATGCCGAAAAGAGCACCGTCTCTGCCGCTACAAATGGTGGTTTAGACGTTGCTGCAGGCCCCCCCACAAATGACGTAACCGACTATGCGGTCAGCTTAAATGCCGCCACTAAGGCTAGCCTTGGTAAAGCGGACAGTGCGGTTCAAGCTGTCACCTCAGGCAATAGCAATTTGACTGTATCTAGAGTCGATAATGGTGTTGAGCTTGGCTTTGTTGAGGCTCCGACGTTTACCGGAAAAGTCAAAGCCAATGGCTTTGATGCCAACAATCAGAATATTGTGAATGTGGCTAACGGCGCGACCACTACGGGTAGCAAAGACGCTATCAATGGCGGTCAGCTCAATACGGCGGCGGGTTCTATCGCCACCAACTTAGGCGGCGGCGCAACTTACGATGCTACTACGGGCACAGTAAAAGCGCCAAGCTACGTCCTAAACAATGGTGCTAACACCATTGACACTACTACCTACAACAACGTAGGTGACGCGCTTGGCAACCTAGATGGTCGTACCACGACTAACACGAGCAACATCGCGACTAACACTGGCAATATTGCTACTAACACTACCAATATCGCCGGCTTAACCAACGGCACCGCTGGTATCGTCCGTCAAGATGCAGTTACAGGCGCTATCACTGTGGGCGGGCAAACAGGCGGTACTAGTGTGAGCTTTGCCAACACCAATGGCGACAACCGTGTGCTATCAGGGGTTGCATCAGGCGTGGCTCCCACAGATGCA
>NZ_DFQS01000044.1:0-141168 GCF_002377905.1 Psychrobacter sp. UBA3483 | reverse complement strand
GACACTACTACCTACAACAACGTTGGTGATGCGCTAGGCAACCTAGATGGTCGTACCACCACCAACACTGGTAACATTGCTATTAACACCACCAATATCGCCAAAGCTAAGACGACGGTCACGGCAGGCGATAACGTCGTAGTAACTCCAGGCGAAAATAGTGATGGCTCAGCTAACTACATTGTAAAAACCAAAGATGACTTGGTATTGACTAGCGTCACTGCAGGTTCCACCAAGCTTAGTAACACAGGCATCACCATTACTAAAACGCTCAATAGTCCTGAAGGTATTACTGATGTTACCTTGAGCAACTCAGGTCTTAATAATGGCAACAACAAGATTACCAATGTGGCTGCGGGTACTGACACCACAGATGTAGTCAACGTAGGTCAATTAGAGGCGGTATCAACTGTCGCTAACAACTCTGTTCAGTATGATCGCAATGCAGATGGTAGCGTTAATTATGATCGTATTATTGCTGGTAACGGTAAAGGCAGTACAACTGTTATTGAGAAAAACACAGATGGTAAATATGTTGTAGTAAGCGGCGGTACAGTCATTACCAACGTCGCTAACGGTGTTAATGCGGACGACGCTATTAATAAGGGTCAACTAGATAGCATCGTTGCTAATAACATCACTGATGTCGAAATCAAAGATGAGTATGGCAATGTAATAACAAAAAATGTAACTCAGAACGTCATCAATACTAAAGTCAGCACCAACTACGAGGACAATAAAGACTCTTTATTCTTAACCTATAATAAAGAAGGTCAAAAAGTGACTGATCGCCTAACCATTGGCGAGACAGTACAAAAAATGAATACGGAAGGGGTGAAATTTGCTCATACTAATGCAAGTCCTCAGAGTAAAGGCGATATCACCAGTGGTGTGACAAATGACTCCAGTGCGGGTGGCTTTGACTCAACTGCTATTGGTGTTAATGCCATTATTACTGAAAAAGGCATATCTTCGGTCGCTTTGGGTCATAACACTAAAGTTGACGGTGCATCATCAATCGCCATTGGTGATAGCGCTCAAGCTAATGGCAAGCAGTCCATCAGTATCGGTACAAAAAATATCGTCAATGGCGATAACTCTGGCGCTTTTGGTGATGCAAATATTATCGACGGTAGTAGTAGTTATTCTGTAGGTAACAACAATAATATCGATAGTGACGATACTTTTGTTCTAGGGAACAATGTTATACAAACAGTTGCTGGTTCAGTAGTGTTGGGTAGCGAATCCGGTACAACTACTAAAGGTGGCATTATCGGTTATCTAGCAAATGTTAATGATATCAATGATCTCATACTAGCGACTAGGAGTAATAGAGGCGCGGTTGCCGTAGGTAATGCAAGTGCTGGTATTTACCGTCAAATCACTGGTGTTGCTGCTGGTACTGCCGATTCTGATGCCGTTAATGTCTCTCAGCTAAAGGCCGTCAATGCCAAAATTGATAACATCGGTGGGAGTAATACCACACTTAATGATGCGGCCGTTCAGTATGATAAAAAAGACGGCAATATCGATAAAGGCAGTATTACCTTGGCTGGTACTTCTGTTTCGACTGGCATCGGCAACAATGGCAATACTGTTGTCACTAGTGGAGGAACTACTATTACTAATGTCGCCAATGGAGTAAAAGTATCAGATGCAGTCAATAAAGGACAACTAGATAGTCTGGGTGGTGGTGTCGCTGGTATTATCGGTGGTGGCGCTAAATATGAAAATGGCCAATTGGTGGCCGGCAGTACTGGCATTGGCAATACAGGTGAAGTCACTATTCATGACGCTATCGCCTCTATTAATAATGGTAATGCTCAGGCAAATGAAAGTATTAAAGCCAATACAAATGATATTAAAGCTAATACTGAAAGTATCAAAACCAATGCTAACAATATTAAAGCAAATACTGACAGTATAAAAACAAACACAGATGGCATTAAAGCAAACGCTAATAGACTTAACGCTGGCTTAAGCTTCGGTGCTGATAGTGGTAATAATATCAATAAATCAGTAGGAGACAGCACTGCTGTTAAATTTGAAGGCGGCAATAATATCACCACTACGGCTACAAGCAGCGGTATTAAATTTGACTTAAATGGAAATATTAGTGTCGATAGCGTAACGACTGGCAATACAACAATCAACAATACAGGCGTGATCATCAAAGATGGTGCAAGTATGACTGTAGATGGTATATACGCGGGTGATAAAACCATTACTGGAGTCGCTGATGGTATCGAAGTAAAAGATGCGGTCAACTTTGGACAGTTAAACTCGTTAGATAAGCGTCTTGGTAATAGTATCAATGAGCTAGGTTATAAAATTAATGAAGTAGAAGATGATGCGAATGCAGGTATATCAGCTGCAATGGCCATGTCCTCTCTTCCGCAAGCTTATATTCCTGGTAAGTCAATGGTAGGTGGCGGTATCGCTACTTACAATGGCCAAAGTGCGGTTGCAGTTGGTGTATCTAAAGTCTCTGATAATGGTCGCTGGGTAATTAAAGCAAATGGTACAGCAGATACACAGGGGAATGCGGGCGGCGCAATTGGCGCAGGCTTTCATTTCTAAAATTGGTATTGCTAAATTATTTGCTGACAGTGCTTGTTTATAATTATGAAGCGCTGTCACATTACTCATAAAAAATATTAAGGAATTAATAATGAAAAATAATCTCTCTCATTATTGCTTATTAGCAACGACCGCATTGTTTCTCACAGTCTCGGGCTGTGCGCAAAAAAACATAATGCCAACTTGGCATTTGACACCTGGCGCGCAAAAAGGGTCTGTCAACCCTGATGAGTTAGTATTCCCTGATCTTAACAAAGCCTGGCAAAAAGGCGGCACTATTGTTAATCACCAAGATATCGCCAAGATTAAAGTGGGAACCACAAAAGACGAGCTGTATAAGTTAATCGGCACGCCTCATTTCAGCGAAGGTTTTAATGCTCGTGAATGGGATTATATTCTAAAATTTTATAATGCTAATAACACAGTAGAAACGTGCCAATATAAAATCATCTTTGATGACAGTTATGGGGGTAGAATGCGAGATGACGAATTTGGTGTGACAGAAGTTTACTGGAAACCTGCTTCGTGTGCTAAACACCAAACCCTTTAATAGCAATCACTAAGACATCAATCTTAAAGATGCAAGTCATAAAGTGACTTGCATCTTTATTATTTATAGCGCTTTTTTATCTAAATAAATATAAGTGCTATTATGCATTACATCAAAAAATCAAATATTTTTAATAGCAGCGGCACAAATTAGATAAGCCATTAGCCAAAGCTTTAAAAAGAATGCATGAAAACATTAGGACGTTTCATGCGTAACAAAAAAGACCGAATTTGTCACTCTTTAGAGTCTGAGTTTATAGGTCTGCTGTTTTTGCGCCGCTAGCGCGCTTTGTGTTTGGGTTCGAACTGCATTTGATGGTTGTGATGGCACTGGCAGACTTTATTATTGCGACTTTTTGACATTACTTTTATAACATTTTATTTAATCGCCCTATGAGGAGGTAGCACGGCGCAAAAAACTTTAACCATACGCATGCTTCACGCAGCTTTATTTCAAGGAGAGCCATTTTTCTATTTTTACCCGTAATCGCATGGTGTTTAAATATTGGCCTGTGGGAAGCGTTTAAGATGGATATCGTGATGTCGCCCTTTTCTCTGATTTAAGGCTTTGTTTAAAATTAGATTTATGACAAGGTGCTTCCTATTCCTCAAATCAGTTAGAGTAAAATCGATTTTACATTTGATGCTAGCTTAGCAAGCTTCGTTTACTGAGGCTAAATTGATTGCTGCGTAGCGAATGTTTTAAAGTAACAGGCTAAGATGATTAGCTGAAGCGAATAAATATTAAAATGAAAAGCAGAAGTGTTAAGGAGTGGATTCATATGGCAATTTACGTAGATTTTATGCAAATAGAATTTAAAGGCTATAAATGGTGCCATATGCTCGCTGATACCTTGCAAGAGTTGCACGATTTTGCCGCATTGATTGAAGTAGATAAGCGCTTATTTCATCAAAACGCCAGCTATCCGCATTATGACGTCACCGTGCAAATGCGTAAAACCGCGCTTGAATATGGCGCTATCGCCGCCGATCGTAAAAAGATTATTGAGTGTGCAAAAAAGCTAAAAGTAGAGTTAAATGCTCAAATAGCTCGTGCTAAGTCGTCAAAATAAGATTTTTACTTAACTTACAACAATAAGTAGCCTTAATCCTAAATCGCCACTTTCAAGCTTTATTAAGATAAATGCTCTGCTAAATAGTCCACCAGCAATCTGATTTTTGGCGATAAATGACGATTGTGCGGATAAATCGCCCAAATCCCTTCCTCAGGCTCTCTATAGTCATCTAACACGCTGACCAGCGCACCGGACGCTAAGTGTTTTTGTACATAATAATCAGGTAGCTGCACGATACCCAAGCCTTTTAGTGCCGCGTCGACTAGGCTGTGACCGCTGTTATATTGTATGCTGCCTGAGACGCGTAAGTTTATTTCCTTATCAGCGTTTTTATCATTTTCTATAAAGTGCCAATAATCCCGCGTACCAAGTAAGCAATTATGTTGTCTTAAGTCGACTAGAGAATATGGTACGCCGTACTTTTCTAGATAAGCGGGCGCGGCACAGACAAAATTGGTACGATGACTGAGTTTTTTTGCCATCATCGTTGAATCGCTTAATTTGCCAATACGAATCGCCAAATCATAACCACCCTCGATCAAGTCAATTTTTTGATTGCTCAAAAAAGCCGTCACTTCGATATCGCGGTATTGCACCATAAAATCATTGATAAGGGGCAATAACTGCTGTTCGCCATAGGTGACAGGCGCGGTCAGTTTAATTCTGCCTTGCGGTTTGGTTTGTAAACTGCTTACGGCTTGTTCGGCCGCATCTAAGCCGTCAATCACACCGCGGCAATGCTGATAAAATACCCGACCTTCTTCAGTCAGCGATACCTTGCGCGTCGTACGATACAGCAATTTAATGTTAAGGCGTTTTTCTAAGGCGCTTATCTGCCGACTGACCTGCGCGGTTGAAATACCCAATTCTTTTGCTGCTCGCGTAAAGCTTTCGTACTCCGCCACATAAACGAACTCGCTAATGCCATCCCAGCGCATGATTATTACCACTGTGTAAAAGATAATTGCAAATATAGCATATTGTTATCACGGCAGAAACAACTATAATGGACAGTATAAAATGAATCCTTTACAAACAGCTCAAATATAAACTGCTATAACTAGCGCTTGCCTCTATCAAGTAAGCGCTATAAGCTAAATTGGTCTGCGGATAATAAACGATAAAATGAATTAAAAAGAGAGAATACTATGTCAGATAACTTTATCAAATCCAAAGCCGCCATTGCGTGGGGGCCAAATGAGCCATTGTCTATCGAAGAAGTGGATGTGATGCTGCCCAAAAAAGGCGAAGTACTGGTGAAAATTGTCGCCAGTGGTGTTTGTCATACCGATGCGTTCACATTATCTGGCGAAGACCCAGAAGGTGTGTTTCCTGCAATTTTAGGCCACGAAGGCGGCGGTATCGTTGAGCAAATCGGTGAAGGTGTCACCAGCGTACAAGTCGGCGACCATGTCATTCCTTTATACACCGCAGAGTGCGGCGTCTGTAAAATGTGCCGCTCAGGTAAAACCAACCTGTGCTCAGCAGTACGTGAAACCCAAGGTAAAGGCTTGATGCCAGACGGTACCACGCGTTTTTACAAAGATGGCGAGCCAATTTACCATTATATGGGTTGCTCAACCTTTTCTGAATATACGGTGTTGCCAGAGATTTCATTAGCAAAGGTGAATAAAGAAGCGCCGTTAGAAGAAGTCTGCTTGCTCGGTTGCGGCGTGACCACAGGTATGGGCGCCGTCATGAATACCGCAAAAGTCGAAGAAGGTGCAACGGTTGCTATCTTTGGTTTGGGCGGTATTGGACTATCGGCGGTTATCGGTGCACAAATGGCCAAGGCCAGCCGTATTATTGCCATTGATATTAATGAGAGCAAGTTTGAGCTGGCCAAAAAATTGGGCGCGACGGATTGCATCAATCCAAAAGATTACGACAAGCCGATTCAAGATGTCATCGTTGAATTAACCGATGGCGGCGTTGATTATTCGTTTGAGTGTATCGGTAACGTCGATGTCATGCGCTCAGCGTTAGAGTGCTGCCATAAAGGTTGGGGCGAGTCGGTCATCATCGGCGTCGCTGGCGCAGGGAAAGAGATCTCAACCCGTCCATTTCAGCTAGTCACAGGTCGCGTTTGGAAAGGCTCAGCATTTGGTGGTGTCAAAGGTCGCTCAGAGTTGCCAGGCTACGTCGAGCGCTACCTAGCAGGAGAAATTCCGTTACAAGACTTTATTACTCATACCATGCCATTAGAAGATATTAACGAAGCTTTTGACTTGATGCATAAAGGTGAGAGTATTCGCTCTGTGGTGCATTTCTAGAATGATGCTTAGATAGCTAAGCTTTTTTAACGCTATTAAATAAAAATGCCGCTCCTATAATGGAGCGGCGTTTTTTTGTATGTCTTTTAATCTTTTTTAAAGCTGTGCATGTCTTCTAAAACGCCTGTAAATCTATCGTATAACCAAGGTTCAATATCGTCGACCACTTGATTGTAGAGAGGTGGTCCTAAGGTTTCGATGATAAAGTCTAATAAAAACTCAGCAGGCAGGTTGCCAATATCAACATCAAATTCCTCGCTCATATACTCTCTAAGCTTATCCAAGACAATTTCTTCTGCTTCGTCTGACAGCGTCAGTAATTTTACTTTACTCATTAATCATAGTCCTATTAGCAAAGCTTTATTTACTCTTGCATAGCAGCCAATTGTTGTAAAATATTGACGTAATTGTCCATGCCTTGTGCGCCGCTGACCAAATGCCGCTCATTAAAAATCATTGCTGGCACGCTTTGAATACCTTGCTGCTGCCAGTAGCGCTCTTCTGCGCGTACCTCTTTGGCAAAACGCTGATCCGCCAGCACAGCCAGCGCCTCTTCACGATTAAGTCCAACTTCCGCTGCGATATCAGCCAGCACGTTATTATCAGAAATATTGCTACCATCGGTAAAATGGGCGCCAAATAACGCCTGCTTTAACTCATGCATTGGCTTTTGTCCTTGTTGACCTGCCCAATACAACAGCTGATGCAGATTAAAAGTATTGTGCATCCGCGTGTCATCGTTGAAATTAAATTCAAAGCCAACTTCATCGCCCGCTTGCGTCATTCTAAGGCGGCTCGCGTCTGATTCTTCCTTGCTCGAACCGTATTTTTCCATAATATGTTCGCGCAAATTTTGTCCTGCGCTTGGCATATTGCTATTTAGCTCAAACGGATGCCAGTGTATTTCGTGCTCGGTATTGGTTTGCTTGAGCGCCTCAGCCAATTGACGATAACCGATGATACACCACGGGCAAACCACGTCTGAGACAATATCAATGCGCAGAGGTTTTTTGGATAGCGGTTGATTTGAGTTTTCCATATTTTTATACCTATTTTATTGATTATGTTCGATTTATTTATAGAAGGTTTTATAAGGTTGAATCCATATTAAGAGAATGAAATCGTGATTACAATGGTTGCTAAGTTACAGGTTCTATTAACGAGGTTAAGCAGCCAACCGCAGTTGTAAAGGAGAGTTATCGTAGGTTTAAAAGTTGACAAAAAAGTTTTGTCCTCACTATTTGCTTAAAAAAACTACACTGCAATGACTACAAAGTAAAAACAAAACGCTGTTTTTGATACGCCATAATGAAACGATTGACGCTGTTTAAGAGCGTGCACACTTATCCTTTTATGAATAACTGCCAGCGAGAAGCCAGCATGTCTACCTTGACGTTAACGATTAATCAGCAAGATTATCAGCTCGATAATCTTGATCCGCGCACGACATTGCTTGATGTCTGCCGCCAGCATCTACAAATTACCGGACCCAAAAAGGGCTGCGACCACGGTCAATGCGGCGCTTGTACCATGCTCATTAATGGGCGACGGGTTAATTCTTGTTTGACCCTTGCGGTCATGCATGACGGTGATGAGATTACGACGATTGAAGGCATTGGAATGCCTGAATCGCTCTCAGATCTACAGCAAGCGTTTAAAGATCACGATGCGTTTCAGTGTGGTTACTGTACGCCGGGGCAAATTTGTTCAGCCACGGCTTTGATTGAAGAGATTAAGCAAAACTGGCCAAGCTACGTGACCACAGACTTACAAAATCCTGATGGCTTGCTGGTGCAAGAAATCGCCGAACGCATGAGTGGTAATATTTGCCGCTGTTCGGCTTATCCGAACATTATTAATGCCATCTCGCAGGTTTTGGAGAGTGAGATAAAAAATAAAGCTGCTACTGAAAATAATATTAACAAAAGCCCAGATGCTGCAAGTGTTATCGGTATTTGGTCGCCGCCGCCTAGTGAAACGCAGCTTAGTAAACCCTCGCAAAATGAGGCGTCACAAAATAAAAATCATAACGCCCAAGCAGGAGCTCACTCATGAAACGCTTTGACTATGTCCGTGCCGAGGCGCCTAAACAAGCGGCGACTGCTGCCGGCCCAAAAGATGCATCATTTATCGGCGGTGGCACCAATCTCTTAGATTTAATGAAGTTTGAGATTGAAACACCAACCAAATTGGTCGATATCACCCGTCTTGAGCTTGAGCAAATCGAAACCACCGCTGATGGCGGATTACGTATCGGTACGCTGGTCACCAATAGTGATTTGGCAGCGCATCCGGAGGTCATTGCCAATTATCCCGTATTATCGCGCGCCATATTAGCGGGCGCGACGGGTCAACTGCGTAACAAAGCCACGACTGGCGGTAATTTTTTACAGCGTACGCGTTGTTATTATTTTTATCAGACTGACAGCTCATGTAATAAACGCGAGCCCGGCAGTGGCTGTCCAGCGATTAATGGCGAGAACCGTACCCTTGCTGTTTTAGGTACAAGTGATGCTTGTATTGCCCAACATCCCTCTGATATGGCGGTGGCAATGCGGTTGCTTGATGCTGTTATTGAAACGGTGAAAGCAGATGGTTCTACCCGTTGTATTCCAATTAAAGACTTTTATTGTTTGCCAAAAGACACGCCGCATATCGAGAATGTCTTGGAGAGTGGCGAGCTTATCACTCATGTCGTTTTACCACCGCCTATCAAAGGCATGCATACCTATGACAAAGTCCGTGACCGTGCTTCTTACGCCTTTGCCTTAGTGTCTTGTGCGTCTGTCATAGAGGTTGATGACGACGGTAACTTGGCGACCGTACGTTTGGCTTTTGGTGGTATTGGGGTGATGCCGTGGCGTAATGAAGACGTTGAAGCATTATTAACGGACACGGCGGGTGATGACGCTACGATCGCACAAGCCGCCGACTTATTATTAAAAGAGGCCAAAGGTCACGGTCAAAACGATTTTAAAATTCCACTGACGCGTCGCCTACTTAAACAAGTTATTCAGCGCGCCTTAGCGGGCGAGGGAGCATAATCATGTCATTATTGGACTCAGTATTGCCATCAGAACCTACCAAAAAAATGATGATGAATGAGCCTGTCGATTCGCTTTTTGACAAAACGGCAAGCAAGTTGGTCGGCAAACCGATCAACCGTGTTGATGGCTCGTTAAAGGTCAGCGGAAAAGCGCCTTATTCAGCAGAGTTTTATCGAGAAAATCAAGTTTACGGCGTTTTAGTTGGCGCGAAAATAGCCAAAGGACAAGTGGAAAATATCGATAGCAGTGCTTTAGAGGATATTCCTGGCATCATCAAAGTCGTAACCGATCCTAAGCATTTTTTGCGAAACTCACAGCAAGGCGGTGAGACCGAAGCACCAATCCAAGGCGCCAGTGAGATTTATTATCACGGGCAGCCGATAGCGGTAGTGGTTGCTGAGACTTTTGAAGCGGCGACCGAAGGCGCTAATGCCCTTAAAGTCACTTATAAAGATGAGACCGAACAAGCGGCATTAAACTTTACCCAAGAGCTGCCAAGTGCTCATGATGTCAATGAGCAAAAGGGCCCAGATAAAAATTCTGTTACAGGCGACCCTGAAAAAGGTTTGGCGCAAGCGGAAATTACTCTCGATCGCTTTTACCATACGCCAAGTCAAAGCAACTCGCCGATGGAGCCGCATGCGACGCTGGCTTATTGGGAAGACGATAAGCTCATCATGTATACCTCAAACCAAATGATTGCCTCTTGCAAGCAGCAAGTGATGGATGCTTTAGATCTAAAAAAGGATCAGGTGCAATTAATCTCTTATTTTGTTGGTGGTGGTTTCGGTAGTAAATTGGGTATCGCGCCTGAGTCGATTGCAGCAGCGATTGCGGCAAAAGAGCTTGGTCGTCCTGTGCTGATCAGTATGACGCGTCCGCAAGTGATGGAAGCAACCGTTAGACGCTCAAACACTCGCCAACGTATCGCTATTGGCTGCGATAAAGACGGCATTATCAACACCTTTATTCACGATACCGTTGGCAGTAATTTACCGTGTGAGGCATTTTTTGAGCCGACGGCGCTGTCGACCAAATATTTATACCGCGGTGAAAATCGCCGCGTGAATTATAAGCAAGTAGATATGAATTACGTGCTGTCGGGCTCCATGCGCGCGCCCGGTGAAGCGGTCGGTATGATTGCGGTTGAATGTGCGATGGATGAATTGGCCACGCAGTTAAATATTGATCCGCTTGAGCTGCGCCGCCGTAACGAGCCTGAGCAAGACCCAAGCCAAGACATTCCGTTTTCGACGCGGCAGCTACTTGCTTGTATGGAGCAAGGGGCGGCGCAGTTCGGTTGGGAGCAGCGCAATCCCAAGCCTGCCAGTCAGTTAGAGGGTGATTGGTGGATTGGTACGGGAATGGCGGCCTCCGCTCGTGGTAATCAGTTAAAACTGTCAGAGGCGCGGGCGACACTGCAAGTTGACGATTCAAAAGCCCTTGGCGTTAAAGCCATTATCGAAACTGACATGACCGATATCGGCACAGGCTCTTATACGGTTTTTTCCCAGGTTGCCGCTGATTTACTAGGCTTGCCGATAGACCATATCGAGATGAAGCTCGGTGATAGTGAGCTGCCATCAGCCTCAGGCTCGGGTGGTAGTTGGGGTGCGGCAAGTGCAGGTAGTGGTATCTATCTTGCCTGTGAGCAGCTGCGCGATATGTTGGCAGAAAAAGTCGGGCTTTATCCAGATACCATTCAGCTTGATAAAGGTCAGATCAAACAAGCAGGCGAGCATAACCCTAGCGTTACAGAAGCAGCGGTCGAAGCGCTTAAAGACAAAGCGCTAGACTTAAAAGATACAGTCGCTGAGAAAACAGGTCTAGCATTATCAGAGTCTGCTACCGAAAAATACGATTTTAGCAATTCTCAGTCTTATGCATTGGCAGATATTATTGCTGAATGCGATGAGCAAAAAATGAGCGCTAAAGGTCAAATCAAGCCGGGTAAAAATGCCAAAAGCCATCGCCAAGCGTCGTTTGGTGTCAATTTCGCAGAAGTCGCCGTCCATAGAGTGACTGGCGAGATACGTCTCAAGCGCATGGTAGGTGCTTTTGCTGCTGGTCGGATTTTAAATCATAAAACCGCTACTTCACAGTGCTACGGCGGTATGGTGTTTGGGATTGGCTCGGCGCTCATGGAGGAAGTCATCCATGATAAGCGCGATGGTCGCCTATGCAATCATGACCTTGCTGAATACCATGTACCTGTCAATGCCGATGTGCCGCAACTAGAAGTGATATTGGTCGAAGAAGACGACCCTTATACCAATCCTATGCATATCAAAGGGATCGGCGAAACCGCGATTTCTGGAGCAGCGGCGGCTATTGCTAATGCTATTTATAATGCGGTCGGTGTGCGCGTTTACGATTTCCCAATCACCCTTGATAAGCTGCTTCATGAGTTGCCAGAATAGCTATTGTTAATAATCGATATGAAAGAATGGCTAACTGATGATTGATATAAGACACCCGCTAGCGGCCATCACTAGCGGGTTTTTATAAGGCGCAATGCAATTTTAATCATTAAAACTGCAACTAAAATAAAAATAAATAGAGATAAGAGGCACTATGAATCAGGTCGCTGATATTCTAAAGCTCGCAGGCGAGGCGCAGCAGCAAAACATCGATGCGGTGTTAGCAACGGTAGTACATACCGAAGGCTCGGCATATCGGCGTGCTGGGGCAATGATGCTTATCTGCGCTGATGGACGCTCGGTTGGGATGATTAGCGGTGGTTGCCTAGAACCACATATCATCAAACGTGCTTTTTGGTTGACGCGTCATGGCGCAAACGTGCAGGTTTATCAAACGGGTAGTGATGAGAGTGACGAGGCAGATGATGATAGTGAAAGTAATGGCAATGGAAATGGCGATTTAGAAAATGAGCTGCATTTCGGTTTGGGCTGTAATGGCAAGGTTCATGTACTGTTTGAGCGTTTGACAGCCGCAAAGCAGTTTTTAGAAGTTATTAATCATGTTCGTCGTAGCCAAAATCCTACAACGATAGCGACGTTAATTCACGCAAATGATCAATACTATTTACCCATTGGGCTTCGGCTAGATCTAAAAGACTATATTGCCAACGGAAAAATAACTTTCGTCAGCGGTGCTCGTATGGGTAATCAAGCGTTCATTGAGCAAGCGAATATTTTTACTCATGAGATTGAAGGGTTAGTTAAAACTCTGTCAACGCATGTAGTTTCTAACAAAAATACCGAATACGTTGTCTTAAAAAACGGTGATATCACCACAGAATGGCTTATCCAGCGTCTACAACCACAGCACCGTTTGCTTGTTTGCGGGGCAGGGAATGATGTGATGCCGCTTGTGACCATGGCAAAATTACAAGATTGGCACGTCAGCGTTATCGATAGCCGTGCCCAGTATGCCACGCGGATGCGTTTTCCCGAAGCGGATATGGTGATGCCAGTCGCATTGGACGATAATGAGAAACTGCTGAAGCTCAGTCGTCATGCGGCGGTCGCGTTGATGTCGCACAGTTTGACCCAAGATCGTGCCCGTCTTTCGTTATTGCTTGCGCATCCGACTCATTATAAATATCTTGGGCAATTAGGCCCAAGTTACCGAACCGAGCGCTTAGTTAATGAGATTCGTGCTGTCAAAGACAATCCGGCAAGTTTAAGTGAGGGCGTGAAAAAACTCCATTATCCGATTGGTTATAAACTAGGCGGTGATGGCCCTGAAGCTTTAGCACTTGGCATCATGGCACAAATAAGCGCTGTCATGCACGAGCAAAATCCTGCTAATGATTTTTTAGATAATAATAGAACCATATCTGAAATATTGAGCGGTGTATGAAGAAAAGTGACTTAACGTCAAATAGCGCGGCATTACCAAATCAAAATTCTAGCCAGCAATCAAGCCATACCATTATTCTTCTAGCCAGCGGCCTCAGTCGTCGTCTTGGAGAGGCTAAACAGCTGCTTTATAAAAATGGCGTTCCGTTAATTAGCCATATGATAAGACTGGCAGCAAGCACAAATCCGCAAGTTATTATCGTCGTTATTCCTAAAAATGAGGCATCGATAGCTAGTGAGGTAGCAAAACTAAGCGACACCCATTTACATATCAAGACTGTCATTAACCAAACGCCCGAAACTGGTATGGGACATAGTCTTTATACTGCTATTGAAGCCTTAACTCAGTTTGTTAATGATAAAGCTTTTAATCATGAAGTGGTTGAGCGAGTGTTAATTATGGGGGTTGACCAAGTTTTATTGGACATTGAACATGTTAATGAATTGCTAGCCGGTAAGCATTTAGTGGTTGCCAGTGGTTATGAGCATTGGCAGATTTTCGATATGTTATCAAAAAATGGGCATATCGAGCGTAAAGCCGAGGTCAAAAATGAAACGAAAAATCCCATCGTTGGTCTACCGTTAGTTATCGATTATCAGCTACTTAAACAATGGCAGCTTCATATAAGTGGAGACAAAGGCCTACGTTATTTAATCAGAGCGCTCTCGCCCAGTGAAATCAGTACAGTCTTCAATAAACAGCTGAGCTATGATATCGATACGCCCGAGCAACTTGCCTATGCCAGACAGCATGGCTGGGTTGATAAATAATTTGACGCCAAGAATCGTTTGGATGATAGGTGTATTACGCCTAAACCGTTAGCAGGGTTATAAGCATAATACGACGCCCAAGCTCTGATGGTAACAGGATTACCTGAATACATTACTACCGTCATACAAGGCTGCCAATAACCTGCGATATCATTTGCGCATTATAAATATAAAGTAAGGGGATCTTATGAGTCGTACACTGTGGCTAGTCGTTGGTATTATCAGTATTCTTGGTGGTATCTTTGCTTTTTTTAATCCGCTTAGCGCCAGTTTTGCCGTTGAACAGCTGGCTGGATTTGTATTTCTTCTTGTCGGTATCTTACAGTTTATTGCCCTGTTCCGTGCTTATACCACGACGGGTAAAGTGTTGGCGGCCATTGGCGGTGTACTTGGCATATTTATTGGTATTGAGCTACTACAAAACCCGCTACAAGGTATTTTGACCCTAACCATGGTGATTGCGATTTTATTTATGGCAACGGGTATTGTCAGAGTAATTGTTGCTTTTGGTCTACGCCGAACCGTGGCTTTTGTGCCAATATTAATCTCAGGGCTTATCTCGATTGCGTTGGCTATCATGATATTCACCAGCTATCCGCAGTCAGCGACTTATATTCTTGGCGTCCTATTGGCCGTTGAGCTGATATCTAATGGTATCTCATTAATCATGTATTCACGTGTGCAATCATCTTTGGTTCGACGCTTATAAATACATAAAATTATAAAAGCCACTAGCAATAAATTACCCTATAAAATGCATAAAAAAGACGCCGTAAAATGGCGTCTTTTTTATTCTAGAAGTTTTGATTGTTTTAAATATTAACGCGAAAAGGTCAAAATATGGCCTTTAAAAGGTAGTTCAAGATAAGTGGTGTCCTCAGGTTTCACGTGCTGACTGCTAAAGCCAAATTCAACCATCTTATGGGTCAGCTTGTTTTTGCGCCCACGTCCAGGGTCAACGACGATAACCTCACAAGTTGGGAGCGCATGACGGTCGATAAACTCCGCTAAGATATCGATATGCTGATCTTCATATAGCAAATCGCTACCGATGATGATATCAAACTTGCCAAGGTGGCTATTGTCCTCGGCCCAGTCTAAACGCTCAAAGTTAATCTCTTTATTATTATTCAGCGTGGTATTTCTATCCAAAAAATACTCAACCGTCGGATGATAATCGGTCGCTGTAATATCGGCATGGCGATGGTTCAGTAGTAGACTTGATAATGCCATACCGCAGCCAACTTCCAAGATACGCTTGCCTGCAATATCATAATCAAGCATATGATTGGCCAGCACCAAGCTTGACGGCCAAATTACGCCGAACATCGGCCACGACGCCGAGCAAATACCAAGGTCCAGCGCCTCGTTATCGGGGTCACTAAATTGTTGATTGTCGCGTAGGGTGCAGATATGAATGTCAGTATTGCCAATTTCAATCGTTTGATAACGTAAGCGCACAGTGGTTAGCGAAGCCATAAACTGTCCTAAAAATAAGCAAGAATGCAAGGTTTGGCAAAAGTTGCCACGTTCGGGGAATGTAGTTATTAATAAAGATGATTTAAAACATTGGAAATGTGAAAATGAGGAAAATCTAGCAATGGAGGTTTTAATTAAAACTATAAATTTAACGAAAAAACTAAACAGTTGCTTATAATAAGTATAATCTAACGTTTAAACCTTTATTGTTAATTCTAAGGGTGTTATTATTACGCGATAAAATTATAAATGGTAATTTTTATTAGTAGATTCAGTAGTTTAAGTTACAGACATAAAAAATGCACCGTTTATGGTTAAAGGGTGCATTTATACTAAGCAGTTGGTTTGATTAAGTGTGGCTTGCTAAATATTCGGTCTAATTAGTAAATCTAAGCCCAGACGTTTTAAGCGCCCATACCAACTCAACAAAGGCACGGTTGTTGGTTAAAGGTTCGCCATCGATGATAAGCACGTAGCCTGAGCCATCAATCCATAAAAATACAAAACTGGTTTCAGGAATCAGCAAATCAACTTGCTGAAAGAAAGAAATCGCTTGGCTCTCTACCGCCCAGCCGCGTTGTTTTTGGCGTAGCATAAAGCCTGAAAAGTCCGCCGCCGCCACACTAAGCATATCCGCTTCTTCTTGGCTATAGCCAATCCGTGCCAGACAAAATCCTTCATCAGAACCAATCGCCGCGCGGCGTTTACCCGACAAGCTTGAAACGACATACGGTAAAAATTGATCAAGCGGCAAATTTGGCGCGGGCAAAAATAACGACAGCTTCTCAATCCAGCCATGTTCTAAAAAGCTGTCTAACCATTCATCAGAATAGCGCTCGAGCCAGTCGGCTGCCAGCAGCGTCTCGTTATGCGACAATAAATCTTGCAAGGATAACTGCTCAGGCGTTGGTTCACTTTGCGAAAATGCCTCAAAAATGCCAGCTGGGGTCAAGGTCAGATAGGTTTTATCAGCGTTTAAATAAGAAGACATAGCGGCTACTCGTTAGATGAATGTTGATGATGCTATGAAAAATAAGCACGTTAAGCGTCTTGTGTGTCTTTAGTTTGATCAAGCTTTTGCTGACAGTCATTCCAGCGCGCATCGAATTGCCAATCGCTTTTACCCAAGCGAAACCAAACCAAGGAGAATGCCAGACGGTCGTGACGCGCGATACAATGAGCAAAAAACTCGTTTTCGATTTGCTCTATGGTATCCCAGTCTTGATTGTCACGCGCGAGCATCAAATCGTTGGTGATGTCTTTAGCGATTTCTTTGGCGTCATCGCTACTGATACGCAGGCGCTGCGTCTGTTCATTTAAAGATGGTGAGACCAGTACGCTCCAGCGCGTTGCCAGCATACTGTTTTTTTGGATATAGCTTTTTTTATCGATACAATCTCGAAAGCCTTGCTCGATATGCGGCAGCATGCGCCCTTGCAAGCGGGTAAACATATTGGTGACATCATAGGGAATGTCATACCAGCAGCCATAAAAAAAATCGGCTACCGCACCTTGTAGTGGTTCTTTTTCGTTTAACAGTAGGGCAGCATTGATACGTTGTTCGTGAAAATGGCGGTTGTTGGGTGCGATAAATATCTTACGTGAGTAAAGACGATAGACGCGCCGTGCTGCCATTTCACTTTCTTTGATGAGATCTAAATCAGACATAAGCGTGTCCTGTTAGTCATAGCACTGTGCAAAAAGCGGTTAAAAAGTTATTCAAAAAGTATTAATAAAAATGCTATTAGGGCACCACTTTGCTCAATCGCTATGACGTGATAGACCATAGCGATTGTTGCTTAGCATTATTGTAGCCTAATAGGCTATGACGTCAGTAAGATGCCAATGAACCTGCTAGTCAAGTAACGTTTGCATCAAATCAATCATAAATTCTGCGTCTTCTTCGTTCATGGCTTCAAAACCTTGCGGCATACCAAGTTCAGTCAACGCTTCTTTACCATCGTTATCGTTATACAGATTCAAAATGGCATCCATTAAAATGTCAGTATCCGGAAAGCCGTCTTTAATCAGCAAGACGTGGCTGATATCGGCCAAATCGCTTTCGATTAATACTGATAGCTGCGCTTTGGTTAGGCGTGAAAAGCTATGGAAAATCTCCGCCAAAAAGAACGCCGCTTGCGCCTCACCCTTAATCACTTGGCGCGCCGCTGCCTGATAGGTTTCAGTCACTGACCAGTTAAGGTCGGCTTCTTCGATATCGACCGCTTCAAGCAGGCGTAAACCAATCAATTTTACATCGCGGTTATCAGCCATGGCGATAGTAACGCCAGCTTTGATGTCGTCTAAGCTATTGATATCGCTATTTGCCGCCGCGGCGATGACCATCTCATCAGATTTACCGATAGGGCGCGCAACCGCATGGTAACCGTGCTCACGAATAAGGGTAGCCGCATCAAAAGGGTTGGCATAAATGACTTGAATATCGCCTTCACTGATAACGGTTTCTTGCTCAGCATGCGAGGTAGGGATATTTAGGTGCATGTTGAGATTGGCACGTTTTTGAATCAAAGTATTAAACATGTGCCAGCCTGCAAAACGCTCCGGCGAAAAATCAGGCGCGATTAACATATTATGTGTCGTCATGATTTAGCCTTCCTCATTTTGTTTCATTTCGGCATATTGGGCGATTGCCGCCTCAATTTTGCTGCGCGATGGTTTACGGCGCACCGAAGTATAGCCAACCGTTTCGCCGCGACGGACGTTTGGTACGACAGTCGCGTAAACCCAGTAGTGACTGCCATCTTTGCATAAGTTTTTCACATAACCATGCCATTTTTGCCCAGCGTCGGCGGTCGACCATAGGTCTTTATAAGCCGCTTTTGGCATATCAGGATGGCGTAAAATATAATGCTGCTTACCGATTAATTCATCGACATCATAGCCGCTAATCTCGACAAAAGCATCATTCACGTGCGTCAAAACGCCGTTTAAGTCGGTACGTGAGACGATTAACTTACCGTCAGGATAAGGGCGTTCGATACCAGTATCATAAACAGTGCGCGAAGTGCCGTCGTGGTAAGTCAGGGTGACTTCTTCGGCTGGCATGTCAGGCTTCATGGCGTCGGGGAGTGGAGAACCCATTGTAATCTCCTTCATTTATCATGGTTGTGATAATTATTAAAAAGCGTAAACCTTATTGAAAAAATATTTAGTTTAAGCGTATGACTTAAATTTATATGGCAAACTGACAATTAAACTTAAGTTTTAAACCGCACTGTTAGATTTATTCAATATAAACGGTATGCAATACCTTAAATAATTTTTATAAGACAAGGCATAACTTTTCATTTAAAGTGTTGTTTATCAAGTAGTTTTTATAGCACTGATAGCCCATAAAACCTTAATGACAGAACTTTAAAAATAAATATTAGATAAGTTTTGCCAAAGCTTCTGAGGCGCGCTTAATGTCTAAGAATATCAAGCCAAGTTTGGCGTTTGGTTTTGCCATAATGGTTAATACCGCTTCATCACCTGATGATGTCATAATCACATAGCCTTTTTCGCCTTGGATCATAATACGGTCGATGCTACCACGAGCCAATTCACGACCTGCGCGGTCACCTAGTGATAACAAAGCAGCAGACATCGCGCCAACGCGGTCTTCATCAACGCCTGTAGGCAGCGCCGATGCAATCATAAGACCATCGTTCGAGATAAGGGCAGATGCTTCAACATCGGCAGATGAGCTGTTTAGGTCTTCCAAGATTTGCTGGAATGAGTCTGTACGCATAACGATTTCTCTGTGACGAATAAATAAGGGGATAATTGAGATTGGGGGTTTTCTGATTTTAGTCTTCGACTAGTGAATAATATTATAAACCCTTACTGTTACTATTGATATGGCAGAACGCTATTTAACGCCTTAATATCGCGCATTTTTTACTACTTAATCTTATTTCACCACCGTTTATCGCAATTTTATTGTAATTAATAAATAAAAGTTGGCATATTTTAAGTTGTTTAGTATTTTTATTTTCCATTAATGTGTTTTTTCCTATAGTCTAAGTACCAAGTAAAGCAATCAAAGGGTTAGTTAAGACGACAATGTTGCACAAAATCACCGTAAATTACTCAAATAACAGTGGTCGTTTTTTTGACTAACGAGTTTTCACGGCAGGTTTATTGATAGATTATAATGAAATAAATATCCTTTATAAATTTTGATGATGGTGATATTTACTAGACTTATACGGCAAAAAAATGCTATATAGTTATGAGATAAAAATTGTTTGTGCTTCTGGGTTTACGATTTAGAGACACATTCAGTTGGCTTCTAATCTCCCAGTTTCTATATTTACTAGCGTATAGAAACGATTTCAATCTCACATTGGTGTTTTAAATCCCATCGTTTGTATTTAAGCGATAAAACACCCACGTGAATCAGCACGATGACCATTTTTACCCTAAGGAACCTATATGAGTATCAGTCAGGCAATCGAAAAAGTCGAAGCACGTTACGCCCATCAACCTGAATTTATTCAGGCGGTAAAAGAAGTTGCAATCACCATTGCTCCGCTATACGACGCCCATCCGGAATATGATACGTTCAAAATATTTGAGCGTCTTGTCGAGCCTGACCGTGTTATCGCTTTTCGTATCAACTGGGAAAACGATAAGGGTGAAGTGCAGGTCAACCGCGGCTGGCGTGTACAATTCAGCAATGCCTTAGGCCCTTATAAAGGCGGGATCCGCTTTCATCCTACCGTCAACCAATCGGTCCTTAAGTTCTTAGGTTTTGAGCAAATTTTCAAAAACGCCTTAACTGGCTTGCCGATGGGCGGCGGTAAAGGTGGCGCTGATTTTGATCCTAAAGGTAAGTCTGACAGTGAAATCCGCCGTTTTTGCTATGCCTTTATGCGTGAGCTGCATCCATATGTCAGTAAAGACATCGATGTACCGGCAGGCGATATCGGCGTCGGTGGACGTGAAGTCAGCTATATGTTTGCGATGTATAAGAATCTAACCCGTGAGCACGGCGGCGTCTTGACTGGTAAGGGCGTGGGTTTTGGTGGTAGCTTGATGCGTACTGAAGCGACCGGCTATGGCGCAGTTTACTTCTTAGAAAACATGCTTGCCGCTCAAAACGATAACATCAAAGGCAAAAAAGTGTTGGTATCAGGTGCCGGTAACGTCTCACTCCACGCCGCTGAAAAAGCCCACATGCTGGGTGCAACAGTACTAACGGTATCTGACTCACAAGGTACGCTGCACGATGCAAACGGTATGGACCAAGAAAAAATCAACTGGCTAAAAGAGCAAAAAGCCCAAAGTAAGCCGTTGTGTGATTATGTCGATGTATTCGGCGGTGAATGGTTGGCTAAGCAAAAACCTTGGCATATCAAAGGTGATATTGCCATTCCATCAGCGACCCAAAACGAAGTTGATGAAGAAGATGCCAAATTAATGGTTGAAAACGGCATTAAATATATTGCCGAAGGCGCTAACATGCCACTGACCGCTGATGCGATTGACTATGTGCGTTTGCACCGCGTCCACTATGCACCAGGTAAAGCGGCCAACGCAGGCGGGGTCGCGGTATCGGGTCTTGAGATGTCACAAAACTCTGTACGTCAATATAAAACCTTTGAAGAAGTCGATGAGCGCTTAAAGTGCATTATGAAAAATATCCACGACTGCGCCGCTGACGCTTCAGAAAAATATAACCAGACCGATAACGGTTATATCGACTATATGGCAGGGGCAAATATCGTTGGTTTTAAACGCGTTGCTGATGCCTTATGTGCTTATGGTATCTTGAACTAAACTTGTCTTAATACGAAAGCAGTTTTTCATAAACCGCGCTTATCTAAGAGGATAGGCGCGGTTTTTTTGACTGCAAACAATGATGATACATTAGGATACTTTTTTGCTGCACAGATCTATCTCATCAGCGTTATGATAAGAAAAGCGGTAGAGTTGAATAAAAAATACGGTAAACAAAATCGATAGTAATAAATAAAAATATGAATCAGGAGACGATATGATGAATAAAATTCTCAAAGGTTTTAAGCTAACAACATTGGGTGCTTGTCTGACATTAGCCTTGACGACGGGCGTCATAACTACAGCCGCCAGTGCCGCTAGTAATGTAGACGAAGTACGCGCTGCGCAAGCTGCGAAAATTAGCTTAAAGCAAGCCATTACTATCGCCAGTAAATCAGCTTCTGGTATTTTAATCAGTGCCGATTTTGATGAGGATGATAGCGATGCCATTGGCAAAGGTGGCGTCTATGAATTAGAATTCAGTACCGATAGCGTCAATTATGAAATCAAAGTAGATGCCAATACAGGTAAAATTGTAAAAAAGGAAACGGATCGTCTTGATGGCGATGATATCAACGTTTACCAAGTTCAGAAAAAAGCGAAAACCGATATTATGAAGGCTATTAATATCGCTGAAAAACAAACGGGTGGTAAGATATTAGAAATTGAATTTGAGAATGATCGCGATTATGCCAATCATACGGCGTATTATAAAGCTGACCTATTAAAAGGTAACAAGATCGTCAGCATCAATGTCGACGCTAACAGTGGTAAAACATTTGCCAATAAGTTCAAAAAGTAGCAGTTATTTTGATAAAAATAGTATAAAAGACATCAATCATCAGGTTGATGTCTTTTTTATTGAAAACGGCTTATTTACTACGCGAGCACTTAATATAATAAACGCCCAATATAAGTATAACCAAAGTAAGCTCGTCTTACCCTTATTATGAATAAGTAGCTTCATCAAGGAGTTTCATCTAAAAAGCCGCTATATAAAGCCTTATAAATGAGTAAAGCTTAACAATCTTACGCATACTCACTGTTTTTGTACGTTTATTCTTACCCAACTGCGCTAGTATATGAACAAGTCATGGTTGCATAAGTAGGCTTGCCGTTAAAAATATTATGAATATTAACCGTCACTTAGCCTATTTAATGCAACATAATAGAAAAATAGTATTGAAAAATAGCCACAGTATCCTCAAATCGGGAAGCCAAAGCCAAGCATGATAGTTAATAGGCACAATTTTTAGTCAAGACTGCTTGTAATGCTTTCACCGTTCCAAAAATCTTACTCAAACCTAGCCAATATTGACTATTAGATAGGTTTGACGTTTTCTTTCTGCTTCATTGTCACGCGCTATTTCTCATTTGAGATTTAGACTGACCACGACTCCACAGACTTTTTTAATTGGCGATGGAACTCACCGTCCAATAAACAGGATTATGCAGCTGTTAAAATAACAGTCGCGTTATTTAAAATATTGATGCTGGCGTTGAGGTCACGGTCATGAGAAACCTGACAGTTAGGGCACAACCACTCACGCATTTTCAATGTTAGCTCATCTTTACCAAGGATATGATTGCAGTTTGAACAGGTTTTTGAGCTTGGGTAGAAGGGTCCGACTGATTTCACAACCTTGCCTTGCTCAGTGGCTTTGTAGATAAGCTGTCGCTTAAACTCAAAGAAACCCAAGTCACTGATAGCTCTTGATAGCCGCCTGTTCTTAACCATACCTTTGACATTCAAATCCTCAATCGCAATCACATCGAACTCATTAACCAGACTTGTTGTGATTTGATGGAGAGAATCTTGCCTAATACACCTGATCTTATAGTGCAAACGAGAGAGCTTGGTTTTCGCTTTTTCTCTGTTTTTACTGCCTTTTTTAGTGCGACTGAGCGCTTTGTTTAGCGTTCTTAGTTTTTTAAGGTTTGCTTGAAGTGGTTTTGGCGCTTTAATTTTAGTGCCGTCTGATAAAACCAGTAAGTCGGTAATACCAAGATCAACACCAACGCTTTTACCTGTCTTTTTAGTAGGAATTACAGCTTTTTGTATTTCAACAGCCACACTAACAAACCACTTACCGCCACGTTTAGAGATGGTGGCTGACATGATCTTGCCGTCAAAACGTAAAGCTTCTTTTAAGCGAACCCAGCCCAAGTTTGGGATACGAATGGATTTACCTTTAATGGCAAATTGGTCGTTGGATAAACTGAATCTATCGTCACGGCCTTTTTTACGAGCGGTTGGGTATTTCGCTAAGCCTTTAAAGAAGTTGTTATAAGCATCACCCAACTGCATGATTGCCGCCTGCGGAGCGCATTTGGTCACTTCCAGCATATAGGGGAATAATTCACGCTTAATGGCGTTCAATTCGCGTCTGAGCTTCGCCTGTGAGGGCTTGTTTAGATTTTTAGTATCAACCTCAACGCCTGCGGCCAAACACGCATCACGGTACGCTTTGTCAAGCGCATACTGCCGCTGCCACTCATGCAAAGCCCAGTTGTAGGCTTTTCTCGCCACGCCACAAGCACGAGCAAGGTGATTTTCCTGTACGTTGTTTGGCTTGAGTTCGATAATGTGTCCACGGATCATAATGCTTTTTTAACCGCCTCTATTAATTGTTGGTTTTTCTTGCTGCGAGAGCCGTATAGCCTCGCTGAAAATACGGTGATAATCTCCAATACATCTTGGGCTAATTCTTGCTCAAAACTCAACTCTTCACCTTGATTGATTATTACCACTTCAACGTCACGAGCCTCACACAACATGAAAACCAGTTCTGCACCAAATCGTAAAAGCCTGTCTTTATGGGTAATTACCAGCCGTTCAACTTTATTGCCCAGTATGTCATCAAGCAGGTTTTTTAAGCCTTTCTTTTTATAATTCATTCCACTACCAAGATCGGTAATCGTCTCAAAAGTCCAGCCTTGCCTGGCACAATAAAGTTCCAAAACTTGAGACTGGCGAAGTAAGTCGTCTTTTTGATCACGACTCGACACACGAGCATAAGCAATGGTTTTTCGGTCTAATTTAGGTGGTGTATTCAAGGAATGCGGTCTGATTTCACTTAAATCATATCGCCTATGCCCGTTTTCGGTTCGCTTGGCGACTAACGTACCATCCTCATCCCAACGTCTTAATGTGGATTGAGCAACCCCGAAATGTTTGGCAGCCTCCCCAATACTAACCAGTTTCCCCATAACTTGCTCTCTATATTATAGATATAATCTATCTATTATAGTAATAAATAGGTAGGTTTGTATATGTTTTATTTAACTGTTTGCAACCCTATTTATTGGTTTGCTACTTTTTGCCTTATTCACCTACTTTATAAGGACGTCTTATGAAACGTCGTACGCTTTTAGCCTTTGCCGCCAGTACGGTATTACTTGCCGCTTGTAATCAGTCGCCTACTACTGATGCTGATACCAATGCAGCCGATAGTGCGGCGACTGGTGGTTCTGATTTGCTCCAACGTATCAATAATGGCGGCACTATTAATGTCGGTACTGAAGGTACGTATCCGCCGTTCACCTATCATGATGAGAGCGGTAAGCTGACCGGTTATGATGTCGAAGTAACGCGGGCGGTTGCTGATAAACTAGGGGTGGATGTTGAATTTAAAGAAACCCAGTGGGATGCCATGCTAGCAGGTTTGGATTCAAAACGTTTTGACATGGTTGCCAATCAGGTAGGTTTGACCACGCCTGAGCGCTTAGCGAAATATGATAAAGCGACTGAATATAGCTGGTCAGGCGCTGTAGTGTTGGCACCGACTGATGACAATCGTTATAGCTCGTGGGAAGCGCTAAAAGGACTGCGTTCAGCGCAATCGCTTAGCAGTAATTATGGTGAGCTGGCAGAGCGTTATGAAGCCGAAATCGTTCCCGTCGATGGTATGGCGCAAGCGATTCAGTTGGTCAAACAAGGCCGCGCTGACTTTACGATGAATGACAACCTTGCCGTATTGGACTATCTAAAAAAATTCCCAGACGCCAATCTTGAGATTAAATTGGTTGCGCCTGCCAGTGAGCAGACGGGTTCGGGCTTGGTGCTGCTGAAAGGTGATGACGCAGTTGTCGAAAAACTCAATGGCGCCATGGCTGAGCTAAAAGCTGACGGCACGCTAACCAAACTTAGCGAAGAATTCTTCGGTGCTGATATAAGTCAACAAAAATAATGCTAGCGTCTATAACCTCAGTATTAAGCGATTTATTGGCACTATTGCCCTTTATGGATGCTGCACGCGCCCAAATCGTTATCAACTCATTTTGGCCAATGCTCAAAGGCGGTATTTATTATTCGATACCGCTGGCATTGATATCATTTGCGATTGGAATGGTGATTGCGCTGACGGTAGCTTTGATTCGCATCGTGCCGCGTGCAGGATGGTTCCATGAGATACTTTATCGGCTTGCTCGTATCTATGTGTCTGCCATTCGCGGTACGCCGATGTTGGTGCAGCTATTTATTATCTTTTATGGCTTGCCAAGTGTTGGCGTGAAGCTCGACCCGTTTCCGTCAGCGATTATCGCCTTTTCGTTGAACATTGGCGCTTATGCGTCGGAAACGGTGCGTGCGTCGATTCTGTCTATTCCAAAAGGTCAATGGGAAGCGGGCTCCACAGTTGGTTTAACCTATCTACAAACCTTTCGCCATGTGATTTTGCCGCAAGCGCTGCGGGTGTCGGTACCGCCATTGTCCAATACCTTTATCAGTTTGGTAAAAGACACGTCTTTGGCGTCATTGGTGCTGGTCACGGAGCTGTTTAAACAGGCGCAAATCATTACCGCCCGTAATTATGAGTTTATGCTGGTTTATACTGAAGCGGCGTTTATTTATTGGGCAATTTGTCTGTTTTTAACCTTTATTCAGGGCAAACTTGAAACCAGGCTTGATCGTTATGTGGCGAAATAATTTTTGCTAAAAAATATAGCCATCTTGTCGTTTTTTACCATCAGCGTTTTTTCATTTGTAAGCGGAAACCTCTATGATTCAAGTCACTAATATCCACAAAGCCTTTGGTAGCAATCAAGTGCTCAAAGGCATCGACTTGTCCATTGAAAAAGGCAAGGTAGTGGTCATCTTGGGTCCATCAGGGTCGGGTAAAACCACGTTTTTGCGCTGTCTGAATGCGTTAGAGATTCCTGATCAAGGGGTAATTGCATTTGATGATGGCAGCTTGACCGTCGACTTTGCCACCAAGCCAAAAAAGAAAACCTTACTCGCTTTGCAACGCAAGTCAGGCATGGTATTTCAGTCTTATAATTTATTTCCGCATAAGTCAGCCATTGAGAATTTGATGCTTGGGCCGACGGTGGTACAAGGACAAAGTAAAGCGCAAGCGCGTGAGCAAGCGTTGGCGTTACTTGATAAAGTCGGCTTATCGGATAAAGCAGATTTGTATCCGTTTCAGTTGTCTGGTGGTCAGCAGCAGCGTATTGGTATTGCTCGTGCGCTGGCGATTGAGCCGTCATTGTTGCTATTTGATGAGCCAACTTCGGCGCTTGACCCAGAGTTGGTACAAGATGTGCTTGGAACGATGAAGCAGTTGGCTTCTGAAGGCTGGACGATGGTGGTGGTGACCCATGAGATTAACTTTGCGCGTGATGTTGCTGACCATGTGGTCTTGATTGAAGATGGTCACATAGTCGAAGAGGGTAGCGCCAAGCAGCTATTTGAAGATTCAACGCATCCACGCACGCAAGCGTTTTTGCAGCGTATCGAGCAGTAGTTCATTTTGAAAAAAGACTGGCTTCTAAATAGCCAGTCTTTTTTATTGTATAGTAAGTGAAAAGCAATACCGTAGCGTTTTTAGGACATTTTGACTATACCTTTATGCTTTTTAACATTAGCCTTTTAAAACCCTGCATTACACCTGCAATAAAAAATTCGTTAATAAACGCTTCGCCCCCTCAGTCGCAAACGACTCTGGGTGAAATTGCACACCTTGTATCGGGTAGTCAGTGTGCGCAAGTCCCATAATCTCATCACCTGCGACCGCTGCATCTGTCAGTCTTAAGTCATGATGGGCGTCATTACTCACGACGGCGGTAACAGTTAAGCAATCTGGTAACGTATCTGCCTTTACCATCAAGGAATGATAGCGCATGATTTCTATCTCTTGTGGCAAGCCTTGATAGACACCTGCATTATCATGGCGAATGGCTGAGACTTTGCCATGCATTGGTACGCTGGCTCGTACCACTTCGCCGCCAAAGACATGCGCAATGCCCTGCATGCCCAAGCAAACGCCCAATAGCGGCGTCGTCTTGCCCATAACCTCAATCACTTCGGCGCAAATACCAAAATAGGCCGAGTCGTCAGGCGCACCAGGGCCGGGTGAGATGATAATGCGGTCAAGATTCATCGCCTGCACATCAGCCAAGGTAATTTCGTTATTACGTTTGACGATGACATTTGCCGCTTGTTTAGCGCCGTCTTTATCACCATCCATGGTTTGTAAAATCTCGCCAATATATTGATAAAGGTTAAAGGTAAAAGAGTCGTAGTTGTCGATAATTAAAACATTCATAAGGCATAAGCTCTTTAGCAAAAGTACAATGGATTCACGCTGTCATAAAGCTGTCTAACACCACTTTCATCGCTGACAGCTTACGCTGGATTTCTAAGTATTCATCAGCAGGATTGGAGTCGTAAACATTGCCGCCGCAAGTTTGCGCATAAGCCGGCTCACCATTGATAAATAGACTGCGAATAGGAATGGCAAAAATACAATCACCATTAAAATTAAAGGAGCCTAGCGCGCCGCCATAAGCACCGCGGCCATCAGGCTCAAGCTCATTAATCACTTTAATGGCTTCCACTTTTGGCGCCCCTGATAAAGTACCGGCGGGGAAGTTGCTGGCAAGGGCGCTAAACATGTCTTCATCGGGATGCAAGATCCCGACGATTTCAGAAGAAATATGCTGCACGTGTGAGAAGCGTTTGATATCCATGAGATTACGCACCTTTACCGTACCAAATTGTGCCACACGGCCGATATCGTTACGATGCAAGTCAACGAGCATATTGTGCTCGGCAATCTCTTTGGCATCATTCAGTAGCGCGCGGGCAAGCTTACGGTCTTCTGCGATATCGACGCCGCGCTTGGCAGTGCCCGCTAATGGGTAGGTTTCCATCTCACCTTGACGCAGGCGAAACAGCAACTCAGGCGAAGCGCCAATGATGCATTGCTGAGCAAATTTCATAAAATACATATGCGGTGACGGATTAACCGCGCGTAGCTTTTCGTAAATTGGCATCTTGTCGCCGACAATGCGATATTTGGATTTAAAGCCAACTTCGCACTGAAAGATGCGCCCAGAGATGATGTCTTCTTTGACTTGCAGCACCGCTTTGGCGTGCTCCTCTTGACTCATGCCATCCCCCAAAAACTCTACTGAGGGTGGTTCATAATTGGGGATGGGGGCTTCAAGTAAGGCTTTGATTTGCTCGATGCGATTTTCTTGCTGCGCGGTTGGATAGTAAAAATAGAATATTTCGCCGGTCATCTTATCAAGCGTTAAGCCATCTAAATACACACCAAATTTGAAGGGTTCGAAATCATCACTGGCTTTGGCGTTGAGACTTGGCTCAAAAAAATTGACACTGTCATAACCCAAGTAGCCAACCAGTCCGCCGCTTTGGTCGCGCGCAATAACGTGCTGCGGGGTGATGCTGCGTAATAGCTGATAAGGATTGTCAGTTTGATAATGTGTGGTTTCGGCGGTTTTATTATCAGTAATTGCTAAGGTGGTACGGTCGATAGCGGCAATAGTCATCACTGGGTCAAAACCAATGGCATGGTGGCGCGCCATATGTCCATCCTCGCCCAATGATTCAAGCAAATAACAAGTTTCAAAAGCGTGCTCAATACGCTTAAATAACGCAAAAAAATCTATATCCTGCGTGAGTTTGATACGCTGTGGTTTGCTAGGAATTTCGATAGCAGCAGGTTGGTCAGGCTTGGAAGTAGAAGCGGTCATAACGATGTCCAAAATAGTTCAATGATTTATCAAAAAAATAAGGCAGAATGAAATTATGTTTTTGCCCAATTAAGCGTCTTTTTTATGCGTATTTTCTCTATGAGTTTTAAGTAGGGCGCTCACATCGTGACTTTGCATGGCTTTCGCACCGCGCGAGACAGTGGCGATACCGACGCCGAGCTGCTCAGATATCTCACGCTGGGTGATACCGCGCTCTAACAAATCAAAAATACGGATGCGATTGGCGATTTCTTGTTGTTCTTTATCGGTCAATAGCGCAGTAAATAGCTCGTCGATAGCGCTACTATCGTGACAGCTGGCCAAATGAGTTAATAGACTGTGATAAGGATTGGCGCTCATAATATATAATCTTAGTAAGAGAAAGGATAATAAGCAAAATATTGTTTCGTTTCAGTATTCTAGTACAGTAGTACAAGAAAAACAAGTAACGTGTTTGGACGTTTAGCGTTATTTGTTTAACGCTTGATGTTGAAGGTTAAATTGAAAATAAAAATAATAGCCAGCGCATGGTGATATGCTGGCTTTTAGGTCATTTATAATTTTAGATAAATTAACGCTGTGGACGTATAAACGGCATGTGTCTATTTACGTCTTTATAGAGTAAATACCTAAATGGACCAGGGCCCCCGGCGTAACAAGATTGCGGGCAAAATGCGCGTAGCCACATAAAATCACCTGCTTCAACTTCGACCCATTCACCGTTTAAGTGATAGACGGCTTTACCTTCTAGCACATATAAACCATGTTCCATGACATGGGTTTCATCAAACGGAATTACGCCGCCTGGTTGAAAAGTAACGATATTGACGTGCATATCGTGACGCATATCAGACTGTTCGGTAAATCTCGTGGTTTTCCAAACACCATTGGTTTCTGGCATCTCAATTGCTTCAACATCATGATCGCTGGTGACAAAGGCTTCTGGCGCATCAAGTCCTTCTACAAACTGATAGGCTTTGCGAATCCAGTGAAATTTAACAGGCTCATTACTATTATTTTTTAGCGTCCATTGACAGGCAGGTGGTAAGAAAGCATAACCACCGGCTTCAAGATGATGGGCTACGCCTTCGATAGTAATATCCATCTCACCTTCAACGACAAACAGCACGGCTTCGGCATTAGTGTCGAGCTCAGGCTTGTCGGAGCCGCCGTTTGGGGCGACTTCAACGATGTACTGTGAAAAAGTTTCTGCAAAACCGCTTAAAGGACGCGCAATCACCCACATGCGCATACCTTCCCAAAACGGCAGGTAGCTAATCACAATATCGGTGAGCACCCGTTTGGGGATAATCGCATACGCTTCGGTAAAAATAGCGCGGTCAGATAACAGTTGCGTTTGCGGCGGTAAGCCGCCAGTTGGGGCGTAATAGGTACTTTTAATTGGCATTATTAATAATCCTTAGGGGGTTTTGCTGTGTTAAATTAGTGTCTATCTTCAAGAGATAAAGGGTGAGTACGGCTGTTTAAGTCTTATTTTCATTTAAGCAAGGCATTAAAAATAGCTTAAATAGTTCAGCTTAGTCTGCGATTTGTGTATTTGGTTCGGCTTGTTCATTTGCTACTTCAATATTTACTTGCCAATCATCAATGGCCAGCTCGTAGCAGTTATTACCCTCACCATTGATACGGTCAATGACCAAAAAATCTGAGTCGCGACCAAGTGCCAGCAGCGGATGATGCCAGACATTGGCATCGTATTGCACGCCTTGATGCGATTTGGCATAAAACACTGATAAATCAGCGGCCGAACGTGGTGGTTCACCAGCTTGTGCGACGACGACAATATAATCTTGACCATTCATCGAAAAAAACGCTTGCGACCCAAAGGGATGATACTCCATCACCGATAAGGCGATAGGCAGTTCGCGCTTTTTGGCACGAAAGATACTGAAGCCAACATCGCCGCCGTCAAGCGTAGCCTGCGTAATCGCATGATGTCGACACGCATAACCTTTATTAATAAAGAAGCAGTTTTCAGAGGTCTGCTCTTCTTTGTCATAGGGTTCAATCACCGTACCATAAGGTGCAAATTCGGCCTTGGTTAAAGGCCTCGCGATAATTGTGGTAGTCATGATGTCACCTTTTGTTTAATGAGCAGTTTTATGTATTTAGTTTAGCTAGCGCCAGATGATTACATCCAGTTGGCGCTGTTGTCAGCCGTTGCCGGATGGTTTTCATACCAGTGTTTGGCAATGTCATCGCGGCGGCATATCCAGACATCGGGTTTGCTAGTAATGTATTGCAAGAACTTTTTGAGGGCGGTGATGCGACCAGCACGACCAATGATGCGGCAGTGCAAGCCAATGGTCAGCATTTTGGGTGCGTTTTTGCCATTTTTATCGCCTTCTTCATACAAGGTATCAAAGCTGTCTTTTAAGTATTGATAAAAAGGCTCAGCATTGGTAAAACCGGGGCTTGAAGCAAAGCGCATGTCATTGGTCTCTAGGGTATAAGGAATGACCAAATGCGGCTTGCGAACGATGGTGTGCCCATCTTCTACCTTGACATTGAGCCAGTAGGGCAGCTCGTCGGCATAAGAGTCTGAATCATAGATATAACCGCCTTGTTCGGCGACCAGCTCACGGGTGTTGGGACTATCGCGGCCGGTATACCAACCAAGTGGCTGACGACCGAGCATACGCTCAAATATTTCGGTAGCGCGGCGCACGTGTTCACGTTCCGTTTCGCGGTACATATACTGATAAGTAATCCAGCGTAGCCCGTGGCTAGCGATTTCGTGACCATCTTCTAGCACGCGCTCGATAATATGCGGCGTTTTTTCAGCGGCGGCGGCGCAGGTAAAAGTGGTGATAGGCAGGCCATACTCTTTAAAGGTATCGAGCACACGCCAAACGCCGACTCGGCTACCATATTCAAAGGCGGATTCGATAGATTGATGGCGGTTGTTAAATTCGGGCGTACCTAGTACATCCGATAAAAAACGCTCTGATTGACCATCGCCATGAATGACACTGTTTTCCGCGCCTTCTTCAATGTTTAGTACAAATTGTACCGCAATTTTTGCACCGCCCGGCCAATTGGCATTTGGCGGGTTGCCCGCATAGCCTTTTAAGTCGCGCGGATAGGTGTCGTGACTAAAATCACTGGTTATTTTTTGACTCATTTTAACTATCCTAAATACAATAAAGCAAAATAAAGGTGAGTATGGCTAATTATCTATTTTTGACTAATTAACTGTTTCATTAAATGACACGCTCATTAAAATAACTACAAACCTGAAGTATAAGCAATGATTTGCTGGCGTTCTGCATCAGTTAACTCGGTAAGATTGCCCAGTGGCATATAGCCAGTTTGTACCGCTGTGACGATTTTGGCTTGATGGATTTTTATATCGGCTGGGGTCTGCAAAATGATGCCCGCTGGCGGTGCGGCAAATCCTTGCTGGGTTGGCTGCGCTGCGTGGCAAGTGGTACAACGGGTGTGGACGATATCCATGATGGTATCATCCACTGAGGTAGCGACAGGTACAGCGTTGGCAGCGTTTTTATTGACCGCAGTATCAGCTTCAGTAGCAGCGCTCATTGCTAAGCTATCAGTCGCTAGCGGCTCATTATTTGGGGTAGCCGTATGAGTAGAAACAGAGGCATTAGCAGCGGGTAAGGGCTCAACAGGTGCAGGACGCATCCAAATAATCAATAAGATCGTTGCCAATGCCGGAATCCAGAGGAACTTTGGCTTGTGATGCCCCAAGTGTTTTTGATTAAAATAATGACGTACCGTTGCCGTAATGATACCGACAAATACCAACACCAACCAGCCGTGCGCATGTGAATACATCATCGGATAGTGGTTGCTAATCATGGTAAAAATAAGCGGCAAGGTAAAGTAATTATTCATTAGCGAGCGGTTTTTTGCTTGTAGCGCCAAATCGGCCACTTCTTTATCCGGTTTCACGCCGCGGCGCACACAATCAACCAGAGCGCGCTGGGCGGGCATGATGCCGAAGAAAACGTTCCCCGCCATTACCGTACCCAAAATAGCACCGATATGGATAAATGAAGCGCGATCACTAAACAGCTGATAAGAACCCCAGCAAGCGATCACTAGTAATATAAAGATAAGGCTGCTAAAAATCAGCGAGTTTTTACCAAGACGACTACGAACAATCACTTCATACAGAAAGTAGCTACCAAATAAAAACAATAAGCTGGTCGAAATCGCGCCGATACTACTGCCAAAAGCGACTTTACTGGGATCAATCAGATAGGCAGTCGCATTGAAATAATAAACGATAGCCAGCATCGCCATGCCAGTAAGCCAAGTGGTATAAGCTTCCCATTTAAACCAATGCAGGGTTTTTGGCATCTCTTCTGGTTCAAGCTTATATTTGGCTATTTCATAAAAGCCGCCGCCATGTACCGCCCATAAGTCACCGGATATACCCTTGTCCGCCTTCCACTGTGGCGGCTTACGTAAACTCATGTCTAGCCAAACAAAGTAAAAGGAGGCGCCAATCCACGCCACGCCAGCGATGACGTGAAACCAGCGGAAAAATAAAGCGACCCAGTCGAGAAGATATGCACCCATGCGCGAATTGTCCTTTTCTTTGCAATACTTTTTTATTCAATGTTTGGTTCAGCGTTCTGTCGTTAATTGAAAACGGTAAAACAGACAGCTATAAATCCATTAAGCCATTCATTTATGAACCGCGATAGGTACTATAGCCGTGTGCGCTGAGCAGTAGCGGTACATGGTAATGACCGCCATCACTGATCATAAAATCGATGACTACTTGCGGGTAAAATGCCGTGAGATTTTGCGCGTCAAAATAGGCTTGGGTCGCAAACGTCAAGGTATAACGGCCAACATCTAAATGATATTTAGCGATATCGATACTAGTATCAAATTTCCAGCTGTCAGCGGCAACTCGACCATCGGCGTTGGTGACACCTGTTGCCAATAGATAGGTCTCACCGTTTGCAGGCACGCGGTGGAGGGTGACTGCGATATCAGCGGCAGGTTTGCCAAGATGGGTATCTAAAATGTGGGAAGAGAGAGTGCCTGACATGATCATTCCTTTTATATAGTAAAAATAAGCACATTTGCTTTAAGCAGCGCCGAGTAGTTTTTGTAAGCGTAAACGGGTAATTTTATTTTGCTCAGTAGCCGCATTTAGTAGCTCAGTGGCGCGGTCGTTTGGCAGGCGTGTGAGTAATAAATCCAGCATTTCTTGCGCGCTTTTGCCCGTCGCAAAGACGATAAAGATAAAGCCAAATTTAGCAAGATACTCTTGATTGCCTTTTGCCAATGCTTCAATGACATCCATGTCAGCATTATTGGCACCAGATTGCTCATGCGCCGCGCTGTCTTGCGTATTGCGGTATTTTTCTTTTAATGAGTCAACGTTGCCGATTTGTGGATGACCATCAAAGGCCTCAAGCAAATTGGCTTCTTGGGTTTGCGCTTGCTGCCAAGCCTTGTCGCTACTGGCAAGTAGGTAGTCTATATCTGCAAAAGGGCGAGCGCCTGCTACGTCATGCGCCCATTTGCTGCTAGTGCAGCAGGTCAATAGTTTTGAGAGTGCTTCGTCTGGCGAGAGGGCATTAAATTGCGCTAGTGTTAAGCTCACGGTGACATCCTTTTCATTTAAATTTAAAACTCTTTATTCTTATGTTTAATTGAGTGATAAGTGGTTTAATAACATCCATTCTGCTTAAACCTGACCATTTGGTCAACTGTTTTATGCAAATTATTTTTATACGCTGGCGAAAACCCTGCTATATTTTCGCTAAATAAAAAATAAAATTGGCTTATCAGTGCTGTTATATGTTGCAATATGGCTACTTATTTATCCTCCTATCCAATGGTTTATCTTATGACCCAACCTAATCAAACATCTCAAGCGTCCGATTCTGAGGCGCCTATTCATCGTAATCAGCAAGATATCCGCGCCCAAAATCAAGCAGTAATTTTGGCAGCTGCAGAAGAAGAGTTTGTATTACAAAGCTATCGCGGCGCTACGATGCAGGGCATTGCTGATCGGGCAGGACTACCAAAAGCCAATGTCCATTACTACTTTAAAAATAAAAAAAACCTCTACAAAATGGTTTTGCGCTCTATTATTGAAGAATGGAACGATGGTTTGGTGACAATGACCGTCGATAGCGACCCAAAAGCCGTGATAGAGAAGTTTGTACGCACCAAATTACACCAAGCGTTTGTGCATCCAAACCGTCATAAATTGTTTGCGTTAGAGGTCATCGGCGGCGCCCCATATTTACATGACTTTATGTCGACAACCATGAAAGAGTGGGCGCTTGATAAATCACAAGTGATGAAAACTTGGCATGAGCAAGGCAGAATTGGCATCGCTGACCCATTGCAGCTGTTGATTTTGATTTGGGCAACGACGCAGCGTTATGCAGAATTTGAAACAGAAATCGTCGGTCTGCTACAAAAAGACGCTTATGATAAGCAAGATGAAGCGCGCGCGGCTGACTTCTTAATACCCTTTATTCTGCGCGGTTGCGGGCTTGAATAGCGGATTTTACATAGCGCGCCATTTATTCAACCAAGCCCGCTGCCGTTATAACGGCTGACCTTCAACCTCACTTTTCGACAACACGCGCACAGGTTTTAGACCATCTTCTATATGTTGATCAGACGTATCAAACTCGACGCCATAGTTCTTTGGCAAAATCATATCCAACGTGATAGCGACGATACCTGACATGGTCACTGCCGAGCCAAAGATATTGCGGAACAGCTGCGGCGTTTGCGCAAAGACATCAGGAACAAACGCGATACCCATCGATAAACCAAGCGAAGTCGCAATAATTAAGATATTACGGTGGGTAAAATTCACTGTGGATAGGATGCGGATACCCGCAGTAGCAACGGTTGCGAACATCAATAGCGTCACGCCGCCAACCACAGGCTTTGGCAGCTGCGTAAAGATAGCGCCAAGGATAGGGAATAGCCCCATGGTAAATAAAATCGCCGCCACATAAAAACCCACATAGCGGCTGGCGATACCAGTCATTTGAATGACGCCGTTATTTTGGCTAAAGGTAGTGACGGGAAAGGTATTAAATACCGCGGCAATCCACGAATTGACCCCATCACCTAGCACGCCGCCTTTGATACGCTTTTCGTAGACAGGACCTTGAATAGGTTCGCCTGAAATCATTGAAGTTGCGGTCAAATCGCCTGAGGTTTCGATACTGGTAATGATATACATAAAGGCAATCGGAATAAACGCTTGCCAATCAAAGCTCAAACCGTATTTAAAAGGAATAGGGACGGTAAGTAATGGCGCTTCAGAGACTAAAGAGAAGTCAATACGCCCCATCAACATCGCCGCAAATAAGCCCAGCATCAAACCGATAAAAATAGCGCTTGAGCGAATCACTTTATTGTTGACGATACTAATCAGTACCACACTGACCAGCACCCCGCCGCCCAGTAGTAAATTTTCCATACTACCAAAGTTTTCGGCACCCACCCCGCCTGCCAAATCAGTCAGACCTGTTTTGGTTAAAGACAAACCAATGGTGACAATGACGCAGCCAGTGACGATAGGGCTCATCAAAGATTTGAGTTTGGTGATGAACTGGCTTAAAAATATTTCGACAAATGCGCCGAAGAATGACACGCCAAAGATGACCGACAAAATCTCCTCTGGGCTACCGCCTTTATTTTTTACCACAAAACCTGCGGCAAGGACGGCAGCCAAAAAGCCAAAACTGGTGCCCTGTAATGCCATCAGCCCCGAGCCGACGGGCCCGACTTTACGGGTCTGAATAAAGGTGGCGACCCCTGATACCATCAGTGACATGCTAATCAGATAGGGGATGTGCTCTCCCAATCCCAAAGCGCCACCAATGATTAAAGAGGGCGTGATGATACCAACGAACGCGGCAAGTACGTGCTGTACCGCGCCTAAGAATGCTTTTGCAGGAGCGGGGCGGTCATGCAGTCCATATAATAAATCAGGGTTTCCTTGAGTAACTTCACTCATTTTGGCTTTCTCCTAAAGTGACTTTTAGTCCAATCTCTGAAGGTAAACCTAAACAGCGTAGGAAAACTGATGATTTGAGAGTTGAGTCCGTGACTTAAAAAAGCCTTTCAGTAAACTCTAGATCTTCATCTTGTTTCTCTAGCTATCTAAGCATTTACTAATTTTCCAACAGAGAGTCGCACTTTTCCGTGTGCTAATAAATAAAAGCAGCTCACCATTATTTATCAATATTGCCAGATATGGTGATTAAAACCTGACTAATTAGTCAGCTATCTAAGGGTATAGCGAAAGCCTTGCTTATTGCAATGTTTTTTTTGCGATTAAAATATTAATTTGTTTCATCTCGGCGATTTAACAAAACCTTAATGCGCTTATGACAAATAAAATTACGACTGCTATTAAGTACTTAATAGCAGTCGATGTTAGGTGCTGCTTAACTTTCACAATGTCATCTATCTGGTTGAATTAAATTCCTCACTTTATTTATTGCCAAATTGTTAATACTTCGTTATTATGCCTGTCATATTTCAAATGCTAATCATTATCATTAGTATTAATCATGTTATTTCTATATGTGTTTATTGACTAAGTAGGCGTGGTCAATCAATAAAACACAAAAGTTTTAATAGAGAGTAAAAAGCAAAATCCCAAACTGTCTTTTTCGGACCATCTTTTTCAAACTGTCTTTCTAAAGTGGCACTTAAATCCTTCAATCCTAATAGTAAGTAAAGTGAGTGTGTTATGCGTGAAGTTAAGTCAGCAACATTTTCTAATCAATTAACGGTGTTATCGGTCGCTGTTTCAGCAATCCTGTGTTCACAGCTGGCGGTTGCGGCAACGGATGTGCCTAGTACGACCTTACAAACCATCACCGTGACGGCCAATAGCTCGGTACGTGAAAAGGTGCAAGAGGATGGCGTCGATGTCGAAGACTATACGCCTGCACAGCAAGCGAGCCATTTAAGCGATTTCTTAAATGTGGTGCCAGGCGTGACTATAGGCGGTACGTCAGCGGTCAACCAGCGCATTCGTATTCGCGGTCTCGAAGATAGCAACCTAAAAGTCACCATTGATGGCGCGCGCCAAGAAGGCAAGCTGTTCTATCATATGGGCGATATCACCATTGATCCTGATTTGCTCAAACAAGCGGATGTGGCAGTGGGTAACAATTCTGTCACGCTCGGTAATGATGCACTTGGCGGCGCGGTTGCTTTTAAAACGGTCGATGCCGCTGACTTACTTAAACCTGGTCAAAAGATTGGTGCCAAGCTAAAAGCAGGTTATGCCAGTAATAATGATGAGCTACTGACGTCTGCCACGGTTTTTGGCGCACCATCTGATAATGTCGATTTATTGGCTTATTATGGCAAGCGTGATACCAGCTCGGGTGAAGACGGTGAAGGTCGTGAGTTGTTTGAAGACAGTGAGAGCGAGAGCTTCTTATTAAAAGCCGGTGCTTATGTTGGTAATGACCATCATGTAGGTGCAAGCTTTAGCCGTACTGAGAAAGAAGGGATTTTCCCATTCCGCCCAGATTTTCCGAGTCGCTCTGAGCCACCAATTCCGCAACAGGTGAAGCGCGATACTTATGGTATTGATTATAAGTTTAATCCTAGCAATCCGCTGATTGATATAGATACCAATGTGTATCAGACTAAAACCCGTATTTTGCGCGATTCTGATTATATCAATGATCCAGGTTTTGATTTTAACGCGCAAGTTCAAACCACAGGCGCAAAAATCCAAAACACCAGTGACATTGCTACGAATGTTGGCACGCACAAGCTCATCTCTGGGATTGAGCACTACAAAAAAGAATCGGAGATGGAGCGCGACTTCGTTAAAACAGGGTCAGACGAGGCAACAAACACCTCTGTTTATCTAGAAGACCAATGGCAAATGGGCAAGTTTAGCTTAACGCCAGGCGTGCGTTATGACCGCTACAAATCTCCTGAGTTTATTTCTGGTGGCAAAACCTATGACAATGTCGTCGGTGCACTTGCTGCAAGCTATGAGATTGCACCACTAACGCAAGTATTCGCTAGCTACACACAGTTATTTAATGGTCCTGATTTAAGCCAAACAATCTTTAATTCAGATGGTGATAAAACGTATGTTAATAATGACTTAAAAGCAGAAGAAGGGTCTAACGCTGAAGTGGGAATCGTTACAACCTTACGTGACCTAACGGTCGCCGGTGATGCCCTGCAACTAAGCGGTAAATACTTTGAAACTGATATCGAAAACTATATTGAGTTTGTGAGATCAGGTGGGACAAGACCGGGCTTGAACTGTGCAAATGGACAACCAGGTGGCGATTGCCAAGGCGTCATCAATAAAGATGAAGATTTTAAAATTAAAGGCGTTGAGCTCGCCGCTGATTATAAAATGAATAACTTTAGTATGGGTTTGAGCTATTCGCGAGCGCGCAGTAAAGGCGACAAAACAGGCTATAGTATTCCATCAGTGACCGGAAGCAGCTCAGAGTCGGGTGATAAATATATGGTCAATTTGGCTTATAGTCCAACGGAGACCACAGATATCGGCTGGCGCAGTACCTATGTCGCTTCAGTGATGCCAAATACTGGCGAAAATGACATTGAAAAACCAAGCTATAATGTTCATGATATCTTTATGAACTATTCGCCAAAACAAGTTGATGGATTAAAAGCCACGCTTGGCGTTTATAATCTTTTCGATGAAGCTTATGCTAGCCACTCATCTCGCCTAAACCCGATTGATGATGTTGCTACTGACTTCGAGCCAGGTCGTAATATCAAAGCTTCTTTAACCTATCAGTTTTAACCCTGTATTTATTTTCTAGTCGCAATAGAGCCAGCTTTTTATAAAAAAGAGCTGGCTTTTTTATCGCTATTTTTTGGCACTCAAACTTTCTTTTTAAACATTACGCTTCGGCTGTAGCCCCATTAATCCTATATATTCATAAAGAATCAGCACTCATGACTTCACTTTCATTATCTTCTTTTGCATCGAATATACGCCGTATTTGTCTATGGATTCATCGTTATACTGGGCTTGTGATGGCAGGCTTTTTAATCATGGCTGGCATTACTGGCTCGTTATTAGCTTTCCATGCCGAGTTGGATGATATGTTTAATTATAAATTGGCTCAGATTGAGCGGCAAGATGCGCCACAGCTTCCTATTGCAACCCTGCACGATAAGGTGGTCGCCGCCTATCCAAAGTACAATTTTTCTAGTATGCCAACATCATTAGAAGCGGATAAATCTGCAGTATTTTCGGTCGATAGAGCCAGAGGTGAAAGTACCAAAAATCAACCTAAAGCCCTGTTTCAAGAGGTTTATGTCAATCCTTATAACGGCGATATCGTAGGAACGCGTGATAAAGACGCGTGGGCGTGGCGTAATACCATGTGGAAAGTGTTTTGGTTACACCGTGATTTATTGCTTGGCGATATCGGTAAGCTGCTGCTAGGTGTGATAGCCCTTATTTGGACGATTAACTGCTTTATTGGCTTTTACTTGACCTTTCCTAGGGCGGTTAACAATAAAAAAGTGTCGCAAAAAACTGTACCTAAAACTACGCCTAAAAAACGTGCGTCTTTTATTAAGCGCTGGCTACCGGCGTGGAAAATCCGCCGCAAAACCAATACCTTTAAGCTCAATTATGATTTGCATCACGCTTTTGGTTTATGGTTGTGGCTGATGCTATTTGTCATTGCGTGGTCGAGTGTCGGTTTTAATTTAAAATCGGTGTATCAACCCGTGATGCAAGCAGTGGTTGGGTTTGAAGGTAGAGAGGGTAAAAGAGAAGAAAAAGGCAAGTCAAAGACAACAGATAAATCGAGCGAGCAGGCTATGTCAGCCGTTGCACCAATGAGCACTGAAACGGGTAGTAATACCTTTGTTAATAAAGCGAATAGTATTGCGTATTTAACTGAGCAAGCGCATATTGCTGCGCAAAAAAATGGCGTAACCGTACAGCAGACATTGGGTATCCGCAGGCTTACAGAGGAGGGGCAATGGCAAATGCGTTTTAAAACCGACAAAGATGTCGGCACTCACGGTGGTGCCTCGTCTATCACAGTGTCTGCGGCGACTGGCAAAGTTGAAAAGGTTAATTTCGGTTATCAAAGCGCATTTGGTAATAAAATCGACCAATGGTTCTCAATCTTACACATGGGGCATATTGGACAGGGTAACGCTCATTTACTGTATCAAATATTCTTAGCAATGATAGGGTTGGCCGTGGCAGTTTTGTCCGCTACCGGTGTGTATTTATGGGTCAAAGGTAGTCAAAGCCGATTAAAGCAAAAATTGACCATTAAAAATAAATTTTCAAACCATTACGGAAAACCGGCTATTAAAAAACAGCTATAAAACACCCCGTACTTAAACGGTATCGACAATCACGGGTCGCCCTTGATGGTTAAGGACAGTCACATCGACTTTGTACAGCTCTTTCATGGTTTCATGCGTGAGTACATCAACAGGCGCGCCGGTTGCCAGTACGCGACCCTCTTTCATCGTCACTACCGTATCGGCAAATTGCGCAGCTTGATTGATGTCGTGCAAGACAATCACCACGGTTTTTTGCTCAGTATGACTCAATTCGCGCAGCTCACGCATCAGACGGCCAGCATGGTACATATCTAGATTGTTGAGCGGTTCATCAAGGAGTAGGTACGGTGTATCTTGGCAGACAATCATCGCAATCAGCACGCGTTGACGTTGACCCCCAGAGAGCGTCGATAAAAAGCGCTCGGCTAACGGCTCAAGCTCAAAGCGTTCGATAATTTCCTGCACTTTTTGCTGATCATCAGCCGTTGGTTGTCCTTGATGATAAGGATAGCGCCCAAACATCAGCAGCTCATGCACACGCAACCGACCTTGTACTTGGTTGTCTTGCCCAAGCATGGCTACGGTCTTAGACAGCGTTCGTGCATGACAGCTGACAATGTCATGCTCCTCATTCCCTATAACGAAACTGACCTGCCCTGATTGTAACGGTTGCAAGCGCGACATCACCGAAAACAGCGTCGATTTACCCGCACCATTTGGCCCTATTAAGGCAATCACTTGCGAGGGCGGTAAAGACAGGCTGATGTCATGCAGGATTTGCTGTTTGCCAATATGGTGGGAGACATTATTTATTTTAATCATAGCAGTTCTTGTTTTTAGAAAAGTTTAACCGTTGCGTTTTAAAAAGTCATCATTAGCGGCGATAGGTCATAAATATGAGTAATAAAAATACCAAGCCGCCTGCCAGTTCAATCACCACTGACAATACGCCTGCCATGCCGAGCACTTGCTCAAATATGGTTTGACCGAGGACCAAGCAAATCATCGCCACCAAGCTGACCAATATCAGACGCTCACTGTGATACATATGGCGCGCGATACGATTGGTCAAGGCGCAGACCAGTAAGCCAAAAAAAGTTACCGGACCGACCAAGGCGGTTGCCGTAGCGACTAATACCGCAATGACCGTTAATAGCCCAAAGGCGAGGCGTTGATAGTTGATACCAAGGTTAATTGCTTGTGGTTTGCCCAGCATCAAGACATCGCATTGATAGCGCCAGCGCCAGATAAATAGCGCACTGATGACGCAAATAACAAAGCTAATGCCCAAAAGCTGCGGATTGACCGTATTAAACTGCGCGTAACTGGCCGATTGGACTACCACGAAGTCATCGGGGTTAATGAGCCGTGCAACTAGCGCTGATAAGCTGCGAAACAACACGCCAAAGATAACGCCTACCAGTATCAGCCGCGTTAAATCCTGACTGCTTTTTGAAAACAACAGTCGAAACAACAATAACGACGCGCCAAACATGAGGACGATTTCAAGGGTAAATTTGGTAATGGGGTTGATGCTGGTAAAACTAATTGCGCCTAAAAAGAACACCAATAAGCTTTGTAATAACACATACAGTGAGTCAAAGCCCAATAAGGAGGGTGTCAAAATAGGATTGTGGGTCAAGGTTTGAAAGAGCAGGGTTGATACGCCGATGGCATAACCGACGACCATTAGCGCCAGTAATTTTTTACCCCGTAATGGCAGGGCAAAGTCCCAATAGCCGTTGACGTTAAGTGTCAAAAACAGCGTCATCGAGATAAGTAAAATAATCGCGGCAATGGATTTTGGATGACCAGCGATAAAGGTCCAAAGTTTTGCTAAAAGGTTTTGACGACAAGTATCTTCAAGGCTGTCATTGTCTAAAGTAGCATTTGCTAGAGCGCTCTTTTTTGCCGAGCCAGTCTTGGTAGAATTGTCGTTTATAAAGTTATGCTTAGACGATGAGAACATGAATAAATCCTACTATGCTACCTTCAATAGTAACAACGCCAAGCTTATCTAATCAGACAACAGGACGAATAAATTAAGAAAAGTGTTAACAATCAGGCAGCGACAAGATTGCGCTAGGGCTTATTGCTCAGCAGGCGCACGTAATAACAACCATAAAAATATCACCGTGCCGACCACACCAAAAACTGTCGCCACAGGCACTTCAAAAGGATAACGAATGGAGCGCCCGATAATATCACAAAGTAGCACGGCTGATGCGCCCAAGAGCGCGACTGCGGGCAAGCTGCGACGTAATTTATCGCCCATAATGCGGCTAACGATATTGGGTACGACCAAACCGATAAAGGGAATCATACCAACGGTTACGACGACGACAGCGCTCATCATCGCCACCATGCCAACACCAAGCCACGTCACTTGTCGTTTACTAATCCCTAAGTTTAGCGCGATATTGTCGCCTAAACCAACGATGGTCAGTTTATCAGCGATAATATAAGCCAGCACGCATAGTGCGCCCGTCAACCAAAGCAATTCGTAACGTCCAGCTAATACCGAAGAGAAGTCGCCAAATTGCCAAACGCTGAGCATCTGTAATGATTCAGTTTGGTAGGCGATAAAAGTGGTTATCGCCTCGATAATGCCACCAAAGACAATACCAATCAGTGGAATCATCAAAAAATCCGTCGGCGGAACGCGATGTATCAGCAGCATAAAGAGCATCATGCCAGCAACTGCCGCAATGGTTGCGACACCCATTTTGACCAGTAGCGCACTAGCTGGGAACAATAAACTGACTACCAGTAATCCTAATGCGGCGCTTTGGGTTGCCCCAACCATCGAGGGTTCCACGAAGCGGTTTTTCAGCACCACTTGAATAATCATCCCAGCCACCGCCATCGCGATACCCGTCAAAATAATGGCAATGGTGCGCGGAATACGGCTCACCAACATTAATGAGCTATCAGAGTTGGCGCTTTGACTGATAAGGCTTTGCAAAATACCTGACCACGAAAAATCTGCCACCCCAATGGATAAGCTTAATAACACCAAAAGCCCCATAATAATGAGGCTGGCTGTGTTTATTAACCACGGCGGTATCGCCGCGCGGCGCTTTTTATCACGGGCGTAGCGGCTGCCACTACTTGCACTCGGCTGCCAGCTTGATGGCGCAGCTGGCAGAGTAGAGCTGGTTTTAACGCTGGCTTGAGCACGAGGTGAAAATAATGGCATAACGGCTACTGGCTTACGAATAGGGTGTGAAAATTTTTATGGATAGCAACTGTCATAAGCAACAGCTGCTACTTGTATCTTGTATAGCGTCAAAATTTATTTTGCCTTAGTAAAGGCGTTTTTAATCGTCGTTAAATCCTGTAGCCACTGATAATAACCACCAAAGGCTAAGTAAGAGTCTGGGCTTAGATACACTACCTGGGCTTTATCCCACGCAGTGGTTTGCGCCACCAGTGGGTTGTCCAATACGGCTTTGGCACCCGCACCATCTTCACCGATTGCAGCGCTACGATCGACGACGAACAACCAATCTGGATTGGTCTTTTGTATGTATTCAAATGAGATAGGCTGACCGTGACGCGCATCAGTGATTTTATCATCTGCCATTGGAATATCTAATACGCTGTGAATAAAACCATAACGCGACTTATCACCATAGGCTGACAGCTTATTGCCATTGACCATGACCACCAAGCCTTTGCCTTTATTTTCTTTGGTTAAGGCTTTGGTCTCGTCAATCAGCGTGTCAATATTGCCTTGCAATTTTACTGCTTGATCGCTTTTGCCAAATAACGCACCCAAATCGTGTAAGCGCTGCTTGCTTGACTCATAAATATTTGCCGTATCAATGCTCATATCCAGCGTGGGTGCGATACTCGATAGCTCATTGTATTTTTCTGCCATACGTGAGCCGATCAAAATTGCTTGCGGCTGCATGGCGTTCAACGCTTCAAGATCAGGCTCAAATACCGTGCCGACTTCTTTAGGATCAGGATGTACTTTTGACTGTAAGTTATCTAAAAGTAGCCCACTTGGCATACCGTCAACCGCTACGTCAAGCGCCGCCAAATCTTGCATCAAGGTCATATCATAAACGACCAATGGTGATGGATTCATGGCCAAATCGACTTTACCTTTTACCGTATCAACTGCGATGGTCGCAACAGAAACGTTGTCATTTTCAGCTACATTCGAGGCCGCATCAGCCGTTTGGTTTTCAGCTTTGGTTTCTGTTATCTCATTATCACTTGAATCAGGCGAACTACAACCTGCTAAGCCAACACTAGCAATGAACGCGGTCATCATGGCGGTCAATAATGGACGTTTAACAAGGGGGCTTGCGGTACGATTAGAACATAAAGTAGTAGTCATAAATAACTCGGTATATCAAAGGTTTGGTTGGTATTGTTATAAGAATGCTAAAAAAACAGCAGAATAATGATAAAAAATAGCGGCTTTATAATTAAAGTTTTACGATCATTTGCTATTTTTACTATAAAAACAACTGCCATAATAAAGTAATTGAGACTTATTATCAATATTAACGATAATGGTTTTTATTAACTGACTTTTCATTCATTAAATTTTTAGTTTTAAACAACTTTGCTCAAGAACTTTGCTTAAGATAGGCAGTAAAAAAATGGAGAGATTAATAATTTACTATTGATAATAGTTATCGTTTGCATTATTATCTACGCTATTCTATAACGGTTAAATGTTAGGGTGTTATGAGTTCAACGGATTTAGAGGCGCCACCACTTAGATTGATACTTATCGCTATTATTTTAGTGGTCGGGCTACACCTGCTTACCGCAATCGCTTTGGTGATCATCAAAGCGCCTACGCTTAAAGATGAGCCCATTAAAGAGACGCCGCCGCTTGAAATCCAAATGGTCACATTACCTACTCAACCCATCGAAAACGTGGTTACTGAGGTAGAGGAAGTGCCGCAAAGTAAAGCTGAATCTATACCAACGTCTAAACCCGAACCCAAGCCTGAACCAAAAACGCAACAAAAAATGAAAGCGGTTACGCCAGTAGATCCAGTGGTAAGAGAAGAAGAACCAATCGTTCAGAAAGAAAAACCTGTACAGACGCCGCCTATAAAAGAACCACCTGTAAAGAAAAAAATAGAAGACAAGCCACCAGTTATTGATAAGTCAGTCGCTGACGAACAGCGCCGTATAATAGCTGCGCAGGCAGAAAAGACAGCGCAACAAGCGGAAAGACAAGCGCAAGCAAAAGCGCTGCAAGAAGCGCAGGCAAAGGCTGAAAGAGAAGCGGAAGCCGCTGCTCGAGCAAAAGCAGAGGCTGCAGCCAAAGCTGCGGCTGCGGCAAGTAATGAGCCTGTCAACTTTACCGCCAGTGCTGCGAACTGGGCATCGGCGCCAAACTTTAGCTTTCCTGACCGCGCCGCTCGCCGCGCCCGTTCGGGAGATACGCTCAACGTGGTGTTGGTATTAAGAGTCAATAAACAAGGCGGTATCGATAGCATACGTGTGGCCCAATCGTCAGGAAATCCGCTGTTAGATAAAGAAGCACAGCGCCAAGTGCGTTCAGGTAAATTCAAACCCTTTACCAAAAACGGCGCGCCAGTGGTCGGCAATGTCACCCTGCCAATTGCCTATGCGGTTCCTTAAATATAAAAGACTGGGTGTAGAAAAGCGCATTTATACAAGCAGATATAAAACAACCGACACATACAAAATATAGTGAAACACAGCGAAATATAGCAACGATGTACGAAAATAGTTATCAAAACTCGTACTGCTAACAATCATAAAATGACAAGTAACGACATCCCACATTAAGGAGTCTGATATGGACTTTACAACCTACTGGCAATATAGCGATATGGTGACCAGAACCTTATTCTTTTTGCTTCTTATTTTATCTATTGCCTCTTGGGTGACGGGTATCATTCGCATATTGCAAAGTCGCAAACTGGCAGCTAGCGTCGCCGATGACTTGAGTGCGCAGATTCATAGTAAGCAGGACAATTTGGTTGAAAGCGATGCCGCGTCTCGGCGTTTGGTGATTGAGCAGACGTTACTCAAGCATATCGGTCGCTATCGTTTTGCCAGTGAGCGCGGTTTGCCGATACTTGGTACGACAGCAGCAATCGCGCCGTTTATCGGTCTGTTTGGCACGGTGTGGGGTATTTTCCATGCGCTGCATAATATCGGTGTCAGTGGTCAGGCAGGATTAGGACAAGTCGCAGGACCTGTCGGTGAGGCTCTTATTATGACTGGTTTAGGGATTGCTGTTGCGATTCCGGCGGTGGTGTTTTATAACCTTGCGATACGTATCAATCGCCGCGTCATGTATCACGCCAATGATAGAGCGCATGATTTATTGGCACAATCTAGCGAGCTTGCTGCAGTGCAACAAGCGCCAATTCAAAAGCCAGCAGTCCAACGTGATACTACTAATCAAGTAACGCAGTTAACGAAGCAGTCAAATGCAGATAAACAAGCTGAGCATTATCATAAATCCGCACCATCGCAGTTGTAGTGATGGTTCAGTAGAGATAATAAGCCAAAAAAGCACGAGCAGCAAAGACGACAATTAACGGTATTGAGAACAATTATGGCATTTCAATTGGGTGACGATGACAGTCAAAGCATGAATGAGATGAATCTTATTCCGCTTATCGATATCATGCTGGTATTGATGATTATCTTTTTATTGACAGCGACCGTACTGAATCCAACGGTGCCATTGGATTTACCGAAAACCAGTGCCGAGGTCAATGAAACACCGCCCGAGGCGATTCAAATTAGCATCGATAAAGATGCAGGTTTGTTTTGGGATGACAAGCCTATCAGTATAGAAGCATTAGAAGTGCGTCTGCAAGAACAGTCGGCGAATGGCAAGGATCCTTCTATCCAGCTGCGTGCCGATAAAGAAAGTAGGTATGATACCGTGGCGCAAGTGTTGGCGGCAGCCAGTCAAGCAGGATTAACGAAGGTGGCTTTTGTTAACGAATAAAGTTTAAACGACTGATTAATAAGTAGATGAGCAGTAAAAATAGTTTTTAAAACAATAAGCTAGCAAGGTAAATAAGTAAGCTTAACAACAAGAAAATAACCACGACAATAACAAGAATAATTAAAATAATAAACTTTCTCTCCCGCCTCGCTTGGGCAACCTTGCGAGGTTATCTTTTTTTAGCAACCCTTCAATTTAGTAGATTGTATGGCATTCGGTGGGTCATATAGTGAGTGAAAAGTAATATCGATACATCACGCACTGCTGATATCAATTTTTCTTGTTTGCTGTGCCTACGCAGACAGAGGCTACAAAAAATTGATATCAGCAATACCGTCGCGTTTTCAGGATGTTTTGACTGTATAGCGACCATTAATCATAGTAATTACCAACCATAACCAAACGGGCGATAACCGTAGCCAAAGCGTCCAGGTCCATAACCGAATGGATACGGTGAGCGCAGATAGTCAAGGTCGCGCTGACGTATATAATAGTAGCGTCCTTGTGCGTAGGCTTCCTCAAGCTTTTCGATGCCTTCGAGCGGACAAACAGGCTGCCAGTCATAACCTTCGCGGCCAAGTTTATAGGCATTGAGTTCGGTACAGTAGTTTTTTAGTCCTTGCTGACGACCTTGCTCCCACAATATGCGGTTTGGCGTTGCGCCAACGACACTTGCACATTGATTGGTATAATTGCCAAAGTAAGCACCCGAGCGCCCGTGAAGTCCATCGACATAGCCGACTTCTTGCCAGTTACTATTTTGGCATTGTTCAGGCGTCAGACTTTGGGTGGTCGCGCAGCCCGATAAAGTCAGTAAAGCTACGCCTACTAGCGAGATGGTCAGCCCAGATTTACCTATAAGTTTGCCGACACCTTTACTTACTGATGCAGCAATCGATGAGTTTTGTTTAATAAGATAATTCATAATAAACCTGCGCGCGTTTAAAATTATGGTTTATCATAGCACCTTTTTAGGCGACCAACTTTTTGCATCTTGTTATCGGATCAGTGGTTTTATGTACTAAGTATTTGATATGCCACTATAAATAGCAAGGCGTTGGTAAATATCAGGTGTGCCTAGCAGCTAGCCCTTTATAGAAGATAGTATTTACGAGCGTTTGTTTTTTAAAGGTTTACGCTCATTATAAGCGACTAGATAGTCGCCGTTTATATTTAAGCTGTTATATAAAGAGCCACGCTGATAGATTATTCAGCCCGTTTTAATCACTAGCACACCATTAATTTTGTTAAAAGGTCAGACTGTTATGGGAATGTGGATTGCGATCGCCATTGTACTATTTGTATTAGGGAGTATGATGGCGCTTAAACCTAGCGGTATCGACCAGCGTTTGGATAAGCTGCGTATGACGGCGCGCCGTTTGCAGCTCAATCCCAAGTTAGTTACTTGCCCTGATTGGGTAAAAGGCCGTGACAATGAGTATGGTCGCGGCATGATTGGGCAATATGGTTTGGTGCTCGATAATGTCAAGCTGCCATTAACTCGCTATCAGGTGCTAGATGGACAATGGCGTCCGGCAAGTAACGCCAGCAGTAGTGATAACAATAGCAGCGACAATAAAAGCTTACCCGTACAAGCCAATTTTAGCTTGGATAAAGAACCTTTAGCGCTGCCAGCCAGCATCGAGCCATTTGTGAAAGCATTATTGGTGAAGTCGAATAGCATTGTTATTTATTGGGAAGATATTGCTTATGTGCGTCCGGCGACCAATCCTGCTTATCAGCAGCAAACGATTGAAAGCGACTTATTAATCATGAAAGAGAACCTTGAGAAATGGGCATTACAGATGCAAAAGTCGGCATAAAAAACGCACGGTGCTAGTAAAAAATTTTTTCGTCTCCATAAAGAGGCAATATGCAAGTCCTTTTGGCAAACTCTCAGTCATTTTAAGTTGACAGCTTAACGCTTTGCAGTGTAACGTCTTTATAACTGTATCTATGCGTTATGGTTATTGTTTGTTTTATAACCGTTTTTATCGGCCGCCATTACTACAATAATTCGCTGAGCCATTATAACTAACTATTATAAATTGCCAGCTGCCGAGTTTATCCTTATTTTAATTTACTTATTATGGTGTCGTCACTTATGGCAAAAACCGCAACCAAAAAAAGCCCAGCCACGGCAAAAGACCAACCCAAAGGCAAGTCTTTGGTGATTGTAGAATCACCCGCCAAGGCAAAAACCATTAATAAATACTTAGGCGACGACTTTATCGTCCGCTCAAGTATCGGTCATGTCCGTGATTTGCCAGTGGGCGCGAGCAAAAGCGCGAAGAAGCCAGCCGCGAGTAAAAAAGATGACAGCCTAAGCAAAGAAGAAAAAACCCAGCAGGCATTAGTACGGCGCATGGGCGTCGACCCAGAACATGACTGGGCGGCTGTCTATGAGGTATTGCCTAATAAGACTAAGGTTATCAAAGAGCTAAAAGCCCTCGCCAAAGACGCTGACAAAATCTATCTAGCAACGGATATGGATAGAGAAGGGGAAGCGATTGCTTGGCATCTCAAAGAAGTCATCGGCGGCGCAGACAGTAAATATGAGCGCGTGGTCTTTAATGAGATTACCAAATCCGCTATTCAAAATGCCTTTAAACAGCCCTCAAAGCTCGATATCGACCGCGTTAATGCGCAGCAAGCGCGGCGCTTTTTAGACCGCGTCGTTGGTTTTATGGTATCGCCGCTACTTTGGCAAAAAGTCGCTCGCGGTCTGTCAGCTGGTCGCGTGCAGTCGGTCGCCATGCGTTTGGTCGTCGAGCGTGAACATGAGATTCGCGCCTTTATCCCAGAAGAGTATTGGCAGATTCACGCTGATACTCACGTTGCTGATAGTAAAGTCAAGAAAGCGGCAGACGCTGAGCACATTGCGATTCGTCTAGAGGCAACCAAGCAAGGCGGCAAAACGCTAAAGCTTGTTAATAAAGAGCAGACCGATAAAGTCCTAGAAGTTCTTAATTCAAACGACTTTATCGTGAAAGAGCGCGAAGAGAAGCCAACGCAGTCGCGTCCGAGTGCGCCGTTTATCACCTCGACATTGCAGCAAGCTGCCAGTACGCGCTTGGGCTTTTCAGTTAAGAAAACCATGATTTTGGCGCAGCGTTTATACGAAGCTGGTCATATTACTTATATGCGTACCGATTCGACTTTCTTGTCTGGTGATGCATTAGCCGCCGTACGTGGCTATATCGAGGACAGTTATGGCAACAAATACGTGCCAGAAAAGCCAAACTTCTATGGCAATAAGCAAGGCGCACAAGAGGCGCATGAGGCGATTCGTCCGTCTAACGTCAATATGAAATCGACGCAGTTAAAAGGCGTTGAGCGTGATGCCATTCGTCTATATGAGCTGATTTGGCGTCAGTTTGTCGCTTGTCAGATGACGCCTGCGAAATACTTATCCGTGAATCTATTTGTCGCTGCCGGCGATGTCGAGCTAAAAGCACGCGGTCGCACCCTAGTGTTTGATGGCTTTACTAAAGTCATGCCACCAGCGAAGACTGACGATACTTTATTACCTGATGTCAAACAAGGTGATAAGTTAACGCTCGATAAGCTCGATCCGAGTCAACACTTTACCAAGCCGCCACCGCGTTACACAGAGGCAAGCCTTGTCAAAGAGCTTGAGAAAAAAGGCATCGGTCGACCTTCGACTTATGCGTCTATCATCTCAACCATTCAAGATCGCGGTTACGTGAAGCTTGAAAACAAACGTTTATTTGCTGAAAAAATGGGCGATATTGTCACCGATAGATTGACCGCCAGTTTCCCAGATTTGATGGATTATACCTTTACCGCTGCGCTAGAAGACAAGCTTGACCATGTTGCTGAAGGCGATACCGACTGGAAAGATGTCCTCGATAACTTTTATGGCGACTTTAAAAAGACTCTAGATCGTGCCAAAGAAAAAGATGGTATGCGTCCGAATGATCCAACCGATGTGCCAGACGTCCATTGCGATATTTGCGATCGTCCGATGCAACTACGTACCGGCTCAACGGGTGTATTCTTAGGCTGTACTGGCTATAATTTACCGCCAAAAGAGCGCTGCAAAGGTACCAAGAACTTGATGCCAGTCGAAGCGTTTGCCAATCTTGATGATGGCGACAGCGATGATGAAGCAGCCGAAGTTAAAGATTTGATGGAGAAAAAACGCTGTCCGAAATGCGGAACGGCGATGAATGGCTATATCGTCGATGGTGGTCTAAAGCTGCACATCTGTGGTAATAATCCTGATTGCGACGGCTATATCCTAGAAGAAGGTAAGTTTGAAGTACCGGGTTCAGATGCGCCAACCATCGACTGTGATAAATGCGATGGACAGATGGAACTAAAAACCGGACGTTTTGGGCCATACTTTGCTTGTCAGAAATGTGATAACACGCGTAAAGTGCTTAAAACTGGTGAAGCGGCACCGCCGCGTATGGAGCCTATCCATCTGCCGGAGCTAAAATCGACCAAACATGATGATTACTTTATCTTGCGTGAAGGGGCGGCTGGGATGTTCTTAGCCGCGTCTAAATTCCCAAAAGTACGCGAAACCCGTCCACCAAAGCTGGCTGAGTTACGCGAAATCAAAGATAAAATGGAAGATAAATTCCAGTATCTGTTTGCAGGTCCAGATGAGGATCCAGATGGCAATCCAACCATTCTACGTTGGTCACGGAAGAAAAAAGAGCAGTATATTGGCTCTGAGAAAAACGGCAAAGCCACCCGTTGGGGCGTGTACTGGCGTAATGGCGAGTGGGTAGAAGAGTAAACCTCTGTAATCACCTTATCTTTAAACCATAAAAAACCTCTTAGATAATCTAAGAGGTTTTTTGCTATTAACTTTTGGGCTATCAGTTCTTTTCGATGATACCGCAAGCAACGCGATCGCCTGCGTTACCAGCAGGCTGGCTCTTATAATCATCAGCACCGCTATGGACGATAAAGGCTAGACGGTTAACACTGTATTTACCTGCATCAGCGGCAGAGATTTTCTTATTCACATAGTTGATAGTAGCAACACCATCAGCATTGGCGGTTAAGTTCGGCAAGTCGCCTGCATGACCATTCATATCATCAGGGTTAGAGTGCGGTTTATTATCTGGATTAAAGTGACCACCTGCCGCTTTACCCATATCAGCACAGCTACCCGTTTCATGGATGTGTAGTGATACTGTTTTACCTGGTTGCAGGTTCATGAGCTTACCGTAGACTTGTACGCCGCCATCAACTGGACGTAGGAATACTTGACCCACTTCATTTTTATTACCAGCGACTGCATTGATAGTAGATTTTAGCGCAGGTTGGCTCAGTGGATTGCCGGTTTGCATTTGTCCTTCGACGGTTTGGCAACCCGTCATTACCAACGCTGAACCACATAATAGAGCACTTGCAAGCATCGTCTTATTCATTATTATCTCCATTTATATTTATTTGTTGTGATGAATGTCTATTGTTTTATTAAAATACTCAAACATTGCTTAATGTCGCAATCAGTATAGCTAAGGTTTAAATATAACTATTCATTAAATGCGCAACAATCGGTTAATAAATGTAAATAACGTATGCGTTTGAAAAAGGTTTACAGCGTTTTCTTTACTTCGTTTTGCCAAACTAAGGTTTCGCCTGTTGCCATCGTTTGCAATAAATTATAACGAGGCATATCGGTCTGATTATCTGCTGTTGGCGATGTTGGCTGTGAGGGTTGTAAGCTTAATGTTAGCTGACTGCTGCTATTACGCATCAAGTCAAACAAAGCGCTTTCAATGCGATTGCCTGTCTCACCGCAGCCCATTACAGTGCTGATGATGGTACCGACTTTGAAAGTATTATCATTGAGTAAAAAATAGGGCGCGCGTGAGCCGTTACAGCCTGAGCTAAAGGATGCGTATTGATTGTTAGGCCAACTCTCAAAGCTCGCTGAAATAGGGTGCTCAGGGTGATAAAAATTGCCCAAAGATTTTCTATCTAATTCCCCTTTTTCATCATAAGTATTACTGACGGCGCTCACCAGCGTCCAATGATATTTCTCCAAAAGCTCGTTAGTAATGGGCAATCCAGTGGGAGCTGCTAATGCTTTAGGTGAACCTATAAAAATTAAGCGATTACCGTTTTCGATATTAAGTGCCAAACGTTTAGGGGCAGTCCGTATCGCGACTGACGCTGATTCTGATGTTAAATGCGAATTTGGCAATAACTCAAAATTAAGCCTAACAGGTGCGTACTTAACAAATAACGATTGAATGCTATTATCCTCTGTAATCACAGTTTTACTATCAAGGGCATTGTCATCGTTACAGGTTGTTGGAACTTTGGCAAGATGAGAGTAGTAGGGGTAAGGTGGGGCGGACATCGAATGAAAATCCAGCATATATTGCTCGCAACCTTGATAAAAACTGACTGAACTGGGTTCTATTGCTAAGGTAATCGGTGCGAAATTTTCGATATCGACTATGTTACCGTTTTGATTAATTACTTGCACCAATTGCCAGTCATAGTGAGCTACCCATTGCATTACTTGTGATTCTTTAATTACTATCTCGTCAGTAAAGTTAGATTTATCTTTAATAACAGGGGCGTTGACGATAGTGGTCTGCTGGGTACTATTCAATGGCGCAGACTGGCAGCCCATTAATCCCACTGCTACAGACAAGCTGATAATAGTTAATGAGCGCTTTATAGTTGGCAGGAGCATTGTAAAATCCTTTTTAAAAAATATGAAAATGAATAGGGGCTAAGGTATTTTCTTTACTTCGTTTTTCCAAATGAGTGTTTCGCCCGTATCAAGTTTTTGAGTAAGTAAATAATAGGGTAAGCTTGAGGAGTCGAGGTTGGTATTTGGTAATCTTTGTAAGGTCAATTGGCTTTTGCTTAACTGTTCAAGTTCTCTGATTTTATCTTCTGCCGCTTCACGTTTAGGACTACACCCCATCATAGTTTGGGGGCTTGAACCAATCAACAATTTATTGTCAGGCGTTAAAATGTAAGAACCACCAACACCATTACAATCAGAGCTAAAGCCAACATGATGCTCATCGTTATACATTGGGTAAGCAAAATAGGCAGTCACTGGAAAATCTGGACGACTAAGCTCAATGATGGTTTTTTGATTGCTATCGACTGCGCTTACCAATCGCCATTGATATTCTTTTAGAAACTCATAAGTAATGGCTAGTCCCGTTACTGGTTGTAGGGTCTTAAGTGTACCTTCAAATACAAGCTGCTTGTCCTGAACATTTAAGACCAGCTCATAAGGCGTTGGTTTTTTTGGAGTAAGTTTATTCAAAAATGAAAACGATTTTGTTTGTGTAGATGGTGAAGTGATTCTAAGGTTAAAACGTCCTCTGCCGTATTCAGGAAATAATCGTTCTAAATACTGAAAGATATTGTGAGCTGCTTGTTTATTAGTTATTAAGCAAGAAGGCTGCGTAATGGTAGTTACGCCGTATGAGCTGTAAGTGTAATCTTGATAACCATCATGGTTTAAGCGATAGCGCTGGCAGTCATATTTAAACACTAAATTGCTAGGACGCACGTCAAGCATTAACGGCGGTACGGTATCGACATCATTAACAATACCTTGATTGTCTATCCAGCGCACCAATTTCCAATCAAAGCGATTGACACTTTCAACATTTATCACTTGCTCAGATAGTATTGGAGCAGAAGTGCTAGAGCCAGTCACTATTGAGTTAGCAGGTGTAGAATTATCTTTTGCAATATTAGACTGACAACTTGTTAATGCTACCGGAAGCGAAACAGTAAGTAATACAGATAGAGTTAAGCGGTTTAAAATCAGGTGGTTTAACATTATGGCTATTACCAAATAAACATTTGTCTAAAATATAGCACAGGGTCTTAACCAGATTGTTTTTTATTATTACCAAAAAAAGCCGCCCATCATGACGATGAGCGGCTCTTTAATTTTTAAGACGGGATTAGTAACTAATCAGATTAGTTATGCAGCGCTTTGCTTGAGGTTTTATCAACCGTCACTTTAGCTGGTTTAAGCGGCACTGGCATACTTACCAATGCTACTTTTAATATCTCATCAATCGTCGCTACTGGCTGGATGGTCAATCCTTCTTTGACATTATCAGGGATATCGGCCAAGTCACGCTCGTTGGTCGCTGGAATCAAGACGTGCTTGATGCCACCGCGATGCGCAGCTAGCAGCTTCTCTTTGAGACCACCGATACGTAGGATTTTACCGCGCAAGGTAATCTCGCCTGTCATCGCAATATCTGGACGAATGGCAATGCCCGTCAAGGCAGAGACCAGCGCTGTCGTGAGCGCACCACCAGCCGATGGACCGTCTTTCGGGGTCGCGCCTTCTGGCATATGCACGTGGACGTCAGTAGTTTTAAAGGTCTCGTAATCAATCCCTAAGCTGTCACCGCGAGCACGTACTACGCTCATGGCAGCACGAATAGACTCTTTCATTACATCGCCGAGTGACCCTGTAAAGCTCAGCTCGCCTTTACCTTTCATCGCGACCGCTTCGATGGTTAATAGTTCGCCACCGACTTGCGTCCAAGCAAGCCCAGTCACGCGACCAATCTCAGGCTCTTCTTCTGCCAGACCATAATCGTACTGATGGACGCCTAGATAGTCATCGATGTTTTTGTCATCGACTACTACCAGCTCACGTTCGGCTTTTTTAGGAGCACGTGCACCATGGGTTTCAACCGAACCGCGAACCACTTTGCGGCAGATTTTATTGACTTCACGCTCAAGGTTACGCACACCAGCTTCACGCGTATAGCTACGCACGATGCTATGTAATGCCGCTTCAACGATTTCAATTTCGCCTTCTTTAAGGCCATTATTTTTAATCGCTTTTGGCACAAGATATTTCTGCGCGATATTGACCTTTTCTTCTTCGGTATAACCCGGTAGACGAATGACTTCCATACGGTCAAGCAGGGCAGGTGGAATATCCATGCTGTTGGCAGTACAGATAAACATCACTTGTGATAAGTCTAAGTCCATATCCAAATAATGGTCGTTAAAGGTATCGTTCTGTGATGGATCTAGCACTTCAAGCAACGCTGACGCTGGATCGCCGCGGAAGTCTTGCGCCATTTTATCGATTTCGTCTAATAAGAATAGCGGGTTTTTAACTTCGACTTTCGCCAGTGATTGAACGATTTTACCTGGCATCGCACCGATATAAGTACGGCGATGACCACGGATTTCCGCTTCATCGCGGACGCCACCAAGTGCCATACGTACAAACTTACGACCCGTTGCGCGCGCAATTGACTCACCCAACGAGGTCTTACCGACACCCGGAGGACCGACTAAACAAAGAATTGGACCGCGCAGTTTTTTCACCCGCGATTGTACGGCGAGGTATTCTAGGATGCGGTCTTTCACATCTTGCAAGCCATAATGGTCTTCGTCTAAGACGGTTTTCGCTTTATCTAAATTGATAGACACTTTGGTCGTCGCATTCCACGGCGTATCCAAAATCCATTCAATATAATTGCGCACCACTGATGATTCACTCGATGCAGGCGGCATCATTTTAAGTTTTTTCAGCTCTTGCTCGGCTTTTTTGCGCACATCTTCTGGCAAGTCAGCATCTTCTAAACGCTGCTCAAGCTCAGCCACGTCGTCTTCATCGAACGCGCCGTCATTCATATCTGACAGCTCGTTTTTGATGGCTTTCATCTTCTCGTTTAAGAAGTATTCGCGCTGATTGTCTTCCATTTGCTGACGAACGGCATCTTGGATATCTTGCTCGATATTTTGCTCAGCGCTTTGTTTAACGAGATATTCGGTCAAGGTATTGATGTGGGTTTTGATATCGTCTTCTTCTAAGAACGACTGCTTAATATCCAAATCCATCGACACACGGGTTGAGATAAAATACACCAGCTCAAGCAAATCATCGATGCGTTTTGCCACGCGAGTTAGCTCACGAGCATTACGCAGACGAGCATCGGCATAGCCTTCAAATAACGTCGTTAAGGCCTGAATGGTGTTTTTTTGTTGGCTCTCACTCATGCTGATATCGAGATCAGCACGCGTAAAGCTTGCCATCAATAGCTCGTCGTGATTTTCAATATTATCAACGCGCGCACGGTATTGACCTTCAATCAATACTTTGATGCAATTTTCATCGCTATCATGCGGCATAGTGCTGACGATGCGGCACACCGTTCCGTACTGATACAAGTTATCTTGATCAATATCTTCAGTTAGCGAGTCTTTTTGCGCCACGACCAATACTTTATTGCCGTATTCAGCTTGTGCCAATTCAACGGCTTTTACCGACGGCGCACGGCCGACAAATAACGCAATTTGCATATGCGGATAGACAACCACATCACGCAATGCTAGTAGCGGCAGATAACTCTCTTCACCGTCTTTTGCCTTAACGTTTTCAGCTTCGATGTCTTTAGCGCTGTCCTGAATAGTTTTAGACGCCGAGACGTTTTCTAAGGTATCGTCAGATGAAGTATTTAGCGCCTTATCATCAGCAACGTTAGATGAAACGTCGACATCGATGTCGATATTGTCTTGGGCAATTTTATGTTCACTCATATATTCTTCCTCGTTCACCAGACTTGTAAAGTCAAGTTAGTGGTTCATGTTTAGATAAATGGTGTTGCTAAATGAAATTGCAAGGCTATATGACGAGCAGTCATGACAATATTGCGTCTTTATTTGCAGGGTCGCTCCTGTCTGCTAAGTTTTGCGCGTGGGATTTATAGCTAAAATCAGGTAAAATGACGCGCGTCTTAACCGCTCCGTTCAAATAGCAACTATATGGGTTAACGTGTGAGTTAAAACGCTAGGGCGAAATAAATAGGTCGGCAATGTGCTAATAGCGTGCCAATAGTCAATAGCGGACCAAAAAACATAGGGTAAGGGGCGAGAATATGACCATCAATGCGGTGCTACTAGCGGTAGTCATCATGCTAGGCCTGTCTTTGGCGCGGGTACACGTGGTACTCAGTTTATTAATCGGCGCGCTGGCAGGTGGGCTGATTGCGGGTCTTGGTATGACCGATACCTTAAATGCCTTTCAAGAAGGTATCCGTAATGGCGCGCAAATTGCGTTGTCTTATGCCTTATTGGGCGCTTTCGCGGTAGCGATTGCGCATTCGGGCTTGCCGCAATCTTTGGCAGGGGCGGTGATTAAACGCATTGATGCTGGCGGGGCAGGTATAGGTACAGGTGGCATGATTAAATACATGCTGTTTGCAGGGCTCGTCACCATGAGCTGCTTTAGCCAAAACTTAATCCCGATTCATATCGCCTTTATTCCTCTGCTTGTACCGCCTTTATTGCTTGCCTTTAACCGCATGCAAATCGATAGACGCCTGATTGCCTGTCTGATGACTTTTGGTCTTGTGACCACGTATATGTTTATCCCTTATGGCTTTGGCGATATTTATCTTAATCAAATCATGCTTAAAAACGTCGGTGAAGCCGGTATTGATGTATCGAATATTTCGGTCACCAAAGCTATGGCGATTCCGGCACTTGGTATGCTCGTTGGTTTGCTAGTGGCGGTATTTATCAGCTATCGTAAGCCGCGCCAGTATGCCCAATTAGCCATTGATAAAGAGGCTCGCGATGCGGTAGTAGAAAAAGACGCGTTAAGCAAAACAGCTGCCGATGCCCAAACGCAAAGCAAGATGAAAACCATCGTCGCGCTGATTGCTATTGTGACCGCCTTTGTCGTACAGCTTTATACCGATTCATTATTGCTAGGCTCGATGTTTGGTTTTGGCGTCTTTATGGCAACCGGCGTGGTCAAATGGCGTGATGCTGATACCGTTTTTAATGACGGTATTAAGCTCATGGCGATGATTGGCTTTATTATGATTACTGCCCAAGGCTTTGCCGAAGTCATGAAAGCGACCGAGCAAATACAGCCGTTGGTTGATGGCGCCGCATCGTTGTTTGCGGGAAATAAAGCGATGGCTGCATTTATTATGCTATTGATTGGCTTGATTGTGACCATGGGTATTGGTTCGTCTTTTTCAACTATTCCTATTTTGGCGGCGATTTATGTACCATTATGTATCTCTTTAGGGTTCTCACCTTTAGCAACCGTGGCGATTATTGGTACAGCTGGCGCGCTTGGTGATGCCGGTTCGCCTGCGTCAGACTCGACGCTTGGACCAACCTCTGGTCTAAACGTTGATGGTCAGCACGACCATATCAAAGACAGTGTGGTACCAACCTTTATCCATTACAATATTCCGTTATTGGTATTTGGTTGGATTGCGGCGATGGTGTTGTAAAGCTATCAAAGTTAAGTAGAGTTTGGTGTAGGCTGGGTTTTTAACCCAGCTTTAAAATATCAATTACCTTGTTATTAAACTGATTCTCTACGAAAAAATCGCCTTAAAAAAAATAAACAGACCTGCCGAAAGCAAAGCAATAAAAATAGTAAAGATGACAGGAATGTCCAAAAAATCATCCCACCTAATGACGGCGGTGCATGCATCGCCATCATACCGAAACCAAATAAAAATAAAATGCTAGTCAACAGCATAGCGAAGAACTTCCAGCGACTATCCATATATACATCCATAGTTACCAGTAGGCTTAAGTGAAACAGCATCGCCATTATTAATATAACGACTAATTCTATAGGATAGGGGTGCGGAGGAGGAATATTCTGAACGTGAAGTAAATAGGGATTTGTGCTAAAACCTAACGTGATAATAAGACCGACGAAAATGATCCACAAGATAGTAAAAACTACCCTTAGTGGTTTTGAGCAAAAGTAGCTCATTGTTGTCTTTATAAATCCTTTATGGGTCTTTATTTTTATCTTCAAAATCCTCAATCTCACCACTTAGACTAGCCAAAAAAGCATCACTGTCAGCCAGTAATTCATTTAAGCGTTTCTTATTAACCACCTTTGCTAATTCGTCGGAGTTAAAGGCTTGTTCTTGACTGTAGTAGAGCTTCTCTCTAGCGTCATCATTTCCCAATGCTCGTAAGTACGTATCAACACTATCAGCGCTAGATGCTTTGTCATAGCGGCTTGTAATCTGATTTCGTTTAAACCACCTCAAGCCACTTGGTGTTATCAAACCATCTAAAGGCACATCCCACGCTTGGCGCTCAAGCTGCTCAACCACTTGAAAATCATAGCACCAACCAATTTTCAATGGTTTTTTTAACCCTGCCTGATGGCTTTTACCAAGGGTTGTATCATAAAATCCACCACCCATGCCCATACGATTGCCGCTTTTATCAACCGCCACGAGCGGACAGATAATCACATCTAATTCGTGTGCCCAAAGTAACCTGCGATGATGGTTTTGCTTCATACCTAAGCTGTGAATGCGCGTCGGTATATTCAGCAGTTTCGACTGATAAATAGGTACAAAGCGCAGACGTTTATCATCATTACCATTTTTAGTACGACCGAGCGAACCAACCACAGGCAGATACGGCTGATAATTCGAACGTATAATCCAGTCCAACAGTGGCTGAGTGGGCAGCTCACCAAAGCCATCATAATATAAGCCAATCTTTGCATGCGGCGGTAAGCGTTGTTGCAATTTAATTAAATGTAAGCTTGCCATGCGCGCATATTGTCTACGCTCGCCAGCTGTTAATTGCCGACGCTGGCGGGTAAATTGTCGTCTGGGTGGATTAGCCAAGCTATCAGCGACTTTAACCTCCTTTTTAGAGCGAGCGTCATCAGCCGATAACTCAGGTAATGAGTTAGATAATTCAGTAGCAGAATGTTGTTGGCCGGTGTTTTTAGACATCAGTTAGCCTCACGGACTTGGAGAAATTTGTGATAAGTCATGCTATCATAACGCCACTTTACATCGTATTTTCCTTTATGTGCAGCGTGTGTTGCACTTTTTTCAAAGCAGCTATACAACAAACCATCAAAGAGGGTAGTTATGTCGACACAGAATCAGGCAACTCGTACCGAAAAAGATACCATGGGCAACGTGGAAGTCCCAGCTGACGCTTATTGGGGTGCGCAAACTCAGCGTAGCCGCGAGAACTTTAAAATTGGTGGCGAGACATTGCCACGTCCGATGATTGAAGCAATGGCGCTAGTGAAAAAAGCCGCTGCCATTACCAATGCTAGCCTTGAGCGTATCGAAGGCGATAAGCGCGATTTAATCGTGCAAGCTGCTGATGAAGTTATCAACGGTGGTTTAACGGATCAGTTCCCACTCGTAGTATGGCAGACAGGTTCTGGTACCCAGTCAAACATGAACATGAACGAAGTATTGGCAAATCGTGCCAACGAAATCGCAGGGAACGCGCGCGGCAGCTACACGCCGATTCACCCGAATGACCATGTTAACCATGCACAGTCTACCAACGACAGCTTCCCAACCGCGATTCGTGTGGCGGCTGCCCGTCAGATTAACAGCCTGCTTATCCCAGCGGTAAAAGCACTACGCGATACGCTAGATGCCAAAGCCAAAGAATTCGATAGTATCGTTAAAATCGGTCGTACGCATTTGCAAGACGCGACGCCTTTGACCCTAGGTCAAGAATTCAGCGGTTATGTCAGCCAACTTGACCATTCATTAACTCGTATCGATAACGCGCTACAAGGTCTATATGAATTGCCACTAGGCGGCACAGCGGTTGGTACAGGTCTAAACGCTCACCCTGATTATGCGGTAAAAGCAGCTGAACAGTTATCAACCTTGACTGGTCTGCCGTTTGTCACCTCACCAAATAAATTTGAAGCACTAGCGGCTCGTGATGCTGAAGTATTTGCTTCTGGCGCATTAAAAACGCTAGCAGGTAGCTTAAATAAAATCGCTAACGACGTACGTTGGTTGGCATCAGGTCCTCGCTGTGGTTTGGGCGAATTGACGATTCCAGAAAATGAGCCAGGCTCATCTATCATGCCGGGTAAAGTAAACCCAACGCAGTCAGAAGCAATGACCATGGTCGTCGCTCAAGTCATGGGTAACGATGTCACTATCAGCATGGCTGGCGCGTCAGGTAACTTTGAGCTCAACGTTTATAAGCCAGTGATTGCCTTTAACTTATTGCAATCTATCAAGCTATTGGGTGACGCTTGCAACAGCTTTAACGAAAATTGTGCGGTTGGTATCGAGCCAGTCAAAGACAAAATCGATGACTTCTTGCATAATTCATTAATGCTAGTGACTGCTTTGAACCGTCATGTTGGTTATGAAAATGCGGCGAAAATCGCTAAGACGGCTTATAAAGAAAACAAAACTTTGAAGCAAGTGGCGGTTGAATTGGAGCTGTTAACTGAAGCGCAGTTCGATGAGTGGGTAACCCCTGCTGATATGGTACATCCTTCTTAAGTCGTAAAATAAATAACGACCTGCTATGGTGTCAGACTCGCTTAATGTACGACAGGTACCATTTGCGCTCATCTTCCGTGTAGTAGTGTCATATTTGTTCCACTAAGAAGTAAGTTATTTGAAAAGACCTTGCCATCCTTTATAGAGGAATGAGCAGGGTCTTTTTTTATCTATCAATTGAAGCACCTACATCGCGCGCAACAATGTCTTACGCTCAGACAACAAGCGTACCAATAGTTATAACAGCGCTAACAAAAATTTTGCTTATAATGAGTACCTAGATAAGGGCTCGTGAATCAAAGTTTTAAAAAAATTTTAAATCACGACAAAGACAATAAGAGCAAACGATTAGACTAACTAAAAATAGTTCGCCGCTAACGTCCATATTTCTCTTATCTATGACCATTCTATTTATATCATTGAGGTAATTTATGAAAAAGTTAACTGCCGCTCTATCATCAGCTGGTATTATGATGGCAATGCTGGGTTCTGGTTCTGCCATGGCTTACTCGGACCAAGTAATGGAGCCAAGCGAAAGTTATGATACCGCTGTTAAAATTAGACAAGTCAACTATACTTGCCAAAGCAACAAGAAAGTCAGCGTGACTTACGGTTTTAACAAAGAGTATTTACCGACCTTTGCAGAAGCCAATTTGAATGGCAAAAAAAGATTTTTACCCATTAACTTAGGTCGTTCTGACACGGTTGATACCGTGTTTGGTGATGAAGACAACTTTAGTATTATGACGGGTGCGCTGCGTTTGAATAACTACCATAAATCATCGGCCAATATCCAAAACGCCAGCAGTGAAATCCTTTATAAGGGCTGTAATGTTGCCTCTATCAAAAAGCTTAAAGGCTAGTTTTTAGCAGGCTGATAGAGTTAGATAAAAAAAGACCTTGTTATCCTTTGAGAATGGGATAGCAAGGTTTTTTTTGATCTTTAGACAGAGATGTATAAAATATTCTTTTATAGCAAAGTATTTACATCTACTTCTTAAGAAAATTTTCGATTAACTCACGTTTGTTCTTTATTGGGGAGTACTAATGCTAATATAAGCGAAGATTGAAATCTGCATGTGATAAGGAAAAAGGGATGGAAAGTGCATTAATTGGTTTAGTGGGAGTATTACTTGGAGCCTTAATTGGAGAGCACTTTAGGAGAAAGAATCGTATCGAGATTTATTCTCAGAGAATATTTGATAAGCGTTTAGCTGTTCATGAAGAGCTATACGCATTGTTTGTTGGAAGCAGTAACGTTATATCAGAGGTGATGACGAATACAGAGTTGAATGAGTATGATAGAACTAGTTTGATAAGCTCAATTATAGTTCCTCTTTGTGAATTTATGGATAAAAACGGCTTCTATATAAACAGGTATTTGACTGTTCAGGTCGCCACTTCTTATATAGGAGCCGAAAATGTTCTAAATCATGATAATGAGCTAGATATTATATCAGCAAGATTGAAGGTCTATGAGACAGCTAAAATAACAAGAAAAATGATATTGGAGGAGGCTAGAGTTAGTGAAATATTCAAGCATTTTTCTACAATATCTAAGTCTAAACCTGATTCAGATATAATCAAGAGAATAAAAGAAATTGAAGGCCTACGAGAATAATTGGGCGTTCATATAAATATGACAACCTTATTTTAGATAAAAATTCGACGAAAGCATGATTTTTTAAAAAATAATAAAGATAGGGTTTTTGGTGCTTGCACCGTTTTTCTTTAGCATAAAATATATTTCAAGGGGAAGTGAATGAAGTACTGGAGAATGCAACTACACCCAGATGACAGTCAAAAATCTGGTTTTTATTCAAATCAAAGTATTGCAGCTGGTTTTATTGGTTTGGACTTTGCTACTGAGGTAGGAGACTTACTAGCAGAATCACAGAAAGATATTCTATCAAGTCAAAAGGACTACATAAGTTTTGCAAAAGATATGCAAGTTGGCGATAAGGTTCTTATTATATCTCATCATTTCCCCGTAGCACTTGTCACTATCAATAGCGAATATAACTATATTAGAAGAGCGGAACCAAAGCTTGGGGTATGGTTCAGACATTTTCGTAGGATTAAAGATGTTGTGTATTACGCTGACTTTAAGACTAACGCAAAAGCTTGGGATCAATATATCATGACAGATACGATTTCTATTCTCAAAGATAAGAACTCCAAATCGTATAAGCTTATTGAGAAAATGAGTAAGGTTGAAATATATTAAACCGAGCTAGAGCATCCTACATGTAAAACTATTAAATAAAAAGACCTTATCGCCATAACGCGGCAAGGTCTTTTTTCTATCCAAAATCTAAAATTTATTAAAACTTATAAAGCAATCCTAGCGTCGTCGTGGCATCCGTACGCGAATCAACCATTGGGCTGTCGTATTGTTCATTTGGCAGATAGCTTAAGCTTTGATTGGCAAATCCTGCCCAGCGCTCATTAAAATCATAATTAGCGCTAATATTGATATAAGGGTTTAAGCTATTATTTGACTCATAAGCAGCGACGCCTGTCTTCGCTGACTCTTGCGCACTAACGCCATAATAATAGTTATTGTAGTCGGCATCATGATATTCAAAGCCAATGCTTGGATAAACTGTTAGCTTATCTTTAGTGATTTTGGCAAGATAGGTCAAGCGCGCCGTATTGCCGCCACTATTATCTAACACGTCGGTGGCGACTTGCAGGCGAAAACCACCCACAGGCGTACGACGCAGATACGATAGACCAGCAGCGGCTGAAGCCTTACGTTTATCCAGACCTTGCAGCGCGCCAGTCGCATCATCAGGGTCGAATTCACTGCCATCAAGCTGCGCATAAGCGGCTAGCTGATTGGTGCCATCATTGATAATATAAGCGCCAGCCTGCGCACCGCGTGCATAGATTCTGTTGTTATCATAAAACACACCCGGCAATACTTTTATGTCGGTGCTGTCTTCCAAATCATAAGCTGACTTGACCGCCATGACGTTGACGCCGACGCTTAAGATGGCATCTTTATCAGTCGGTAAGTTGTTTTTAAACAGGGCAGCATTAGAGAAGCTAGCGATACTAAATAGGGCAGTGGCGGTCAATGCGCTAAGGACAGTGCGCGTCAACGGTTGCGATAGCGCTGATGGTTTAAACATGGTTTACTCTCATAAGTGGGTGGGATAAATAGTAAAAACAGAGTCGATAAATAGAATAATAAATAAGTCTGGCATTTTACTCAATGGCTGCTAGCACTTGTAATATTTGCTGATGAATATCTTGCCACCACCATATAAAACCAATACTGATCAGCAGCATGACCAGCCACGGTAGCAATTGCCAAATAAGCGTCGATTTGGTCGCTGTTCGTTGTTTGTTAAATTTGCTGTGATTAAGACTTGCTTGATTGGCATAGCTATCTAAGGGTAAGTTTACAGCAGAGTCGTGATTAAAACTGCTGTTATTATCAAAATTACCCTCATTATCAAAGCGAGGAGCGTGAGTAGAAGTAGGGATGGAAAAGTCAGTATCGCTACTTGTTGGAGAGTTGATATAAGTGGTGTGATAAATGTCTTGAGCTGCGCTAGGTAGATGCTTTAGCGTCGCAGCCAAGCGCTGACGGTAGGCAATGGCAAACGCCAATGCAATCACCAATCCTGTGACCGCGCCGCCAATATGACCAGCATTATCAATCCCCGGTACGGCAAAGCCATATACCAAATTGATGCCCATAATAATGATCAGGCTTTTCAGATTGAGCACCATGCCATTGACTGGTATTTTAAACAGCGCGGCTATCAATAGCGCGGCACCGATACCCATGATACCGCCAGACGCGCCCGCCGATATGCCCGGTTGTCCAGTGCCATCTAAGATACCTTGCCACGTAATATGGTTGTTCAGTAGGTTGCCACCGATTGCCGCGAGTAAAAATAACGCCAAAAACTTTACTGAACCGAACATCGGCTCGGCAATCTGGCCAAAAAAATACATGGCAAAACCATTAAACAATAAATGCATCAGACCGATATGCAAAAAGGCACTACTTGCCAAGCGCCATGGTTCATTATCCATGGTATAAGGCAGAGCATTGGCGCCCCATTTTAGCAATGCTTCAGTCGATGGATTATTGGCATCGACGCCGCTTAGCACCTGCATGATAAATAAACCGATAAAGCTTATTAATAGCAAAGTGGTGACGGGCGCGGTTTTTAATAATTGTTGAATGGTCATAAACGCAAACTATCAATAAAAAGTGATGAGTAGAGTATAAAGGCTAGGGTTAAGGCGTGTCACCTATAAGCGGGTTATAGTCGATTCAACTGCAAAACGATATAGGGTTGCTAGAATGAATTTTTCGCAGCCTCTGGAGTGCGAAGCACACAGCAAGCAAGGAAAATTTATTCTAGCAGCATGCTATTTTGAACATATCCTTTTCACACCGAACTGAATATATCAATATTTAATAAAGTTGGGTTTTTTAATAAGGACTAGCTTTTTAATAAGCATGAGTTTTAAGATTCTCATAAGTGCCTTTAACCAAAATGTCATCCGTCACTTGATTGATATCGGTATGACCACAAAACGCCATACTGATATCACACTCGTTATAAATAAGCTCTAGCGCACGGCGCACGCCATCTTCGCCATAAGCGCCAAGCCCATACAAAAACGCGCGACCAATCATTGTACCATTGGCGCCTACAGCGAGTGCTTTGAGCACATCTTGACCGGAGCGAATACCACTATCGAGCCAAATCTCGATATTGCTATTTTCCGCTCGTACCGCTTGCACGATATCAGCGAGCGCGGCAATGGAAGACAACGCCCCATCAAGCTGACGGCCGCCATGGTTTGAAACCACCAACGCATCGGCACCGCTACGGGCAGCCATGATGGCGTCTTCAGGTTCCATGATGCCTTTGATAATGAGCTTGCCGCCCCACATATCTTTAATGCGTGCGACGTCATCCCAGCTTAGCGCTGGGTCAAACTGTTCAGCCGTCCATGCCGAGAGCGATGAGATATCCTCGACGTTTTTGGCATGACCGACGATATTACCAAAGCTATGCCGTTTGGTACCGAGCATATTCATGCACCACTGCGGCTTGGTCATGAGGTTTAATATATTAGCAAGCGTAGGTTTTGGCGGCGCAGATAGACCGTTTTTGATATCTTTATGACGTTGGCCGAGGACTTGTAAATCCGCGGTTAAGATAAGCGCAGAACAATTGGCCGCTTTAGCGCGGCGAATCAGGTTTGCCATAAATTCTTGGTCGCGCATCACATAGAGCTGGAACCAAAACGGCGCACTGGTGTTTTCTGCCACATCTTCGATAGAGCAGATACTCATGGTTGAAAGCGAGAAGGGCACGCCAAATTTCTCCGCTGCCCGTGCGGCGTGAATCTCACCATCGGCCCACATCATGCCAGTAAAGCCAGTTGGGGCGATAGCAACGGGCATTTTGACTTTTGAGCCCAGCATATCCGTGGCAAGCGAGCGCCCTTCCATATTGACCAGAACCCTTTGGCGCAATTTAATACGGTCAAAGTCGGTTTCATTGTTGCGATAAGTAGTCTCAGTCCATGAGCCTGAATCGACATAATCATAAAACATCCGTGGTACTTTACGCTCGGCAACACGGCGCAAATCCTCAATTTCCGTTATTTTCTTTAAATCTTTCATAAGTTTCTCATTATTATCATTTTTTACGTTGTCTGTTTTATGACGCTGCTAATAATTGCTGCAAATCCAACACTGAAAAAGGATAGTTCAAGCGTTTTGATGGCGTCAATATCACAGGAATCGTAGTAGCAAACTCCATCATCAGCACCTCATCAAAATCAGCAATATCAACATACTGATAGCGTATCGGCTGCACCGCTTGAAATTGGCTAAGCAGCTGCTCAGCGATGTCACAAAGATGACAGCCAGTCGTTCCGAGTAGCCACCATTTATCCTGATTTTCAGCCGTACCAAGATTGGGATTGGCGGCAATCATGCGTGCCCGTAACATTGCTACTGTATTATTAGCCATATTTACACTCTTATTCTTATATCTATTTATCGCCAAGCGTTAGTTTTAAATTTTTAAAGAAAAATATTCATAGCACTTGGCAGTATTTACATAATAAAGAAATAGGGTAAATAATGACAGCGATTGTGAGATTAGGTAAGATGACCTGCTATTTATGATTAACGCGTTAGGGTTAACAGTTTATTATGTTGACTATTTTTTAACTACTTGGATATCGCTCGCATGGCAAGTTTTGGCACATTTCTCAAACGCTTATTACTGGCATTCATGTTGTTGGTGGTGGCTTTTCATATATTGGTCGCAGGTCTGCTACTGATTTGGAAGACCCAGCCGATTAATAATAGCATGTTTATGCTGACCCATCGTTTAACGGGTGGCACGGTCACGCAAACGTGGGCTGAGTATGACGCCATTGCCAAATCTGCCAAACAAGCAGCGATTGTCAGTGAAGATTCGACCTTTAGCCAGCATAATGGCTTTGATATGAAAGGCATTAAGGCGGCACAGAAAAAGAACGAAGAAACGGGCAAAATGTCAGCGGGCGGCTCAACGATTACCCAGCAATTGGCCAAAAACTTATTTCTTACCTCGCATCGCTCTTATACCCGTAAAGCTGAAGAAGCGATTATCACAGTAATGATAGAAACCTTTTGGGATAAGCAGCGCATTTTGACCGCTTATCTCAACGTCGCTGAGTTTGGTAACGGCATTTATGGTGTTGAAGCCGCCGCCCAGCATTATTTTGATAAATCAGCGGCCAACCTAAATCGTGATGAATCGGCTTTACTCATCGCCATGTTGACCAATCCAAAATACTACGAAGGTCATCAAAGTGACAAACGCTTGCGCAACAAACAACGTATCATTAAAAAACGCATGAAAAATGCCGTCTTACCGCAATCCGCTTAGAAAACGATTGCCTTACAATACAATCAGCTTAAATTGACGGGTGGCATTAAACAGCGTTCATAAAAAATAAAAGATGACGGCATATCGATCACGTAAAGGAATAAAAGGTGGCAGAGATGGTTAATAAGCAAAATAACGATCATAAAATTAACGATAGTATTGATGTTAGTACAAAAACAGATATCAAGGTCAGTACAAGCCTAGTCACAACAGAAGCAGAGCTAACGGCAAGCTCGAGCAAAGGGTTAAGTGAAATAGACTGGCAGCGTTTCGACGATGGCAGCTATTCACCGAGCAGCTATATCAATCGCGATTTGTCATTGTTGCAGTTTCATCTGCGGGTGCTGGCGCAGGCGGCCAGTCCGCGTCATCCTTTATTAGAGCGCTTGTTTTTCCTCATTATATTCTCTTCCAACATGGATGAGTTTTTTGAGATTCGTGTCGCCGGTATCATGCAAAAACTCAATATGGGTGATGTCTCAACCAGCGCTCATGGTATGCGCCCAAGTGAGGTGCTCAGAGAAATCTCTGCTGTCACTCATAAAGCCATCAGCGAGCAATACCGCATTTTAAATGAAGATATCCTGCCAGCCCTTGCCCAAGAAGACATCCGCTACTTAAAGCGTGACGAGCTAACTCCTGAGCAATCGGCGTGGATGAAGCAGTATTTTACCGAGCAAGTCTCACCAGTTTTGACCCCGATTAGTATTGATCCGGCGCATCCGTTTCCGAGATTGGTAAATAAAAGCTTAAACTTTATCGCCACGCTAGAGGGCAAAGATGCCTTTGGTCGTGATATCAATCTCGCCATTGTACCAGCGCCACGCAGCTTACCACGTGTCATCCGCTTGCCGGATGAGCTGACGGGTGGTAAAGAGCATCATGTGATGCTATCGGCGGTGATTCATGAGCATATCGGTGAGTTGTTCCCGGGGATGAATGTCACTGGTTGTCATCAGTTTAGACTAACGCGCAATGCCGATTTGGATTTGGCAGAGGATGTCGATGATATTGCCAAGGCACTAGAGGGCGAACTTGAAAACCGCCGCTTTGGCGACAAGGTGCGTTTAGAGGTCACTACCGATTGCCCAGCGCCGATTAGCGATTATTTGCTCAATGAGTTTGAGCTACATGACAATCAACTTTACCGCGTCAATGGGCCGGTGAACTTAACGCGCTTGCTGTTTGATTTTAATATCCCAGCGCTACGCTATCAGCCTTTTACCCATGTCGTACCTAAGCCGTTCCGCCGTGAAGTCGATAAGCTCGATAAAGCGACCAGCATGTTTGCCGCGATGCGTAAGAGCGATGTCTTGGTTCATCATCCGTTTCATGCGTTCTCGCCGATTATCAATCTATTATGGCAGGCAGCAAGTGACCCAAAAGTGCTCGCCATTAAGCAAACGCTATATCGTTCAGGTACCAACTCAGAAATCGTTAAAGCACTAGCGGCGGCGGCACGCAATGGTAAAGAAGTCACGGCGGTTATCGAGTTACGCGCCCGTTTTGATGAAGCCTCAAATATCGCAGTGGCTAATTATCTGCAAGAAGCAGGCGCGGTGGTGGTTTACGGTATCGTCGGTTACAAGACTCACGCCAAATTGATGCTTATCATTCGCCGTGAAAACGATAAAATTCGTCGTTATGTGCATCTCGGTACGGGCAACTATCATGCTGCCAATGCCAAAGTCTATACCGATTATGGTTTATTTAGTGCCGACCCTGATATCTCAGAAGACGTACACAAAATCTTCCAAGAGCTGACGGGCATGGGTAAACCTGCCAATCTAAAAAAACTCTTACATGCGCCGTTTACATTGCATGAAAAGCTCATGAGCTTTATCGATGATGAAATTGCTCAAGCCAAAGCAGGCAAACGCGCTCATATTATCATCAAGGTCAATGCGCTGACCGAGCGCCGACTGATTGATAAATTGTATGATGCGTCGCAGGCAGGCGTTAAGATTGAGCTGATTTTGCGCTCCATGTGCTGCCTGCGCCCGCAAGTAAAGGATTTGTCCGAAAATATCACCGTCCGTTCTGTGATTGGGCGCTTTTTGGAGCATACGCGCATTTATTACTTTTATAATGCTGGCTATGAGCGCTTGTATTGCGGCAGCGCCGACTGGATGGACCGCAACTTATTCCACCGCGTTGAGGTGGCGTTCCCAATCGAAGACAAAAAGCTATTCAAGCAAATTTATCAAGATGGCTTAATCAACTATCTACACGACAATACTCAGGCTTGGACGCTTGATGGTAATGGCGTTTGGCAGCAATTACAACCAGCGGCAGATGAAACACCGCATATCGCACAAGAGCATTTATTAAAGGTCATCAACGGCGTTGGCGAGACAACTTAGACTAGTTCTCAACAACCTTTTTAGATTCAATAAGCATTGAAAAATCCAAATAAAAACCAAGCATCTGTATTTATCGGATCTTGGTTTTTTTATTTAACAGCGCTTATAAAGTTGCGGAATAAATTACTAAAAAGTAGCCACTAATGAAAAGCAAGTTACAAACTGTCGGCTAACCTCACATTTATTCACACATTGATACGGCAGTACACTGGTGAGCAGTCAAAAATTATTCTTATAATTAAGTTATACCTTGTCTCTGATAGCTGATAGACAGCAGTCTATATATCAATAATTTATAAAGAGCGAGCAAGGATAAGCTAATTATAGCTAGTACAATTTTATTATAAATAAATTACAAATAAGAGGAGTTGCACCATGAGTAATACCAATAATGACACATCTGATGTAAAAAAAGCGGCAGAACAAGCAGATAGCCAACAAATCGAAAAAAACCTAACCGATAACAAGCAAGTCGATAAACCTGAAAATCTAAGCGAAGAGCAAAAAACGCCTTTTATCGAAGATGATTTGCGGACTGATAAATAATAAAACTAATCTGCTGCTCTACACCAAACGCGAGGGACACGCCATGAAAGACTTTACCCAACCTAATGATGAAGAACCGGTACTAATTGATGATCCAGCGGCATTAAAGCAAAAAAATCCTAAAGACAGTTACAAAGGTCGAAAGTACGAGCCGGATATTGATGGACCTAAGCAAGCATCACAGGAAACCGATGAAGTATATGTAGACCCACGTAAAGAAGAGGATTTGCCACCTGGTGGTAAAAACGTTGCTGATTTAAACGCTTATGACTTGTCTCAAAAGAATAATGAGTAAACGTGAGAACGATAAGCGAATTTACCATAACGATAAAAATAATAATTTAAAAAACAATAAGGACATTATGATGCAAGCCAAAGATATGCCAACCAAAGATCCTGAATTAACCAAAACTCGTATTCAGGAGACTGATATTCGAGAAACCGCTATTACAGAGAATGAGGTTCATTCATCTGTTGCTCATGATGAAATCGAAGACAATACTAGAGTCAATAAAGGAACCGATACCTTTAAAGAAGGTGTGATAGAAACAGAGCATGTAAACAAAAATGACAATCCTGCGCGTCAGCCAGATCGCCGCGATCAAGAAGGTAATGCTTTCGACGAAGGGATAAATGAGCATACCACCATGCCTGAAGCGGCCAAAAGCACCGATATAAACGATTTAAATCGCTATGCCAATGTCGATAATGCGCAAACACGCGTACTAAATCCTGACGAAAAAGATTTCTAATAGTTAAGGTTGAAGGTGTTTAGCGTGGCTAAGAGTGCTAGCAAATATAGATAGCTATTTTTTATATGCTTATAATTATAAAGAGAAGGCCTATGACTATACAAAACGACAAGAACGTTAATGCTACGGACGTTAATGATAAGGATGTTGATGTGAATCAGCAAAAGCTGAATCATCCAGAAAATAACTCTAATCTAAAAGATGCCGATGACAATAATGGTATTGTACCTGACGATGCCCTGCAAAAGGTCAATCCGGCAGAAGCAGAACGGTTGACGGATGACCACGATCCGCATCATGTGGTAAAAAATCACAAACAATATGATACTTCGATAACCGAAAGCGATAAATAATGGCTTTCAGGACAATAAAAGATTGAATAATATAAGAACTTGACAGTTTGTAATGTTGTTTTAGATTGCAGTATTTAAAAGGTTTAATCATTAGTGAGGTTTTATACGCTAACGGTTAAACCTTTTTTATTTCAAGTACCCCACTCTCAACTTATTTTTCTAAGGTATTGGTTTACTTGGTTTTTAACATTTCAGTTAAAACAATTAAAATTTTAAATTCTATAAAAATCAAAAGCCTACGATAAGTTGAGATTGGCGTTTCAAGTGAAAATTAATAAGATGCTTAGTTAATTAAGCAGGGTTACCACTATGAAAGCGTAGCTCGCTATCTGGACTTGATATCAGCTCTGCTTCAACTTCTTTAAAAAAGGCGACACGCTCGTCAATACTATCTTCAGCTAGTGATTGTGCTAATGCCAAATAATCTTCAAAATGGCGACTTTCTGACTTAAGTAAGTAGCGATAGTATTTCGCCAATCGTTTATCATTAATGACTTCCGCCAGCGCCGCAAAACGCTCACAAGAGCGCGCCTCGATAAATGCCCCAATAATTAAGACATCTACCATCGCGGCTGGCTCGTAAGTGCGTTTATGCTTGAGCATGCCTTTGGCATAACGTCCAGCGCTCAGATATTTCCATGCTTGCCCGCGCTCATTCATGATGCCGAGCACTTGCTCATAATGCAGCATCTCCTCGCGTATTAATTGTGCCAATTTGCGCTGTAAGTCATAAGAAAACTCATAACGAAAGATTAAATTCATCGCCGTACCAGCCGCTTTTTTTTCGCAGTTGGCATGGTCTTGAATGATTAACGGCAAATCCGCAAGGGCAGCATTGACCCAAGCTTGGGTGGTACGCGCGCCTAAGAATTCATAAATAGGCGATAGGTCTACTTTTAGTGGCGTTCTTAATTGCGCGATGTCGACACTGTCTTCTTGCGTACTGTCTTCATGATGATTTTCTTCGATTAAGGCTGCAAGGTTTTGGGTATTGATAGTCATAGTTTTATCGGATGTCATTAAGATTTATGGAGAAGTGGAATATTGAAAGTATTGATAAAATAGGTCTTTTAGCCGTGAATGTGTTGTATAGCGTCTAGGGTGATTTTTACTCTTATATATTGTCGCTACATAAATAACCATGAGGCATAGGTTGCTGTTGTAATGATTACTTCCCGTTTATGGAAGTAATTGTCTATATAGGTGCAAGCAAAGTATTTATGGTGCTTAAGGCTTATGTCCTATAGGGTATCATTTATAGACAGCCTAAGTATTTACTTGATGAATGGTCTTTCCTTGTTTATTTCATTATTTGATAGTAGGATGAGATTTTGCTTTTAGGATATTTTGTCTTACTATTATTGTCAGTGAATAAATAGCTAATCGATATTATATCAACTAACGATGCTAGCGCAAAAAGTAACGCTTAGCGCCCTAGCATTTGCTCAACACTGCTCTAAATAGTAGCAATATAGATAAGTAGCAATTTAGGATTAACACACTTCACGAACAGATAAGGATAACAATATGAGCCAGTCTTCTAACGCCAATCGTATTCAAAAGGGCATTCTTGCCATCGATAAGCAGATGTTCGATTTTATTGAAAACGAAGTGCTGCCGAAAGTCGGTGTTGATTCAGACAGCTATTGGTCAGGTTTTGAAAAGGTTATTAAAGAATTTACGCCGCGCAATAAAGCGCTGCTCGCGACCCGTGCCAAAATCCAACAACAAATTGACCAGTGGCATCTCGACAATCCTGCCAAAAATGGCGATATTGATTACCCAGCTTATAAAGCGTTTTTACAAGAAATCGGCTACTTATTACCAGAAGGTGATGATTTCAAAGTCAGCACCCAAAACGTCGATGATGAGATTGCCCATATCGCAGGCCCGCAGTTAGTGGTACCAGTCCGTAACGCGCGCTATGCATTGAACGCAACCAACGCGCGTTGGGGCAGCTTGTATGACGCCTTGTACGGCACAGACGTCATCAGCGATGAAAATGGTCAAGAAGCCAAAGGTGGTTATAACCCAACGCGCGGCGCCGCTGTCGTCGCCTATGCCAAAAAATTCTTAGATGAAAACTTTGCATTAGCATCAGGTTCATACACTGATGCAACTGGTTTTAAAGTTGTCGATGGCAAGCTTGAAGTTGTGCAAGGCGATAGCAGCACTGAATTAAAAGATGCCGCTCAGTTTGCAGGCTTTGTCGGTGAGGCTGAAAATCCTACTGGTATTTTGTTAAAAAACAACAACCTACATGCTGAAATCCAAATCGATAGCAGTCATCCAGTTGGTAAAGACGACCCAGCTAACATCAAAGACGTATTACTTGAATCTGCTATCACGGCGATTCAAGATTGCGAAGACTCAATCGCTGCCGTTGATGCCGAAGAAAAAGTAGAAGTGTATCGTAACTGGTTTGGTTTGATGAATGGCGACTTGCAAGAAACTTTTGAAAAAGGCGGCAAAACTCGTACGCGTAAACAGAACCCAGACCGCGAATATACCACGCCAGATGGCGGCGCGCTTATCCTACCAGGTCGCTCGCTACTTTTAATTCGTAACGTTGGTCATTTAATGCAAAACCCGGCTATCTTGGTCGACTTGGGTAACGGTCAAGAAGAGATTTTTGAAGGTTTAATGGATGGTCTGATTACTCCGCTATTGTCTTTAAATGATTTGAAAGGTAAGAACGAGCTATCAAACTCGCGCAAAGGCTCGATGTATATCGTTAAGCCAAAAATGCACAGCCCTGATGAAGTCAAAATGGCGAACGATTTGTTTAACGCCGCTGAAGACTTGTTAGGCTTAGAGCGTAATACCATAAAAATCGGTGTGATGGATGAAGAGCGCCGTATGACGGTTAACCTCAAAGAAGCGATTCGTCAAGCAAAAGAGCGCGTTATCTTTATCAATACGGGTTTCTTAGACCGTACGGGTGATGAGATGCACACCAGTATGAACGCTGGGCCCTTTGTACGTAAAGGCGATATGAAGTCGCAAGCGTGGCAGCCCGCTTATGAGCAGTGGAACGTTGATATCGGTTTAGAGACCGGTCTACAAGGTCACGCTCAAATTGGTAAAGGCATGTGGGCGAAGCCTGATGAGATGAAAGAGATGATGGAAAGCAAAATAGCGCACCCACAAGCGGGCGCTAGCACAGCTTGGGTTCCATCACCAACGGGCGCGACTTTGCACAGCATGCATTACCATGAAGTTAATGTTGCCGATGTACAAGACAGCCTAAAATCCCGTGAGCGTGCCAGCTTAGATGATATCTTGACCATTCCATTAGCCAAAGATACCAACTGGACAGAAGAAGAGAAGCAGCAAGAGCTTGATAATAACGCTCAAGGTATCCTAGGTTATGTTGTGCGCTGGGTAAACCAAGGTGTTGGCTGCTCTAAAGTACCAGATATCAATGATGTAGGTCTAATGGAAGACCGTGCAACCTTACGTATCTCAAGTCAGCATATCGCTAACTGGTTGCATCACGGCGTGGTAAGTGAAGAACAGGTCATGGATACCATGAAGCGCATGGCAAAAGTCGTCGATGAGCAAAATGCGGGCGATAATGGCTATCAGCCAATGGCCAATAACTTCGATAATTCTTACGCCTTTAAAGCTGCCTGCGATTTGGTCTTTAAAGGTCGCGAGCAGCCAAGTGGATACACTGAGCCATTATTGCATCAAGCGCGTTTAGACTTAAAAGCCAATACTCATTGCTAGTTCGCTTTAGTCTTAGTGTTGATGAGTGGCATTGAGCAATAGGTAAGCGCAAGCTGCTATTTTTAAGCGTGACTTTAGGGCCACTTATCACTGTATAAGTGGCTCTTTAAGAGCTGGCATGTGCATGCTTATTTAAAGCAATGTATTTCTACTCTGTTTATTTATAAAAATTACCCCTATTTGCTAATGGCGAGTAGGGGTGTTTTTTATTTTTATCTAAACAATCGTTAAACCTTAGATGAAACATGGGTTTTAGAATTTTTCGTCATGAAAGACTTAAAAATATGTTGCAAATTATGTCAAAGTTGTTATGCTTGTAATCGAAGTATGAGTTTGGTAACGGATGTTACGCAACAGAACGATAAAGACCAGCATTTACATGGCAGTTACGATTCTAACCCCAGTTATGTAAGTCATGGTTTTTTTCATCTTACGGTAATAGCACTTCGCCACACTTGTTTCTGACTAATCTCGGTAGCCAGTTACACATTATATCTTTGAGGATTTGTGACGATACCATTTTGGGCACCGGCTAATAATAGCTCGCTCATTACTAAAATTGTAAAGTGGAGATACCCCATGAAAAAACTACTTTTAGCTACAGCAATCGCTGCCCTATCTGTATCTGCCGCCAACGCAGCACCTACTATCTACGGTAAAGCTTTTTTAGCTGCTGACTATGTTAATGCTGAATTTGATGGTCCTGCTGGCAACATGTATGATGAAGATACAGTAGAAATTAACTCTCATGCTTCACGTATCGGTCTTAAAGGTTCTGAAGCCATGACCGCTAACACTGATGTTATCTATCAGTTAGAGTACGGCACACGCATTGATGGCGATAAAGATGGTTTCACTAACCGTGATACATTCCTTGGTGTTGTCAACAAGCAATTTGGTGAGTTCCGTGTTGGTAAAAACCAATCAAGCCTAGCGCGTATCGATAACGTTGTGGTAAACCAAGGTTACTTTGATAACTTAGGTACTACGAAAAATGAGAATGAAGTTGTCGAAGCGTTAAACATGGCGGATAGTAACCGCATCCCAAGTTCAATCATTTGGACTGCACCAAAATATGATGGTCTACCACTAGAAATCTCTGCAATGTATAGCTCTGATGATGCTAATGGTAATGATAACTCAGGTTTCGGTGTTGCAGCACTATTTGACCAAGGTACTGGCTTTACTGCTGGTCTAGCTTATGACAAAGACCAAAACATCGAAGGTGATATCATCCGTGGTACTGCTACTGTAGATCTAGCTAAATTCATGGCAGCTCCAATCAGATTAGGTGCGTTATATCAAGTAGCTGATTATGATTATGGTACTTCTAAAGAAAAAGGTTTTGTCATCAGTGGTGAGATGCCTCTAACTAACTTTGCTCGTCCAGCGTCTGTCTATGCACAGTACAATAACACCTCTAACCTAAATGGTTTTGATGACGCTGATTCAGATCAAATCGTTGTTGGTGGCAAATACTTCTATAAAGACAACATCATTGCTCATGCCTATGCTGGTATGAACAAAGCTGATAATGTTCCATACTTAACAACTACAGGCGATGCTGAAGTATTCGTACTTGGTACTGGTCTAGAATACAAATTCTAATCTAACCATTAGAATCTGACTCTAAAAAACTCATCCTTCGGGGTGAGTTTTTTTGTTATGCCCTTTTTAAAGCGGCAGTGGCGTATAATAGTCATGCTTATGATAGATATGCACTGATGCAGGCGAAGCGCTAAAAACGGAGTGTTTTAAAGAGTTTGTGCTTTTGCCCTATATTTTGTGGCGTATTTTTAGTAAAATCCTTCTTTACCAATTACCGACAGAGTACTATGACCAAGTTTATATTTGTGACCGGTGGGGTAGTGTCCTCACTAGGAAAAGGTATTACCGCAGCCTCTCTTGCAGCAGTCCTTGAAGCACGTGGCGTGAGCGTGACGATGACCAAAATGGATCCGTATATCAACGTCGATCCAGGCACGATGAGCCCGTTTCAACATGGCGAAGTGTTCGTCACCGAAGATGGCGCCGAGACCGATTTGGATTTAGGCTACTATGAGCGCTTTTTACGCCATTCAAAGATGAGTAAGAGCAATAACTTCACCAGTGGCCGTATCTATCAGAACGTTTTGAATAAAGAGCGCCGCGGTGAATATTTGGGCGGTACGGTACAGGTGATTCCGCATATCACCGATGAAATTAAAAGCAAAATCCTTGCCAGTGGCGAAGGCTACGACATCGCCATTATCGAGATTGGCGGTACCGTTGGTGATATCGAGTCACTTCCCTTCATGGAAGCGGTTCGCCAAATGCAAGTAGAGCTAGGTCGCAATCGCGCCATGCTGATGCATTTAACGCTGGTGCCTTATATCGCCAGTGCGGGCGAAACCAAAACCAAGCCTACTCAGCATTCAGTTAAAGAGCTACGTTCTATCGGTCTGCAGCCAGATATCTTGATCTGCCGCTCTGACCACCATATCTCACAAGACAATCGCCGCAAGATTGCACTATTTACCAACGTCGAAGAGCGTGCGGTGATCATGTGTGAAGATGCGCAAAGTATTTATCAGATTCCGCGTACCCTGCATGAGCAAGATCTTGATGATTTAATCTGTGAGCGTTTTGGTCTTGATGTACCAGAAGCGGATTTAAGCGATTGGGATAAAGTGGTCGAAGCACAGCTCAATCCTGAAGCGACGGTGACGGTCGCAATGGTAGGTAAATATGTTGAATTGCCAGATGCTTATAAGTCTATCAACGAAGCCTTGCTACACGCTGGTATCACTCATAAAGCCGACGTCAAAATTGACTATATCGATGCTGAGCTGTTAGAAACCGATGATGCTTTATTTGCTCGTCTAAACGATGCCGATGCTATTTTAGTACCGGGCGGTTTTGGTGAGCGCGGTACCAATGGCAAAATGAAAGCCATTACTTATGCACGCGAAAACAACGTACCGTATCTGGGCATCTGTCTTGGTATGCAATTGGCTGTGATTGAATATGCGCGTAATGTGTTGCATATCGATGCCAATTCTTCTGAGTTTAATCGTACCGCAGCTGAACCTATCATCGGTTTGATTACCGAGTGGTTAGATGAGCGCGGCGAATTGCAGATTCGTAGCGATGATTCAGACCTCGGTGGCACCATGCGTTTAGGTGCGCAGCAAGCGGAACTGGTGGCTGGTAGTAAGCTTGCCCAAATCTATGGCGCAACCAATATCACTGAGCGTCATCGCCATCGTTATGAGATGAACAATCGTTATATCGAGCCATTAGAGCAAGCAGGTATGACGATATCGGGTTATTCTGCTAAGCAGCATTTGGTTGAGTCGGTTGAGATTCCTAACCATCCTTGGTTTGTCGCCGTACAGTTTCATCCTGAATTTACAAGCTCGCCACGTGGTGGTCATCCACTGTTTAACAGCTTTGTAAAAGCAGCAAGAAACTATAGCGATAATAAATAATCGTCATCGTACAGCTGCTTAATAATGATAAAAAAGACTGATCTTCGGATTGGTCTTTTTTTGGCTTTAATTTAACCTTTTAATAGCCGTTTTTATCAAGATGGTTTTTACCAAGACAGTCTTCTTATTTATTCATCAGTATTATCGATGAAGCGTAATTGGGTGTAATTGAATCTAACTACGCTCAATTACGTCCAATTACGCTTAGATACTTATTTTTATCAGCCTATCGGTTACAATAGGGAAAAACCAGATGAATAATAACTGTTGATAACGACAGTAAATAACAATAATGAGGGTCAGCACTTCATGGAAAATTTATTAACCGCACAATCACATATCAAGCTTAATACGCCAAATGGCAAGACGATTAATATCGGTAACGACCAACCGTTTGTCTTATTCGGTGGTATGAATGTCTTAGAGTCCAAAGAATTGGCGTTCGAGATTGCCGAGCAGTATGTGGATATCTGTCAGCGTTTGGGCATTGGCTATGTTTTTAAAGCCAGCTTTGATAAAGCCAACCGTTCAAGCTTACATTCATATCGCGGGCCGGGTCTAGAGCAGGGTATCGATTGGCTAGGGCAGATTAAAGAAAAATTCCAAGTACCGATTATTACGGATGTGCATGAGCCTTATCAAGCAGCGCCGGTCTCGGAAGTGGCTGATATCATTCAACTGCCTGCTTTTTTATCACGTCAGACTGACTTGGTGCATGCGATGGCAAAAACCGATGCGATTATTAATATTAAAAAAGCGCAGTTTTTGGCGCCGCATGAAATGCGTCATATCGTCAATAAATGCCTTGAGGGCGGTAACGATAAGCTGATTTTGTGCGAGCGCGGTAGTGCTTTTGGTTATAACAATTTGGTCGTCGATATGCTGGGCTTTGATACCATGAAGCAGATGGATATTCCGGTATTTTTTGATGTGACGCACAGTTTGCAGCAGCCGGGAGCGCGTAGTGACAGTGCGGGCGGTCGCCGTGAGCAAATCACCACCCTTGCTCGTGCAGGTATGGCGACAGGTTTGGCAGGTTTGTTTTTAGAGGCGCATCCAAACCCAGAAGTGGCGAAATGCGATGGTCCATGTGCGTTGCGAACCAGCCAGTTAGAGCCGTTTTTACGGCAGCTAAAGCAGATCGATGAGTTGGTCAAAGGCTTTGAGGTATTGGATACGCATTAATGCTATAAACGATAAGGGGATAAGATCATGGCCATTAAAGTTGCACAAGTAAGTATCGAGAATATCGATGATACCGAAGGGTTTGAGAGCGTGATGACGGCGCTAAAAAACATTACCGGTGTCACAGAAATTGAGCTACAGCCTGAAAACAGAATGGCATTTATCCATTATGATGATACCAAAACGACGGTACATGCATTTGTTGCAGCAATTAGCATGGTTGATTACGTGACTCAGCCATTTCCTATCGATGCCCCGCAAAATCCGCGTTACCATGATTAACGTTTAGTGAGTGACTATTTATTGCGGTGTTTTTAACGCTTGATAGTTTCATAAGCCATGTTTATAAAAATTTCGTTTTTATGAAAATACTTGAAGCAACAACACTTTAATAAACTTACAACCAAACGGACTTGTTGTTGGCTTTGTTTCAGCTTATGCTAGTTACATACTGTGTTTATAAGTAAGCGTATAAAGACCATTATAAAAGCAGTTTTTTAAATTATAAAAATATTCATTAATAACAACTCAGTTATAAGAATAAGGAGCCTCTCATGGCAGACCAAACTAGAATCATTAATATCGATGGCATGACTTGTGGTGGTTGTGTGGCAAGTGTTCATACCGCAACTGACGGAATTGACGGCGTAGAGACAATCTCTGTTGATTTGGCTGATAACCTAGCGACAGTTACCTTTGATGACAGTAAGACCAGCATTGAAGCGATTGCCGCTGCTATCGATGATGCAGGCTTTGATGCCACCGTCGCTAACTCTTAAGATTATTTTTATTTATAAAAGAACCAGCTCTGATGGCTGGTTTTTTTAATGACTAAAAAATAATGAGATTGCAATAACTAACGTCTTTTCATTTATACGCCAATAGCTGTTGATGAGTTGCCACCATAGAAAAAGTTGAATTACCGCCAATCATAACCATTTAATAGTTATCCCAGTAAGTTTAGAAAAGGGCGCTTCAAATACGCTTTCGTTTAAAAGTTTTACCAAGTCGCTGAGTTTTTTCGCGTAAACGACTGCCTAAATATCTAAACGCTATCACGCGCTTTAACGCAATAACGAGTTCTCTCTATGAATGACGCTACCAGTACCGCTAACAATGACCCCTATGAAGTTGAGACTGACATTCAGTCAAACACGCCGCTTGCGCCCGAGCGTGCGCACCTGCAACTGGCGATTGAGGGGATGACATGTCAGGCTTGTGCGTCTCGCATCGAGAAAGTTCTTAATAAGAAGCCGGCGGTGTATGAAGTCAACGTCAACTTCGCTGGCGAGACTGCCAATGTCGATTATGATCCAACGCAAACCACACCTGAGCAGGTAACAGAGTGGGTAAATAAAACTGGTTTTGTGGCCAATTTGCAGGCGGCCGATAGTTTGTTTGCGCAAACAGATGAGGATACCGCAACTGAGTATCCATGGCGCTTGATTGCCCTATGGGTGTGTTTGCTACCGTTTTTAGTGGGTATGGCAGGCATGCTGGTTGGACAGGGTATGGCGTGGATGCCGCCGGTTTGGATTCAATTTATCTTAGCGACCATTGTCCAATTTGGGCTGGCATTACCATTTTACAAAAGCGCTTGGGCCTCTATCAAAGGTGGTCTTGCCAATATGGACGTATTGGTGGTCATTGGCACAGTAACTATTTGGGCGTATTCGACCTATCTATGGCTGACCCATGGCGATGGTACGTTAAGCAGCTTATTACAAAGCGGGCATGCAGGCGGACACGGACCAGCCGTTTATTTTGAAGCAGGGGTGATGGTTATTGCTTTTGTGCGTACGGGTAAATATCTTGAGGAACGCACCAAAAAGCACAGCTTAAACAGTATCGATTTATTATTATCTTTAACGCCTGATGAAGTCGAGCAGCAGCAGCCAAATGGCGACTTTCATAATGTCGCGCTACAAGCGGTGCAAGTAGGCGATATCTTGCGTGCTAAGCAAGGCAGCCGCGTGGCGACTGATGGTGTCGTTATCGGCGGTAGTGGTTGGTGCGTTGAGAGTCATTTAACCGGCGAGTCTGTACCGCTTAAAAAAGAAGCAGGTGATATACTGCTAGCAGGGGCGTTGGTCGAAAATGGCAGCTTACTCTATCGCGTCAGTGCAAAGGGTAGCGATACCAAGCTCGGAGATATGGTACAAGCGCTGAGCGATGCACAAGGTTCAAAAGCCAATTTAGCGCGCCTTGCTGATAGAGTGACGGCTATTTTTGTCCCCGTGGTAGTAACGATTGCTTTGGTTACTTTTGGGCTGACGTGGTGGCTAACAGGCATGGTTGATACCGCCTTGATGCATGCAGTGTCGGTGTTGGTTATTGCTTGCCCATGTGCGCTTGGTTTGGCAACGCCAGCGGCTATTATGGCCGGTATGGGCGTCGCCGCGCGTCATGGCGTTTGGTTCAAAGACGCGCAAAGCTTAGAGGCGGCAGGCAATATCGATACCGTGGTACTCGATAAAACCGGTACACTGACTATTGGCAAACCGACTATCGTCGATCAGGTGATGGTGGATAAATCGCTTGCCGTCGATGATGTGCTGCAAATTGCCGCAAGTGTTGAGGCGCACGCCAGCCATCCATTAGCAACGGCATTGATTAATGCGGCTCAAGAGCGTAACTTGCCATTGATGACTGTCACTGATATCAGTGTCATCAAAGGTGCGGGTATACAAGCCAATATCGAAGGCTTAGGTGTGGTAAAAGTTGGTACGGCAGAGTTTGCTAATCTAACCCTGCCAAAACTGATGCCAAAAGTATGGCAAATTGCCAGTACTGTCGCCATTAGTATCAACGATGAGCCGCTAGGCGCGTTTGCCTTAGCTGACGATTTAAAAGACGACACGCCGCAGGCAATTACTGCGCTACAAGATGCGGGTATCAATGTCATTTTGATGAGTGGCGATAAGCAATCGGTCGTTGACCATGTGGCAGGGCAGCTGGGTATTGAGCAAGCGTACGGTAAAATGAGCCCACGTGATAAGGCGAGCCAAATTGCCCTGTTACAAACAGCGGGTCACAAAGTGGCGATGGCAGGCGACGGCGTCAATGATGCGCCAGCAATGGCAACCGCCGATGCCAGCTTTGCGATGTTTGAGGGTACGGATGTCGCCCAGCATAGTGCCTCTGCACGCTTGATGGGTGAGTCGCTGATGCACATCGATGCGGCGCAAAAAATTGCCAATGCAACCGTGCGCAATATCAAGCAAAATTTATTCTTTGCTTTTATTTATAATTGCCTTGGTATTCCGCTTGCCGCTTTTGGTTTTTTAAACCCTATGATTGCCGCGGCTGCGATGGCGCTGAGCTCTATTTCAGTATTGATGAATGCGCTACGTCTGACGCGATTCAAAACCGAGGTTGAGCTAAATAACACTGTCTCTAATACTCATACTGACAGTAAGCGTTTAACAAAAGCATAAATGCCAAACTGCCTGTTATATCGCCGCTGTTAGTAGGGATTAAAACCCTTCTTTGATGGCTGATATTACAGGCTATATTTCATTTTACGGGCGCAAGTTGGGGTAAGATAAGGGAAGTTTGGCGAAATTTATGCTATAATGCCAAGCACGATAGCTGACACTTAAAGTATTAGATAATACCTTTAATAATACATAAAACCAGCCAATTACATGAATAGATGCTGCTGGTTTTGCTATAAGTGCTATACGATATTTTGTTTTACCTTTTTTGTATTGTAGTTGCCGTTATTTATCCCTCAAACTTGGCATGACCATAGGAATTAACAGACATTATGTACGCTGAAGAAACCACCAACGTCGCCGCAATTATAGACATTCGCGCTCGTGAGATTTTAGACTCGCGCGGCAACCCAACGATTGAAGCTGATGTCATCTTAGCTGACGGCACAATTGGCCGTGCTGCTGCCCCAAGTGGCGCCTCAACTGGCTCACGTGAAGCGCTCGAGCTACGTGATGGCGACCAAAGTCGCTACATGGGTAAAGGCGTCAAAAAAGCCGTTGCCAATGTCAATAGCCAGATTCGTAGCGCGCTTATGGACAAAGACGTCACTGAGCAGCAAGCGATTGATGACGCTATGATTGCGCTCGATGGTACAGAAAATAAAGACAACCTTGGCGCTAATGCCATGTTGGCTGTGTCTTTGGCAACAGCAAAAGCGGCTGCCCAGTCACAAAGCCTGCCATTGCATCAGTATATCGCAAACTTGCGCAATCAGACGTCATTGACGATGCCGGTACCGATGATGAACATCTTAAACGGTGGCGAGCACGCGGATAACACGGTTGATATCCAAGAGTTTATGATTGAGCCAGTTGGTTTCACCAGCTTCTCAGAAGCCCTGCGTGCGGGTACAGAGATTTTCCATAGCTTAAAATCTGTCCTAAAATCCCAAGGCCTCAATACTGCGGTCGGTGATGAAGGCGGTTTTGCCCCAAACCTACGTAGCAACGAAGAAGCCATCACTGTTATCATGCAAGCGATTGAACAAGTCGGCTATAAAGCAGGTGATGATATCCATCTAGCTTTGGACTGTGCTGCCAGTGAGTTTTATAAAGATGGTCAATATATCTTGGCAGGCGAGGGTAATAAATCTTTTGATAGCCAAGGTTTTTCAGATTACCTCGTAGGCTTGACGCGTCAATATCCTATTATCTCTATCGAAGACGGTCTTGATGAGTCAGATTGGGATGGCTGGAAATACCTAACTGAACAGATTGGTGATAAAGTTCAGTTGGTTGGCGATGATTTGTTTGTGACCAATCCTGCTATTTTGCAAGAAGGCATTGATAAACATATTGCCAATGCGATTTTGATTAAGTTTAACCAAATTGGTACCTTGTCAGAAACCCTAGATGCGATTTATCTGGCGAAGAAAAATGGCTATGCAACGATTATCTCGCATCGTTCAGGTGAAACTGAAGACAGCACCATTGCTGACTTAGCAGTGGGTACAGCAGCCGGTCAAATCAAAACTGGCTCACTATGCCGCTCAGACCGCGTCGCGAAATACAACCAGCTACTACGTATCGAGCAGCAAGTACGTGCAAGCTACCGTGGCCGTGAAGAGTTTATTGGTTTACGTGGCTAATCAGCTGAGTAGCTGAAAAGTTAGGATTAAAGATAAGCGCTATATTGTCATTCACAGGATGATATAGCGCCTAACTTAATCAAATTTTTTTTAATTATTATCCCTCTATCATTTGGCGTTAATACTTTATGAAATACTTTAGCCAATTTATCTTACTTGCTTTAGCGGTCGCTGTACTGTTAGGGCTGCAATACCAGTATTGGCTGGGTGAAAACGGTCAATTTGAGCATCATAAATTATTGACCCAGATTGAAGAGCAACAACGTTTAAATGACAATCAAGTAGCGGCAAATAACTTGCTGCGTACGGACGTTCATGATTTAAAGACCGGTCTTGAAGCGGTAGAAGAACATGCACGTTTAGATTTAGGCTTGATTAAGCCTAATGAAACCTTTGTACAAGTATCAACGGCGCCAACAACGCATAGCCGTTATTGATTTTAACTACGTCAAGATAAACGATTATCTATAGTTTGTTCCGTTTATATGTAAAGTATGATTTTCTTTAACCCTCCCTGCTATTCAATCCCGTCATATCATCATGGAATCTGACCATGAATATTAATCAAACCCACTCTATGAATCCCACACCTAAAATACATGCTATGATCGTCGCTGCTGGTCGCGGTAGTCGTTTTGGTGCCTCTGTTGCTAAGCAATATACCATGCTACAAGGGCAGACCTTGTTACAGCATAGCGTGGCGCGGCTTGCACGTAGTCGTTATATTAATCAATGCTTATTGGTGATTGCAAAAGATGATGATACCGCGCAGACGCTTGATTTTGCATTGCCTATTGAATATACGAGCGGTGGAGCAGAGCGTTGGCAATCCGTGCAAGCAGGGGTAGAGGCCATACGCCAGTCAGGTGCTGAGGATTCAGACTTGGTGCTTATCCATGATGCCGCGCGTCCAGCGGTGCCTCAACAAGACATTAATAAAGTGATTGAAGCGGCGCTGTGCGAGCCTTATGGCGCCATTTTAGCGACCCCAGTTGCCGATACTCTAAAACAATCCTATACAGCGTCCTATGAGCACGCTAGTACGGATACTGAAGCTATTGCTAGTATTGATAGCGCTAAAGCTCAGCAGCATTCTTATATCATACGTACACTTGAGCGTAGCAATATGTGGCAAGCGCAAACGCCGCAAGTTTTTCGCTTAGGTCAGCTGCGAGAAGTGTTGGACTACATTGAAAAGCATGACCTTACTATCACCGATGAAGCAAGCGCGTTTGAGTGCTTAGAGCTGCCAATTCGCTTGGTCGTTGGCAATCGACAAAACATTAAACTCACTTATCCTGACGACGCTATTTTGCTTAGCGCGATTCTCAACGCCCAGTCCCAACGGTCTTAAAAATTAGACGGCCTCATCTGCATTTATTATTTTCTTTTCTGCTAAGTATTTTTCTATAAAGCTTTATGTTCTCAGTATTCCAATTGAGCGCCTTTTCTGTCACTGCGTCTGCCTTTTATCTTTTCGTTTCTAATACTTCTAAATCAACTGTTTTATAAAGAAGCATGCATTTATGCTATATTTTGAATATAAATGGTTTTAAAGCATCGTGTAGTATTAATAAGTAGTCATTTAAAATAAACATATATTGCTTTGATGACGAAATTAGCCTATGATGTAACCAACTTAATACAATTAATATAAACATTTATAAATCAATAATATAACAAGCCAATTTGTTACTTCTAAATGCCTTGTTGCTCTATTTTTTCTAAAGTTAGTATGGTTGTCTTAGCTACATTTACCTGATAATAGGGAGAAGCTGATTGTCAACAGTGAATGATTCGACAAATCCAGTAACGCCAGATCTCTGCCAGCTTGTATATCTGAGCCACATTACGTCGACTGGTCTTGCAAGTGCGAGTACGCTTAATGACATCGCAGAGGTCGCGATTGAGCGTAATCAAGCCGATAACATTACCGGTATCCTTTGCTACGGCAATGGCTACTTTTTCCAATGTGTAGAAGGTTCTGAACAAGCATTAACCGATCTCAAAAACCGCTTGTTGGTAGATGACCGGCATAAAGATTTAAAAATATTGGATTTTTCGGCAATTGCTGAGCGCCGTTTTAAAGGCTGGTCGTTACGTTCGATCACCCTTGAGCGCTGGATGATGAATGAGCCTAAGCTAAAAGCCTTTATGCCATTTAAGCCTCATACTTGGGAAGCCGATGGCTGGCAGCAGTTTTTGGATATTCTGCAAGGCTATTACGAAGAGCAAGAAAGGACTGGTGAACTTGACACCCAGCCGATAAAATACAATACCTTAGGCGTCACCTTAGGTAAAGTAGTCGGTCAGCATCAAGCGTTTTTCCTAATTCAAACCGTCTTAGCTGGCTTAATCGTATTGGCGCTGCTTTGGTTGATGTTAGCCGATAAGATTTGGTAGATTGTTCTAAATCATGAGCGCGTAGATATTTAAAAAGCCAGCATTCAGTGCTGGCTTTTTGCTGCGAGAGAATAATATAAATCATGCTCGCTCTATTAATGAGTATTTATAAATATTGATCAAAGACAGATAAATATTCGCGAAAAATAAATAGGCATAAAAAAACCCCACTCATATTTCTATGAGTAGGGTTTTGCTGGTGTGCTTATTAGTCTTATTGATGCTATACAGCAAGTTTGCTAATAAGTGACGCCAAATAGTGGCGTCCCCAGGGGGATTCGAACCCCCGTTACCGCCGTGAAAGGGCGGTGTCCTAGGCCTCTAGACGATGGGGACTAGTAACAACGCTTCAGCTGCTTTCACCATTTATGCTGAAGTGGTGCGTATTTTAATGGCGACCGCGCTTGCTGTCAAGCCTTTTTCGACGTCTTTTTGAAATTAAGTATCTTTTTTTAAGGGCGCGCTGTGGATGTAGGTCTTTTCGCTTTAAATGATGCCGAATCCACAACGATGTACAAGCGCTAATGGTTAACGCCAGTAGCATGTAACCGATAATGGTTGCCCATAATTTAACCTGTGGTTCCATAGTAAAGTCCCTTTTGTTAAGCTCAACTAATCCATCATAAGCGATTAGCTATAGATAACACTATTCATTGAGTTTAACAATGCAAAGGGCGTATGCTTTATTTTACTTGGCGTCGTCAGCGTTGCTATCATCAGCACTTTTAGCGGCTGTCTCGGTATTTTCCTGCTCGTTATGTATGGCGTTCGCTAGCATCGGGTAGCTATTTAGAATGTGGCAAAACAGTTCAGCCGTCTTTTGGGTATCATATAGTGCTGAATGTGCGTCATTACCATCAAAATCAAGCCCAGCAGCCTTACAAGCGCGCGCGAGGACTGTTTGTCCAAATGCCAATGCAGACAGCGTCACGGTATCGAAAACTGAGAAGTTGTGAAACGGATTGTGATTTTTGCTATTGGTACGCAACACTGCCGCATTTAAAAATGCTAAGTCAAAATGGGCGTTATGGCCAATTAAAACGCATTGACGGCAGTCTTCCGCGCGGCGTACCTCTTTTAAGCCTTTAAAAATACGGCGCAGCGCCGTTTTTTCATCTTCAGCGATGGCTTTGCGCAGTGGATTATTAGGATCAATACCGGTAAAGGCAAGCGCGCTTGGCTCAAGATTTGCGCCTTCAAAAGGCTCGATATGGGCGTTAAATGCCTCTCCTGGATAAAAAACGCCTTGCTCATCAAGTAGCACAGGAATACAAGCAATCTCTAACAAAGCGTCGGTTTGCGCATTAAAGCCTGCGGTTTCAACGTCGACGACAACAGGCAAAAACTTACGAAAACGCTCTTTTAAGCGCATGGGTGCTAGCTCGTCTGTCGCGCTGGCGCTGTTGGCAGTGGCGCTTGGGGCAGTATTAAGGCAGGTATTGTTTGTATTAGCCCAATCGTTTTTAGGTAAGGCGGCATCATTTTGAGTGGTCATATCAAGTTAAATCGCTTTTATCAATCGTGCTGTGGTATTGAATGAAATAAAAAATACCTATCCTATGATAGGAGGCTGGACCTTGCTAAGCGTACTAGCAAAAGCGCGAGACCTTACATAGGATATGGCATAAAGGCAGGCAAATAGCGTTATGTCATTGCTGTTAAGCTTTAATAGACCAAGGTAACGTCTCGCCCGCTAATAGGGGCGTTAATGACGCGCCATCAAAGTAAGGGTAATGGGTCGGTACTTGCATCGGGGTATTTATCAACGTAATCGTGCTGTCATTTAATGGCAAACCATAGAACTGAGCGCCAAAGCGGCTGGCAAATCCTTCGAGTTTATCGATTTTACCTACGCTATCAAAAGCAGTGGCGTATAGCGGTATGGCTATAGCAGCGCTATAGCAGCCTGCACAGCCGCAAGCCGATTCTTTTGCGTTTGTTGCATGGGGCGCCGAATCTGTGCCTAAAAAGAATTTTGGATTGCCACTGGTAGCGACATCCAACAATACTTTTTGATGGCTTTCACGCTTCAAAATAGGCAGGCAGTAAAAGTGCGGCTTGATACCGCCAACCAATAAATGATTGCGGTTAAACATCAAGTGCTGCGGCGTAATGGTCGCAGCAATTTGATTGCCTTGTTCTAAAACGAAGTCGGCGGCATCACTGGTGGTGATATGCTCTAGAACAATTTTCATCGTCGGGAATTTGACGATGATTTGCGCCAACACTTCGTCTAGAAAGCGCTTTTCACGGTCAAAAATATCGACATGGTCGTGCGTGACTTCGCCATGTAAGAGTAGGGGTAGGTTGTATTTTTCTAGCGCTTCAAAGACATCGACGCAGGCATTGATATCGGTGACACCGTCAGCAGAGTTGGTCGTTGCGCCAGCAGGGTAGAGCTTGACCGCTTGCACGATACCAGATTTTGCCGCCATTTCGATATCCTGAGCGGTGGTTTGATCGGTGAGATACAAGGTCATACGTGGGTCAAAAGCTGCTTTACGCTCCGCACTCAAATCGCTTGCTTCTAAATGCTGCAGGATACGCTCACGGTAGGCTTGCGCCGCATCGATATTTTTAACAGGCGGTACCAAGTTTGGCATACAGATGGCGCGGTTAAAACTCTGGGCGGCGTGCGGAACGGTAGTCGCCAACGATTTATCGTCGCGCAAATGAATATGCCAATCATCTGGCTGTAGCAGGGTTAATTCTCTAATCGAATCGGTCATAGTATCATCGCGCTCTATATCTTTATACGGCAGTAAAAGGGAGTGTAGCTGAGCTGCTATCATAACAGATTTGCCTACTTGACTAAATATGCGGCGAACTATCTGTACATAAAAGCGTTGTGATTTCGTTGATAAGTAACCAGCGCCTATGTATGCATTTATGCTAATTATCAGTGAAAACCTAGCACCGAATGGCGCTGATACTTTTGCCGCTCGTAAATATGATGTACACTGAGCAGGCAATCTATTTTTTATTTATTTCATCCTATCCTGCGCATTTTTATTTCTCATTAAATGTATTCGATAATAAATTCTTATATTAGGAGTTATTCATGGCTCAGCTTGATCCAAAAAATATTAATAAAATCGTCTTGGCCTATTCCGGCGGTCTCGATACCTCAATCATCGCTAGATGGCTACAAGAAACCTATGATGCAGAAGTGATTACCTTCACCGCTGACATCGGTCAAGGTGAAGAAGTTGAGCCGGCGCGCGCCAAAGCTGAAGCCATGGGTATCAAGCATATCCATATCGAAGACTTACGTGAAGAGTTTGCCCGCGATTATGTGTTCCCAATGTTCCGCGCCAATGCTATTTATGAAGGCGAGTATCTGCTCGGGACTTCTATCGCGCGTCCTTTGATTGCTAAGCGTTTGGTTGAAATCGCTAAAGAACATAACGCCGATGCTATCAGTCATGGCGCGACCGGCAAAGGTAACGACCAAGTACGTTTTGAGCTTGGTGCGGTTGCTTTATCACCCGACGTGGTGACCATTGCGCCGTGGCGTGAATGGGATTTATCAAGCCGTGAAAGCTTGATGAAATATGCTGAAGAACACAACATCGCCATCGATTATGCTGGCAATAAGAAAAAATCTCCCTATTCAATGGACGCCAACTTACTGCATATCTCTTATGAAGGCGGCATCTTAGAAGATCCATACGCCGAAGCTGAAGACGATATGTGGCGCTGGTCAGTCAGTCCTGAAAACGCTCCAGATGAACCGCAATATTTAGAATTAGAATACAAACAAGGTGATATCGTTGCGATTGACGGCGAAGCGCTTAAGCCTTATGAAGTAATGATTAAGCTGAATGAGATTGGCGGTAAGCATGGCATCGGACGCTTGGATATCGTTGAAAACCGTTACGTTGGTATGAAATCACGCGGTTGCTATGAAACCCCAGCCGGTACCATTATGCTAAAAGCACACCGCGGTATCGAATCATTAACCCTTGACCGTGAAGCGGCGCATCTAAAAGATGAGCTGATGCCACGTTACGCTAAAATTATCTATAACGGCTATTGGTTTAGCCCTGAGCGCATGATGCTACAAGCCTTGATTGACAAATCACAAGAATATGTCAACGGTACCGTACGCGTCAAATTATACAAAGGTGCGGTAAGCGTGGTCGGTCGTAAGTCAGACGATTCATTGTTTGATGAAAAAATCGCCACTTTTGAAGATGATGCCGGTGCTTATGATCAAAAAGACGCCGAAGGTTTCATCCGTTTAAATGGTCTACGTTTGGCGATTGAAGCCAGCCGTGGTCGTGATTTATCGAAGTAAAAGATTCTTTAGACTGTGTTAGATAAACCATAAAAAAAGGCGCTAATAAGTTAGCGCCTTTTTTGGTTTTTTTAAGGGTTGCTCGACTATTTTCGTCTACTTCAAAATTTATCTATGAATTATTCTCATTGAGCCGCTTCTTTTGGTTCCTTAGCACCATCTTCATCGTCGTCCATCATAACAATCGCTATATCCTGCTGTTGGCGCTCCTTGATAAGGTCTTGTTCGATGACTTCTTCTGTGGCCAGTTTTATACCGTCAGATTTTTGGCTTTGATATTTGAGCGCTGCTAGTCCGCCCAGTACGCCAATAACCGCAATAATGATTAGGATAACGGGATTTTTCCAAAGCGGTATAGGTTCGTCGTATTCAATCGGCTTTTCGCTGGTGGTGGTTGGCGTATTGTCGTTATTGCCACCGATTAAGCCCAAACTGACCAATGGCGGTTTTGGTGCGCTGGCAGGCTCCGAGGTGATGCGTAGGCGGTTACGCTGCAAGTATATTTCTGAGATTTTCGCCAGTTGCAGCAGCCAACGTTGATGTGGCAAGCTAATAGCGGCCATTTCGGAAAATACTAATAAGTCATTATGTTTGCCTTGCTGAGCATTGGCAGAGGAGCGTCCGATGACTTTTAAATAATTGCCCGTCGCTAGTTGCATGTCTTGTACAGGCTTTTGGTTTTCAGGTTTAAATGTCGTCAACTCGTGCCAATGCAGGTTAAAAGCCGGCGGAGTATCAGCGAGTTGCGCTGTACTTAACAACGTACGTTCAGGGGCGTTTTTTGCTTCTGTCTCTACATCTACTTTTAAGTCTGACTGTAAAGCAGCTTCTGTAGAAGTGGTCGTTTTTCCATTCTCATTAGGTTCAGCCCGCTCGGTAGATTCTAACGCGGGTTTATTGGCCACAAACCGCTCGACGGATAAAAACTGCGGCTGCAAGGCGAACCATTTGTCTAACTCATCATTATCAAGCTGGCTATATTCTGCTAAAATCGCCAGTTCACGCAGCACTATTACGCACAAAGAGGTGAGTAGTATTTGCACTTGCTGTGACGTCGCCTCAATGCGCTCTGCAATGTAATCACTGGCTTTAATCACGCGCGCATTCTCATGAAAAATTGCATCAGCCACCTCTTGGCGATAATATAAAGTCGCGTTGATGGTCGAAAAATTCATTGAGTTATATCGTCTGAGTTCTTTGACAGCGGTACGAGTAAACAGTTTTTTACTCACGGCCTGGCCATCATTATGCTGCTGATAAGCAAGTAAAGCACTGACAATGGCTTGCAAGCTAGCATCCAACGCCAAGCGCGCTTGCGGTAATGACAGCTTAGCGGCATCTGCTAATAATGACACCATCGGCTTGGTATCTTGATAGAGAAAATCATACATCGACACACGTGTCGGTGAAATAGTCGTCATAATCTGCTAGCATCAAAAAGTGTGCCTCTATATTACGGTGACAAAAGCCTTGATACAATCCCTTAATAATAGAAAAACGCAAACATTTCGCTCACCATTTACTCTCAACGCAATCGATAATAACCACTGTAGATTTATGAGCGCTGGAAAACCTTATGACAAATAATGAAGAATCTAAAGAAAAGTTTAACGAAAAATCTGATGTGCAGCTGGTTATTAACATTGCTCAGCAAATGTTAACGCTATATAAATACGATAAACAAATGACTCAATATACGGTGTCGACCGCTAAAAATGGCATTGGCAGTCAGCAAGATAGCGGCTGCACACCCCTTGGCAAACATTTTATCGCCAAGAAAATAGGCACAGATGAACCCATAAATGCGGTGTTCATTGGACGTGTCCCTACGGGCGAGGTCTATAGTGCAGAGCTTGGTGAGTTGCATCCTGAGCGCGATTGGATATTAAGCCGTATTTTATGGCTGAGCGGTCTTGAAGAGGGATTGAATAAAGGCAGCAATGCTCATGGCGGCTGCGATACTTATCAGCGTTATATTTATATTCATGGCACGCCAGACAGCGAACCAATGGGCGAGCCTCTCTCGCACGGATGTATACGGATGCGCAATGAAGATATTTTGGAGCTATTTGAGCAAGTTATCGAGGGCACAGCTGTGACCATTGTTGCTCATTGATATTTACTCGAAAACCCTATGCTTAAAAAACACTACGCTTAGAAAACATTGTGCTTAAAAAACATCAGGCTTAAAAACATTACGCATAAAAAAAAGACAACGTACCTTATGGTCACTGTCTTTTTTTTGAATTATGTAAAGGTTAAGTTAAGTATAAGTAAGAGACAGGGTCAAAAAGCCAGTTTTAGTTTCTATTACCAAAACTTATCTACAGATTTAAGCTTAGCTAAGCATTTTTCAGTTTTTTTGTTAGCATTTATCAAAGAGGCGTTTAACCAGCCTGCGCCATACCAAGCATTAAAGTCAGTACCAGCTCTATGTTGATAGCACTGTTGATAATAAGTGATAGCACGTTGTTGCCCAAGCGCTTGCTGTGCTTTTACGAGACGTTTTAGGAAGCGCTTACTTTTCTTTTTGGATTTTTTACTGTTGAGCTTATTGTTTTTAAACTTTTCATTGTTGATTAAGGGCGCTGCAAACTCACTAACATAGCGCAATTTTTCAAGCTGACGGTACAATTTATACTGGGCTTGTTTTTCGCCCTTGACTGGTAAATCTACCGCCTGCGCCTGCAGACTTTGCGAATCCGTATTTTCTAAATTAACGCCTTCTAAATTAACGTTTTCTAAACTCGTACTATCTAAATCTTTGCTATCCACTTTAGCATTTCTAGCTTCATGGAATTTTCTCTCAGCTTTCAGCAATTTTTTATAACGTTTGTTCAATACTTTTCTAAGCTTATGAGCCGCGCGTTTATCGGCCTGTGGTTCAAGGTTAGGGTCACTCATGGTGAAAGCTATCAGCTCAAGCAAGGTCAATTGCAAATTGTTGGCGCGTACCGCTTCAATAGGGGTAATCTTTAATGCTTCGATTTCTACCGTCCAATCAACGCTTGGGGCATCATGTTCTTGTAGATAGGGTTCGATATGACTGGCAAGATAAGCAAGCTTGCGATAATCAGTCAGTAAAGTCGTTGTTTGCTTAAGGATGGTTGACCAATCAGGATTGAGCTCATCAGAGAAGCTGCCAAACACTTTGAGCGCGGTACGTAAGCGCTGAATACCGTCATGTAATTGTAAAACATGCTCATTGTCCGTGCTACCTGCGACGATGGCGCTACTATTGGGTAATATTTGTAGTAGACAATTATGTACGACAGCCCGTATAAATGCTGGCCTGCTGCTGTCTTTATCGACAGTTAGGGCGCTAAGATTGGCGCTAACCGCTGGGCTATGTTGTTGCCCCGTAATTAATAGGCCACCACGCTCGGCTTTGGTCACCGTAGAGAGGCAGAGTTTATGACGTTGACACCAGGTTTTGGCGGTCGTAAATAAAAAATCTACATCGCCTGATATGAGCTCAAACTCGATTTCTTGAATGGTATAGCGCTGACTGGTATCGCTGCCGTGAATAATCTCTCCGTAGTCGTATGCCATCTCAATCTGATTACTGCATTCATTATCGTTATTGTCTACCAGCATCCGTGTTATACGCTCGACATCGGTGACATATAATCGGTTAAGCGTTTTGGCCAGTTTCGTTAATTTAAATGACTCTAGAGCAGCGGCAATGGCGGTATCTTTATAGATACCTAAATCAGGCATAAGGGTGTCCGCTTCCAACATTGCTTGGACCTGTTGGTTATCTAGTACCGCATTGTGCTCTAAACGTGCCGCAATACCATCGCCACCTGCTTTGATGGTCTGCACCCACGCATCGCCTTCCTGACGAATACGTAAGCCAATACCCGCCTTAGCGAGCTGCTGATCGGGAGTGTCATAATAATGCGCGGCCAGCCGCGTGAGCTGTGAGGATTTAATATTTGCTTGGCGCATCAAACCTTTTAAGCGTGATTCTGGTACTAGAAATTTCAGCTCTATCTCTTGCATGATGGCTCCCGATTATAGTCATGAATGATTGGTAATACCTGTTAAATAATTACCATCGTATGAGAGCTATCGAACAATGACAAGTAAAAGTTTTACTTTGGCTGATTAGCTGATACTAGGGCGTGTCCTCAATTCAATCGATGGACATCTAAATGGTCTAAAAATGGCTATTTAATAACGCTATCGTTTTATATAGGGAAATTATTTAAAGCCAGAAAAAGCCGCCCTACAAGGTAGGACGGCTTTTCTATAACGGTTACTTATAAAATGTACTTATAAGTAATCGGACATTAGAACTGGTTCATGGTGTTTTTGCCACCACCAGCTTTAAGGGCGTTTTCACCAGAGAAGATTTCTTTGTGATCATCGCCAAGGTCAGAACCCGCCATTGCTTGGTGTTTAACACAAGCGATGCCTTCACGGATTTCTTTACGTTGGACGCCAGCTGCATAAGCAAGCATACCTTCTTCACCGAAGTAGCCTTTAGCAAGTTCATGAACGCTAAGTGCAGTGGTGTGGTAAGTAGGTAGCGTGATTAGGTGATGGAAGACACCCGCTTCGCGTGATGCGTCACGTTGGAAGTTCTTCGCAGCGATGTCAGCAGCTTCATCAAGCTCAGTACCGTCGTAATCAGCACTCATCAAGTTGTCTTTGTTGTAGGCAGAGATGTCTTTACCTTCTTCTTCCCACTGAGCGATAACTTGCTTACGGAAGTTTAGCGTCCAGTTGAACGATGGGCTGTTGTTATATACAAGTTTCGCTTTTGGCTGCTCTTCTTTAATACGGTCAACCATCATTTTGATGTGTTCTACGTCTGGAGTAGGTGTTTCGATCCATAGTAGATCAGCACCGTTTTCTAGAGCAGTGACACAGTCAAGTACGACGCGGTCGATGTTGGTTTCTTCACGGAACTGATATAGACCGTTAGCTAGACGCTTAGGACGAACCAATTTGCCGTTGTGCTTAAGAAGGCTGTCATTTTCTTTTGCTTCTTCGATGGTCACTTCTTCCATTTCTAGGAAGTCGATATATTGAGAAGCAAGGTCGCCTGGCTCATTTGATACTGGGATTTTTTGCGTTAGTGATGCGCCTTCAGAGTCAGTACGAGCAACGATAACGCCGTCTTCAACACCTAGCTCTAAGAATGCATAACGAATCGCATTAATTTTTGCGATGTAGTCTTCATGCGGTACAGTTACTTTACCCGCTTGGTGACCACACTGTTTTGCGTCAGATACTTGGTTTTCAACTTGGATAGCGCAAGCACCCGCTTCGATCATTTGCTTAGTTAGCAAGTAAGTCGCTTCTTCGTTACCGAAACCTGCATCGATATCAGCAATGATTGGCACAACGTGTGAATCAAAGTTTTCGATTTTTTCTAGGATAGCTGAAGTGTCTTGACCCGCTTCTTCTGCAGCGTTTAGCTCACGGAAGTAGTCGTTTAACACTTTAGCATCAGCTTGACGTAAGAAGGTGTAGATTTCTTCGATTAGCTTAGGCACAGACGTTTTTTCGTGCATAGATTGGTCAGGTAGAGGACCAAACTCAGAACGTAGGGCAGCGACCATCCAACCTGATAGGTAAATGTAAGTTTTAGCCGTCGTACCGAAGTATTTTTTCTTAGCGTACATGGTTTGCTGAGCAACGAAACCATGCCATGCACCTAAAGATTGCGTGTACTGAGACGTATCATTGTCATAATCTTCCATGTCTTGACGCATGATTTTTGCAGTATACTTGGCGATATCTAAACCAGTTTTGAAACGGTTTTGCATCATCATACGTGCAGCATCAGTCTCGCTGATATTCTGCCAGTTACCGTGCTTTTGCTTTAGTTCACGTACTAGATCAATCGCTGATTTATATGCAGTTGACATCTATAGTCTCCTTGGTGGGGTGGGGATTAAAGGGGATGTAAATTAATCGAGTAAAATATGCAGATAGTGGTTGCTTATAAAATAATGATTCTTAAAAAGAAGTACATTAGCAAAAGTAAAATTTGGGATATAAATTTTTTGCCTGAGCACCCTTTATTAAACTATAAGAAAATGGTCGTAAAAGCAAATAAAACCTGTCTTTTTGGTCAGCTTTTATTTCTTGGGTTAAATCGGCGTTTTTATAGATAAGAGGTAGTCGCCAGCTAAACTGCTTATTACCCTAAAGCGTACAAGACATTTATTCAAGCTTAAAAACTGCTGCGAGCAAAAAGTTAAATTTATAACAAAGCTGATTTCACAATAAGGTTTACGCAATAAGTTTTCTGTCCATCTTTTAACGTAAAAGTGCGATAAAATAGTATGCATCATCGATTCGTTAAAACACATGCTGATGGGATAATATTTGAAAATGACTTATCAGCGCTTGCTAAGCACTATAGCTAGGTTACCCTGATTTATCTAGTTTATGATTATTATCTTGGGTATTTCATTTGGTTATAGTATAGACAAAACAATGGCTTGAGCAGGGTAACTTGGGTTATAATAAGCATATATTAAAGCTATTTAGATAGAGAAATGCTTAATTTAGACAGTGATAACCCAGTTTTATAAAATAATAGGACGGAAGATGCCGCGCTTTTCTAAGCTTATGGTGGCGTTTATTCTACGGTAAAGAGAAATAGATATGAATTTGCAGCGGGTTGATTTGAATTTGTTGGTGCATTTAGATGTACTACTTCGCGAAAAAAACGTCACACGTGCAGCTGAGCAGCTCGGCATTACTCAGCCAGCGATGAGTAATATTTTGCGGCGTCTACGTAAATTGTTTAATGACCCATTATTGGTGCGTTCATCGGAAGGTATGACGCCGACCGAGCGCGCGCTTGAGCTGCAGCCGCGTATTCGCGAGATACTGGCCGACTTAACGCAAGTGCTTGAGCCGCGTACCGAGTTTCGCCCTTATAGTACCTCGCGCGTTTTTCGTATCATGACTTCAGATTATGCTGAGGCGACTTTGGTGCCAAAACTGGTCAAAGCGCTACGCTCTGAAGCGCCCAATGTGATTTTGGACTTCTTGACGCCCTCTGATGTTTCCTACCGTGATATGGAACAGGGGCGCGTAGATTTAGCGATTAACCGTTTTAATGAGATTCCGCAAAGCTTCCATCAAGTATTGGTTTGGCGCGATACATTTAGCTGTTTATTGTCGGCTGAAGGGCCATATGCCAATCGTTTTAATTTAAAAAATTATCTAAAAGCGCAACATGTTTGGGTGTCCAAAACAGGTATGGGCGTTGGCTTTGGGGTTAATCCAGAGAAATCGGGTGGGCTTGGTTCTATCGATCAGGCATTGCAACGCCTAGGTCAAAAGCGCCAAATCAGCGTCTTTACCCGTCACTATCAAATGCCAGCGATGCTTGCGGCCAATAAAGATTTGATTGCGACTTTGCCGACGCGGGTGGCGAGAATGCAGGCCAATAACGACAGTATTATTATGGAAGAGCCACCATTCTTTATCCCTGAGTTTGAGCTGACCATGGCATGGTCACCATTATTACAGCACCATCCAGCGCATCGTTGGTTACGTCAACTAATTATGCATGTGGCGCGGCAAGTGGTTGCCGAAGAAGAAAATCCGCCGCCAGAGATTCCAGTCATTAACCATTTGTTTTAGTACAACTTTTAAAGAACCAGCACATGTACCATGGGCTGGTTTTTTATTGCCTCTATTTTTTAGATCAAGCTTTTTAAATTGAAAAGCTCTTTAAATCAAAAGGTTCTCTAAATTTAGTTTTTTTAAATCAAACGAGTCTTTATAGGGGCGTCACATTATTAACATCTTACGCACACTTCTTCATAACTTGTAAAACTATAGCCAATGCATTTTGCTATGCTAAATAGACATTAAGAAAAAAGACAATTAGAGCGAGCATTGTTAAGTGATTCGATAATATCAATTTGTTTAGTGGTAGATTGTTTTTTAACAATTAGGCCTCGCTCATCAGGTATTCATTACATACAATGCTTCACTACATAATAAACCCCACTCTCAACTTATTTTTCTAAGGTATTGGTTTGCTTAGTTTTTAAAATTTCAGTTAAAACAATTAGAATTTTAAATTCTATAAAAATCAAAAGCCTACGATAAGTTGAGATTGGCGTATAATAAACAAATAACTAAGGATAATTATCATGGCAGATATTACCACTGTGAACCCAGCGACGGGTAAAGACATTAAAAACTATACTTATATGAGCAGCGATGAAGTTAATAAAATCATCGATGCCTCACACGAAGCGTTTTCAAAATGGCGTTTGGTCAGTGCCGATGAGCGCGCCAAAGTCGTTAACTCGATTGGCGAGATGCTAATGAAGTATAAAGACGAGCTTGCGAAGCTAATGACTGAAGAGCGTGGTAAGACCTTAGAGGCGAGCTTAGGCGAAGTAGATTTATGTAAAGCGATTTGTGATTTTACGGCAAGCGAAGGCGTTGCTGCCTTAGCTGATGACGAACGTGATATCGAAGGTATTAAGAAAGGCTTAATCAGCTATGATCCCATCGGTATCATTTATGGTATTCAGCCGTGGAACTTTCCAGCTTACCAAGTATTCCGCTATACCATTGCTAACTTGATGGCGGGTAATAGTATTTTACTTAAACACGCCTCAAACGTGACTGGATCTGGGTTATTGATTGAAAAAATCATGCAAGAATCTGATTTGCCAGAAGGCTTATTCCGCGCATTGATTATCAGTCATGACCAATCTGAAAAAGTGATTGAGCATGAAAAAGTACGCGGTGTTACCTTAACGGGTAGCGATGTCGCTGGTCGAGTAGTCGCGCAACAAGCAGCAAAAGTACTGAAAAAGACCGTTATGGAGCTTGGCTCGAACGATGCCTTTATCGTATTAGACGACGCTGACTTAGATTTAGCAGCGGCAACCTGTGCCCATGCGCGTTTATATAACAACGGCGAGACTTGTATTGCGGCTAAACGTTTTGTGGTCGTCGATAGCGTTTATGATAAATTCCGTGATTTGGTTATCGAGAAATTCAACAGCTATAAAGTTGGCGATCCAATGGAAGAGTCGACTGACGTAGGTCCGATGTCTAGTAGCAAACAGCGTGATACGTTGCACAAGCAAGTGCAAGAAAGCGTGGATAAAGGTGCGACCATCACGATCGGCGGTGAAGTGCCTGATAAGCCGGGCGCGTTTTATCCACCAACGATTTTGGAAAACATCAAACCCGATCAACCAGCTTATAAAGATGAGCTATTTGGTCCCGTTGCCGCGCTTATTCGTGCCAAAGACCAAGACGATGCTTTCCGTATTGCCAATGACAGTCGTTATGGACTCGGCGGTGCTATCTTCTCAAAAGATGAAGAAAAAGCAATTAATCTAGCCCAGCAGCATTTCGATACGGGTATGGTTTATATCAACGGGTATGATCTAGTCAATCCAGGTCTACCATTCGGTGGCGTGAAAGATTCAGGCTATGGCCGTGAACATGGCGGCTTTGGTATCAAAGAGTTTGTTAATATTAAAGCAGTACATGTCGTTAATAAAAAACCTGCTTAATGATTAAGTTGTTTTAGACTGTTAATTTTAAATACCTAGCTATTAAGTAACGAGGTATTTTTTTACTAGCCATTTTCTATAAACACCTCGTTATTTAAGCGCATAAAAAAAGCAGAACCCATTACGGATTCTGCTTTTTTATTTATAAATAAAGTCTAAAGCTTAGTTATCTAACCATAGTCTTAAAGGTAAGGCTGGTAGATAAGATGATACAGTATCGTCAGGTGGATTATCTAAGTCAATAATGCCCTTAGCAATCAGTAATAGAGTCCATGGTAAGAGTTGATGTTCGCCTTTTTGTACGCGTGCTTGCAGGCTATCCACAGTGTCTTTGTAATTAACTTCAAGCAGCGCTTGGGTCAACACCGCACCGGCATCAAGCTCTGCAGTGACCACATGAATACTACAGCCATGATGACGTTCACCCGCTTGTATGGCGCGCTGATGGGTATCTAGGCCCTTATAAGCGGGCAGTAGAGCAGGGTGCAGGTTAATCATTGGCGCAGGCGCATTATCGATAAATGCGCTACTTAACACCCGCATAAATCCTGCAAGAACAATCAAATCAGGCTGCCAAGTAATTAGCTGTGCGCTGGCATGGGTTTCAAAGGTTTTGATACCCATGCGTTTGCCGCTAGCAACGTGAGATAAGACGGCAACGGGAATCGCAGCGTCATTGGCACGTGTGATGGCATAAGCATCTTCACGATTACTGATAACGCCAACAATCTCAATCGGTAGCGCGCCAGCTTGCATGGCATTAATCAAAACTTGCAGGTTGCTACCACTACCCGATACCAAAACAGCGACGCGTAACGGCTTAGCTGATTTTTTTGCCATGCTTTTTAAATTGTCGTCTGGCATTAACGGTACACCACGGCGTCCGCTTCACGGCTCACCATTTCACCCAATTTCCAAGCTTTTTCGCCCGCATCATTTAAGGTTTTGATAGCCGTTTCAGCTTTGTCTTTAGGCACAACGATGACAAAACCGACGCCGCAGTTAAAGGTGCGGTACATCTCACTTTGCTCGATATTGCCTTGGGTTTGTAGCCATGTGAATAGCTCTGAGAACTGCCAGCTGCTCGTATCAATACTAGCGGCTAAATTATCTGGTAGTACACGCGGCAGGTTATCGGTTAAGCCGCCGCCGGTGATATGTGACATCGCATGTAAGGCTGAGCTACCAAGGGTATCTTGCAACGATTTAATGGCTTTAACATAAATGCGGGTAGGTGCCATCAGCGCATCTTGAATAGGCTGACCGTCTAATTGCTCATCGCTCGTCGTCACATCAATACCGCTGACTTCGATGACTTTACGTACCAATGAGTAGCCATTAGAATGCGCGCCACTTGAAGCAAGGGCGATTAATACATCGCCCTCGCTGACGTTTTCACCAGTAATGACTTCCGCTTCTTCGACTACACCGACGCAGAATCCTGCTAGGTCATAATCATCATCTTGATACATGCCCGGCATCTCAGCGGTTTCGCCGCCAATGAGCGCGCAATTTGATAATTTACAACCTTCGCCAATGCCCGTGACAACGGTTGCCGCGACATCGACATCAAGCTTGCCCGTTGCATAATAATCTAGGAAAAATAACGGCTCAGCGCCGCAAACCAATAAATCATTGACGCACATAGCGACCAAGTCGATACCGATGGTGTCATGGCGGTTTAATTGCAAGGCCAATTTGAGCTTGGTACCGACACCGTCAGTGCCCGAAACCAACAACGGTGAGGTATAACCAGTCGGAATACGACAAAGCGCCCCAAAACCGCCAAGTCCGCCCACAACCTCAGGACGAGAGGTGGCTTTTGCCACTGATTTAATACGTTGTACCAACGCATCGCCAGCATCAATATCAACGCCAGCATCTTTGTAGCTTAAAGAAGGCTTGTTACTCATGGTCATCTCACAAATTTTATAAGGAATGAAGGTCGGTCAGTAGAAAAGCGGATCGGTCATGTTAATTTTGCAGATAGTGCGCGCATTATACCCAAAAATGACCCTTAGCCGCAAAGCAACTTACCAATATTTGGCGGATATTTGCATAAGAATGCTAATAAAGATGTTATCAGGCGTAATAAAAAATTAAGAAACAAAAAATGACTGCTTTTTTGTCGGACTCTGCGATAATAGAACGCCAAAGTCGTTAGCAAAACCTACGACGATGACGCTGCTAATTACCATTATAAATACAAAGTTGCTGAAGACATATTTCAGTGAACAAACCATTAGACGCCAGAATTTTACATAGACTTAATCGTAGGGTTACCCTTAATGATAAACCAACCAATAGATCCCTTTTTTCGGCGCTTATTTATCGTTGTTGCGATTGTTATAGCGGTATTTTTATTGTATTTGATGATGCCCGTCATCGTGCCGTTTGTCGTTGCTTTTGTACTGGCTTATTTGTTTAACCCACTGGTTAAGCGTTTATCAAAATACATCAAGCGCTGGATGGCGATTATTATTGTTTATTCGACGATTACGCTTGGTATGGTTCTGCTGCTTTGGTGGCTAATACCAACCTTATGGCATCAGCTGCAAGCGGCGTGGGAATATCTGCCCAAAGTATTAAATTGGTATAATCAAGTCGTGCGTGAGTGGTTTGCCAATAATAGTCGCATTCGTCTGCCAGAACTCGAAGCCAAGGGCTTTTCTGAAACTTTGGTTGATTATATGCAGACCAACTATAAATTCGCTGATGCCAGCAGTATGATGAGCCAAATACTGGCCTCTAGTATGAATTTTATTAACAATGCGGGCTTGATTGTGCTGGTACCGATTTTGACCTTTTATTTCTTATTTAATTGGGATCAGCGCCTGCAAACTTGGAAGATGGCTATTCCTGCGCCTTATTGTAAAAAAGTGGTTGCCATTGCCCGAGAATGCGATCAAGCATTAATGGCATTTATTAAAGGTCAACTATTGGTCATGGTATTATTGGGCGTCATTTATGCTGTACAGCTCCAGCTTATTGGGCTTGAGCTTGGTTTGATTATTGGTATGGTGGCTGGTATCGCAAGCTTCGTGCCGTATTTAGGCTTTGGTATTGGCTTTATCGCCGCGATTATCGCCTCTTTGTTCCAATTTGGTCTGGATTGGACTTATTTAGCCTTGGTGGTTGGCGCGTTTTTGGTCGGACAAGCGGCAGAAGGTTATATTTTGCAGCCGTTGTTATTGGGCGACAAAATCGGTTTATCACCTTTATGGGTTATTTTTACAGTATTGGCAGGAGCAAGCTTATTAGGTTTCGTTGGTATGCTGATCGCGCTACCGGTGTCCGCTGTGCTTAATGTCTTATTCCGCCATTTATACGCGCATTATCAATCGACTGACTTTTATAAAGGCCGTAAACAATTGGCGTTATTTGAAGAAAAATAAATCGCCCAGATATTCTATGAATAAGGTTTGATTGGGGTTAATGGGTAAAAGACTTGTCAGTCATTTTGCAAATATGTTATATATAGGCGCAGTATTAATGGTATTTACCGTTATTAGGTTGGCTTTGATAAGTGTAAAAGTTAGCAAAGCCAGTTTACAGAATATTAGTCGTTTAGCCTTTTTAGTGATTGCGCTACGCAAACCGAGTTGATGATTCATGGCAGAAGCACAGCTAAGTCTCAATCTGGACATTAAGCATGATGCGAGTCTCAGCGACTTTGCCGGTCCAGGTTGGATGTCTATTATCGATGCAGTGCGGCAGCTACATGTCGGCCTGATAGGTCAGTTGTACCTATTTGGCAGCCCAGAGACGGGCAAGTCGCACCTATTATCCGCCATCTGTGAGTCGTTTATCGAGATGGACAAATCAGCGATTTGTCTGTCATTGAATGAGCTGATTCATACCGATGTTAATGTTCTATCTTCTTTAGAGAATTTTTCCCTGATAGCGATTGATGATTTAGAGGTGCTTGAGCAAAGCAGCCAATGGCAAGAGGCCTTGTTCCATCTGATTAATCGAAGCCGTGAAGGGCAGCGGCAGCTGATTTTTGCTTCTAATAAACCGGCGACCGAATTACCGTTTCAGTTAACAGACCTCCTCACCCGTTTAGCGCAATCGCCAAGCTTTAAAGTGCCAACCGGTCATGATTTGGCAGACCGTCAAGCTTTGCTACAATCTATCTTACGCCGCCGCGGTTGGCAGTTTGATGAGCGTATTATCAATCATTTACTCACCGAAGGGCCGCATCGTATCGGCGCTATGATGGACGTCCTAAATTACATTCAGCCAATGTTTTCTAACCTTGGTCGTAGTAATATATCCAAAGCGGTCATTAGCGATGCGTTACGCACGATTGATGAGCAGACGCTCGCCGCCGAGCTTGCCGATATCGCCCAAGAAACGCAAGGTGATAATGAGGTCGCCAGTCAAGACCAACATACCATGCCACTCGACTTTTAACCTTTCGTTTTTTGACCTTTAGCTTTTAATAATTAGTTTTTAACGTTCATAGACACGCCCTTTATACCGCTACTTTACTATCCTTGGAATAACTTATGAAACCAAACGCTTCTTTGCTAAAAAAACTGACGATGAGCACGCTATTGATTACTGCAGGCTCAGTATCGATGTTCTCGCACGCTGCAGTCACTCTGCTTGTTGATGACCATATCAAAGTAACCGCTATTAATGGACAAGAAATCCAGCAAAGTCCGTTTCAGCCATTGAAGAAGTCGTTTACCTTAGAGCCAGGTCAGCATGCGATTACCGCTAAGTATGATCGCTTATATAACTTGCGCCGTGATGAGCACGATTATTTGCGCTCAGGTAATGTGAGTGTGACGGCAGAATTGAAAGACAATCAAACGTATCGTCTGACCATGCCAAATCAGCCAGAAAAATATGAAGCCGCAAGAGAATTTGCCAAGCGTCCAACGTTGGCAGTGCAGCAAAATAATACGGTGGTTGCCAGTCAGCAGGCGCTAGAGGGTAGTCAAGGTGGTTTGCTATCAGGTTTGGGTAAAACATTGGGCGGTGTATTTGGCGGCGCAAATGATGCCGAACTACAAAACCAACGTGCCATAGCTGCATTAGGTCAATCTACTGCCAGCACTATCAATACAGGTGCTGTGACCACAGTTCAGCAAACGACTAGCGCTGCTACTTCTACCAGTACTTTAGATCAGTTTATGCAACTTTGGTTACAAGCAACACCAGCCGAGCGTGAAAAAATACGTCAGTGGATTCAGAAGTAAAGTCATTGAAACATAAGTAGCATTGGTAAAGAAGCATAAAAAAAGCACCTAAATTAGGTGCTTTTTTCTTACTTACTATTTATTCAACTAATAAGCCAATTTACTGATAGATTGCTTTATCTATTTCGCCGTTATTTAGCCAAAAAAGCATTATACATCCAAATAAGCTTTTCTTGTTGTTGTACATACTCATCAACTAAGTCTGCTGTACCTTGGTCTTCCGCTCGTTCAGCTAATGCTGACACTTCACGTTGCTCTTCAATCAGCGCTTGTAGACCAGTCACCACACCTTGTACGCAAGCATTACCGTCTTTGACGTTTTTATCTTCTTGAATGTTGGTATGTTGACTAAAGTCGCTATAAGCATGCAATGGCGTGCCACCTAATGTCAAGATACGCTCAGCGATTTCATCAATTTCTACTTGCAAATTGGTATATAGCTCTTCGAACTGTGGGTGCAAGGTGAAGAAATGCTCACCTTTTACGTTCCAGTGATAACCACGTACGTTGATATAAAACATATGATAGCTTGATAGTAGATCGTTTAACTTATCAATCACTTCGCTCATATCTGCTTTTTCTAGACCGATTTGGTTGGTTGCATTATTAGTATTACTCATAATATTATCCTTATAGTTTGAGTGTTCATTTAAGAGACTGGTTATTTTTATAAACTTAGACTTAATCATCTAAGGCAAATGTAGAAGTCTAAGAGTGTAGCAAGTCATATCCTGCATTGCTATGCTCGTTATATATCTTCTACAGGTTTTTAGGTCTCTATACCTTGTCTGTTTATGCTTATTATAATAGCAAAGATACCATGATAAGTTAAATTCAATTAATCTAAGGCTGTGATTGATTTTATAGAATTATAAAATCATAGTATCCACGCTATTCATACTATTTTATAAAGCCAACACCTATACAAGTTTAATGCTGAATTATAAAAAACGACCAACCACAGCACTCTAAAAGCCACTTCTTAATTTAAAAGTCACTTTTATAGTTTTGCAGGTGGCTGTAAGTTTTCAGGGTTTAAGCCTTTAACAGCAATGACTTCTTGTAGGTGCTGACGTACGGTATCGATTGGGAATTTTTGCGTTTGTAAACGCTTAGGAATGATTTGGCTGCCTTGTTGACCTTTTAGCTCAAACATCATGAAAATATAGTCATCAGTTTCATCCCAGCTTTTGACGGCGCTCCAAGGAATAACCGCCTGCTGAGTGCTACCAGCACGCATCTGCATACCGCGCATCTGATTGCTATTAAACATGTCAGGCTGATTGACCGGCATTGCCATGACCAGACCATGCTTTTGCACGCCCAATTTCATCTGACGCATCTCATCAGGCATTTCTTGGTCAGCAACTTGTTTTTCAAACTCTTTTTTGACATACCATTTAAAGCCAAGGGTACGTACCAATAGATAAATGACCACCGCTGCTAGCATCAACCAAAAAATAATGGTCGAATAACCAGTTAAAAAAACCAAGCCCGCGATGGCTAATATGACGACGACCGCCATAATAATCCACTCTTTCATCTTAATACTCGACAGACCAAACGACGGGCTGGCACTGGCAAATAGCTCATATTGGGCTTGATGAAATTCGGCCTCGGTTAGGTTTAAGGCGACAGGTTGAAGCGTGTAGGGGTACAGGGCCATAAAGGTTTCTCAGATACGTATGTTAAAAGCGTGGGATGAAAAGCGCCAAAGTGAGACTACGCTATCGTGCGCTACCATGCTTGGCGGAAAGTAGAATAAAGATATGCGCTTATCTTACCGAAAACTGCTCTTAAATGAAACATATAAGCGGGCATGTCGACCAATAGCTCGGTTATTTTTTAGATAGCATCCTTATTCATACTAAGGTCAATGAGAGAACTTGCTGCACAAGAGCATGATGTGGCTTCTATTATTTGTTATTTAACCCATAAAGCTTGTGCAAAGAACAGGCTAGATTGTGGCAAAATATAGCCAAAACATGGTCAAATCTGCTCGGTATTGGTATGATAGTGACTATTATTTATTCTTATAATTGACATGGCGTTATCGGGCAGCTTTATAACGATTTTATAAGGCTGGGCACGCTATTTCATGTTTTTTTCATATAAATTGGCTATTATTTTCATTTTTCTTTCTTACTCACTTTTGGCGCTACAGGCAACTATTATGATTGACCCAAAACTCTTACGCGGTGATTTAACGGATTTACAACAGCAGCTGGCCACGCGTGGTTATGCGCTTGATATGGCGTTTTGGCAAAGTATCGAAAACGAACGTAAGTCTTTGCAAGTCAAAACCGAAGAGCTGCAATCGCGCCGTAATGCGGGTGCTAAGCAAGTGGGTGCGCTAAAAAAATCGGGCGTAGATGCTAGCGAATTATTGGCTGAGATGCAAAGCGTCAGCGGTGAGATTAAGACAGCTGAAGATGAGCTGCGTACCTTGCAAGAGCGCATTAGCCAAGCGGCCATGCAAATCCCAAATATCCCAGCCGCCGATGTGCCAGTCGGGACATCAGAAGATGATAACGTCGAAGTGCGTAAATGGGGAACGCCGCGCGCGTTTGATTTTGAGATTCAAGATCATACTCATATCGGCGAAACGCTGGGTATGCTCGACTTTGAAGCCGCTGCAAAATTAACAGGTAGCCGTTTTAACGTCTTAAAAGGTCAGCTTGCGCAAATGCATCGCGCCCTAATTCAGTTTATGCTCAATACTCATACCATCAAGTACGGTTATACTGAAACCTATGTGCCTTATATTGTGAATTCTGAGAGTCTAAAAGGTACGGGTCAATTGCCAAAATTTGAAGATGATTTGTTTAAATTGACCAATCATACCAATAACGATGGTACAGATTTTTATCTGATTCCGACCGCCGAAGTACCCATGACCAACTTGGTACGTGGTGAGCGTTTGGATATCAAAGAGCTGCCATTAAAATTCACCGCTCATACGCCATGTTTCCGTAGTGAAGCAGGCTCGCACGGCCGTGATACCCGTGGTCTGATTCGCCAGCATCAGTTTGAAAAAGTTGAGATGGTTAATATCGCCACTAGCGAGCAGTCCGATGATTTGCTTGAAGCGATGACGGCACAAGCCGAGTACATTTTACAGCAGCTTAATCTGCCATACCGCGTGGTCAAGTTATGTACCGGTGATATGGGCTTTGCGGCGCAAAAAACTTACGATATCGAAGTCTGGTTACCGAGCCAAGATACTTATCGTGAAATATCAAGCTGCTCAAACTGCGGTGATTTCCAAGCCCGCCGTATGGGTACACGCGTTAAAGACGGTAAGCAGACGAGCCTAGCGCATACGCTAAATGGATCAGGTTTGGCAGTCGGTCGAACCTTACTTGCGGTGATGGAAAACCATCAAAACGCCAATGGTAGTATCACCATTCCTGAAGTATTGCGTCCATTTATGGGCGGTGCTGAAACCATTTTAGCTTAATGATTTAGCTTTTTATCTAAACTGCGGGTTGGTTGCTGACTTGCAGTTTTTTATCAGTATTGGTTTAATAAAACTGATACGAATGATTATTAAATACAAACGCTTATGTCAGCGCATTTTTAGATTGCCTAGTAGCAAATATGTTAATATTGCCCTTTGATTTTATACTCTATCTTTTGATGACGTCCATTGTGTTTTTGCTATATTTTTGATGGACTGCCCTCTGAGTAACCCCTTCTTTTATGCTCCATACTTTTCATTCGAATATTAGGACACGCTATGCCGACCCCAATTAATGAACGCAAACTTGCCAATGCCATCCGTGTACTGTCGTTTGACGCGGTGCAAAAAGCCAACTCTGGACATCCAGGCGCGCCGATGGGCATGGCTGATATTGCGGAAGTGTTGTGGCGCAAATTTTTGAAGCACAATCCTGCTGACCCGCAATGGCATAACCGTGATCGCTTTGTATTGTCAAACGGTCATGGCTCGATGCTCATTTATTCATTGCTGCATTTAACGGGTTATGATGTCAGCGTCGATGACCTAAAAGGCTTCCGTCAGTTGCACTCAAAAACCCCAGGTCATCCTGAGCTTGGTTATACGCCAGGGATTGAAACCACGACGGGTCCATTAGGTCAGGGTATTGCCAACGCGGTTGGGTTTGCGATTGCAGAAAAGACACTAGCAGCGCAGTTCAACCGTGACGGCCATAACATCGTCGACCATCATACTTATGCATTTCTAGGTGATGGCTGCTTGATGGAAGGTATCAGCCATGAAGTTTGCTCATTAGCGGGTACCTTAGGTTTGGGCAAGTTGGTATTCTTTTATGATGACAATGGCATCTCAATCGATGGTGATGTCGAGGGCTGGTTTACTGACGACACGCAAGCGCGCTTTGAAGCATATGGCTGGCAGGTGATTAAAGTTGATGGTCATGATACCGATGAGATTACCAAAGCCACTGAGCAAGCCATTGCTGAGACCACTAAACCTAGCTTAATCATCTGTAAAACGACGATTGGCGCCGGTAGCCCAAACAAGCAAGGTTTAGCGGCCAGTCATGGTGCACCACTGGGTGATGACGAAATTGCCTTAACCCGTGATGCGCTATCTTGGAAGCATGCACCGTTTGAATTAGATGATGAAATCTATGAAGCGTGGGATGCAAAAGCCAAAGGCGACGTCCAACAAAAGAACTGGGATGCCGATTTTGAAGCCTATAAAAAAGCCTATCCAGAATTGGCAAGCGAGCTACTACGCCGCTTAAACGGTGAATTGCCAGCAGATTTTGAAAGCCAAGCACAAGCCTATATTCAGCAAACCCAAGAGCAGGGCGGCGATGTTGCCAGTCGTAAAGCCAGTCAAAATGCGATCAATACTTTGCAGCCGTTATTGCCAGAGTTATTGGGTGGTTCAGCGGATTTGGCAGGCTCAAACCTTACGCTATTTAAAGGCGCGAAAGGCATCGAAAAAGACGCTGATGGCAACTATATCTATTATGGCGTGCGCGAGTTTGGTATGACCGCCATTGCCAATGGTATCGCGCTGCATGGCGGCTTTATCCCTTATGTGGCGACCTTCCTGATGTTTATGGAGTACGCGCGTAATGCGGTGCGTATGGGCGCACTGATGAAGCAGCGTATCATCCATGTTTATACTCATGATTCAATTGGTTTGGGTGAAGACGGCCCGACGCATCAGCCGGTTGAGCAACTAACGAGCTTACGTACCACGCCAAACCTACGTACATGGCGTCCGTGTGATGCGACCGAATCTGCTAGCGCTTGGGTTGAAGCGATTAAGTCTGAACACAATCCATCTGCTCTTATCTTTAGCCGTCAAAGCCTGCCACATCAAGCACGTGACAGCGAGCAAGTCGATAACATTGTTAGAGGTGGTTATGTCCTAGCGAAAGAACAGGGCGAGCTACAAGCTATCATCATCGCAACAGGTTCAGAAGTTGGCATTGCTATGCAAGCGTATGCAACGTTGAGCGCAAATGGCGTTGGCGTCCGTGTGGTCTCTATGCCTTGTGCCGAGATTTTCGTTGAGCAAGATGTTAGCTACCGTGAAGCGGTATTGCCAGCTAATATCCGTGCTCGCGTTGCAGTGGAGGCTGCCCATGTAGATTACTGGTATAAGTTTGTCGGTCTTGATGGTAAAGTCATCGGCATGACCACGTATGGTGAATCGGCGCCTGCGGATGAGTTGTATAAAGAGTTCGGTATTACCACTGAGGCGGTGGTTGAGGCGGTAAATAGTTTGGTCTGATTAATCAAAGCGTAGACTTGATTTTTGAGTTTATCAAAGAGCTACTAGAGAAATCTGGCAGCTCTTTTTTTTGTGATTAATCTTTGGTTCTGAATAGTCATAAATGGATTGGTACCTAGTTTTTCGTTGAGGTACGATACCTAATGGATTGTTAAACGGTAAAGTAGGATGCGCCTTAAGCGTCAACGCATAATTATGAAACAATAAAATGAATATATTTATTAACGCAAACGACTCTAGGCTAAGCTAATGATGAACATTTTTTTAATTTTAGAATAATTGATATTAACTGATTCTTGGTTTTAACCAAGCTTAATGTGCTGTTTTATAGTCGACCATTATTATTGTTATATCTATTTTGCTAATTTAAAGCGAGCTTAAGGGCGTGTACCTGTTTTGTACTGGCACGTTGATTAGACATGAGGATTGACTTACCATCAAATATCTAAGTATTTTATAAAATACGACTAAGGAGAGCCATCATGTCGAATAAATCGGTCAACAAACAAGCGAAAGATGATATTACGTTAAGTAAAAAAGTCAAAAAGAAGCTAAGTAAGCTGAATTTGCAGCGCCAAAAAGAGCAAGATAAAATAGACAAGGTGCGTCAAAAAGAGCTAGATAAGGTAGATAAGCAGCGTCAAAAAGAACAGGCCAAAGTTGATAAGAAGATTCAAGCAATGATAGACGATATCAACCAAAAGGCGATGAAAAAGCAGGAAAAAATAGATACTAAAATTCAGAAGAGAAGAAATAAAATAGACAAAACTGGCATAGCAGAAGAGCAAATATGGCAGTACTAAAAATGTTATAAAATATGTTTTTAATATTTAATCGATTTTCGAGTGATTTTACAGGTCATAATGTTTCTAAATAATTAAGCGTTTCTGTAAATATCGTCTTAAAAATCTATGGTGTTATCTACCCAACTTAGAAGCTTCTAAGTTGGGTTTTTTGTCACTTAATTAATTAGCAGCAATCAGCTTTCCTGATATCTCAAGCGGAATGATATTGCTAATCATTTTTGGGAAGGCCGTCACCCCGTAATTAAAGCGATCTACCATACCTGTCGCGCGAAACTTTAACGTCGGTTGAGAGGTGGCGGGGTCAATCTCTACATCAGATAAAGTCACTCTTACCGTTAAGGGTTTGGTTTGACCTAAAGCAGTAAAGTCGCCCGTGACATTGGCTTCTTTCGGCGTAATCATCTTGATTTTTTTTGAGACGAACGTCATCGTCGGATATTGCTGCGTATTGAGCAGCTCTTTACGTCGCAAAAAACTGTCACGTAGCCTGCGCTCGGTATCGATGCTATTGGTATGCACGGTAAAATTAATGGTCGTACTCTCAGGCTTTTTGACGTCATAATTGATCGCGCCGTTTACTTTACGAAACTTGCCGTCAGTGGTCGCCTTGCCTAAGTACTTGACCTCAAAATCAGCGCTGGTCTTAGGCACATCCAGCTTCCACTTTTGTGGCGCCGTGTTGGCGGCGACTCCCATTATAGGCAAAGATAATAATAAAGAGGTGCCAAGCGTGATTTTTAGCAAAGAGGCGGCGCGAGTATTCATACGTATGATCCAAAGGGTAGTAATAAAGTCGTCAGTATTGAACATGCTTTTAGAGCATAACTGAGCGTTATAACTGAAATATTAATGCAATAGCCTACTACAATTGTGCTGTTTCAATGTATTATTAAAGTTATGAGCGATTTAGAAGTAAGTCTTATACTGGCTTATCGCTTAAAATAACCAATTTGACTTTTTATATAGTAGAAAACCATGTCTTTGATGTCCAGCTTTAAAGGTATCGTCGGCGAGACCGTCATCAATGTAGCTATGTGGCTAAAACTTGAAAAAGACGTTTATCATCGTCTAAACAATATCACTTTGCCATTAGCAGATGGTGGTAGTACCCAAATTGACCATGTTATCGTCTCTAGGTATGGCATCTTTGTCATCGAAACCAAAAACTATAAAGGCTGGATTTTTGGTAATGAGAAGCAAAGACAGTGGACGCAAGTCATCATGGGTCGTAAGTATAAATTTCAAAATCCATTGCGACAAAATTATCTACATATAAAAACGCTGTCTGATTTATTAGAACTGGAGATGAGTTATTTCCATTCGATGATTGCCTTTATCGGCGAGTGTGAGCTTAAAACTCGTGATGAGTTACCAGAGCATGTATTGACGAACGGCATGGCATCTTATATTAAGAAAAAACAAGATAAAATGCTTACCGATGAAGAGGTCAAAGCCATCGTTGAGCAAATTGAAAGCAATCGATTTAGCAAGTCTTGGCGTACTAACAGAGCGCATAAAGCCTATTTAAAACAAAAGCATAGTCCGTCAAATAAGCAAGCTAGTGATAAACCAAATGTTCAGTCAGTTACCACATCAGCTAATCAACCTGCGTCTGAGTTAATAGTAAAACAACCTCTTAAAAGAACCACTCTTCAAAGCAGAGAAGTACTGCGATGGTCTGGGCAAACGGACGTTGAAGCGGTCAATGTACCGATTGTCTCTTCTAGCAAGGTGCTGCCTATCTCTCAACTCAATAATGATGATTCTGTCTTTATTACCCCATTTGAGGTTTTGCAATCAGAGCCGAAGATAGAGAAAGCTGCTACTAGGGAGCCTTCTATTATCGAGCAAGCTGAAGCGTCAATCGTTTCCGATAATACTCCCGCTTGCCCGAAGTGTAATGGTGAGATGGTCAAGCGCGTTGCTAAAAAAGGTCAGCAGCAAGGTCAGACCTTTTTTGGTTGCAGTCAATTTCCTAAGTGTCGCGGTGTGGTGAATATTAATTAGGTGATAGTTATCCTAAAAACTAACGGCTACTTCATAATAAAAGCGACGTCAAAATCATGGGTTGGCACAAAATTACTTTCTTTTATTTCAAACGTCGTTGGTCCAATCTTTTTGATTTTACCTTTACCTTTCCAACAGAAGGAGACCAGTTCGTTAAGGTCGCGTTTGACGGTCAGTTTGAAATGAGTAATCGGTTTGGCCCAGTTTGCTCCCGTCGTTAGGATATAGCTTAAGGCATGATAGGGCCGTCCGTTATTATTAAATCCTCGCTGAGTTGATTTATCTACACAAAAACTTGAAAATTCTTCCTCGCCTAAAGATACTGATCCACCTACTAACGGTTTATACGTGTGTTTGACCTGGGTGATCGTATTGGCTTTGAACTTTTGCTCCCAACTATAAATCACCTGTGAATTCCAAGGGATATAGAGACTTTCTCTATCACTGATAAACTTATCGAGTGCCTTGCTATTACAGTCCAAAAGCCGTTGATTGATATCGTCGGTATCAGACCGATAGGTCCAAGGTGACATCATTTCAGCGTCACTAATACCACAAGCCTTGAAAATATTGGTGGTATCAATAGGGGTTTCTGCATAGTTCCGCTCACCATTTTCGATGATAATCGGGTACATAAAAGTGCGGACATGCTGCTCAGGAATGATAGGCTTGCCATTGGCCCAAATTTTAAAGTTATCATAAGTAGCACTAGTATTAGCGTAATCTGAGTCTGTAAAGCTAGGTACAGCTGGCATAGGAAAAAGAACCGTCTCGGTAATGTCTTTATTGCTTAGATTTTTAAATTCATAATTGACGCGGACTTCATCTTTTGAGATGTATAAATCTTCACTATGCATGCTGATATGTTTATTTTTAATATACCCAACCCCGCCTGTCCCAACATAGCCGGTAGAGTCATTGGCTTGGGCAGCAGTCATCACGATCAGCACCGCACAAGCTAATGTACCGCTAAACACAAAATGCCGCTTATCCATAAATCTCTTCCAAACGTAAACACGCAACCAAGCGGCCATCCCATTCGCGCAGTTTTGGTTCTACTTCGCTGCATTGAGGTTTGGCATAAGGGCAGCGTTTATGTAGCGCGCAGCCACTTGGCGGATTAAGCGGACTTGGCAGCTCACCATGTAGCGTTAACTCATTTTTATGTCCACTGACAGTTGGCGCCGCCGCCAGTAAAGCGATGGTATAAGGATGCTTTGGCGCGTTATAAATGGCTTCTTTTGGCCCATGTTCGACGGCTTGACCTAAGTACATGACCATCACATCATCGGCGACATGGCGGACTACGGATAAGTTGTGTGAAATAAAAACGTACGCAGTATGATATTCGTCTTGCAAATCCATAAACAGATTCAATACTTGCGCCTGAATCGATACATCGAGCGCTGAGGTCGGTTCATCAGCGACGACGATTTTTGGATTGAGCATCATGGCGCGGGCAAGGGCAATCCGTTGGCGCTGACCACCCGAAAACATATGCGGAAAACGCCCAGCATGTTCGGGACGTAGACCGACATTTCTCATCATCTCGTTTATTTTTTCGCGCTTATCTTCCTTTGATAGCTTGGTATGAATATCTAATGGCTCGGTTAATTGATAACCGATCGTATGACGCGGGTTGAGACTGCCATAAGGGTTTTGGAACACCATCTGAATCTCAGTGCGCAAATCTTTTAACGCTTTTCTGCTATAGCCAGTCGTCGCCTCATCGTTGATAAATAGCTCGCCATCAGTTGGCTCTTCAATTAGGGTTAATTGGCGGGCAAGAGTGGATTTACCGCAGCCTGACTCACCTACGACCGCGAGCGTTTTGCCCGCTTGAAGTTCAAACGAGATACCATTTAATGCTTTAACATATGCTTTTGGTTTACCCAAACCTTGCGATACTGGGTAATGCTTGTGTAGGTTGTCTGCTTTTAAGACCACTTTATCACTCATACTTGGGACTCCAAAGTAGCAGGGTGCGGTGTAGAAATGCGAGTAGGTAGGCTTGGAAGTTCGGCGTGAATACAGCGCACTTTGCCAGTAGGCGTCTCTAAAATAGGCGGAGGCACTTCGCAAGCGGGTTCTTTATACGGACAACGAGGCGAGAGCAAACAGCCACTTGGACGGTCATATTGGCTTGGTACCACACCCGGTAAGCTATTGAGCCTATCTTGGCCGATAGCCAGCTCAGGAATAGCTTGCAATAAAGCATTGGTATAAGGGTGAGCAGGATGCTGGAAAATCTCCGGCACTGTACTGGTTTCAACCACTTGTCCGGCATACATAACGGCGACATCACGTGAATTTTGCGCGACTAAACCCAAGTCATGGGTAATCAGTACCATGGCCATCTGTTTTTCGCGTTGTAAGCGCCCGAGCAAATCCATAATTTGCGCTTGTACCGTGACGTCAAGCGCGGTGGTGGGTTCATCGGCGATGAGTAGTTTTGGCTCGCAGGCAATAGCCATGGCAATCATAATACGCTGACTCATACCGCCCGATAATTGATGCGGATAAACTTTCAGTCGGTTTTTGGAATCGGGCATCTCAACCAACTCAAGCAGCTCTAAGATGCGCGTGCGAACCGCCGAACCGCGTAAACCAAGGTGTTTACGCAGTACTTCACCCAATTGCATCTCAACGGTAAAGCTCGGATTTAGGCAGGACATGGCATTTTGAAAAATCATCGAAATGTCTTTGCCAATGATGCCGCGTTTTTCTTTAGCGGACATACTCAGCATGTCTTTATTGTCAAATATCACCCGCTGTGCGCGAACGGTTGCAGAAGGCGGCAATAAGCCCATCAGCGCCATCATAGTGACCGACTTACCTGAACCGGATTCCCCAACGACAGCGAGAACTTCACCTTGGGTGATTTTCAACGATACATCATCAACGGCGCGAAAAGCGCGCGCGCCTTGACCAAAGGTGACCGAAAGATTTTCAATATCCAATAAGAGTGGCGCTTCTTTTTTTAATGAACCAGTCATCGAAGTTTCAGTAGTGACGGTTGTATTTAACGTATCAGTCATTTAGGTCACCTGCTTTAATTTGGGATCTAGCGCATCGCGTAAGCCATCACCCGTCAAGTTAATTGACAGGGCAGCTAGGAAAATAGCGACGCCGGGCCAAATGGCGAGCCAAACATTACTTTGAATATATTGTCGCGCCGTACCAAGCATCGCGCCCCATTCAGCATCCGGTGGTTGTACGCCAAAGCCTAAGAAACCAATTGCCCCTGCTTCTAAAATAGCAGAGGAAAAAATCATCGTCGCTTGGACGATAAGCGGCGCCATACAATTGGGTAAAATGGTGATAAATAATAGGCGTAGCACGCCAGCTCCCATCACTTGCGAGGCAATAAAGTACTCGCGTTGTAGCTCGACCATCGCCGTTGCCCGCGTCAGGCGAATAAAGGGCGGCGTACAAACCAGTGCAATGGTAATAATGGTGTTGGTCATAGAAGGGCCTAAAATAGCCGCAATAATAATCGCCAACAGCAAGCTCGGATAAGACATCAAAATATCATTGACCAGCATCACCGCTTTGCCCCAAACCTTTGGCCAAAACGCCGCGCTCAGTCCTAAAGAAATCCCGACCAACATCGCAAGGGTTGTGGCACTTAGTCCAATAAATAAGGAATAGCGTGCGCCATACATTACCCGCGATAGCGTATCGCGGCCGGCATCATCAGTACCCAGCCAAAACATGCTATCGCCGCCACTTAAAAAGGCGGGCGGTAATTGCTCTTGACCAGTAAATAACTCATAAGGGTCATGCGGCGCAAGGGCTGGCGCAAGTATGGCAATAATGACCATCAAGGCTAAGACAAGAAAACCAAGTACCGCACCTTTGTTTCGGCAAAACGTCGACAAAAATAATTGCAAAGATGACGGCGGTGCGGCGCCTATCAGATTGAGATCAGAGGGAAGAACAGAATGCTTCATGAGTAGTTCCTATAGTGGCCAGCGCTGAGAGCATGTAGAACCTCATTTCCTGAAAAGTTGAGGATTGGCTAAAAATTGCTCTAAATCATGCAAGCGCGTATCACCACTATTTATAATATGGGTATTTATCATTATCAAATTAAGAGGTATGTCGAATACGCGGATTGATCAAACCATACAAAATATCAATAAATAAACTGACTAAAATCAAGGCGGTGGCGACCAATAAAATACCGTTTTGTACAATAGGGTAATCACGGGTAAAAAAGCCATCGAGTAGCCAATTACCAACGCCCGGCCAACTAAAAATGGTCTCGGTGATAATAGCGCCAGCAAGCAAGGTCGCCATTTGTAAACCAATCACAGTGACTACAGTGATTAAAGCGTTGCGCATCACGTGTACCAATATTACGCGGCGCGGCGATAAACCTTTTGCGCGAGCCGTGCGCACATAGTCTTCATCCAATACCTCTAGCATCGCCGAGCGTGTCATGCGCGCAATCATCGCCAGTGGAATGGTCGATAAGGCAATAGAAGGCAAAATAAAGTGTTTTACTACGTTCCAAAATGCGCCAGGCTCACCGGACGTCAAAGAACCTAATAGCCAAGAGCCATACAGTGGATGGACATCTAAAAACTGTGCGACAGAAATGACCCCAGCGACCGGCAACAGGTCTAAATAATGGGCAAAGATACCGGTTAGGATAGGCCCTAATAAATAGATGGGCATTGAGTATCCTGCCAGCGCACCTGACATCAGAGTGTAATCAATCCACGTGCCACGGCGCAGTGCCGCAAAGATACCTAAGCTGACACCGATGACACTCGCAATGATAATGGCGCATACTGCCAGCTCTAATGTAGGTACAAAATGGGCAAAAAAATCTTGCAATACGGGAGCACGCGTACGAAAAGACGCCCCAAAGTCACCGGTCAATATACCGGTTAAATAATCCCAATATTGGACAATGAGGGGTTTATCTAATCCAAGCCTTTCTAAAGCGCGGGCATGTAGCTCTGGATCGACCATACGCTCACCCATCATAATCTCGACGGCATCTCCAGGTACGAGACGAATCAAAGTAAAAGTGGATAGCGTTAAGCCAATATAAACAGGAATTAAAATAGCGATTCGACGCAGAATATAAAGTAGCATGGGCTGCTCAATAGTTGAGGTTTAAAAGTGATAGATCGAAGATTCAAGCATTAGGGGTGATAAGAGCGTCCTTGACGAAAGGCATAACAAAGTACGTGCTTAACTAAGCGCTTAATTAATATAAATTCGGCTGGAACAAACAAAGCGTCTGACCAGCCGAATATGAAATATGAATTAAATAACCGTGCCTGTCGTACCGGACTTTATTGGCTGATGCTATTCAACTTTCACACCATCGAAGCGTATTGAGCCAAGTGGACTGATTTTATAATCGACGACGTTTGGAGCGGTAAATACGGTCACTACCGAATGCGCCATTGTTGTCCAAGGCAGCTGCTCTTTAAATATTTGCTGAGCTTTTACATAATCACTCACACGCTCATCTTGATTGGTAATCTGACGCGCGTTAGTGACTAAGCTGTCGAAGTCTTTATTACACCAACGCGAGTAGTTATTACCACCGACCGCATCACAAGATAATAATGAACCAAGCCAATTATCAGGATCACCATTGTCACCGGTCCAGCCTGCTAAAATAACATCAGGTTCGCCTTTAGCGGCGCGTTTTAGGTACTCGCCCCACTCATAAGTAACAAGTTTAGTATTCACACCAATCTTCGCCCAATCTGCTTGTAGCATTTCAGCCATCAGTTTGGCATTGGGGTTATAAGGGCGCTGAACTGGCATATACCATAGGTTGATAGAAAGATTGTCCGCGCCTGCTTCTTTGATAAGGGTTTTGGCCTTTTCGACGTCATAAGGCGCATCTTTAATCGATTTATCGTAACCCCATTGGGTAGGTGGCATAGGATTGGTTGCTTTTAGTCCTTCACTTTGATAAACCGCATTAATAATAGCGTCTTTGTTGATGGCCATATCTAACGCTTGACGAACTTTAAGATCGCTAAGCTTTGGTTTTTCAACGTTGTAGCCGACATAACCGACGTTGAAGCCAGGTTGATCAAGTACGGTGGCTTTGCCGGATTTTTTGACAGATTCAATTTCGGCAGGTTTTGGATAAGCGGACACATGACATTCGCCAGCTTCAACTTTTTGCGCGCGTACCGCTGAGTCTTTAGTGATGACAAACACTAAATTATCGATATGAATGTCATCTTTATTCCAATAGTCTGGGTTTTTGCTATAGCGAATTTGTGCGTCTTTTTGGTAGGAAGTAAAAACGAAAGGCCCGGTACCAATTGGTTTGGTGTTGATATCAGCCGCGTTACCAGCAGTCATTAGTTGGCCGGCATATTCGGCAGAGTCGATGTAAGCAAAGGCCATCGCTAGGTTTTGTAAAAACGGGGCGTTGGTTTCGCTTAAGGTAACTTTGACCGTGTTTTCATCGACTTTTTCAATATTGGAGATCAGGTCAGGCAAACCCATACCGACCGAATATGGAAACTCAGCAGGGTAGGCTTTATTAAATGCAAATTCTGGGTTGGTGAGACGTTCTAGGGTAAAGACAACATCGTCAGCGTTAAAATCACGGGTCGGGGTAAAGTAATCGGTTTTACCAAACTTGACGCCTTTACGTAGATTGAAGGTGTAAGTTTTGCCATCTTCGCTAATATCCCAGCTTTCAGCTAATGCTGGCTGAATCTCGGTGCCATCTCTTTTAAATTCTACTAAGCCATTATATATCGGATAAGCGCTGGCATCGAAATCGGTGCCTGAAGTATATTGAGCTGGGTCGAAACCAGCAGGGCTGCCTTCTGAACAATAAAGTAAGGTTTTTGCGCCTTTAGCGTCTGAGTTGGCAGCAGCACCATCGGTGGTTTTATTGTCGCCGCTACAGGCACTGATACCCAAGATAACCGTCGCTAACAGGGTCAGTTTGAAAAGTGATTTTTGCATTCTTACATCCTATGTAATGATAAGTAGTCACCAACATAACTATCGGTTCATAAGCGAACTATAGATATAATCAGCGAGCTGCTAATTCCCTTTAAAGTGTCTATAAATAAAGTATTTATACTATACAACATAAAAATGAGTCAGATGTCTTTAACTCAAATTGTAGGCTGCCATAAATAGCGATATAAATAAGTGTTTTAAATATACTACCTTACACAGTTGTAACGCAAGGTATCTATATATTTAATTTGATAGAAAATGTCCCATTTTAATATCCGATTTTTTGAATGTAAGCGCTGTTCTTTGGAAGACGAGATGGTTAAATAAAAGCCCTTACCGTAAAACATTTCGCTTGCGTTGCTCTATGATGAGATTTGCTCAACATGATGATGTTTCGCCTTAATCAAGTCAGCCATTTTTTCGGCAATCATAATCGTTGGTGCATTGGTATTAGCGCTAATCAAGGTCGGCATCACGGACGCATCAATAACGCGTAATCCATTAACGCCGCGCACTTTTAACTCTAAGTCGACCACAGACTTATCATCTGAACCCATACGGCATGTGCCGATAGGATGATAGATGGTATCTGATTTATTACGGATGTAGCCAAGCATGCCGTCTTTTTCGATATAAGGGGCAGGGTAGTCTTCGGTGATATATTTGGCAATTGGTGCTTCTTGCATGATGGCGCGCGTACGCTCAGCGCCTGCTAACATATACTCTACGTCTTTAGGATGGGAGAGGAAGTTTGGATCAATCAATACGCACTCTGAGGGGTCAGCTGACGCAAGCCTGACGGTACCGCGACTTTCAGGGCGCAAGTAGCAGGCGTGACAAGAGATGGCAAAGCCGCGCCTAAGGTCACGTCCGTGCTCAATCACCCGCGATATCACAAAATGCAGCTGGATATTCGGCCACTCTTTTGGGGCGTCACCAACGCTAAAGAACGCGCCTGCTTCGGCGTAGTTGGTAGACAGCAATCCTGTGCCATCTTTTCTCCACTGCCGAATACTTTTGGTCAAGGTTGAGAGCGTTGCCATGCCAATCCCAATAACATCGGTAGTATTGACTTCGTAATCAAATACCACGTCTAAATGGTCTTGTAGGTTACCGCCAACCTCGGGCGCATCGACCAACACATCGATACCATGTGCTTGCATGTGCTCTGCAGGACCAATACCAGATAGCATCAAAACTTTCGGCGAACCAAAAGCCCCTCCTGACAAAATAACTTCCTGACGCGCCATTACCGTATGCTCGACGCCATCTTTTTCATAAGCAACGCCAACGGCTTGTTTGTCTTCAAAGATGACACGATTGGCTTGGGCATGGGTGATAACGGTTAAATTTGGCCGACTTTTTTGTACGGGGTGCAAGTAAGCCGCAGCGGCAGAGCAGCGTTGACCTTGTTTTTCGCCATGAAAATGGGTGACTTGATACAGTCCTGCGCCGTCTTGTTTTTTGCCATTAAAGTCTTGATTGTGCTCCAAGCCATTAGCGACGGCTGCTTCTACAAATGCTTTAGAGATTTCACGCGGACTTAATAAATCGCTTACATGCAAAGGGCCACTATCGCCGTGTCGCTCGTCTGCGCCGTGGACATTGTTTTCAGCTTTAATAAAGTAAGGCAGTACATCGTCAAAGCCCCAGCCTTCGCAGCCTTGATCAACCCAGCGCTCATAATCAAGCGCGCTGCCGCGAGTATAAATCATCGCATTAATCGCAGAGGAACCGCCCAAGCATTGACCGCGCGGTTGAAAGCCGCGCCGATTATTAAGATGCGTTTGCGGGGTGGTATGAAAGCACCAATTGTTTGATTTTAGCGGTTTGCCTGGTACTAAAAGAATCAAACCTGCCGGTACGCGAATCGCAAGGTCTTTGCCTTCACCGCCGTATTCTAACAGACACACACTGATATCAGGGTTTTCTGTCAGGCGGCTGGCAAGCACGCAGCCTGCAGAACCGCCGCCAACGATGACGTAGTCAAATCTTGGATCAACTTCCATGTTATCTTCCTTTTAGCATCCATGCTTATTAAGACGTACTCTTTAAAACCAACTGATTAAAATTGGCTTCTCCTTACAGTATCTATTATTTTGCTAAAATAATGCAATAAAAATGACTAAGGCGTGTTATTCACTTATACGCTTTGGAAGAGAAGTGCTGAAACTTTTACGCTAAGAGTAGAGTTATTGATAATAATCGCTGCTTTATACGTCACATATCTCTGAGCGCACGATAAAGCGTTTGCCCTCAGGTATTTCTAGTGAAAAACTTGCCCCGCGTCCATTGACCACATCAATGGTCAAATCGGTATGTTGCCAAAGCTTGTACTGCGCTTTACCCATATAAAAAGGGCAGCCAGCCAGCTCGCCAACCAAGACATCTTGCCCGCCTACTTTAAACTCGCCAAGTGGGTAGCACATCGGTGAGCTGCCATCGCAGCAGCCACCAGACTGATGAAACATCAGCTCGCCATGTTTAGACTTTAATAATTCAATGAGTGCTTTACATGAATCTGTCGCCGTCACTTTCATCATGAACTCCTTATCACTATCACTTATGAGCAGTTTATGCTTATTAATGCTGTATTAAGGCAAAAATGCAATCTACCTTGCGACAGATTGCATTGGTCTATTTGCAGATTATGCAAAACGGGGTCTAAAAGAAGCCCATCTTCTTAGGACTATAAGAGACCAGCATGTTTTTGGTTTGTTGATAATGATCGAGCATCATCAGATGGTTTTCGCGGCCGATACCCGATTGCTTATAACCACCGAAGGCGGCGTGTGATGGATAAATGTGATAGCAGTTGGTCCATACGCGCCCCGCTTGAATGCCGCGGCCGAAACGATAGGCTTTATGGACGCTACGAGTCCAAATACCTGCGCCGAGGCCATACAAGGTATCGTTGGCAATGCTCATGGCTTCGTCATCGTCTTTAAACTTAGTCACGGCAAGTACGGGTCCAAAGATTTCTTCTTGGAACACGCGCATATCATTGGTGCCTTCAAAGATGGTCGGCTGCACATAATAACCGTCGCCAAGATCGCCATCATGCTGGGCTTGCTCGCCGCCAACCAAGACTTTTGCCCCTTCTTTTTTACCGATATCAAGATAAGATAAGATTTTTTCTAATTGGTCTGAGCTGGCTTGTGCCCCAATCATGGTGTCAGTGTCTAATGGGTTGCCCATTTTGATGGCTTTAACACGCTCGATACAGCGTTTCATAAACTCATCATAGATACTTTCATGAACGAGTGCGCGCGATGGACAGGTACAAACCTCACCTTGGTTTAAGGCAAACATGACCAAACCTTCGACCGCTTTATCCAAGAAATCATCGTCTTCATCCATGATATCGGCAAAGAAGATGTTTGGACTTTTACCGCCAAGCTCAAGCGTTACAGGAATGATGTTCTCACTGGCATACTGCATGATAAGGCGACCAGTGGTGGTCTCGCCAGTAAAGGCCACTTTGTTGATGCGCGGATTCGAGGCCAGTGGCTTACCGGCTTCGACGCCAAAACCATTGACGATATTGAGTACACCTTTTGGTAATAAATCTGCGATACCAATGGTTTCTAGCATAAATAAAATAGAAGCAGGCGTTTGCTCAGCAGGCTTCATCACGATACAGTTACCAGCAGCAAGCGCGGGTGCAATTTTCCATACCGCCATTAAAATCGGGAAGTTCCACGGAATAATTTGTCCAACGACGCCAAGCGGCTCATGAAAATGATAAGCAACGGTGTCTTCATCGATTTGACTGATGCCGCCTTCTTGGGCGCGAATGGCACTGGCAAAATAGCGGAATTGGTCAATAGCCAATGGGATGTCTGCCATTAAAGTCTCGCGCACAGGCTTGCCATTTTCATAGCATTCAGCAATGGCGATCGCCTCTAGGTTGGCTTCCATTTTATCAGCGATTTTTAGGAGTAGATTGGCGCGCTCAGTGACACTGGTTTTACCCCAAGCATCTTTGGCAGCATGGGCGGCATCTAAGGCTTTTTCGATATCGGCTTCTTTTGAGCGCGCTACTTGGCAAATGATTTTGCCGTCGATTGGGCTTGGGTTATCGAAGTATTCGCCATCGACTGGCGCGACCCATTCACCATTGATAAAGTTGTCGTATTTTTCGCGGAATTGGACGGGACTGTTTTCAGTATTGGGATAAGCGTATAACATGAACGATTCCTTGTTGGGTATTATGATGGTGTAAACATAATGACTTGGCCTTCCTGACCAAGTTATCTTTCTATCCTACTGAGCTTTTCGATAGAGCGATAATGACTTTTTATAATGATATATTTTGTATCGTATAACTTTAAGTTATTAGCGACTTAACGGTTAAAAAGGTTCGCAAAGCGGATGCAGCTGTTATAATCATGACAGCTATTTTTTTATGCTCTTTTTCTTATTACTATTTATTTAATTGGTTTAGATATATGCGTCAATCTTCTGCTCTTGATATTTTAAAAACGGGTCAAAATGTATTTTTGACTGGCTCAGCAGGTTCAGGCAAGACCTATACACTCAACCAATATATCGATTATCTACGCGCACGCCGTGTCCCCGTTGCCGTCACGGCCAGTACGGGGATCGCTGCCACCCATATGAACGGCACCACCATTCATAGTTGGTCGGGCATTGGGATTAAAGACGAGTTATCTGATCGCGATTTGGCCAATTTATCTCGTAAACAGTTTTTGGCCGATAGATTAAAAGACACGGCGGTACTTATCATCGATGAGATATCGATGTTGCACGCTAAGCAGCTGAATTTGGTCAGTCAAGTTTTAAAGTATGTGCGCAAAAACGACAAGGCCTTTGGCGGTATTCAGGTCGTCGTTGCAGGCGACTTTTTCCAGCTGCCACCGATTGGGAGTGAAGGCGAAACCAACCGAGAAAAGTTTGCCTTTATGAGTGAGGCGTGGCTTGAGGCCAAATTTCATATTTGCTACTTATCTGAGCAGCATCGACAGGTGAGCGAAGCAGCAAATGGCGGGCTTGATTTAGACGATATCCTCAATCAAATTCGCCGTCAAGAAGTGACCTTTGAAGCCGTTGCTGCGCTCGAGGCGACCTTTGATCAAAACGTCGATATCAAGCGCACGCGTCTTTATACCCATAATCTCAACGTCAATAAAATCAATGATAAAGAGCTGGCCGCCTTAGATGGCGAGATGATGCGTTTTGAGGCCACCTCGACTGGCGATAGTAAATTGGTTGAGACCCTCAAAAAAACTGTGCGTACCCAAGACGATTTGGTATTAAAGGTCGGGGCCAAGGTGATGTTTATCAAAAACAATAGCGAGCTTGGCGTCTCTAACGGCACGATGGGCGAGCTGATTGGTTTTGCTGCGGTAAAAATTGACGATAGTAAAGATACGAGCGATGATTTAATTGAAGACAATACGAAAAATGCTGAAAGCGCTACTGATAAGAGTGTAAAAAACAAAGACCAACAGACTACCAAAGATAAAGACAGTGATAAAAAGCCACCAAAAGATAAAAAGCCAACCACGCAAAAAATGCCGGTAGTGCGGCTAAACTCTGGTCGTGAAGTCATTGCTGAGCCTGAAGAATGGATTATCGAAGATGAAACCGGCGACGTGCTGGCAAGCTACTTACAAGTGCCGCTGTGTTTGGCTTGGGCCATTACCATCCATAAGTCGCAAGGCCTGACCCTTGAAGCGGCCGAGATTGATTTATCGCGCACCTTTGAGCTTGGACAAGGTTATGTGGCATTGTCACGCTTAAAGTCGCTGGCAGGTTTGCAACTACTCGGTATGAATGACATGAGCTTGCAGCTTGATCCGCTGGCACGCGGCGCCGATAAACGCTTTTTGGCACTGTCAGAGGAAGCGGATGCCAATTATGCCATGCTCGATGAAGAAAGCATGACGCAGGCGCATGAGAAATTTATTCTAAAATCAGGCGGCACGCTTAGCAAGTCGGTGATTGAAGCGTATGCCAATTTGCAGAAAAAACGCCGCGAGCAACAACAAGCTCAGATAGATAAAAAACAGAAACTCGGCAATCAAGTTTCTGATAAATCGGACAGCACCTTGCTGGCGACTCGTATTTTATTAGAAGAGAGCTTATCGATTGCCGAAATTTCACAAGCGCGGCAGCTGTCACAATCGACCATCATGCGCCATATTGCAGAATTAAAATCGCAAGATCCAAGTTTGGCGTGTGATCATCTGCGCCCAGACGACGAAGTGATGACGGCGGTTGGCAACGCTTATGTGGCCATTAAGGTCGCCAATAACCCTAATGACTTTAACGATGATGGTAGTATTAAGCTGCGTCCAATCTTTGAGCATCTAAAACAAGCGATTGATTACAACACCATTCGTTTGGCATTGATTTTTATTACGCCGTAGCCTCCAATCAGTGAGAAAAAATCTCTAAAGATAGACTCTCATCATGCTGATAATATTCAATGTAGCGCGCCACTCTTTTTATATCTCTTTATAGCGATACCCTTTTATGTCTGACGTTATGCCTGATTTTTCTAGCGCAACTTACCAATTGAACGCCGAACCTAGAGTGGCGCTTACGCATGCGACAGGCGAGCATACGCAGCCGCTGAGAATTGCTATCAATGGCTTTGGCCGTATCGGACGTAATGTACTGCGTGCCTTGTTAGAGCGCTTTGAGGTGTTAGGGCGCGCTATCCATGTGGTGGCGATTAATGATTTGGCGCCAGCTGATATTTTATTGCATCTATTAAAATTCGATAGTACTCATGGCCGCTTAAGCCGACTTGGCGTCAGTGCAGAGGTTTTAGACGATAAAAACAATACTCAGCTGTGTTTGACTAAGAATAATCTGACCTACTGCATCAAAATGCTCTCAGAAGCTGACCCAAAAAACCTGCCATGGCACACGCTTGGTATTGATGTGGTGCTAGAGTGTACGGGGCATTTTCGCTCTTATGAGCAAGCACATCTACATATAGCAGCGGGTGCACAACAAGTCATTATTGGTGCTGCGCCCTTTGATAATGTCGATGCTTGTATTGTTATGGGCGTCAATACCGCTGAGCTCACGCGCAAGCTGCCGATTATCTCGAGCGTTTCTTGTACCACGCAGGCATTGGTACCGCTGATTGATACGCTTGATAAGGCATTTGGCGTTAGGTCTGCAATGATGACTGAGATTCATGCTGTGACGGCAGATCAGACAGTGCTCGATCAAGCGCACCGCGACCCAAGACGCGCACGCGCCTCCGGCTATAATATTATTCCGACCACCTCGAGTAGTATCGCTGCGACAGAACGGGTATTACCTGCAATGATAGGGAAAATAAACGGTCACTCGATACGCGTACCGACCATCGATGTGGCGGCGATTGATGTGACGTTTGTCTTTGATACGCCAGATGTGAGCATCGATGCGATACGAAAAAGATTAAAAGCTGCCAGCGTTGGTGATTTGATTAATATTATGGCTTATACCGATGAGCCGCTAGTTTCCAGTGATTTTATCCATCAGCCAGAATCGCTGATTATCGATGGGCAGCAGCTGATGCAAGTAGGCGAGCAATATAAGGTTTTTGCTTGGTACGACAATGAATGGGGCTATGCCAATAGGCTGCTTGATATGTGCTTACATCTCGCTTCAAGTAAATAACATATTTGAAGTGAATATATTGAGATAAAAGGCTGAGTAGAAAGAATTGACACAAGCTAAGTCATTGATTTAAAACTGGCTGTAAATTAATTTCATTTTTTTAATATGAAGCGCTTGCATTATACGATGATATCTATATAATGATGCACCAATGGAGACGTGGCAGAGCGGTTGAATGCACCGGTCTTGAAAACCGGCAAGGGTTCATAGCCCTTCGAGAGTTCGAATCTCTCCGTCTCCGCCAAATTCGAAAAAGCCCCAATCAGTTATTGATTGGGGCTTTTTTTATGTTTGTATAAATGTGGTTTTTAAAAGCTTTGCGACCGCTTCATAGCAGCCTTACGTTAAAACTGATACCGTGCGACTGGGATGAATTTTCCGCAGCCTCTGCACTAGTAGAAAGCAAGGAAGATTTATCTCAGTCGTATATTGCTATAAACGTAAATTTTATTTTGCATTGATGATATAAGTTCTCTGTTATTTCGCTAGCGTTTGGTTATTTCGTTAACATTTGCTTAAATACGACTTCTTGTCCATCTACCAAAACCAGTTTGCCTTCGCTAATCTCAATATGTATGCCCGTATGGTTTTTAATCGCGCGCATGACATTGATGTCTTCAATACTACTTTCGATGATAATTTTACCAGACTGCTCAGGTTCGATTGGTGGTTTGAACTGGGTCAATGGTACATTAAAGCTTTTGCTTTTGGTCAAATTCGCCTCTTGCATGGTGAGCTTACCTTTAAAGCTTTTAATTGCCACCTTACCGTGGTTTGAAAGCATAAACTGTAGTTTTACTTGGTTCAAACTGTCACTATCGCTGGTTTTGACGGGCAGTAAAGCGACAGGATAGTTTTGCGCTTTGGCGGTATGCACTTGCGGACTGGTGACAATCGGGCTTCTTTTACCAGTGGGATTATTTGGATGCAAGCGTTCATATTCACGCTGCTGGATAAGCGCTTGCTTGATGGTGATACGCGGCATCGCTCCGGACTCATACGCGCCGCTGAGCTTCATCCGTAGCATATAGCGGCTCAAGAGCTGTCTATCAGCCTCAGGCAGACGCTCAAACGTATCGCCAAGCTTCTTTTGCCATTGGTCAGAGTTGGTTGGTATGGTTTGTTTACTTGGGTCGGCGGTCGGCTGTGAGCAGCCATTGATAATAAGCGGCATCACCAAGGTAAGGGCTAATAACGTTACTTTGCCTATATGGCCTGCATGTTTATATAAACCGATCATCATATGCCTCCTTCTCAATCCATATCAATGCGAATAACTTTTATACCAATATAGTGCCTATCAATATAGCGCCTATGATAATTTTGTCTGTTTGTTTATCGCTAATAGTTATTGGGCATCAGTACATTCATCGAGGAGGGTGTGTTGTAATTGACAAAATTAAGTAGCAAGTTAATTGGAAAAAAAAGACCAAGCGCTGTTCAGCTAACTTAGTCTTTTTATTATGTATATATGGAGCCAAACGCCAGCGTTATTCTTTATCTTGCAGCTCAGATAGCGGGTGAGTGGTGTTATTATTATGAGTCACCACAATCGCCTCATCAATAATACGTTGGCTGACCCCGCGCTTACGCAGACTTTCAATAAATACCTCATCATGCGCTAAGGTATAGTCCTGATGGTCGCGATCCAACCCTTGACGAATGTATAGACGAATCAGACCTTGGATACGTTTAAAGCCTAGCTCTGATGAGGTAGACTCTAACAATCTAATCATCTCTTCAGACAAGCGAATACTGATCGGACGCGTGATTTTTTGCGGATGATCAGAGAATTTATTTTTTATGCGCACAGGTATCATAATAAACCATTACTTTTAGTGAGTAGGAATAAAACACTCAGACAAAAACGAACTTGGTCACAGCTAATCCTACCATACAATAAAAGCCGCTAAAAGAACACCATCGCCGTATTAATATTGTGTTGGTTAATAAGGTAAGCCATTAAGGATTAAATAGCGACCATAAAAAAGACCTCCATCAAATACTTGATGAAGGTCTTTTAGAATATGGCTCTCCAACCTGGGCTCGAACCAGGGACACACGGATTAACAGTCCGTTGCTCTACCAACTGAGCTATTGGAGAATAAGTTGTGATAACGGTTAATAAAAACAAGTTTTACAAAGCGTTTGGTAGGTGCGATTGCTTATCTTGTTTGCGTTATGTGGGGCACATTTTAGCCAAGTAGTTATGGGCTGTCAACCTTATTAGGCAATAAATTATAAATATAATGACAATCTATATGAAATTGCGCTTTTTTACTTTTAGAGGGGTTCGATTATCGACTTTTCCAATAAATAGGCATAATCGCGTCCATCTAAGAGATAGATAAAACGCTCTGACAATAAAGCTGGTAATTTTTTACTTTTTTATCTTGTGTTATTAGACTATCTATTTGAAAATAAATAAAAAATTGTATTAGGTTAACTCTTAAAATCGCTATTTCAAGCACCCATATAAACCTATAAAATAGCCATCTCAGCTTTTTATCGGTTTTGCTTTATTTATTTTAAGATTGCTGCTGCCATACAAGCGTTTTTTAACCAGTTATTTTATGAAAAACACGTTCTAACCAATATAGGTGCCCTAAATATGAGTCCAACCATGATTGCTTACGGTTACCTTGCCACCGCTATTGTCTGCGAAGTCATTGGCACTACCTTTTTAGTCAAGTCAGAGCAGTTCACGCGTTTTGTACCCACGCTGATTATGGCGGTGCTTTATGCAATTTCGTTCTACTTATTGACCCAAACTATAAAAACCATACCGATTGGCATTGCTTATGCCTTATGGGGCGGACTCGGTATCGTATTGACCTCATTAGTGGGACTGTTCTTTTTTAAGCAAACGCTTGATACCGCAGCGATCATCGGCATTGCGATGATTGTTGGCGGCGTGGTAGTGATGAACTTACTGTCTAATTCGGTGGCGCATTAAATAAATACCAACGATGAGTCATTAAAAAAATAAAACGTCAAGGATAAATACATTGACCACGTTAAAGTATATCGCACATTACTCTGAGCAGATTCAAAGCCAAGCGGCGACGCTGATTAGCACGGGCAGACTGGGTGAATATTTGGATAAAAACTATCCAAACCGTCACCAAGTACAAAGCGATAAAGCGCTATATCAATATATTAATGAGATCAAAAATCAGTATATGCGCAAAAGCAGTCCGCTGTCGCAGGTGTCTTATAACAGTAAGCTTGCCGTGCTCAATCAGGCGCTTGGCATTCATACCTATCAGTCGCGCGTGCAAGGCCGTAAGCTAAAATCGCATAACAGTATTACGGTAGCCAGCCTATTTAAGGAAGCGCCGCCTGAGTTTTTGCGTATGATCGTAGTGCATGAGTTGGCACACTTTAAAGAGCAAGAGCATAACAAAGCCTTTTATCAGCTTTGCTGTCATATGGAACCGAACTATCATCAATATGAGCTTGATACCCGTTTGTGGTTGCATTGGCGTGAGCGCTAATCTATCTTGGTGCTAAGCAATAGTTAGCTGAATTTTTTTAAGCCGACTTTTAGTAAATATAAAACTGAACAAGGACGTTTTTATGAAAGTATTGGCCATAGGTGGTAGTGGCGGTATGGGGCGTGCCGCGGTGCGTGCGGCGATGAGCTTTGATTTTGTTAGCGAGATTATCGTCGCTGGTATTGACAGTGAGCTGGCGGAGCGTTTTGTTGCCGAGTTAAATAGCAAATCGCTAAATAGAGGAAATACGGAAGCGATTAAAAAACCTGTCCGCGCGCTTTACTTGGACGTAACAGATAACAGTAGCCTACGCCAAGCGATTGGCGACGTCGATGTGGTCCTAAATTCAGCAGGGCCTTTTTTTCGCTTTGGTGTACCGATTTTAACGGCGGCGATAGAGGAAGGTAAGCACTACTGTGACATTTGCGATGATTGGCAACCGACCGTCGAGATGCTTAAATTAAGTGCGCGTGCAAAACAAAATAATGTCACCGCCGTGATTGGTTTAGGCGCGAGCCCCGGTATTTCTAATTTACTGTGTGTGAAAGCGGCAACGGCGTTGGATGAAGTGGATACTATCGTGTCGGCATGGAAGCTATCGGACGCTGTGAATACCGATGATGGATTTAGTCGGCCAGCCAATGAGGGTCAAGTTGATGCAGCGGCAGTACATCTTATACATTGTTTATCTGAAGATATCCGCGTGTTAGTAGCTGGAAAGATGGTCGATACGAAACCATTAGTCCATTCAAAAATTGACTTCCCAAAGCTTGGTGAGCTTGATGTTTGGTCACTTGGGCATCCTGAAGCGGTCACTTTAAATAGGCGCTTTCCACAGCTAAAAAACTGCCATAACGGTATGCTTGGTATCGATGATATCGTTGATAATCTGGGCCAAATTGCGTCGGCAGTAGCGGCGGGACAGATGTCTGTTGAGAATGCAGCACGGTTATTGACTGATAAAGATAGTCGCAAAGCACGCCAAACCCATTTAGCCGAAAGCGAGGAAAAAGAGATTCCAGGCTTAATAGCCTATGCGCAAGGACGCAAAAATGGTCAACCTGCCAGCGCTGGCGCTTTTATTCGCAATACGCCTGCAGGTGGAATGGCAACGGTCACTGGAATCCCGCAAGCGCTATTTTTACCGCTGCTACATCAAGGTCATTTAAAGCAAAGCGGTGTCTTTGCACCAGAAGAAATCATTGATCCCGATGTGTTCTTTGCTTTATTCGATACTTTTTGTGGACCACAAGGTTCCGGTTTAACAGTACTTACCTCAAATTAAAATTTTCTAGAGCGCATCAACAAAGCTTAATAAGGTTAAACTTCATAAGTAAAACTGGACCTAATATAATAGCCGTATTAACATTAAGGTAGTCTATGAGCAGGTCAGCGCAGCAAGGTATGGCTAAAGGTAAAAAAGCGTGGCTCATTCCTGTACTGTGTTTGATCGCGGGTGGTGGATTGATCGGTATTTCTACCAATCTAGCCAAATTTGCAGTCGAGGTCGGTCTGACGCCGCTGGCATTTCTGTTTTGGTCTATCACAGGTGCGGCGTTGATTTTATTTAGTTATGCATTTCTACGCCGCGAGCTGCCGCCGTTAAGCAAACCAACCTTGAGCTATTATCTAGTGGCTGCGTTAGTGAGTGTGGCAGGCTCCAATCTCATTTTTTTCTCTGCTATTCCGCATGTCGGCGCAGGTTTTGTCGCCTTAATTATTTCTTTGCCGCCGCTCCTAACTTATCTGGCCGCCCTCATCTTAAAAATAGAGCGCTTTACTAAGCTGCGCGCGCTTGGCGTGGTCTCTGCACTTGCCGGAGCAGGTGTGCTCGCCGCCCGTAAATTTGCTGCGCCCGATGCCAGTGTGTTTTGGATTGGGCTCGCGCTTTGCGGTCCGGTGTTATTAGCAATTGGCAATATTTATCGCACCTTATATTGGCCTGATAATCTCTCTCCAAGCGCGCTGGCACCGGGTATGCTAATAGCGGCCTCAGTGTTACTTGGTTTGGTTAGTCTCATGCCGCACTTTTCACTAGCGGTTCCGCTAGCTGAGATGTTGGCGCTAGGATTGATTGCGGTGCAGGCGTTCGTTTTCGCTGGGCAGTTTTTATTGTTATTTTTACTACAAAAAACGGGCGGCCCAGTATTACTAAGCTTATTAGGCTCAGTTGGCGCGGTCGTTGGTGTACCTGTCGCTATCTTTTTACAAGGGGAGCGTCCGCCAGAAGGGTTGTTTTTGGGTGCGTCATTGATAGCGCTGGGTGTCGTCTTAGTCACCTATGGCGGGGTAAAAATGGCGACATCTATATCGGATAAGGGATAAGATAGGGATATACTCATTAACTTATGTTGGTATTATTAACAGCTTATAAAGGTTCTTAATATCCTTATTTGCTTTCAAAGCTTTTTTATCTGCAAACGTAATGTTCAATAGGTGACATATGGATGTGTTTTCGTATTGGCAAGGGTTTTATCATGATCCTTGGTTTTGGCAGTTCCCCATGGCGACGCTTGCCATCAGCACAGCAGCCTTTCTAGCAGTCGCTATTCCATGGACGATAGTGGCTTGGCGCGATCCGGTATCTTTGCGTAAATATAAAATTCAACAAAAACCGTTTGAGATGAAACAGTTTTTATTACCGTCAATCGGCCGCATTGTTGTTAATAATGTTATTTTAGCCGCGTTATTGGTGATGGCTTGGCCACTGTTAAAGCTAACTGGCGTGCATAATGGTGCAATGCCGGTTTGGTATATTATCATCGCGCAGTTGATTTTTTTCGTGTTACTTGATGACTTTTTATACTATTGTATGCACCGTTATATGCATGAAAATAAATGGCTGCTAAGAAATATCCATAGTGTGCACCACCGCATTCGTAATACCTGCGGTATCAATGGCAATTATATGCATTGGGTCGAGTATTCATTGACGGCGGCGCTGACGCTAGTGGGTCCAATTATTCTAGGAGCGCACATCTATGTGGTATGGATGTGGGTGATTCTACGTCAAATCGAAGGCGCGGATGGGCATATTGGCTACGATATACCGTGGAATCCTGCGCATTTATTGCCTGTGTATGAAGGTCCTGTTTATCATGATTTTCACCATGCCAAATTTAAAGGCAATTATGCGGGATTTTTACCTTATTTGGATAAATACTTGGGTAAGACCCATATCCCAGCTTATCTAAGTTATCTGAAAGGTAAAAAAAATGGTTTAACGCCGTTAGAAATTGAACAAAGCGAATTAGATGCTAAAAAACGCAAAAAGCAGCTAAACCGTTAAGTGTTTTTAGGATTGAAAGATTAGGTTTAAATATTAGTAGTATTTGCTATGCGATTGAGCATGGCGGCTAAGCGCGCATTGTTATCGGCGATAAATTTATCGCCAAGCGCAATTATCTCAGCCGCTGATTGTACCGTTTTAGGATGGTCGATTAGCCCTTTTTGAATGGCATTGTCGCCATTTGCTACCATTTTAACGATGCTTTCTTTAGTCACCTCAAAATGGCACTGCCAAGCCATGACCCAAGTACCGAGCGCTTTCTGCTGCGGCGTTTGATACAGAAAGCCTTGATTGGGCCATGCTTCTGACGTCGCTAAAGGAATCGCTCCTTGTGGATATTCAAAACCATCACCATGCCAATGAAAGACGGTAAACGGTTGCTGTGGTAAGTCCTGTAATAAAGGATGCGCCTGAGCATCTTCGGTCAACTCAATAGGTAGCCAGCCGATTTCTTTTACGCCCGCTGATTCTACGCTTGCACCCAAACAATACGCAATAAGCTGCGCACCCAAACACACGCCAATGACGGTTTTTCCGCTATACATACTTTGTTTAATCAGACGTTTTTCTTCAATCAACCAAGGATGATCGTCCTCATCGTGGACACTCATCGGTCCACCCATCACGATTAACCAATCAAAGCTGTCGAGCGCTGGTAAGGCGTCTTTATTATAAGAGCGGGTGTAGGTAATGCTGTGCTGATGATTGTTTGACCAGTGCTTAATAAAACTGAGGTCTTCGTAATCTGTGTGAAATAAGGCATGAATGCGTAAGGTCATGTGATGGCCTCTATTAGGAAGTTGTGTTTTGATAAGATGAAAAGTCTATAAGGTATAGACTGTCTTCGATAGCTTAAACTATTTAGAACACCCTAATTCTCTTAAGTATCTCATTATAAAGCGTAAAATTAGTTATTCTCATAATAAGTAAATATTGTGATAGAAAAGGCTTGCAAAGTTTTAAAAACTTGCTAAAATGCATGTCCTAAATAGGCGTATAGCTCAGTTGGTTAGAGCGCTACCTTGACATGGTAGAGGTCGCTAGTTCGAATCTAGTTACGCCTACCAGATTCGAAAGCCCCAATCTTTATGGTTGGGGCTTTTTTTATGCCCATTTTATAAGGGTTATAGCGCAAATCAAAAGTATATATCAGTTAACCGATGGCGTCATTCGCGTCCATTACGGGCGCGTAGGTTTAAATGCTTAAGTCAGTCTGTTTGCTCAACCAAAACCATATCGCTTTCATGGCTAGCTTCGAGCAGTTGCATCGCCACCTAAATAGTCTGTTATAAGCGATTCCATTATTATCGCAGCCTATTTTAAGTGGTCTATTCATAAGGTTGAGGGGTGAAATAATTGGTTCCGCTGAGGTATATGAGCTATGCTGAAGAAACCGTA
>NZ_DFQS01000012.1 GCF_002377905.1 Psychrobacter sp. UBA3483 | reverse complement strand
TCTTGCTTCGGCTGTCACCCTTCCTTTATTACCCCAGCATACTTTTTGATACACCACCCTAATTTTTTTATTTAGCTTTACAGCACTTACTCGGTGCCAAGCTCGAGCAAGCTGGCATTACCACCAATCGCTGTGGTGTTAATCGTCCTTACCCGCTCAGTGACAAAGCGGTAGAGATAATCAGGCGTTAGCATCTCTGACATCCCATCCATATCAGTGACCGCAATGACCTGCGTCAAGATACCATCGGTCTTAGCCAGCTCCTGGCTGATGGCTTGCACTTCGCTTTGGTTACCAGCGACCGCAACTTGCGCCAATCGATCGATATATAGCAGTGTAATGGTTTGCGAATCATTGGCAACGCTTAAGACATCATCGCTGATGCCAGTGTCATGCAATATTTTTGCCGCTTCAACACACATCTCGCTCTGACTTGGGCAATGCAGTATCACCTCGTTGCCAGTCAATAAAGCTGCCACCAGCTGACCAAGTACCGCCATCGCGCGGGCAGATTCGCCGCCGATAACCATGGTTTTACCGCGAGCTGTCACATACAAATCATTGGACTCACCCGTTGCGCCCGTCATACGCTGCACGTCATCGAGCATCGGCGCGGCATTTAATAAATGGGTAAATAAACGCTGGGCTTTATTGGCGTCACCAGTAAGTAAGGCCAATTTAGCAACAGCCGCTTGCAGATAAGTTGCTCGCTCTACCGCGCTTAATAACCGCCAAGCTTCACAAACTTGGGCATGATTCTTTTTAAATTCATTCGCCATCTTGCTACTCCTTATGCGATTTGGGTAAGGGTTTCAGTGCTATTATTTTCTACCGCAGTGTTCGGCTCAGTACACAGCTGCATCAGACGCGCAACGTAATGCGGCCCGCCAGCTTTTGGACCCGTACCAGACAGACCACAACCGCCAAACGGCTGCACGTTAACGACGGCACCGATTTGGTTACGGTTAATGTAAGTATTACCGACAAAGGCACGGCGCTCGATATGCTCAGCAATATTTTCAATACGGCTGTGGATACCCAAGGTCAAACCAAAACCTGTGCTATTAATCGCATCAATAAGCTTATTTAAATCGCGCGCTTGATAACGTAGCACATGCAATATTGGGCCGAAGTGCTCGCCACCAATCACATCGATACTTTTTACCTCAACCGCGGTTGGCAAGACAAAGGTAGAATACTCTTCGCTGACTACCGAGCTTGCGCTCATCGGTGTCTGCGCCAAGATCGTCGCCGTTGGTTCAGCCGCCATACGTTCGATATGCGCGTCCAGACTTTGTTTGGCGTCGGCATCAATCACTGGACCGACATCGGTTGCCGCATACAATGGATTGCCGACGACCAATTCTGCCATCGTTCCTTGTAACAGCTCGATTAAATTGTCCGCTACTTCTTCTTGCACACATAAGATACGGCACGCAGAACAGCGCTGACCTGCCGAACCAAAGGCAGATAATACCGCATCTTTAACCACTTGCTCGGGCAATGCGGTTGAATCGACAACCATGGCGTTTTGACCGCCGGTTTCGGCTATCAATACTGGCAACTCACCACTGATTTGCTGATGCAGGCTCTGATTGATATGCTGCGCCGTTTGGGTTGAACCGGTGAAAATAACGCCTGCAATATTATCGGCAGCGGTCAACGTGCCGCCAACTTCGCCAGCGCCAACGACAAACTGCAAAGCGTCTACCGGCACGCCAGCTTGATACATCAGCTGCACAGCAAAATGCGCGATTAAGCTGGTTTGCTCAGCAGGCTTGGCGACCACAGTATTACCCGCCGCAAGCGCCGCCATGATTTGACCGGTATAAATTGCCAAGGGAAAATTCCACGGGCTAATACAAACAAAGGTGCCGCGCGGCTTATACACTTGACGTGATTGCTTGCCTGCTAAGTCGGTAAACTCATAAACCTTGGCGTCGAGACGTTCTGCTTCATCGGCATAAAAACGGCAAAAATCAACCGCTTCTTTGATTTCATCAATGCCGTCTTGCATGGTTTTACCCGCTTCGATTTGGCAAAGCGCCATCAATTCAGCATAGTTTTCTTCATACAAGTCCGCTACTTTGCGCAAAATAGCAGCGCGCTTTGCCGCAGGTACGGCTTGCCATAGGCTTTGACCTGCAATGGCAGCATCAATGGCTTGCTGCGCAATATCAGCATTGGCGTAGGTGACTTCACCTGCGATGACTTCATGGTTCCAAGGCGCGCGTACGGTTTGCGACTCAAGTTTTTCAGAATTACTATCGACTTTATGTGCATCAACTGCTTTGCCGTTAATGATAGAAGTTGCTGACCAGGTTTTATGCAAATGGCTATCAATAGCCGCTTTAAACGGTAGCCACTGCGACTCTACAAAGATATTAGGGCCAAAACTGGCTCGGCGCGCGCCATAGATATCTAGTGGCAACGGAATATCAGGATTATGCAAAGTAGCATTGGTCAATAACTTATCGTATGGGTGCACCGTGAGCTTATCAATGGGATAAGACTTATCTAACAGCTGATGCACAAACGAGCTATTGGCACCGTTTTCTAGTAAACGGCGTACCAAGTACGGTAGCAAGTCTTTATGAGCGCCAACAGGTGCATAGATACGGACAGGAATTTTATAAGCTTGCAAGATATGGTCATAAAGCGCATCGCCCATACCATGCAACCGCTGGAACTCAAACTCTCGGTGCGCGCTCATGGTCATCACTGAAGCAAGGGTATGAGCATTATGGGTAGCAAACTGTGGCCAAATCAAACCGCGCAGATGCTCTGACAATAAGAAGCGCGCACAGGCAAGATAAGCGGTGTCCGTGCCTTCTTTACGGGTCCAGACAGGATAGCCGGACAGCCCTTTTTGCTGCGCCAGTTTGATTTCAGTATCCCAGTATGCACCCTTGACCAAACGCACCGGAATACGATCACCGACTTCAGTTGCCAAACGCGCAAGCCACGTCAAAACGGCAATCGCACGCTTAGAGTAACCTTGTACCACCAACCCTAAGCCATCCCAACCGGCGGTTAAATTATCACGGTAAAGAGACTCAAACAGCTTTAAAGAAATCTCAAGACGGTCTGCTTCTTCAGCATCGATACTGATATCGACATTGACCTCACGAGCGGCTTCAATCAATAACAAGCAACGCTGACGCAGTAGTCCCATCACTTGCGCTTCTTGCGTCGCTTCATAACGCGGGTGCAATGCCGATAGCTTAATAGATACCGACGGCTTTGGCATACCTTCTTTTACCTTGATGCTAGCCGTCGCTTTAATCGCATGCAGATAATCGTTAAAATATTTTTCCGCATCTTTATGGGTAATCGCCGCCTCACCTAGCATATCAAACGAATAGGTATAGCCTTTATTACGATAAGGTTGGCTGTTTTTGTTGGCGCCCTCAATGGTTTCGCCAAGTACAAACTGATGCCCCATAATGCGCATGGCTTTTTGCATGGCACTGCGAATGACCGGCTCGCCCATTTTTTTGGTCATACGGTCCAAAAACCCAGCAGCGGTAGTATCACGATCAATACTGACAACGCGGCCCGTCATCATCATGCCCCAAGTTGAGGCATTGACCATAAAACCGTTGTCATTTTTGATGTGCTTTTTCCAGTCAGCGACGCTCATTTTATCGTGGATAAGGGCGTCAGCGGTGTAATTGTCTGGCACTCGAATTAACGCTTCTGCCAAACTCATGAGCAAAATACCTTCTTGAGTATCAAGGCTATACTCAAGTAATAATGAGTCAACCATTTTTACGGCTTTGCCATCATTACGCACATGCTCGACCAATTGACGAGTCTGTGTAGCAGCGGCCTCACGTTCTGCCTCTGTGGGTTTGGCAAGCGGCAACAAGTCCGTCAACCAGCGTTCCTCATCCACACTATACAAGGGTGAGATACGAGAAAACAGCTCGCTCGACGACTCACTGAGATAAGCGGGCTTTAATATATCGAGCGGATTAAATAAAATCGGCTCTTGCGGGGTAAACTGGTCTACTGGGTTCATAACAACTCCATAACTATCGTTTAAAAACCATAATAAATGGTGCGGTAGGAGATTTGATTGCTAAAAGTATGGCAGTAATTATTATTGTCAAACATTATCAAAATCCCATCCCTACTATTTTTGAGAGCAAATATCTCTAATAGCGAATGGTGGATGAATAAACAATATTACTGATAGAAATCAGCCAATTAGCAATATACAAAAGACCAAACAGCGCCATTATAAAACGAGAAAATCCAGCAAAGGCTGGAAACGGTCAAGTAGGTCGTTTTAGTGTTAAACGGGCTACGTTAACAATATAAAGGCAACAACGAACAGCTAAGCGGCATTAGTGCCTTCTTCTTGTTAGTAGTGAAAGGAGGTGATGCTCAGATGCAAGTGACATTTTATAGAAGTTTAAGTTTATACAATCTTACGTTCTAATAAACACTTATCTGTCATCTTATAGGTTACTAATTCACTGTAAGAAAAACCTCTACGGCGTTGATTGAGGTGATGCGCTTAACGTTGCCATAGTAGCATGAAAAAAAATTTCCAACTAACGAATTTACCTATTTTAACCAAACAAAATACTGTTTAAAAACAAATGGTTATTAGCCGCTTGTTAGAAATGACGCTTTAGTTATAAATTTATGTTTACTATGTCTGATTAATCGTTTTTGAATCAACGACTTGTCTTTATTTATCTCATCCATTTAATTTAAACCCATACAGAATATGAGCGAATTAATAACGTAATTATTTTATTTCGTGCTGAATATAGCTGTCTATAACATTTATCTTTACGCATAAAAAACCCTTCTTATTTAAAATAAGAAGGGTTTAATGATTAAAACTGGCTGTTAAGCTGAGTGTCTATCTAGGTCGTGTCTTCATTTAAAAATGGTGATGGTAATTTAAATCGCAATCTTAGATAAACACAATCTTGGCCAGTAAAACAGCAGTCAATATCCAAACAGGAATACTAACGTCAGAGAACTTACCAGCGACGACTTTAATCGCGGTAAAGGTAATAAAACCCAGCGCAATACCATCAGCGACAGAATAGCTTAATGGCGTGAATAACAGCACAACCACTACAGGCGCCGCTTCGGTTAAATCCGTCCATTTGACGTCCTTTAACGTTTCCATCATCAAGACCGCGACATAAAAAATAGCGCCAGCAGTCGCATAACCTGGAATCATACCAGCCAGTGGTGAGAAGAAGATACTCAGTAAAAACAAAACGCCGACCGTTACTGCCATCAGCCCTGTACGTCCACCTGCTGCAATACCCGACACACTTTCAATGAAACTGGTGGTCGATGAGGTACCTAGTAAGGTGCCTGCAACCGTGGCGCTCGAATCTGCCAATAGCGCTTTGCCCATATTGGGGATTTTGCCATCTTTACCAATCAAACCCGCTTGACTGGTCGTTGCAATCAAAGTACCGGCGGTATCGAATAAATCCACGAATAAGAAGGCAAAGATAACACTAATCATGGCCACATCAAATGCACCAGCAATATCCAGCTGCATCAATGTTGGCGCAATCGGTGGCGGCGCTGAAATGATACCGGTAAACTCTGTATGGCCTGTGAGCAGACTGATAAGCGCTACCAGTAAAATCCCTATCGTGACGGCGCCTGGTACTTTTTTATGCGACAAGCCAACGATAACAATAAAGCCCAATGCCGCCATTGCAGGTGAAAACGTGGTCATATCACCAAGTCCCACCAACGTCGCGTCATTATTGACGATAACGCCTGCGGTTTGTAGCGAGATAAAGGCCAAAAACGCACCGATACCAGCAACCACGCCTTGTTTAATACTGTCCGGAATAGAGTTGATAATGATTTCACGGATTTTGAATAAACTTAGCAAGATAAAGATACAACCGGACAAAAACACTGCGCCAAGCGCCGTTTGCCACGCGTAGCCCATCCCTAAAACCACACCATAAGTAAAGAAGGCATTTAGTCCCATACCCGGTGCTAGTGCGACTGGCAAGCGGGCATAAATCCCCATGATAAAACACCCAAGTGCCGCAGCAAGACAGGTGGCGACAAATACTGCGCCTTTATCCATACCCGCGTCAGCAAGGACATTGGGGTTGACAAAGATGATGTAAGCCATCGTTAAAAACGTGGTCACACCGGCTAAAATCTCGGTTTTTATCGTGGTGTTTTGACCATTAATACCAAAATAGCGTTCGATTGCGTTCATAAGAGTCGCTTCCAAATTGCAGTAAGTAAATCATCATTATCTAACTGTATTGATAAGTGTCGCTTCCAAATTGCGACGCTCGATACTGCGTTTAAAACAAACATATAAAATACACCCAAATTGCGACGATAAATGACGCTTCCAGATTGCGACTGTAAATGACGCTGATACTCTAAGGTTAGAGATAATGCTTTTAATCCTTTAGCCACACATAATTTGGTAAATACGAACCATCATGAAAAATGACAGCAACAAACCATAACATTCTAGTGAAATTCACTCAAAATTTCAATGAATGGCGGCATCTTCTTAGTATAAGAGTGCAAATTAGTTGACCATATGGTCAATATTATAAAATGCTTGTGCTGTCATCATTTTTTTATAAAAATCTATCGAGAGCAATTTATGCGCTGCTATTAACATATTATTAATGATATTTGCGTGGTTTAGCAGTACACTAACGGGTTAATATAAAACCCCCTATTAGATTGACTATTATTCATTATCCATGAGCCGCCTACATGCCTGAATCCTTAAATATTATCGACCTAATCACCCAAGCCAGTTTATTGGTACAGATTGTGATGGCATTGTTGTTATTAGCGTCATTGCTCAGTTGGGTGATTATTTTTCGTATGAGTGCGCGTCTTGGTACCGCCAGAAATTTTGACCAGCAGTTTGAAACCTGGTTTTGGTCAGGGGAAGATTTGGCAAAGCTGTATCAAGGCGTCCAAGGTTCGCCTGAGCGCCAAGGGCTTGAGCAAATTTTTTATGTTGGATTCTCTGAATACCTAAGAATGCATAAAAAACGTCAGCCTAAAGATGACATTATCGACGGCGTTGAGCGTAAGCTTCGAGTTGGATTGGGTCGTCAGCAGCAATTATTAGAGTCGGGTCTAACGACGCTGGCAAGTATTGGTTCGGTGGCGCCTTATGTCGGTTTATTCGGTACCGTTTGGGGTATTATGAATGCCTTTTTGGGACTGTCACAAAGCGAGCAAGCGACCTTAGCGACTGTGGCGCCCGGTATCGCCGAAGCTTTGATTGCCACTGCTATGGGTTTGTTTGCCGCAATCCCTGCAGTATTGGCGTATAACCATTTTACCGCCAAAGCGAGCCGACTATATGACTCTCGCGCCTTATTCTGCGACGAGATGACAGGCATGCTACAACGCGAAACCAGTATTGAGATTCCGCAAGCGGGTACGCAAGCAAGCCAAGTCAATCAAAGCAGCCAAAGCACTCAGGTAACTGGTCTATGAAACAAAGCCCTTATCGCCGCGAGAAAAAAGCGCTAAATGCGGAGATGAACGTTGTTCCTTATATCGACGTCATGCTCGTGCTGCTGGTTATATTTATGGTCACAGCGCCGATGCTGATAACGGGCGTCGATGTTGATTTGCCAAAAGAGCAAACCAATACCATCAGTCAAAGTCAGCTACCTGTGATTGTATCGTTGACCGATAGCGGTGAGATTTTTATCAGTTACGAGAATAATATCGACCTGCCAATTAGTGAGCCGGAACTGATTGATACCTTAACCAACTTGCAAAATCAAAATACCGATGCTGGCGCTCAGCCTTTACAAGTGATGATTAATGCTGATAAAAACAATCAGTATGGCGCTATTATGACACTGATGGCCACCCTACAGCAGGCAGGCATCCAAAAAGTGGGGCTGTTGACAGGTGCACCGTTACCCGCGCCTTCTTTATAATTTATCTACCCTGCTTTTAGCTTAACTTTGATTGGCTCAGCTGGTTATAATAAAGTCGTTCATTTGATAAATATCGTATTTGAGTATCCCAACTATGCGTAATGCGCCCACCGTTTATGTACCGACCGAACCTGAAGGTAACGGGCTGACTTTACCGACACTTTTAAGCTTGTTGGCACATGGTCTTGTGATTGGCATACTGGCTTATACGTATCAAAACATGGAAGTTGAAACTGCAGGTAGCATCGAAACCGTGATGATATCTCCTGAGCAATTGGCTGAAATGCAAGGCGAGATACTGGCCAATCGTGCCGCAGCGGCGAGCGCTATGCCAGCCGATAGCGGTGCAAGTGGCTCATCAGCCAGCATGCCAGAAAACAGCTTTGATGGCAGTGTCAGCTACGACAATCCAAGCGAACCGACTTCGCAGCGCGTGCCTGTTTTTACTCGTTCTGATGAGACGGTAAATCCTCGCCCGATGCTGATGAGCGAAGAGCAGCACCAGCGTCTGCTTGAGCAAAATCAAGAGTATGAGCGCAATATGGCTGAATGGGCAGCGCAGTTAGATGAATCCGTGCTAGATGAGCATGATCAAGTTGAACAAGACAGAAGAGCGCAGCTGATAGAAGAGCAAAAAAGGCTGCGAGACTTTCGTAATAAACAAAACAATCCGCCTAAGATTAAACGCCCTACTGCTAATGATCGAAATATAGAAATCAATACTGGTGGCTCAGGTAGCGCAGGTCAGACGCTTAGCTTAGGAGAGGATGGTCAATCAACATTGACTGGTGACACCACCACTTCTAGTAGCGCAAAGGGCAGCAGTCGCTCGGCATCAAGCGGCAGTCGCGGCGCTAGTAATAGTGAAATCATCAATTTAATCAAACGCAACTATAATCCGCCAACAGCAGCAAAAGGCTCGACGCAGCGTGCTACCTTGACCATCACGGTCAATGCCAGCGGCGCTGTCGTTAACGTCTCTGCTTCAGGACCTGATAGCGCGGTCAATGAAGCCGCCAAACAAGCGGTGCTCAATACTGGCAGCTTGCCAATTGATGCTGATGACCCCAAATACCCCACCTTCACCATACAGTTTAAAGGCAGTAACTAAGCAGTTGCCCATAAACGATATTATTGCTAACGTTACCTTAAGCAACTTGCACCTGCGGCGATATTATTTTAACGTTATCATTGGTTTAGCATTTATAAAAACAATTACCCCATCTAGGAGTTTGACTTGGTTATGCGCATTCATAAAAAACTATGCCTCTCTTTACTTGCCACTACCTCAAGCTTATTGCTTGCTCCTAGCGTCTTGGCGGCGCCTGTCGTTTTAGAATTGGATTATGAGATTCCGGTACAACAAAGCCAAGTGGCTTTTGTCTCCTTTGCTGGCGATTCTACTTTATCACCGATTATATTAAATGATTTAAGCAAAACCGAGCTTAAAGTGACCAGCCAAAACCTACCGCAGCAGCCACACAGCAGTAGCGAGTTAGCCGGTACCCTTCCCGTTTGGCAAAGCATGGGCATTCCTTATCTTGTCATCGGTAGCACGCGCAGCAATCGCGGTAAAGTTGTCACCGATTATGAAGTCATTGAAGTTAAAACCGGACGCGTGTTAGAGGGCAAGCAAACGTTAACCGCTGATAATAATAAGGAAAGTATGCGTTACGCCGCCCACGTGATTGCGGACAAAGTATATGAGCTAATCACCGGCATCCCTGGTGACTTCTCAGGGCGTATTGCTTATATCGAAGAAATGGGCACCGGCAAAGAGAAAATCTCGCGCTTAAAGGTTATGGATGCTGACGGCGAAAACGCCAAAACCATCACAGAAGTGGCTGGCTCTATCTTCTCGCCGACTTGGTCGCCTGATGGCAATCGCATTGCTTATTCAGTGCAGCGCGATAAGTCTCACCCTGTTATCTATATTCAAAGCGTAAGCGGCGGCGGGGCTACGCCATTGACGCCATTCCCGGGTAGCAACCTTAGTCCGTCATTTTCGCCCGATGGTAGTAAGATATTATTTTCTAGTAGCTTTGAGGGCAGCGCTGATATTTATGAGATGAGCGCTAGTGGCGGTCAACCACGACGTCTGACCAATTGGCCAAGCAGTGAAGTGCAACCAAGTTATGCCCCTGATGGCAAATCTTTTGTCTTCGTTAGTGACCGTGCAGGGTTTAACAAACCTCGCATCTATCGTTATGAGTTTGGTTCAGGCCGTACCACGCAAGTATCGAATAGTGGCTATGCGACCAGCCCACAGTTTAGTAGCGATGGCTCGCAAATCGCCTTTTTAAGTGGTCGTTCAGCTGCCATCATGAACAGTAGCGGCGCCATTACTGCGAACTTAGGTGCTACAGGTATCGATGAAGCACCAAGTTTTTCACCGAACGGTAAGCGCGTGGTTTTTGCTTCAAAGCAGGGCGGTAAAGGCGTACTGACTATTAAGTCATTGAACGGCGGCGAAGCATTCGGTAAATCTGGTCAAGGTACTATCCGCTCGCCCGTTTGGTCATCTAGCCCTAGATAACTTAAATAACTTAGCCATCTTCATTGCGTAAAATAGGGTTAGGCGATACTGAATGCTCACAAATAAAAAGGCGCTCGATAAACACATCAGGCGCCTTTTTATTCTACCAAAAATGATAACTTGATTCTTATATCAGCCATCCACTTTTAAAAGTTATGAGCTGACATCCTAAGTGACATTACTCACCACTATTCATCACTTGGATCGCTAGCTGGCGGCACAGCGTGTCTCAATTGTTCAACATCTGCCGCGGTAACCGTATCCGTATAACCATTTAAATCACTGACCACATACTGAGTAACCGCTGCCATCTGCTCATCATTCATCATGTTATGGAACGAGGGCATACCGCGGAAACCATTAATCAAGATATCAATGATGTAATACTTAGACTGCATTTTACTGTTGTTAGCGAGGGGTGGATAATAACCTGCACCGTAAGCGCCCTCGCCTTTGTGCATATGACAAGCAGCACAAGAGTCATGATACAGTTTTTTGCCATCTGTCGTCACAAAGGCATTTGTCCCTTCAAACTTGGTTTCCCACTCGGCAATACTTGGATCATTATCCATAGTAGGAAGTGAGCTGTGATCAACGACATTGATAGCAGGTGCAGTAAGCTCCTCACGGCTCATATAAACGCCGCCCCAGCTGCCGGTATTACGGCTTGCTTGATAATCATCCGTTGTTATGGGGTCTTGCTCATGTAGAGTTGCCACCGTTTGTAGATCGTCTGATTGTTGACTACAGCCTAAAAGTGCTGCACTACCGATCGCACCCAACAACATCACAGTCAGCAGTTTAGGGGTCATTTCTCTCATGACTTTTTTCTTCACGATTGCCTTCTTTACGATTGCATTGTCCATGATAGCCTCTGAATTTTTATAGTTATTCATATTAACCCAGCATTTTTGCTTTTTTATGTAGGCGCTTGGCGGCATCCATGCCAGATAAAATAGCGCCTTCTTGCCATGCCGGAATGTGTGAGCAATGCTCGCCCGTCAGTACAATACGGTTATCGATACTGCATAAGGTGTCATAATGCTGACGGCGGGTAGACTCATTCCAAATACCATAACAACCCAGTGTCCAAGGAATGCGGTGCCAAACGACTGACGTACCAGCGCGGAACTCTTTTGGATACTGCGGGTGAATATACTTACCATAAGCAAGCGCAACATTAATACGCTCCTGCGGGGTTAACGTATTAAATTTATATGAGGTCGGTCCATAACCATAGGCGCCTAATAATACCCCAGTACCGTCTTTAAACATATTTTCTGAAGGATAAGCAATTTGGGCTATCGGCATATCGGTATAGGTCAAGCCACCATAGATCCACTCGTCTTCTTCCCAAAAGCGGCGATTAAACTCTAAACCTACTTTGTAAGAGGTCTCATAAGGTACCGCTGCCATCGCTTGTTTCATCGGTTTTGAAACATTGATATCAAGCTGGGTCAATACGGTTAATGGAATATTACAGACACACCAATCGGCACGGATGGTCTTGGTCGCGCCATCTGGACTGTTGCTGTCGACATAATTGACTGTAACGCCGCTTTCATCTTGATGAATCTTAGTCACTTTGGCATTGAACTCAATCATATCGCGGCATTCACGGGTGAAGGCATCACCGATTTTACCCATACCGCCAACCGGTTGAAACATCGTTGGCTGATGCGCATAGGTCATATGGTTACCATAAATATCGGCCCACATGCCCGAATCTAATATTTCGCTGACCGGTAAAGGCTTTGATGGGGTTTCATCAGGCATCAAGCCGCCGCCCGGCAGGACACTATAACCACGATGCTTACTAGTAGCATTGCTGGCGCGGTAGCGGTAGTCTTTATCGAGCACGCCCCAACCTTTTAAGCCTTCAAGTAGCTTTTCTTTATCTTCTTTATTGACCGAACGATCCAAACCGCCAACATTCACCGCTTTTGACAATAATTCTGCTACGTGTCCTTGGATATCATTTTTTACATCGCCTAAGCGTTGCGGCACACCATTGAAATGAGTACTACGGTGCAAATAAGCGCGGTCGTTGGTTTGAATAAAGGGTTGCATCTCAACGCCAAACTGTTTGCAGTAATGGAAAACTGCATAGTGATGACTTGGCAAACGCCAAGGCCCACCATTAAAGTAATTGCCCTCTTCAAAATCACAGGTGACCTCTTCGCCGCCAAGCTCAGTATATCTATCACCGCTGTGCAGCGTCCAACTACGACCACCGCCACGGTTTTGGAACTCGAGGACTTTGACGTCATAGCCTGCTTTACGCAGCTCATATGCTGCGGTTAGGCCACCAAGACCCGCGCCTAAAACGATGATACTAGCGCCGGGAGGTGCCCCTTTTAAATCCATCGTTTCTTTAAAACTCGATTCTGAGGCAAATCCTAACGTCGTCATCGCCTGATACATGGCGGTCGCGCCCGCTGTTTTACCAATCATCGAGAGCAGTTGGCGCCGCGTTGGTGATTGAAGCATGTCTTTCATAATAATATCCTTAAAGTAGACGTTCGTACATAACAGTAGGCACTTGTTCTATTTGTAGTAGTAGACGCTTATTTCATTTATAAGTGCTTGTAATAGTGCTTGTAATATAAGTGTCTGTAATTTAACAGCTTGGCTTAATTCTGCGTTTATTTGCCAAGCTGTCGTGGACTACCGTCTTGCCGTTAATCCCTGTCTGGTAATAAATTCTAAGCCCGTTACAATAGTTAAACTATGATTAACGACGGCGTCTAGAACGTAAAATGGCTCGTACAATAAATATGATAATCAAAATCGCGACAATGATACCGACAATCGCTAGCAAACCTGCATACTTAATTAAAAAAGGCTTTTCGACGCCTGTAGACGCGATGCGATCGATATCAGCAGCACTGACTTCACTGTTTGCATGACCACCAAAGCTAGTACGGACGTAGTTAGTGATACCTGCAATCTGCTCACTACTGAGCTCTTCTGAAAACCCTGGCATGATAGGTGAGGTATTGGTCGCACTCTCTACCCCATGCAAAATCATATTAACAAGGGCATCGGGTTTTTCGCGGCGCAGACTGCTCAGTCCAACGATGGGCGCGTAACGCGCGTCAGGTTGACCGTAGCCGTCGACACCATGACAACTGCCGCAAGCTGCTAAGTATAATGACTTTGGTGAGTTACTACCGCTGCTAATCTCTGCTTTCGCTTGGGCTAAATAGTCTTTTTGCGCCAGTAAGTCATGCGTGATAGATTCGTTCACAGGCGTTGGCAGGCGCGCCACGTTGACGGCATTGACCTTGTCTTCTGTTTGGATAGCGGGTATGGCTTTTAGATAAGAGGCAATCGCACTCAAATCTTCATTTTTCAAATAACGCGTGCTGTGCGCAACCGCTTCGCCCATTGGCCCACCTGCGTAGGCGCGCTGGTCAAGCTCACCGGTGCGTAGATACGTGATAATATCCTGCTCGCTCCAACTGCCGATACCGCTCGACTCGTCGGGGGTGATGTTTGGCGAATGCCAATTACCAAGCGGTGCACCTGATAAATACATCTTTTTATCAAAACCCATGGTGCTATTACGCGGCGTATGACAAGTGCCGCAATGCTCGAGATTGTTGACCAAATACTCACCCCGTTTTTGGGTCTCATTTAGACCGTCGCGCTTTTCAGTAGAGGGTATATTGAGCAGATTCCAACCAATCATTAAGCTACGGATATTAAAGGGGAACGGTAATTTGGTTTCTTGCTTAGGGGCTTCATCAACAGCCGGAACGGTTTGCAGATAAGCAAACAAGGCGCTGATATCCTCTTCTTTCATACCGCTATAAGAAGGATATGGCATGGCAGGATATAGCATATGGTCAGGCGCCCGACCTTTTTGCAAAGCGTTCTTTAAATCTGCTTCGGTATAATTGCCTATACCGTAACGTTTAGAAGGGGTAATATTGGTTGAATAAATCTTCCCCATCGGGGTTTCAATCGCTGTGCCGCCCGTGTAATTCTCACCGTGACAAGCCATACAGTCAGCAGCACGGGCAATATAGGCACCGCGGTTGACAAGCTCGCTATTGGCGGGGCTTACATTAGGTAAGCTAGCATCGGGTAAATTGGCATTAGGAAGGTTAGCACCTTCAGCCATCGCGGCGCTGGAAGTAATACCAATGACAAGCATCGATAACATCACAGAAAGTGGCTTCATAATATCCTCATATAGCTGGCACCTAGGGTGTTGTAATTATTATTAGAACGATTGGTCAGGATATGACATTTGATATTGAGTAAAATCATTAAAATAATGTTAATACTCAACTTATAATCCATTACATGATTTAGCAAATCGTCCAGTAAAATGCTTAATAAAGTGGCGTGATAAAAACAACTTAATAAAGATAGTTTCTAAATAATGTCTGCTCACCCCACTAATGTAAAACTATTTCACGACTATTACTTGAATAGTAACTCATTCACTGCACGTTTTTACAAAAGTTAAAAAAACCTCTTATAAAGCTTCATTCACACTCAATCACTATGTTTTTTTATATTATAATTTTAAGTAATACAATTAATCCCTTAAAAAACAATTACTAAACTTAGAAAATATTTAACTTCTCAGATTAAAAGAGAGAGCTAAATCGTTATATATATCAAAAAATGACTTTTATGCTTGTTATTACAGGTTTTAAGCGTACATAATGGATACATAGTGCTTGTTATCATCTACCCTGTATTTAGCATGAACTTTGTCCTACTCGCAAAAACCCTCTTGAATCCTGCTCTATTTATTTATGATAAGTACTGTTTTAATATTGCTCACCATTGCCATGTTGCCAATAATGCTCGAGATGCTTTTATGAAATCATTTTTCTTTATATTTACGTTGGCAACGACAATCCCTTTGACAGGCTGCCAATCTTTTCAGTTTGTCGAGAGCCCGATACCTGTTAAAACCGTTTCTTCTAAAATGGTTTCTTCTAAAACGCTCATTGTCGAGGATTTATCTAACGCAAGCAGACCCGCCAACGCTATTCTCACTCAAATCCCTTAGAAAACAAATAATGGTCAATAAAAAAAGCAGATATCGGTTTGATATCTGCTTTTTTATTATGAATCGAGGACAGCCCCAGTCAATTCTAATCTTCTGCAATGACTATTTGCGGTGTAGGCTGATGCTTGATAATGGTCTTGGCCAAATGATCGCCAAACCAAATGGCGGTATCAATATCGCCTGCGCCAGGCGTGACTTCAGGTGGCCCATCTAGCGACTGCGTCATCAAGCCCAAAAAGCTTGAGAGACGATTTAAATCATGCGTTTCATGACCTGTTGGCATCAGTGGTAAACCGATCCAATTCATTCCGTGCTGCATGGCATAGAGACAAATCTGCTGCAGGGCAGCAAGTTTGTCACCGCTCAGGCCACCAGAATTGGCAAACCCGGCTGCCCACTTACCTTCCCATTTACGATGATACCAACGCTTAGAGGTTTCATCCATAAAGGTCTTAAAGCCTGCCGTCACGCTGCCCATATAGACGGCGCTACCAAACACCAATAAATCCGCCTGATCCACAAAATCCCAATCAACGTCATGGACATCAACCGCTTTGACTTGTGATTTTGGTAATTGTTGGCGAGCGCCCTTCACCACCGCTTCGGCAACGCGTTTGGTATGTCCATAATTACTATGATAGATGACCGCCATTGAGACACTAGCGAGATTGTTCTCATGAGCTAAGATGGCAGACGGTGTGGCAGATGTATTCATACGAACTCTAATAATGACAATTAAAAATGAAATAAAAATAGAAGATAAAGAGGTGAATCAAACGAACTATCCAAAAGTGCTGCGAGTAATAATCAATGCCATCCGTCCTGTCGCAGGCTGCCTTTGATGGGTTTGACGCCGATAAGAATAATAATGCGGGTCAGCATAGCTGCAAGGTATTTCGGACTCGTTGCTAACGATAACACCTGCCGTATTTAATTGGTCAGCGGCAAGCTTTGGCAAATCCAGCTTAATTTTATCCGCTGTAGAAGTTAAGACGTAACGCTGTTCAAAGCTCTCGAGATGCTCTACTTTCAACGTTTGGTTCTCCATACAACCTGCCAGCAGCTTATCTCGTACTTGGCTGCCAACTTCATAATTTTCTTGGCTGATACAGACGCCAATCCATGCCATGATTGGTTTATCAGTATCAAAGCGCTCAGCGGTTACCTTTATAACACCGCACGCCAGCCCTTGCCAGCCTGCATGGATAGCAGCTATCTGCCCCGTTGCTGGCTGGTATAAAACAATCGGTACACAATCGGCAGTCATAATCGCAAGACCTAAGCCCTGTTGTTGACTGAACATGGCATCGGCATCTAGCGGGCATATAGGTAGCGCCGTCGCATCGACATCATAAACCTGCTGACCATGAACTTGATTGACCCAGTGCAAGCTATTAATAGGTGCACGCTGCCCTGACGCTAATTGCTCATTGATAGCGCTCAGCAAATCCATGCGATTGTTTAAGACTTTTTTAGCATTGTCATTGACATGCAAGCCCAAATTTAACGCACCGTAATTTGCCTGCTTATCTACCTCGTTAGCCGCTTCACTATTATCGCGATTAAAAGCTGCCGTTTGAAAAACCGTCACCTCATTAAGCTGAGCAACTAAGGTGACAGGCAAATTGTTTGTTATGTTAGGCATGGTCGGTTTACCATTTTTATTATTTTTACCATTACAATCAGAGCATGACTGCCAATTCATATTTTTAAACAAATACCAGTAATGAGCATTGTTTATTAATCATTATTCCTCATCATAGCCATCGCTTAACACCGCCATCAATTGCTGCATGTCTTCAGGAATTGGCGTGGTGACTTCAATATCTTCGCCAGTCGTTGGATGCACGAAACCTAAAGTATAAGCGTGGAGAGCTTGACGCGGGAAACTATTAATCGCTTGACGCTGGGCTTCTGTCAAGCCCGCTCGCAATTGACGACGACCACCGTAGACGCGATCACCGACTATCGGATAGGTAATATGGCTTAGATGCACACGAATCTGGTGGGTGCGCCCCGTTTCAAGACCGACATCTAATAAGCAGTAGTTATCGTTCAGCGGCGTTACATTCAATAAATGCGTCACCGCTTCACGCCCTGCCGTCATCACCGTCATTTTGGTACGCTGATTGCGATGGCGACCAATCGGCGCATCAATACGGCGATGACGCAGTAAACTTGCCGCATCCCCTGCGACCACACATTGGTAATGACGATAGACAGATTTGTCTTTTAATTGTTCCATCAAAGCCATTTGCGCGGGTTTGGTTTTACCAATTAACAGCAGTCCCGAGGTGTCTTTATCAATACGATGTACCAGTCCGGCACGCGGCAGATGGTGCTGCTGCGGATAATGATAGAGAAGCGCATTGACCAAGGTACCGGTCTGATTGCCAGCGCCCGGATGGACAACCATACCGACAGGTTTATTAATCACTAAGACATCATCATCTTCATAGACGACTTCGATATCGATATTTTCTGGCTGATCTTCGCTATGCTGCTGCAGTGTCGTCGATAAATGCAAGACATCACCTGCTTTGACACGGATTTTCGGTTTTTGTACCGTCCCGTTATAAAGTAAGCTGCCATCAGTAATCCAGCCTTGTAGCTGGGCACGCGAGAAATCGGCAAATACTTTTGATGCCAGTTTATCAATACGTAAGCCCGCTTCGTCTTCTATGACGGTATGCGTGACATCAATAACGACCGGAACCGCTTGCCCAGCAACTACGACTAAATCCTCACTGTCTTCGTCTTCGTATTCATCTTCATCGTCGACAATATCGTCATCGACCAATTCATCAAACTCATCATTGGACATATCCGGCGTTTGCTCATCAAGCGCGAGCTGATGGTCATTTAATAATTCATTTGGCATTGGTAACTCTTGTGCTGACATATCGGTATCTAACGGTTGTTTTTTAGGGAAATTGGTCGTCATAGCATCATTATTCATAGCGGATTGATATAGGGCAAAGTCACTTACAGCTTTATAAGCTGACTTCATAAGGAAATAAGATAAGAAAGTGGACTGGCGCTCACAGACCGGCAAAAATAAGGACGGTCGAAAAAAGCAGCAGTCATATAGTCATAGTGTAACATGCCAAGCGCCTAAGCCCTACAGAAGCTGCGTGTTATCTGCGATTTTATCGTTACCCTCTTTTCAAAGGTGGTGAGTCGTGTTAAAAATCTATGAAAAGTGATAAAAATTAAGCCGCCAGCCGATGGCATGGTTTCGTAGATTAGCTCTCTAAAATATGACATGGCTGTAATTTACTGTATATTTGTCCTTGTCAGCCATATTCAATATCGCTCGTGACGACGGCTCATGCTAAACTACAAACCGAAGCCAACATACATAAAGCATTAGCCCTTTAACTACAAAATAGATAACGAAAAAATAGACGAAGCAGGCGTTATTCTATAAAGTAAGCGTTGTTTTGCTGTATGCTATGGCACTGATTTTTTAAAATAAGAACTTTTAAAATAATTTATTCTATTAATATGAGCAAAACGGCATTCGATAAAAACGATGTTAATAATGAGTGTGTTTATTGCTAGCGCTTACTTAGTAGCAAACCGTTGATGGATGCCGCCAGCATCGTTTTTTATTATTACCCTTATTACCCTTTTATAATTTAGCCTAATAGCGTCGCTGCTATTACGCGTCTTGTGTCGGAGAAGAAGTATGCAAGCTGTTGGCAATACGTTTATCAAACTGTCCTCAATCACCCTACTGGCGTTAAGCGTCAACTTGGTGGGTTGTCAAACGTTTAAAAACCTAACCGGCGGTAAAGACGTGGATGCGGTTGCCACTGCTGAGAAGTCTGAGCAAGGTTATTATAACGACGCCATCGCTCAGATTGATAAAGGTCGCTATACGCAAGCTATCGAAGATTTGAACAATCTGCGCACTTTTTATCCAACGGGGCAATATGCCGAACAAGCCTTGCTTGATGTGATGTACGCCCAATACGAAAGTGGAAAGTTCGAGGCGGCGGCTGCCAGTGCGGAGCAATTTATCAGCCTATATCCTTCTAATCCGCAAGTCAGCTATGCTTACTACGTGCGCGGCGTGGCCAATATGCAAGGCTCGTCTGAAGGTTTAAAACTGTTTAAGCTCAATCAAGCTGAGCGTGATACTGCGTATTTGCGTATTGCCTTTGCCAACTTCCAAGAGCTTATTAATAAATATCCCAACAGCCCGTACGCACCTGACGCCGCTCAGCGTATGACCTTTATCTATAATCAGTTTGCCGAAAGCGAGATGAGTGCAGCCAACTGGTATGTCGAACGCGAAGCCTATGTCGCTGCGGTAAACCGTGCTAAATGGGTATTCCAATATTATCCATTAAGTGAATCTGTGCCTGATGCCCTCGCCGTATTGGCTTATAGCCATGAAAAGCTCGGTCTTAATGACTTAGCAAACGAGTATAAAACGCTATTGCAAATCAACTATCCAAACATGCTCAGCGCTGATGGTCGCGTCAAACTCAACACCAAACGTGAGCGTACTCTATTTAATAAACTCACCTTTGGGCAATTAAACCGTTTTAATAAAGATACCTCGGTTGCAACAGGCAACTACAGCGGTGCTACCAAAACCCAAGTGATTCGCAATGCCAATCAATTAAGATTGCCAAGTGATAATGCGGCGGCAGCGAATGCTAACGCACCGCTAAATATGTCTCCTAAGCGTGCCAATAGCGGTATCAATGTAGGTTTAGGTTTGCCTGAAGCATCGACTGAGCGCGTGACGAGCCAATCGAGCACTGGTGATACTGCTAGAGAAGCCGATGTCGATCCACAAAACATGAACCCTGTACGCCGTACCACATTACCTGCTGAATAAGTTGATACTACTCGCGTCTATTTTAGACGCTTAGTACCTATCATCAAAAATAAGGTCAACGTTCTGTTGGCCTTATTTTTCTGTTTTTACTTCTTATAATTTTTATCTACTGTCAGTTTTTTCCTAGCTGATTGTCGATGCTTAATATAATTGACCTATGGTAAACTGTTTTTTGTATGAGCATTCCTAACCATATTCTCGAACAATTAAATAGCCAAGCTGACTTAATCAGTATCATTGGGCGTCATACCACGCTCAAACGTGCGGGTAGTGAGTACAAAGGCTGCTGCCCGTTTCATGGCGAAAAATCGCCGTCTTTTTATGTCAATCCACAAAAAAACATCTATCACTGCTTTGGCTGCAGCGTTGGTGGTAATGCCATCAGTTTTTTACGTGATTATGAAAACTTAACCTTTATCGAAGCGGTTAATGAGCTGTCCAAACAAACGGGCATTGAAGTCCCAAAAGACGAGCAGCAAAACGTCAGCTATCAGCGCGCGCCCGTTAAACCAAAAGCTAAGCCGCAAACCAAGCCAAAACCCGCTAGTCAGCCAGCAATATCGGCAGCAGAAACGCAGCAGCAAACGCCTAATAACCAGACAGCAGATGATAATAAGTCATCCATAAACATGCTAGCTGCTGACATGCAGCCGCCAACTTATAACAATAATTATGAAAGTTATCCGCCATTAGAGGCGTATGATTCGATTCCTTATACAGACGATGATTACGAAGTTCATTATCAAGGTGCTCACGATCAAGACGATAATAGTTATCCGCCTGCATGGTTGACCAGTGATGGTGCTACTGCTGATACTACTGCTCTTTATGATGAAACTAGCGTCTCTGATAAAGACGGCAATCTGTACGAGCTATTAGAGCAAATCCAGCAGTTTTATCAGCATAATATCACCACTCATCCGCATGCCAAGCATTACTTTTTATCGCGTGGTATTACTGAAGATATTTTTGAAACATTTGGTCTCGGCTATGCGCCCTTTGGTTGGCAGCATCTTGAGCATCAATTCCCGCAAGATATCGAGGGACTTAAAGCGCTAGGTTTAGTGCGCCAATCAGAATCTGGGCGCGATTACGACCTACTGCGTGACAGAGTAATTTTCCCAATTCGCGATAACCAAGGTCGCACCATTGGTTTTGGTGGTCGCGCGCTCGATGACGAGGTAAAACCCAAATATATTAACTCCTCTGACTCGCCCGTTTTCCATAAGCAGCATGTCCTATACGGCTACTATGAGTCTCGCCAGCAGCGTGCTGATAAATGGTTAGTGGTCGAAGGCTATATGGATGTCATTGCTCTGTATCAAGCGGGAATTTATGGTGCGGTGGCGTCGATGGGCACAGCGATTAATGAGAGCCAAATATCGCGGTTATTGACATTAAACCCTACCCTAACTTTGAGTTTCGATGGGGATAGTGCGGGTCAAAAAGCCGCTTGGCGTACCCTTGAAGTGGCGCTGCCTGTACTTGGCGATGATAAAGAGCTGCGGTTTTTAACGCTACCAAATAACCATGACCCTGATACTTTTATCAAAAGTCAGGGCGCAGATGCGATGCGCGAGCAAATCGCCAATGCCATGCCGCTATCGCAATATATATTTGCTTATTTGAGTGAGCGTTATGATCTAAGTCTGGTCGAAGGCAAAGCCAAGCTGATGTCACAAGTGCGGGCGTTGACCACTGCCCTGCCTAAAGGCAGCAGCTTTCGCTATCTGTTGAACAATGATATTTATCAAAAGCTTGGCGGCAGACGCAATCAAAATAAAGACGCAAGGGATGCACTGCTAGATTTCGATGGTGAGATGACCATCAGTCAGCAGCTGCAGCTGTGTTTTTTATTCCAGCCACGTACCTTAATTGATGACCCTATCGAAGCCATTTGGCAGCAAGCGGGTATTCATGAGCTGCAGCTACCAGCGCATATTAAACAAAAAGCCTCGGCCGATATACTGCGCCCGCTAGCCTGGGAAGATTTGCAAGATAATGCCTTGCTCGATATCGTCAGCACCATTAAGCGCTGTCTTAATTATCTACCAAAAGATGCCAATGCAGCGGCGCACTTTATTTTATCGAATGTCAAACCGAGCACGCAAGAAACGCTTAGCGGTGATTGGGGCGCCTTTTATAAAGCCCTTACTGCTCGTAATATCCTAAGTTTAGATGGCTTGGTCGAAGAGCTGGTCAGTCAACTTCTTGAGCGCCACATGAAGAAAAAAATTCAAGACTTGGTGAAAAACCCAGACAACATAAAATTGGCAATTGTCCGTAAGCAATCACAGTTATTAAACGACTGGCTACGCGAACAGCACGCGGAACGCTCAGCACAAATGGCGACGGTGAAATCTTAATAGCTAGGCAAAATTTTATTTATCATCGGTAGCCCTTTAAAACCGCAGCAGTTGCCCCCACTATTAATGATTATGCCCAGTTGCATATTGAGCGCCAAATCAAGCGCTGGTTAAAAAACGATAAAAACTTAATGGCTAAGAAATAATCATCCATACAGATAATAAATACCCACAAGATCCACTAGCTTGTGCTTGATGAGGCTGGTCTGTGTTAAACTGTGTCGCTGTATATTACTAGCCCGATTTAATAGATGACAATACGCCCATATTATTGAGTAGCATTTTTGGTGCAAACTCAATTTTAGCGAACAACTTTTAAAACGTTTTTTAGACTATTCACTTTAAATACCTTTAGGTTTTAAACCGCCATTTTAAGCAAGTCTCAGTAACGGTATTTTTTAGGTAAACGTGTTTTGACGTATTTTATGCAGGAACCATTTTTAGCAGTTTTTTAGTATGGTAATTGTAGTATTTTGAGCCTTTATTCATATCCACTCATTTTTGTTATTATTGACAACCTTTACGCCATATTTTGATGAATCGATTGATTATATCAACGCACCCCGTAAGCGTTAGCGAGTCACAATATAAAAATGTCCGATACAAGCAAGCGAGTATTTATGAACGATAAGTCAGTTTCTAAGTCCACATCTCAACTGGCCACCTTAATCCAAATGGGTAAAGAGCAAGGGTATTTGACCTATGCTGAGGTGAATGACCAACTGCCCGACTCTATTACTGAAAGTGATCAGATTGAAGATATCGTGCAAATGCTAACGGACGTTGGCATTAAAATTTTTGAATCTGCGCCCGATGCCGATGACATCTTGATGAACGATGATTCAAGCGATGATGATATGGCAGCCGATGAGGCCGCAGCAGTATTGGCCTCGGTTGAGACCGAGCCGGGTCGCACCACTGACCCTGTGCGTATGTATATGCGTGAGATGGGTACGGTTGATCTTTTGACCCGCGAAGGCGAGATTGCCATCGCCAAGCGTATCGAAGAAGGTATTCGTGATGTGCAGCATGCCATGGCTTACTGGCCGGGTACGGTACAGTTTGTCCTTGATGAGTATGAAAAAGTACAAGACGGCGAGAAAAAACTGTCTGACGTTATCACAGGCTTTTTAGACCCTGAAACCGAAGAAGATAAAATCGCCGCGCAAGAAGCCAAAGATGCGGCGAAAGAAGAGCGCGAACGTATCAAAGAAGAAAAAGAAAATCCGCCTGTCATCAAAGCAAAAGCCAATGCCAAATTAGCACTTGACGATGATGATGAAGACGAAGAAGAGGTTGAAGAAGAAGCCGAAGAAGAAACCGGCGGTATCGACCCAGAAGAAGTCCGTTTGCGTTTAGAAGAAATTGAGAACCTGTTTATCAAAGCCAAGCAAGCCTTGCTAGATTATGGCCGTGGTAGCGTAGAAGCTGAAGCAGCTTATGCCCTGCTTGCTGAGCGCTTTATGATGCTCAAGCTCAATAATCGCTTGTCAGACCAAGTGATGGCGATTATGCATGATGTCTATGACGATGTGCGTAAGCATGAGCGTCAAATCATGCGTTTGGTGATTCGCCGTGGCCGTATGCCGCGTGATGAGTTCCGTAAGACTTTCCCAAGCAATGAAACCAACGTTGATTGGCTGATTGAACGTATCAAAGGCAAGCCTGCGTTTGCCGGTACGTTAGAAAAAGTCGCCGATGACGTGATTTTATTACAGCGCCGCATTCGTGACTACGAGCAGCAGCTCGACATGAAAATCCACGATATGAAAGACGTTGCTCGTCGTATGGCTGTCGGTGAAGCTAAAGCACGCCGCGCCAAAAAAGAGATGGTTGAAGCCAACCTACGTCTGGTGATTTCTATCGCCAAAAAATATACCAACCGTGGTCTACAATTCTTGGACTTAATCCAAGAAGGTAACATCGGTCTGATGAAAGCGGTGGATAAATTTGAATACCGCCGTGGTTATAAGTTCTCAACCTATGCCACTTGGTGGATTCGTCAGGCAATCACTCGCTCTATCGCTGACCAAGCGCGCACCATTCGTATCCCTGTGCATATGATTGAGACCATTAACAAAATAAACCGTGTCTCTCGTCAGTTGCTACAAGAAATGGGACGCGAGCCGACGCCTGAGGAATTGGGCGAACGTTTAGAGATGGATGAAGTCAAAGTCCGTAAAGTGTTAAAAATTGCCAAAGAGCCTATCTCAATGGAAACGCCAATCGGTGATGATGAAGACTCGCACCTAGGCGATTTCATCGAAGATGGTACGATTTCAAGCCCAGTTGACGATGCGACAGCGGCTGGCCTTCAAGAAGCCACGCGCGATGTCTTGAGCAATCTGACTGAGCGTGAAGCGCGCGTGCTTAAAATGCGCTTTGGTATCGATATGCCAACCGATCACACGTTAGAAGAGGTCGGTAAGCAGTTTGATGTCACGCGTGAGCGTATCCGTCAGATCGAAGCAAAAGCACTACGTAAATTGCGTCATCCTTCACGTTCTGAGCATCTGCGTTCATTCTTAGAGAATGACTAATTTATCTAGACAGGATTCATTGTCTAAAAATCTCTTAACGTCACATCAAAAAAGCTGAGCATGTCTCAGCTTTTTTGTGGCTGCCAAATATTAATTCGCTATCTTTGACATCGCGTGATTGTTAAGAATATGTTGTCATCTGCATTCTAGCTCTTGAATAATAGGCCTAATGCCCTTATAAATAGTCAATAAAGCGCTTAGCCAAATCACTCATATCTTAATAAAAAATAAGGACCACATCATGACTGATGATCCAAAAGACACCACTACTCCAAACACTGACAACTCGAGCACCGAAAACCAAGGCAACAATGCCAGTCAAACCTCTAAAAGAGAAGTTAAAGTGACAGAATTGGTCGCCAATGACGGTATCTTAAAAGGCAAAAAAACCGACGTGCAAAACCCTGAGCTGTGGCAGTTCCCAATGAACTACCCGCTTAGCATCATCGGTCACGAAGGTGAGCATGACAGCTTACTTAATGAAGTGAAGCTTATCTTGGGTAGCCAGTTCCCTGAGTTTGATTTGGCCTCTATGGAAGTCAAACCATCGAAAACGGGACGCTTCCATTCGGTACGTGCCAATTTATACTTAACCACCGTTGAGCAAGTGAACACGCTTTATGCGGCGCTTGATAATGCAAAAACCGTACGTATGGTGGTTTAACGGCAGTTTTGTAGATTTAAAAAAATCCAGCTCATTTTTCATCCGAATCGTCACTCATATGGGTGGCGATTTTTTATTGTCTGCGGTACAATCTCCACCCGAAATATAACTGCTATTTAGACAATTTGCCCTTATAAATTTAGCCAACAATAAAAAGTAAATTCGCGCCATTTTTTACAAAACTTTTATTATTTTCCTTATCGGCGTCTAACCCTTATCCCATCGTCCTTTGCCAAAATTTGGACACGCTTTACCCTCGCATCAACATAGTTTACCCTTAAAATCAATATAGCATTTTCAAAATTTTCCCGCTATATTGTGTCCACCTGCTAACAAATACGCTATATGTAGTGCTCAGTGATTTAAACCGTCACTATGAGCCGCGGCATCGTTTTGCCTAAAAAAACTACCATGACAGGATTTCTTGTCTTAAAACAGATAGCGTCTGAAAGATAGCGTGACAAAGTATGTCTGCCAGTCTTAACCGCGCAGCAGCCTATAAAGCAACATTATAAATAACTACCTAGCAATCAACTTACGAGGTCAGCATGACACATATCGATAATATCAAAGTAACCAAACGTGATGGACGTTTAGAGCCCATTGATTTAGACAAGATTCACAAGGTTATCGAGTGGGCAGCTCATGATTTAGATAATGTGTCGGTATCGCAAGTTGAGCTAAAGTCGCATATTCAGTTTTATGACGGTATCAGAACGCGTGATATTCACGAAACCATCATTAAGTCAGCCGCTGATCTTATCTCTGAGACCACGCCTGACTATCAGTATTTAGCCGCGCGCTTGGCCATCTTCCATTTACGTAAAATTGCTTATAACAAATTCACTCCGCCGCATCTGTATGACCATGTCAAAACGTTGACCGATGCTGGTAAATACGACGAACATATCCTAGCCGACTATAGCCGTGCGGAATTTGATGAATTAGAAGAATACCTCGACCACTGGCGCGATATGAATTTGGCTTATGCTGCCGTTGAGCAAATGGCGGGTAAATACCTCGTGCAAGACCGCGTGACCAAGACCGTTTACGAGAGTCCGCAGTTCTTATATATGCTCGTTGGTATGTGTTTGTTTGCCAATTATGACAAGGGCGAGCGCTTAAGCTATGTCAAACGCTTTTATGATGCGACCTCACAATTTAAAATCTCGCTACCAACGCCTATCATGTCAGGTGTACGTACGCCGTCGCGCCAGTTTAGCTCGTGCGTCCTAATCGAATGTGGTGATAGCCTAGACTCTATCAACGCCACCACCAGCGCCATCGTCCGTTATGTGTCGCAGCGCGCTGGCATCGGCATCAACGCTGGTCGTATCCGCGCCCTTGGTAGCCCTATCCGTGGCGGTGAAGCCCAGCATACTGGCTGTATTCCCTTCTACAAACTGTTCCAAACGGCGGTGAAATGCTGCTCACAAGGCGGCGTCCGTGGTGGTGCAGCGACGTTGTTTTACCCATTATGGCATTTAGAAGTTGAGTCATTGTTGGTGCTAAAAAACAACCGCGGCGTTGAAGACAACCGTGTCCGTCATATGGACTACGGCGTTCAGTTAAATAAAACCATGTATACCCGTTTGATTAAAGGTCAAGATATCTCGCTGTTTTCACCGTCTGATGTCCCAGGCTTGTATGATGCGTTCTTTGAAGATCAAGACAAATTTGAAGCGCTCTATACCAAATACGAGAATGACCCTAACATTCGTAGCCGTCAAATTCCAGCGACAGAGCTATTTAGTCTGATGATGCAAGAACGCGCCAGCACTGGTCGTATCTATATCCAAAACGTCGACCATTGCAACACCCATAGCCCATTTGACGCCACAGTTGCACCGATTCGCCAGTCAAACCTATGTATGGAAATCGCCCTACCGACCAAGCCACTTGATAATATCAATGACGAAACTGGCGAGATTGCCCTTTGTACGCTATCAGCGGTTAACCTAGGTAAAGTTGAAAACGTTAGCGATATCGAAGAGCCAGCCGAACTAATCGTCCGCGCCCTTGATGCCCTACTCGACTATCAAGACTATCCTGTTAAAGCCGCTGAAAATGGCAGTATGCGTCGCCGTACCTTAGGTGTTGGCGTGATCAACTATGCGTATTATTTAGCCAAAAATGGCGTGCGCTATTCAGACGGCAGCGCGCTTGGTCTAACGCATCAAACCTTTGAAGCGCTACAGTACTATCTCTTAAAAGCGTCAAACAAATTGGCAAAAGAGCAAGGTGCGTGCCCTGCCTTTAATGAGACGACTTACTCGCAAGGTATCTTGCCGATTGATACCTATAAAAAAGACTTAGATAAAATCTGCCAAGAGCCGCTACATCTCGATTGGGAAACGCTACGCACTGAAATCACCACTCATGGTCTGCGCAACTCTACCCTAACTGCATTGATGCCGTCTGAAACTTCTAGTCAGATCGCCAACGCGACCAACGGTATCGAGCCACCACGAGGTCTGGTGTCTATCAAAGCATCAAAAGATGGCATCTTAAAGCAAGTGGTGCCTGAAATTGATAAGCTAAAAGATCAGTACGAGCTACTATGGCAAATGCCGAACAATGACGGTTACCTAAAGCTGGTCGCTATCATGCAGAAGTTCGTCGATCAAAGTATCTCTGCCAATACCAACTATGACCCAACGCGCTTTGATGGTCAGCGTGTACCGATGAAGGTATTGCTAAAAGACTTGTTGACGGCGTATAAGCTTGGCGTGAAGACTTTGTATTACCATAACACCCGTGATGGTGCGAATGATGCCCAAGCGGATATGGAAGATGATTGTGCTGGCGGGGCTTGTAAGATTTAAGCAAGTGATGAATGGCGGGTTTGGCTTTTGGGTTAAGCCCGCTGTTTATTCTTATCTACAAGGTACTGGAATCATATGAATGCATATACCGAGTATCAGATAAAAAACTTCTATGAGAAATACAAGGATCAAACTTTCGATCAAGACAATATAGCGCTTTTTATTACTGCAAGTCGAGATGGTACTAATCATGGAAGTATTTTTAAAGAATTAGGAGACTTTATAGCGCATCCTAATCTTAAAGATCGTGGAATGGCAATTAAGAATCTCAAACCTGCTATCAAATATTTTGAAGAAAATACTGGTGATATGCTGGGTGGTAAACGACCAACGATAGAAGTACCATTTTCGATAGGCTTTAACAATGAAATCTTAGATGAATTGTATTCAGTTTTTGGAATGGTCGGGATTTATCCTCTTTCTAGAAATATACATAGCCCGTCTTTTAGAGACTTTATTTTTTGTTTAATTTTTCTTCTAGGTAACTTCAAGCTGAAGTTAAATAAAAAAACTTGTCCATTAGTAGTCACGTTTTCTGGAGCCTTAAGTTTAACCGTTTTCTATCCTAGCAATAAATATCCAAAGTATTTAGCAGAATTTACTTTAGTTTTTTTGGGAAATGTCTATACAGGAGGACTACCTAGCTTTTATAAGAAAAAGTTGGATGGACATATTGCAAGAAGACTATTTGATGGAAGTCTTGCTGCTATACCCTACGAATTTGATAAAGAGTGCTACCTACTTGGTGAAGAACCATTTCCTAGAGGTATAGGCTTACCACTGGAAAGAAAGCAACAATCGTAGGTTGATTGGAGTTTGCGACACCCAACGATTGTAAATAAGTAATTCGTTAAGTCTCATTTTTCAACACCAACCTACTCACAGTTTTTTAAATAAATAGATTAACAATTAAGACCTAATTTTCGTGCTAATATTAGCCCTATATTTAGAGCATATTTTTAGCGGAGAATGAGTCATGCAACCAATATTTGCGACACAGACAGCCAGCATCTCAGAGCTGAAAAACAATCCTTCGGCACTGATTAAACAGTCGGATGGTGAATCCATTGCTATTTTAAATCATAACAAACCTGTGGCTTATTTAGTTTCAACAGATATGTATGAGCGCATGATGGAAGCGATGGACGATATGGCATTAAGTCAAACCGTTGACGCACGTATGAATGACGGGCAAGTACCTGTAAAGGTAACGTTGGATGACTTATAATCTTGAGTTTCATCCTTTAGCATTAAAAGAATGGAAAAAGTTAGCGCCTAGTATTCAGCAGCAGTTTAAGAAAAAATTACAGCAGCGATTGTTAAACCCTCGTGTTCCTGCTTCAAAACTTTCAGGACATGCAGACGCCTATAAAATCAAACTACGCACCATCGGCTATCGTCTGGTTTATACCGTCAAAGATGACGTGATCGTGGTTTATGTACTAGCAGTAGGCAAAAGAGAGAATAACAAAGTATATGAAAGCCTTGTGTCGCGCCAACCATAATTGAAACACAGACAGAATAAAAATGACGGAGGTCATAGACGTGCAATATACCGCAATCATCAAAGACGGTGGTTTGTTTATCCCTAACGTATTTTCCGACCTAAATGATGGTGGCTCGCATATCGTGCAAGTAGCAGTCGATATCGAAGAGGTTCGTCAGCAATTAGATAGTAGCGCAGTAGAAAAGATGGACGCGCCAAGACCAGCAAAAAAACCCGTTAAAAAGCAGACAAAAAAAGAAGTTCAGAAAGCCGCAGAGGTAGAATTAAGTACGCTGCGTAAAAGTGCTATCGATGAGCTAGAAAGCTTAGACGATAGTGAGCTTAGCGAGATTTTTAAAGCGTATATGAATGATGGACAAGAACCAACGCAAATATCTTTAGAGAACCTATAACGCTGTTTTGCCAATATCTTATAACCGTATTTTAAACTTTTGATTCACAACTGTAGCACTTATAAAGGTGGAACTATGACTTACTCGATTTTTTCTCAAACGCCAAACAATGCGCTAACAGAGCCGATGTTTTTTGGTCAGCCGGTCAACGTGGCGCGTTATGACCAACAAAAACACCCTATCTTTGAGCAGTTGATTGAAAAGCAGCTGTCGTTCTTTTGGCGTCCAGAAGAAGTCGACGTCTCAAAAGACCGTATCGATTATGGCAACCTGTCGTCGCATGAACAGCACATCTTTATCAGTAACCTAAAGTATCAGACCCTACTCGACTCTATTCAAGGTCGTAGCCCAAACGTGGTGCTATTGCCGCTGGTGTCAATTCCTGAGCTTGAGACGTGGATTGAGACTTGGACGTTTTCTGAGACCATCCACTCGCGCAGCTATACCCATATCATTCGTAATATCGTCAATGATCCCGGCGTGGTCTTCGATGACATTATGCAAAATGAGCACATCTTAGAGCGCGCCTCTGATATCGCCAAGTACTACGATGATTTGTACTACGACTCACAGCTTTACAATATGTATGGCGCAGGCACGCATACCGTCAATGGTAAAGAAGTGACGGTTAGCTTAAAATCGCTGAAAAAGCAGCTGTATTTATGCTTGATGGCGGTCAACGTCTTAGAAGCCATTCGTTTTTATGTGTCGTTTGCCTGCTCGTTTGCCTTTGCTGAGCGCAAGCTGATGGAAGGTAATGCCAAGATTATTAAATTAATCGCTCGTGATGAGGCGCTGCATTTAACTGGGACGCAGCATATCCTAAACTTGATGCGTAATGGTCGTGACGATCCAGAAATGGTCGAGATTGCCAATGAATGTTTCGATGAAAGCATCGAAATCTTTACCAAAGCGGCGCAGCAAGAAAAAGAATGGGCCGGTTATCTGTTTAAAGACGGCTCAATGATCGGCTTAAATAAAGATATCCTTTGCCAATATATTGAATATATCACCAATTTACGTATGGAAGCGGTTGGCTTGCCAGTCGCGTTCCCGAACTCAAAATCAAACCCGATTCCATGGATCAATACTTGGTTGTCGTCTGATAACGTGCAAGTTGCGCCGCAAGAAACCGAAATCAGCTCATACTTGGTCGGTCAAATTGATTCAGATTTATCAAATAGCGATTTTGACGACTTTGAGCTTTAAGAGCTTTGAGCTCTAAACCTTAAGACGTTTAACTTTAAGCTCATGAATGTCATGGCTTAATCTTACTATTTTAAGATTAGGCCACTACCGTTTTAGCAAGATTTTATGATTAAAAAGTACTATTAAAACCCCACTCTCAACTTCGAAA
>NZ_DFQS01000025.1 GCF_002377905.1 Psychrobacter sp. UBA3483 | reverse complement strand
TTTTATTTTGAACTGACTATATTGTAGTTCACGTTTGAACTCTGCTGGCGCCTTTTCATTATCGGGTTTGTCTGTGATAGTAAAGGTCATGATGCTACTACCTTTATATTTGGATGTGAGTCCAGACATACCATAGAGACGATAAGCTTTATGCTAATGACTGATGAGCGCAGGTGAGCTGATATTAAATATTAGCGCCGTCTCAGATTGACTTAACCCTTGCGTAAGCATGGTGGTTAGTACTTGATGTTTAAAGTCGCTACTGTATTTAGCTTTACCGATTTTAGGTTTGATGGCGTTTATACCAACGCTTTGATAAAGCATTGCTGGACCCACTTAGATATCATCTTGTCATCAAGTCCAAATTTCTCACCTGTCGCACCGCTACTATGTTCTTCCCTGTAGTATGCAATGACTTTGATCTTAAAGTCTAGATCGTAACTCATAACCCCCCCCAGAAGTTGTGTCCAACTTATGGGGGACAGTTCAAAGTTGTCTGGCTTTTTAGGTAACCTCTATTGTCTGTATTATTAAAGAAAAAGCCTAACGCTTACGTCCTATAAAGCACTTTGACCACATGCCAGCCAAATTTGGTTTTCACTAGATGCGGGGTAAAAAGTTCGCCGTTAAAGCAAACTTTATCAAATGCTGGTACCATTTGACCTTTTTTAAACTCACCTAAGTTGCCGCCTTTTTTACCTGATGGGCAGGTTGAGTGTTTCTTAGCCAGCACGTCAAACTGCGCACCTTTTTTAAGTTTGGCCATAATGTCATCAGCCAGTTCTTTGTCTTTTACTAAAATATGTAAGGCGCTAGCAGTACGAGCCATAATGTAAACCCTTCATAAAATATCGATTATCGGGGCATTATATCACTACTTAGTTTGGTTACTAACCTAACTTGAATACTCCCCTTCATCAAAAGTCATTACCTATTGCTCTATCGTTTTGAGGACCGCGAAGAACCTCGACCTTTTGCTGGGCGCTTGCCATTTGCAGCAGGTTTCCCCTTGCCACCAGGCTTCTTGCTATCACCAAAAGGACGCCTGTCTTTACCTTTAGAACCCGCTGGTTTTCTAGCGCCATCTTTGGAGTGTTTAGCATTTCCCTTTGCTGCGCCCGCTGGTTTTGAAAATTCTTTTGATTTTGAGGAGGTATCAGTACGCGGCTTTTTTTGTGGCGACTTACGCGTTTTCTTAGCAGCAGTATTGTCTTCTGAAGAAGAGTCTTCTATAGATTTCAGTAAAACGGACAACTCTTTTGGGGTTAAATCTCGCCAGTCTCCAACCGGAATACCTTTTAAGCTCACATTCATAATCCGCGTACGTTCAAGCTTTACGACTTCATAGCCAAAATGCTCACACATACGGCGAATTTGACGATTTAGACCCTGCACTAGCGTAATATTAAACACGGTAGGCGCTACCTTAGTCACCGGGCACTTTTTCGTCATCCTGCCCAAAATAGGTACGCCACCTGCTAGACCTTCAATAAAACTATCGGTGATCGGCTTATTGACTGTCACCACATAATCTTTTTCATGGTTATTACCCGCACGTAACACCTTATTAACCAAATCGCCATTGCTCGTTAAAAAGATCAAACCCTGAGAGTCTTTATCCAAACGCCCAATCGGGAAAATACGGTCGCTATGTCCAACAAAATCAACGATATTGTTTTTCTCAGAGCTTTCTGTGGTGCTTACAATCCCTACTGGTTTGTTCAACGCAATAAAAATGAAATCGTCTGCTTCTCGTGGCTCAATAAGTTGCCCGTTAACTTTTACCGTATCTCCAGCAACCACTTGCGCACCTACTTGAGCACGTTTGCCATTGACGTAAACGTTACCTTGTTCAATAAAGCGGTCAGCGTCGCGCCGAGAGCAAATACCGCTTTCGCTAATATATTTATTTAAACGAGTCGAGGAAGTGTTAAACATAAAGTGCCATTTTCACCTAATAAAAAGCTTTTTGTGCTAAGAAAAAGACTGAATTGAATGAATGATCAATAACGAGATGGCTGACATTATATAGGAAATTCAGTATCTATTTTAAGAGAGATGAACCCAAACCTATTTATCATTACTGAAAACAACTTGGCGACTCATTGAGGCAGTCATATTATGTAAAGTACATACTTAACCTCATCTGAAATTTAGTATGACAGCGCCCTATCACTTGTAAACATAATCCTCTAAAATAGATACCATTTCTATCAATCAGTTATTCATTACAGGGCAGATTACTGCGCATACTTTACTTCACAATAGATATGAATTACATAGCATTTCTACTTGTTACGTATCACTTTAGCAGTAATGGACTGTCCGCTTCATCAACGTAAGGCTAATCATAATGACATCAATAATTAGAGTCGCCATCGCTGGTTACGGTAACCTTGGCCGCGGTGCGCAAGCCGCCATTAAGCAAAGCCCAGACATGCATCTAGTCTGTGTATTCAGCCGCCGCGATCCTGCCTCCGTCACTCTGATTGACGACAGCGTGCCCGTTTACGCGATGGACGATATTACCCAATATAAAAACGATATAGACGTGCTGATATTGTGTGGCGGCTCTAAGTCTGATTTGCCTGAGCAAGGTCCAGCGCTTGCTGGTTTGTTTAATATCGTCGACAGTTTTGATACTCACGCCAAAATTCCTGAGTACTTTGCCGCGCTTGATACGCCTGCCAAAAAAGCCAATAAAGTCGCCATGCTATCGGTCGGTTGGGATCCCGGTTTATTTTCTATCAACCGCTTATACGGCGAAGCCATTTTACCCGTTGGCGAAACCTACACCTTTTGGGGCAAAGGCTTAAGCCAAGGACATTCAGATGCGGTACGCCGCGTGGATGGCGTCAAATCTGGCGTACAATATACCATTCCTTCAGAATCTGCGATGGAAAAAGTACGCAATGGTGAGCAGCCAACCCTGAGTACTCGCGAGAAACATACCCGTGAATGCTATATTGTGCTCGCCGATGGCGCCGATAGCGATAGCGTACGTGATACCATCGTCACCATGCCGGATTACTTTGCCGACTACGATACCACAGTGCACTTTATTGACGAGCAGACGTTTGAGCGTGACCATCAAAAAATGCCGCATGGCGGATTCGTTATTCGCAGTGGCGTAAGCGGTATGGATAATGCGCAAAACAACCAAGTATTAGAGTTTTCGTTAAAGCTTGGCAGCAACCCTGAATTTACCGCCAGCGTGCTCGTGGCTTATGCCCGCGCTGCTTATAAAATGAATCAAGCAGGAGAGAGTGGCGCAAAAACCGTCCTCGATGTCGCACCTAGCTTGTTATCGCCTAAAACGCCTGCCCAGCTGCGTAAAGAGTTGCTGTAAGTACTGGCTATGAATTAGAAATAAAAATCTCCACGCTAAAAACAAAAAGCACCAAGCCATGCAAGCTCGGTGCTTTTTTTATGCTTAACTTTCTTTATGCTCAATAACTTAATTAAAAACACCAATCACAGCAAACCATTTTCCAGAAGTTTAGCCGTATTACTGACTTTAAAGTCATGGTATAAATCATAAAACACAATCGGGTCTTCGACGCCATCAAGCAAACCACGTTTATTGAGCGCGACAAACATCGCTAGTGAATAGGCCGCACAATGGATAGATTTTTTGGGATTAAACTCACGATCAGTAAAGGCTTGATACTGCATAACCTCTTCATGCAGCTGAGGATTTTGCTTGAGCGCATTGACATACAGCCAATCATAAAACGCAGTCAATGGCTCAAGGCTCCACTCCATGCCAAAATAATCATAGCCAATCAGCTCACCAGAGGTTGTTAAACGCTCGTCTTTTTTGGCCTGTCTTGGTGCGACGGTCAATAAGTCAGGATACGGCCCACCGTGTTCGAATACTTTACTGGCTTGCAAAGCATTTTCGACACTATAGGCTTGACCGTCATGCTCATTGGTAATTTTTAAGCTTAATGGACTAAGCGGAAAACTCAATTTATTGCCAGATTTGCTAGACAGCTCTAAGACATGGCTAAAGCCATATTTTTTGCGAATCACTTGATGCATATCATTGATGGATTTTTTCTTTTGTCTACTGGCAAACCCCACATGGCGCTCAAACCTCACCATGTCCGTTTTGACCAAATTGTCACTATTGACTCTAGGCATAAATACCGGTTGATGCTCTACCGCGCTTGGCGTTTGTTCGATAGGATTCTGTCTTTGTTGCATGGCAATACGCCTTATATCAATGGTCTGGTATAAATGTGTGGTTAAGAGAATTGATATGCTGCTTTATCAATGCTGCTTTGAGCGATTCATTTAATTTTAGGATAGCTATGATACCCCATTAGGGTGTGCATTTCATGGGGCGATATTATTTTTTGCGTGAGGCGTTTTGGTTTTTCAAAAAAAAACCTCACCTGTGAACTAGGTAAAAGTATTTGAATGACTAGCAATGATATTAACGGCACGCCATAAGCGCTACGAGAAAGCACCGTATCTTGCTTATTAATCAGTAGGAATGAAAATAAAAAGCATGATGCAAAAAAGAAAGATAGGAGACTCAGGAAAGGGAGGAAGTCGCTTTGGAAAACGGTTAAAAACTAGCAGTAAAACGATGGCTACTAAAGGGCTTAGCATCGATAAATAACGGCTTATTATGGATCATCTCTTCGATAAGACGTCCTGTGACAGGCCCCAATGTCAGCCCCTGATGGGCGTGACCAAACGCAAACCACAAGTTATCATGTTTTGATGCAGGACCAATCACTGGCTTCATATCTGGCATACAAGGCCTTGTCCCGCACCATGCTTCAGATTCCACGGCATCTTCAAGTGGCACAAGTTTTCTTGCATGAGTCAGCACCGCTTCTAGTTGGGCAAAATTCTTCGGGGCTTCTAATCTTGCCATTTCAGCACCCGTGGTAATTCTGATACCTTGCTCCATTGCACCCATCACAAACCCTTTATCGACATCGAACAAGCTGTGTGAAAGGGCGTTTTTGGGCGTGACCTTAAAATGCTGATGGTAGCCACGCATAGGAAACATCGGTATATGATAACCCAGCGGCTTGATAAGCCCAGCTGACCAAGGCCCAGCTGCAATGACGACATGCTGACAGACATAGGTATCATCGCCGCATACAACTTGCCAGCCTTCTGCCGTTTGCATAATAGCTGTCACACTTACTTGCTTGACCTCGCCCGCCATCGCTGCAAAACTTTTTGCATAGGCTTTTACCAGACCGCTGGGATTTTTTATTTGCCACGAGTTTTTCCAGTGGATACCGCCAATATAATCGGTAACATTCAGATTAGGCTCCAGCGCTTGCAGCGCTATTAGTGATAGCACCTGATATTCTACGCCTTGCTCCGCGGCCTTTACGGCTTTGGTAATGGCTTTATCAAAATGCATAGGGTTACGATGAAGCTCAATCCAGCCTATTTTACTGACCAGGGCATCTGCGCCAGCCGCTTTAATCATCGGCTCGTGCTCATTGGTACAATGCTCAATCAGCGTCGCCCATTCTTTATCGATGACTTCGATATTTTTTGGGCTGGAATGCTGCCAGTACTGAAATAAAGGGCGCTGAAAACCATATAACGCTGACCAGCGGTAGCGAATATCGGTACGGTTATTGGGCAATACGCTAAAAATCTCTTTAGCACTTCGCGGAAAAGGTTTGGTGTTGACCGCTTCTCTGGTGATAATGCCCGCATTGCCATAGGAGGTTTCTTCTCCTGGGGGCTTTTTATCAAGTAAGAGTACCTGCGCGTTGTTTTTTTGCAGATGCCACGCGATAGAAGTTCCTACGATGCCTGCCCCAACTACAATCACGTCATAGCGCATATCAATACTCTTCGAGATCGTTAGACCAAAATAAAATCGTTGTCTTAAAAATCGTTGTCTTAAAAACTGTTACCTTAATAGCAGCCAGCTTTTATAACGCAACAAACTGGCCCAAATCGTCTTTTTTGGCTTTTTGAGCAACCTTTAAAGCGACGGCGGCATCGAAGCTTGCCGCGCCAACCGACTTAAACAGCGTGATACCTTTATCGGCATTTAGGTCAATTTGCACTTTTTCATTGACCAAATCACTTAACGTCCCCGTCAGCTTATCCCATGTCCAATTACTGTCAGCGTCTTCATGAGCTTGGATCAAATCACCTGCTTCATGCAAGCCGCCCTCGGCATCATCGATAATGACAGACGTGCTGGCCTCTATCACCGAGTTACTGACTTCCTTCATCGATGCTTGATAGGCACCAACGGCATTGATATGAGCGTCGGCTTTTATCTGCGCCGCTTCGAACAAACCTGACGTCGCGCGCGTTGCCAAATTAATAATATCAGCGTCTTGAATAGCCGCGTCAATATCATCGCAAACCATAAAATCAACCTCCCATTGTGGGTAGTCTTGTTTAAATTTACCTTGAAACTGATGCGCCGTTTGCGCGGTTCTATTCCAAAGGTTTACCTGCTTGATATTTGGACGTACCGTCAGGATGGCATTAAGCTGCTCATACGCCATGCCGCCTGTACCGACCACTGCTGCCACCTGACTATCGGTGTTGGCTAAATATTTAGTTGCGATACCGGACAGTGCCGCAGTGCGTACTTGGGTGATATAGACCCCATCCAAAAAGGCCAACATCTCTCCTGTTTCATTGTCAGAGACCGTGACATTGGCCATGGTGGTTGGTTTATCACGCTTAGGATTGTCTGGGCAGATAGTGACCAGCTTGACGACTGCATATTCATTAGTACCGTCAAATACCACTGCCGGCATGGATAAATGGCTGCCAGAGCTTTTTGTACTGCTTTCATCAAAAGTTGGTATGACCAAGCGTTCAGGCGTTTTGACCCACGTCGGATGCTCGCCTTGCATTTTGAGTAACGTCTCAATTGCCTCAATTGCCATCGACATGGTCAGCTGTTCTTTTACCATCTGCATATCTAAAATTCGCATAATAATCCTTAAACCGCCCTGTAATTTTATTATTAACAATCCCTAAATGTGACACTAAAAAACCTAACAATCAACCCGCCATTTATTAAAGCTTTTATCACGGTTTATAATGTTGTTTGGGGCAAGTTTTTTAACCTCTCATCAATAAATAATCTCAGCGATAAGCTTAAATGTATGACTTATAACAACGGCCATATTGGCTATGATATTTATAAGTATTTGGGCAAATTTTAACTAAGTAAATAACCACACTATGTAAATAAACATGCTATCTGATAATTTTAAGGCATTGACCAGCGTGGTATAAAGTCAGTCCCAATTCCGTAAAGCCAGATTTAATGCCTGCAAAAGGGATTTTCGCTTCTTCTAACGTCTTAAAGGGAATGGGAATACTGTCTCTATTACCAGTCAATATATACTCGGCAAAGCATTTACCCATGAGCGTACCGGTAGTGATGCCGCGACCATTATAGGCGGTCGCGGTCAGCAAACCTTCATCGGGCTCCATCACGCGAAAGATATGATCTTGGGTAAAGCCAAAGCTACCGCACCACTCATATTGCCAATTAAAAGCAGGCAGATCTGGATAATAGCTCTTTTGCACCGCATTGGCCCACGCTTGATAAAAGGATTTTGGTTTCATCTGCGTCCCACCAACCGTGCCCAATAATAGGCGATTGTCATCGTCACGGCGGAAACTCGATAATGCCAAGCGGGTATCCCATGCCCCTGTTTTATAAGGCAAAATGCGCTCTGCCGCCTCGCCGCTCAGCGGTTCTGAGGCGATTTGATAGTAATAAACCAGATAAAAAGTTTTGGCAATTTCTGTCCATTCGCCTTCGCTATAGGCGTTGGTAGCGATGATGACACGCTCAGACTTGACGCGCGCTTTGGCGGTTCTTGCATACCAATGACCATCTACTTTTTCTAGTGCTTCAACGCCAGAATGCTCATAGATCGTCACACCAAGATTGGTGGCCACTTTGGCAAGGCCTCTAACATACGCCAGCGGATTGATGGTACCTGCGCGGTGGTCTAATAAGGCTTTATTGATACTGGTGGTACCGCAGTATTCATGGCATTTGCTGCCAGTCAATACCTCAACATTGGCACCGCGGCGGCGCAGTTGCTCGTATCTGATATCGACATCGATTTCACCTTTGGCATTATGCGCCATGTGAAGGTTGCCCGCTTGAGTGGCTTGCGCGTCGATATCATATCGTTTGATTAAATCGAATACCAAACTTGGTGCTTGTCCAAGCGCTTGGGTCAAACGCTCACCGGCCACTTCACCTAGACTGATATTCAAGTCATCAGGGCGCGCCCAAGTGCCGGCGTTCACGAGCCCAACGCTTTTTCCCGAGCCGCCACTACCGATGGTTTGGCTTTCAAGTAAGACAACCTTGACGCCTTTTTCAGCCAGATGAATCGCCGCTGACAATCCAGTATATCCACCGCCAATGATGCACACCGCCGCTTGGGTATCGCTACTCATTTGGCTATAAGCATCAATATTAGGCGCGGTTATATTCCATAAACACTGCTCTTGCAACATATCATCTTCCTTTATTAGCGCGCTTCATTGACAGAAAAAGCAACGTCGACCTTTTTTACTTCAGGCTCTTCGCGCGGTATAAATTTATCAAGGAACGCCCATAACAGTCCAAATAAAGGCGATAACCAACACGCAAAAGCAAAAGGTGCATAAGTCAATGTTGCTATCCCAAGTGTCGCTGCCACAAAGCTACCGCCCATATTCCACGGGATAAGGGGTGACAAAAGCGTACCAGTGTCTTCAATAGAACGCGTCAAGGTTGTGCGCTTATAGCCCATGTCTTTATATTTGTCTTGTAATAAACGTCCTGGCAATACCAATGTCGTATACACATCACCGATTAACGTCCCAACCCCAAGAACACTGGCGTAGGTGGTAAGAATCAGACCGATACGCGACTTCACCGCTTTATCTATTTTGGCCATAATGGCTTTGAGCGTGCCGTAGTGCTCAAGTGAACCGATAAAAGCAAGGGCAAAAATGGTCAAGGTAATGACCCATGTCATCGACATGACGCCGCCCTTTGACAACAATTGATCTACCACTTCAAAACCCGTCTCACTGACAAAGCCATTTTGTAAAACATTAAAAACATCACTCACGCCCACGCCTTGCATAAAGACGGCAATCACTGAGCCTACCAGCACCCCGCTTAATACGGTCGGTATCGCTGGCATTTTCATCACAGCGGCGACAATCACCACTAACGCTGGCAATAAGGTGATGATACTTAAATTGTAATTGGCCGCTAAGTTATCCTGCAATGCACGAATAGAAGACAAATCGATGCTATCGTCACCATAACCCATACCAATCCAAGCATAGAGCGCCAACGCCGTAATCATGGCGGGCACGGTCGTCGGCAGCATACCTTTGATATGATCCCAAAGGTCTACACCCGCCGCGGCTGGGGTTAAGTTAGTGGTATCTGATAGCGGTGACATTTTGTCGCCAAAAAAAGCACCGGAGACGATAGCCCCACCTGTTAGATGCGCGGGAAGACCCAGTCCCATGCCAATTCCCATCATCGCAAGACCTACCGTACCAACCGTGCCCCACGAGGTACCCGTAGCGACAGAAATAATGGCGCAAATAAGACAGACGGAAAATAAAAACGAGGAAGGCGAGAAAATACTAAAGCCGTAGTACAGAATGGTCGGCACGGTTCCGGCGATAATCCATGAGCCGATGAGCATACCGACGCCCATCAGGATAATCATCGCTGGCAAGCCGATTTTAATAACCTTTAAAAACCGCTCTTCCATACCTTGCCAACTACGGCCACGCAGTTTCATAAATAAACCGGTGATTAAAATACCGCAGGCTAAAGGTATGTGAGGGGTGAAATCTTTGAAGACGAAAAACTGTATCATCAGAATGATGGCAGTCAATACAAGCGGCGCGATATCAAGTAAAAAGCTAGACGATGGGTCATAACCGTCTATATCGGGTTTATACGTTTTATCATCGATCATAATAGTTCTACCTTCCTTAGTAGTCGTCGATGGGAGTGGCAACCAATCCTTGATTGCTTATCATTTTTAGCCTGCCAAGCTTCTATAAAGTACGCTTGGCAGTTTATTTATAAATACATCAAATTAGCAAAAGTCTGTACTCACCTTTTTATTAACCAAAGCTAATGCCTTGGGCAAGTGGCAACTCTTTTGAGTAATTGATGGTATTGGTCTGACGGCGCATATAGACTTTCCACGCATCAGAGCCAGATTCACGGCCACCGCCAGTTTCTTTTTCACCGCCAAACGCCCCGCCAATCTCAGCGCCACTGGTACCGATATTAACGTTGGCAATACCGCAATCACTACCACGATCACTGAGGAAAATCTCCGCCTCACGCAAATCATTGGTAAATACGCATGATGATAGGCCTTGTGGCACATCGTTTTGCATCTCAATCGCTTCGTCAAAGTCTTGGTAGGTCATGACATAAAGAATGGGCGCGAACGTCTCGCTTCTGGCGACATCGTTTTGCTCGTCAAACTCGACAATGGCAGGCGTTACGTAATAGGCGTTAGGATATTTGTCTGCAAGGACGCGCTCGCCGCCCGTGACCGTGCCGCCCGCTTCTCGCGCCTTTTTTAACGCCGCTTGCATATTATTAAAGCTGTCTTCATCGATCAGTGGACCGACAAGATTACCTTCTAGTGGATGACCGATACTGACGGTCTCATAAGCGGATTTGATGCGCGGTAGGATATCGTCTTTGATAGACTCATGCACAAATAGACGGCGCAATGTCGTACAGCGCTGACCTGCCGTCCCAACCGCGGAGAATAAAATGCCGCGTAGTGCAAGATCTAAGTCAGCCGTCGGTGCCAAAATCATGGCGTTGTTGCCACCAAGCTCAAGCAAACATTTACCAAAACGGTTGGCAACTTTTGGCCCGACTTCTCGGCCCATACGCGTACTGCCGGTGGCGCTCACCAAAGCAACATCTTTATGCTCAACCAAGGCGTTACCGACATCCGTCTTGCCGAGTAAGATTTGCGATAGATGGTCTGGCGCATCGCCAAATTTAGCCAAAGCTTTTTCAAACAATGCCTGACAGGCCAAAGCGACAAGCGGGGTTTTTTCTGATGGCTTCCAAATCACAGGGTTACCGCAGACGATAGCCAGTGCGGTATTCCACGACCAAACCGCAACGGGAAAGTTAAAGGCTGAGATGACACCAATCACTCCGAGCGGATGCCATGTCTCACGCATGTGATGGCCTGGGCGCTCTGACGCAATCGTCAAACCATAAAGCTGACGCGACACACCGACGGCAAAGTCGCAAATATCAATCATTTCTTGCACTTCGCCTAGGCCTTCTTCTTTAATCTTGCCCGCCTCAAATGACACTAGCATGCCCAAGTCTTCTTTATGCTCACGCAGCACTTCACCGAGCAGGCGCACCAGCTCGCCACGTCTTGGCGCAGGCACCACGCGCCACTCTTTAAAAGCTTTTTTAGCATTGGCAATCTTGGTGTTGACCTCATCAACGCTGTCCAAGGTTATGCTGCCAATCACTGAGCCATCAATCGGGCTATTGACATCAAAATCACCATTTTGATATTGCGCTTCTTCGACGCCCATCGCGGCCATATACTGCTTGATCATAGTCCATCCCTTTTATTAATTTATACTTCCTTGAAGACTTATTAACTTAACTTGCACCCAGCTAAGTTGCAAAATAATTAATTTCGTACTGCCATTCCTTTTTGGAATGCTCATTAATAGTTCCACTTATCTATCACTGTTTTAGATAACACCATTTAAGGCTTTACTATTTAGATTCGCCAAACAGGCTTTGAGACTTTGCGCTTGCAGCGTTTGATAAAGCTCAAGCTCATCGTACACCTGAGCGCCCAAGGCATGCTCAAACGCTTCTTTATTGGTATGAACTTCACCCTTACTTTGTTTGCCGCCGTTTTCATTGCCGTTTGCACTGTCGTTTGTGCTGTCGTCATGCAGATTGGACTGAAAAATCCCCGCCGCACTGACGGGTAAAAAATCCTCATAAACGATAGGTTCTAGGCGAATCATTCCTTGCTCAAGCAAATCAGTAACCACTTGCTTTGATATAGAATCATTTATACTTTCTACTTCTAAAGAATCTAGTGTCTGTTCAATGTCAGCAACGACTATATCTGCATCGCTACCAACTGCTTGATAGTAAAAATACGCCAAATCTTCATCATGCAGCGTTTGATAATCATCAGGGAACGCTGCAAATGCACTTTCTAAAACCTGATAATACTCCGAGGCGTTATCGGCATTTGGCGTTACGCCTAGCTGATGACGAGCTTGGCTAAGCAATTGGTCGTACAGCGCTCTGCCTTTGGGCGTTAAAGCCACACCGCGCTGCTCAATCTCACCGAAGCGCGCAGTATGATGCCCCGTTTCATAGCCGCCGTTAGGATTTTTAAAGCTAACCGCTTCTTCTAGCGCTTTAAAACTGGTCTGACGTAATAAAATAGGACATCTCCGTCTCGGTGGCCCTTCTATAATGGCTTTTGGTGGTATGCCTTTTGCTCGCATACCTGCTTGTACCGCATCGATATCTAAGGTTCGGGGCGTCAGATGGTTGATATGCGGGCCCTTAAAACCAACGACGTCAGCAATAAGTCCGTGTTGGCTTAATAGTTGCTGATAAAGCGCTTTTGAGACGGGTGTTTTGTCATGCCAGCGAAAGGTTTCTAATGCTTCTTTGATAAATTGCTTAGCGTCTTCCGCCGTCAACCCGCCCTGCTCCTCAAAGCGCTTAATTAAATTAACAACGTTATCTGTAAAGATAGTGCGCTTATCCAAAGCACCAATCGCTTCTTGTTTTAATGCTTCATCATCTATCAAATCAAGACGCAGTAGAGAAGTAAAAACGCGAAACGGACTTTTATTTAAAGACTGCGTGTCAATCGCTCGAAAAGCCGTAGAATGTACAGGCACGCCAGCGGGCGCCAAATCATAGTAACCAACAGGGTACATGCCCATGACCGCAAACAGCCTGCGCATCATACTCAGCTCAGCGGCGGTGCCCAGTCTAATCGCGCCATGGCGTTCCATACCTAGCCTATCAATCTCTCCGGTGTGGTCAAGTTGCTGTCTGATATCAGGCTGTTTATTTAATACATCGGTATTTACCTCGCTCACCAAATCGATGAGGTCACCATATAACGGTACTTCTTTTTGGTACATCTCTGACATGGCGATAGAGAAATCGTGGCAAATATCATCGCTATTGATAAAGGTAGGGTTCACAAGTATGTATCCTTTTTAATTAAGATATTTTTAGATAAAAATAGTCGTCTCAGAAATTCTTAGCAAAGCACAAAAATTCACAGTCGCTCACAGCAACTTTCAGTAGCTCTTAGCATCTACAGCTTTGGCATTTCATTAGGAATACCGCTTAGCACCGCTTTTAAAATATCAAGACCCGCTGTTAGGGTTTCAGGCTCAATCGTCAGCGGCGGCAATAAGCGAATAATATGTCGATGCTTACCACTTGGCATCAACAGCAAGCCCTGCTCGCGCGCTTGTTTTAAGACATGCGCCATCACACTTGGATGCGTGCCATAAGTTGGGTGACGCAGCTCGATACCACGCATCGCGCCAACTCCTGTCAGTCCATATAGCCATGCAGAGAGGTTTTGCTGCTGCCATCCATTGACAGTATTTTCAATGGTGTTGGCATAATGCTGAGCTGATTGCCAGACCTCCTCGTCTTGCATGATATCCAAAGTCGCATTTGCCGCCGCACACGCCACCGGATTACCTGAATAGGTCCCGCCCAAGCTCCCTTTTGGTAGACCATTGATCACGCCAGCTTTGCCTACTACCGCCCCAAGTGGCAAGCCGCCGGCGATACTTTTACCGAGCAATAGCAGGTCAGGCTCAACCCCTAAATGCGTAAAGGCGAAAGGCGTACCTGTGCGTCCATACCCCGACTGAATCTCATCCATGATGAGGAAGATGCCATGCTCATCACAAAAGCTGCGTAGATATTGGGCAAATGATGCGGACAGCAGCTGAAACCCACCCTCGCCTTGGACTGGCTCGACGATAATGGCACCGATATTAGCCACGTCGGTCTCCACCGCAAATAGACGCTCTAAAGCCGCGATCGCTTGCTGATCACTGATATCGTTATCAGGACTGGGAAAAGGAACATGGTAAACGCCGCCGGACAATGGCCCTAGCCCGCGCTTATAAGGCGCGACCTTACCATTTAAATTAACCGCCGCCAGTGTACGCCCATGAAAACCACCATCAAAGGCAATCACGCCAGTGCGTCCGGTCTGCATACGGGCGATTTTTATAGCGTTTTCAGTGGCTTCTGCGCCGCAGTTGGTGAGCATGCCTGCAAGCTCACCTTTAATAGGAATCCATTCACACAGTCTTGGCATAAAGGTTTGGTATGGCAAGTGAGCGGCGGCGTTATAAGCATAATGAATCAGCGACTGCGCTTGAGAGATAATCGCGCTGACGATATGAGGATGGCAATGACCAAGGTTTAAGACCCCAATACCGCCGACAAAATCAATATAGCAACGGTCTTTATCGTCCCAAACGTTGGCATTTTTACCTTTGGTTAATGTCAGCGGATGCACCATCGTAAAGGCATCGGTGACGTTGTATAGCTGCTCCATGGTGGTCTCTTATCTTCCTTGATGAGACTCATTTGAGCAAACTGCTCCCCTATCAGCAAACGAATAATAGTTGTGATGTCATTCCTTTTTGTCATTGCCATGCTTATTATTGCCATGTTTAACATTGACAAAAAAAACCGGCTCAAGGCCGGTGCGTTGCTATCTTTTCAAACTTTACTTTTGCAAACGTCGCTTTTAACCTTGTTAATAGCTAAAGGGTTAAAAGCTCACAGGGTTAATCGTTAAAAAGTTCCAATCTGCCCTATATTACAAAATAAAATCCAAGTCTGGCGTAGGCTCCTTTGACTTAGCAAGATAAGCTGAAATCCATTCTATAATGACCTTGATTTTATGCGAGTTGCCCATGGCTAAAGGGTAAGACATATAATAAGCTCCCCTGCCTTTTGAGGCATAGCGCCATGCTGTCACCAGAGCGCCTGATTGGAGCTCTGGCGCAACCAAACGCAGGGGCACCAGTGCAATACCATAGCCAAGTAGTGCCGCCGAAATAGTCGTATGAAAGGTGTCAAAGCGCGGGCCAACAAAGGTACCATCGATACGAATATCCTGCTGTCTAAAATATTCATACCAAGCGCTAGGACGTGAGCTGAGTTGTAATAACGTGCAATTATCTATATTGCCTATATCACCCATGCATGCGGCTTTGTCTGTTAAATAATCCGGATGACAGACGGCAACATTATACTCATCAAACAGCTTAATCGACTCCATGCCGCCCCAAATCCCATCGCCATATAAAAACGCTACATCGACGTTTTGATCTTCAGAAAAAAACGGCCCCGCCAGCTCTTTAATGGTTAAATTAATCAGTGGATTTGCTGCCCCAAAGCCGTTTAATGCCGGCATCAGCCAGCGCGAGCAAAAAGTTGGATGCGAGACGATTTTCAGTACTTCTGAATTATCACTGTTTGACATTAAGCTGGTGGTCGCCGCCTCAATATGTTTGAGGATTTCGAGCACTTCTAAGTAGTAAGTCTTCCCAGCCGGCGTTAAAGAGATGCGATGCGGGGTGCGATAAAACAGCGACAGATTCAGCATTTCTTCAAGCTGCGCGACTTGTTTACTGATAGCGCTTTGCGTCATATGCATCTCTTGCGCCGCATTGGTAAAACTCAAATGTCGCGCCGCTGTCTCAAAGCATTGTAGCGCTGTGGTCGAAGGATACCTTCTAAAAGCAAGTGGGATTTTATTATCGGGATTCATAATGTATTTTTTTTAGTTACTTATAAATTATTTTAAAGAATATATGATACACAGATTGACAAACCTTTACCTTTATTCACCTGAATTTTTTAAGTTTCTTTATTATATTTAGGCATACTGTCAGTTTAATTATCAGGTCTTTCAATAATCAAGCATAGACGAATAAACCACTAATCTGGCTAAATCTTATTATAAGCGGACAATCAAAAACAATAACAAGGATATGAAAATGAAAACATCAGTAACGCCTAAAAAGCGTCAAAACAAACTATGGATAGCCTTATTAGCCAGTGTGATTGGGCTTAGCGCTTGCAGCAACGAAAGAGAAGATGCAACGGATGTTAGTACAGAGCCTGACACTACCGACATGACCACGACCAATGACAACGTCCAGTCTACCGATACGCAAGCTGACGAAATGGCGCCTGTAGCCACTACGACAGACAACGAAACCTCGACCACCACGGCGACCACTTCTACAGACACTACCGCCACCTCTACTGACGCGACCGAGAATGATGGAGATCAAACCTATTATTCTGGTGTAGATGGTGCAGAAGATGAAGAAAAAGGCGTTGATGCTGTGGTTGTTAATGAAAACAATCCAAATCTCGATCAAACACCGGCAGAGGGCGTGCAATAAGTTTAAGCTTGTAAACTGCATAGCCATACGCAATAGATAAGCGAGACCATCATGGTTCTCGCTTATTTTATGTCTAATATCTTTTATCCAATCATATTAAATAGCTTAATTATCAATCTTTGCGCCTATGCTTTGGCTTAAAGGGTTTGGAGAATTGCAAAATGATAAATCCAACGACTGATAGGATAATGGCAATTTCATAGCGCCCATAGGCGACCGAGATACCAATTGCCGCTGTATTCCATAGCCCAGCGGCGGTTGCCGTGCCCTTTGCCCCATTCTCGTTTTTAAAAATAGCCCCACCACCAATAAAACCCATACCAGTTATGATACCGTACATGATACGAGCTTCTGCGTCCGAGCCTTGATAGATATCCATACCTACCAACATAAAAGCGCACGAGGCAATCGTCACTAAAGGAAAGGTTCTAAGTCCCGCACCGTTGTCTTCAAGCTCACGATTAAGGGCAATCGGTAGCGACAGTATAAAAGCAATGCCGAGCTGAAAGGCATGGTAGGTTAAAATCTTCAGACTGATATCAAATGCAAACATAGCTATCACCTAAAAGCCCATTTATAGGGTGATCAATCGTATTCAGAGCGCCTTCTCTTTAGTCTAAGCTAAAAACCGCTTACCTATCAGATATTTTATATCATTTATATCTATTACAAAATCCAATAACCAAAACTAAATTAAAATGAATAAAAAAGCCAAATATTAAAAAACGGTTACGCAAATTCATCACACCATAAATTGCATATTTATGAGCAAAGTACTGTAATAGTTTAAGTGAATAATGGTTGTTTTTATTTTACGAGCTTTAATAAAGAAAAGGAGAATAGTGTGACCGACAGTTGTGCAAAATTACTCGCTGATAAAGGATTGACGGTGGTGTTTATTGAAAGCGCGACCGCGGGATATTTAGCGCATCGCTTTTCTGTCAGTCCATATTCTGGCGATGTATTGATGGGTGGTTTGGTGTGTTATGACGTGGCGATAAAAAAGCAGGTATTAAAAGTACCCAGCCAATTAATTGAGGATTGTACGCCTGAGTCGTTAGAGGTGACGCGCGAGCTGGTCAGTAAAGCCAAAAAATTGTTTGAGTCCGACTTACATGTTGCCTGTACGGGACTGTTAAAGCCTGGCGGCTCTGAAACTAAAGATAAGCCCGTTGGCACGTTTTTTTATTGTATCGGCTATCAAGGCGAGATTTATGATTTTCGCAGCCTGTGCCACGGCGAACCTGAGCAAAAGCTACGCAGCATAAACAGCCTTATTTGTAAAAGTATTATTGAGGTGGTCACCAGTCATACTGCTTAATTTACAAACTTGGTATTGAGCGCTTTTGCCCATCCTTTTGACTGATGACAGCGATGGCAGACTTCATCTAGCATTGAGATATTCTCGATATAACCGCAATGCATACAGGCATAAGGTTGTTCCTTTTCTAACACTTTTGCTGCCTGAAATTCTTTAGGAAAAATGGGTAGCCCATACTGCGTTTTCTCAGGCTCAAATAACAACACGCTAAAATCACCATCTGTTTCGAGCAACCCTACCTGCACTTGGCCTAAATGACGCACACCTTTTTGGCGCATTTCTGAAAAGAATTCATCGTGCGACATCTTGCCCTTTTTGACGTCCTCTAAGACCAACAAACCATCCTCGACGATACAAGTCGGCTTACCTTCCAATATAAGCTCAAAAATTTTGTACCTTGTCGAGCACCAAGTAAAAAACCGATACAGTAGCAGCACGATACTCATGATGAGCACTGCTTGAATCAGCGGCAAATCCTCTGTAAACATCGGGTCGCCCGCGATAGAGCCCAATGACAAGATAATGGTTAACTCAAAAATAGAGAGTTGGCGAATACCGCGCTTACCCGTAAAGCGTAATAATAAAATAATCAGGCAAAACATGATAATGGTACGTATGGCGATTTCTGCCGCAAAAGACCATGTGGTGTCATAAATAAAAATACTGAACCAATCCATGTTATTTTCCATTATGCTTTTTTATTGTGTCATTTTTCTAAGTATAAGTATATTAAAAAAACGACTGCTCCGCTGTATAGCGCGTTTGTTATTGCTGTATATGCTTGTGAAATTCTGCTCTTAAAGACAACAAAGTATATGACTACCGCACTTGTAAGCCATCCATTAAAAAAGGCTGCTAACGCTATGGTAAATATAGCGTTAGCAGCCTTTTAAATTAATAGTATGATTAATGTGCTCTGATTAAGATTTATTGTCTAACATTGCTTAACTGGGCTTACGTGCCAACATGGTGGCAAACTGTAATTGCGCGCCGTTATGCATCGTGCCGACGTCTTCATTATATTTAATCAACTCCCAGCCCTGATACATGTCGCGTAATTGTCCTTCGTCTAAGGTAAATGGAAAATTAACGGGACATGGGTAGGCTTGAGTGTTCATAGCGCACACAACCAAATTATAACCACCGGCCAGCGTATGCGCTTGCATATCGGCAATGACAGCGTCAACGCGCGCGGGGTCAAGGAACATCAGAGTCACCGTACAGCTGATAAAACCATAATCGGCATCAAGGCTAGCACGATTGATATCGTACACTTCAGCTTTGAGGTTTGTAAGTCCTTCTTGTTTAACAATGTCTTGTAGCATGCTTATAGCGCTAGGATTGGCATCTATCGCCGTCACATTAAACCCAAGTTGGCTAAGATATAAAGCATTGCGCCCATTTGAGCAGCCCATGTCGAGCGCAGCGCACGGCTCAATAATTTGGCACGCTTCTACGACTTCACTATGAGCAGGATTCAAGCCGTAGCGGCTATTGAGATCAACGGTCATGGCAACCTCTTATATGTAATTGAGAGATTTTATCATAGCACTAATGACGCTCGATGAAAGCGGCAGGAAAAACCATTACGTCATCTTTTTCTTGCCACGGCTCAAACTTAGTCATTGTTTGCAAAAAAAGCGGATGGCAGAGCCAGTCTTGTAGCCAGCGCTGCAAATTTGGATAAGGTAAATCGTAAAAAACCTTGCGATTCACATGCGCAAATTGACGCACAAACGGCATGATACCGATATCAGCAATGGTTATGCGCCCCCCCAGTAAATAAGGGTTTTTATTTAATAGCGCCTCTAACATTTGTAAAAAAACCTCACCCTGTTGTCGATACTCTGCTTGACTCATCTCAAGATGCCGGTCGGCGTATTTATAGCGATCGAGCCAATATTTAAACTCATTGTCGTTTTTATCAATCAGCGCATTTGCTTCAAGCAAAGTCTGGGCAGCAAGCAATCCTTGCGCATCTTGCTGCGTAAGCGCCCATATCATTATCTCTCTACTCTCTTCAATCACCGTGCCATCTAAAAGCTGCAGCACAGGTACCGTACCTTTGGGGCTAATCGCTAGCATTTGTGGCGGTTTATTTTTTAATGTTATCTCGCGCAGTTCTACCTGTCGCTCGGCAAATAATATCCCAAGGCGAGCGCGCATGGCATAAGGACAGCGACGAAAAGAGTACAAACGAGGATAAGAGGAAGTCGAGGGAGTCATAGGGATGTTTCGCAGTTTGATTAACTTTTTCGTTTTAAACTTAAAAGTTATTATTTCAGGATTAATACATGTGTATTTTAGAAGTGATTGTGACAGTTTTGATGTTGATATTACTTATCATAACAATGACCGTACTTGCCTTCAATGGTAGCCTCGAGTCTTAAAAGGGTTTACGCGAGACAAAAAAGCCTCACTATCATAAAAATAGAGAGGCTTATGTTTAAGATGATGTTTAAGATGACATTTAATTTAAAGCATTGTGAGAATGGTTTTTTAGAATGATGGAATGAATATCGCTTAGGCTATTACACACTTTTAGATTTTGGTAAGTCATACTCGACTCTATCGACTTCTTTATCTTGCAGTTCAATAATCAAACGATAGCCTTTTATAGCGCCATCGTACGGCACATTAGCCCCACGCTCTTGATAATGCGCGCGGATACTATTTTTAATAATGTTTTTACGCGCAGCTTCATCCAGTTTGGCAAATCCGCTCGGCAAATCTACCTGAGTCCAAAGTGCGGCGCCCCAACGAGACAACCAATTGGCGTTGTCATCAAACTTAAAATCAACATCGGCGTATAAACGATAGCGAGGCTGCGGCACAGAACCCTGTGCAACCTCATCTTTAATCTGGGCAATATCTTCTGCAAATGGCTCATAAGGCAAATCGAGCACCAAAAATAGCTTGGCTAAGAACTCATCGGCGCTAAAATATTTATCCATATAGCTGCCATCAAGCCCAAGATGTTTATTAGACAGCACATGACGTAAGCGCTCGCAAGCAGGCATGGTATGCTTTAAAGGGTAACCCATGGCTTTGACAATATATTGCGCGCGATATTCTAACGTCTCTATTTGCGCGATGACGTATTGTGCGAGAGGATGGCACGGCTGAAAACGGCGGGTATATGTGGATGGATTGGCAGACTGGCTCATGATGATGAAGACCTTATATTCCTATAACTCCGACGAAAAAGTATAAAATCAGGCACAAATGAGGATGTCGGAGTACAGGCTCATGCGCTTTACCAGGATTGTTTTATATCGTGCTGGAAGTTGCAAGGTTTGTACGCCGCCACCAATCGCAATCTTGGTGATTTGTAATAAATGACGAGGACAAAACTGTTAAACCCACGATAGTTTATCCAATGATGATAGCACATCAGCCCATAAAAAATAAATACGCGATCATGACTTCTTTTTTAATCCGCAAATATTCTAATCTTCCCCATGATACGTCGCCTCATCCATCCAAACGATAGGGTCTTCACACAGATGGACCAAGTGATACCAAATATCGCTACTGCGAGCGATACGGTGATGACCACCTTCGAAATAATCGACTTCCCAGCTATCAGGCAGATTAACCAAAGTTCGCCTAGCAACCGCTACATCCAAACTCTCATCGTCGACTTCCACCATCACTCGCATCATCTCAGTGTTTGATGTTGGAAACGACAGTTTCATATCCACCACGGCTGGAATACGGTCCGCTAAAACGTCACTTGGATAAATACAAGGCGCAATCAAGAGCGCGCGTAAGTTATATTTATGGGCAAAATGATTGGCAAACCACGCACCAAGCGAATGCCCTACCAGCACCACGCGTGGATATTCTTGCATTTTTTCTTGAATTAAAGCATCGTAAATTTCAAATATTTCTGCAAAATTCTCGCGATAATTGACCGTTTGACAATATTTCGGCTCACGTGTGATACACGTGTATTTACTGGTCTCGCAACTTGAATCGAGACCATGGAAAAACAGTAAAAAGGTATCATTATTTTCGATAGGAAACATCATAACTCTCTCCTTTTTTCATTATTATTTAGAGTTATTGCTATTAATTTGGTCTATTATTTAAACCGCTTTTTGATTGGCAATTTGCGCTTGGTATAAACTCAAAATCTCCTCACAAGCTTGCATTGAAGTTTTTTTCGCAAAACCTTTACCAAACCAAAAATCATAAACCGCTTGGATAATGGCTTTTACCGCTTCAGTATCTTTTGGCTTTTGCGCTGTTAATTTACACGCAATATCTTTTGCCTGAATATCAGACTCACTGTAGGGCGCACTCCAGCCCACAGAGTAGCGATAGAGCACATCATTAATAGCCAAGATAAATATGGCTTCAGTCACGCCATACTGATCGATAAATTGCTCCAACACCGAGCAGCGCTCGTCATAAAGTGAAGGCTCTATCGGCATCTCATCACGCTCAGTCACACAATCACTGCTCACTACGTGCGAGGGCTTGCTAAAATCCTCCCACAGTAGTGGATAAGACCCGCCAATTCCGCCCTTCTCCACCACATTAAACTGCCAAATACCATAATGCGTATCAATGCCTTTATAAGGCACACTAATAAACCACTGTATCAGCGCATCGCTATCATAAATGATATGCGTACTGCCAATACGCACCGCTTGTTTCGGTAAAATGTCTGTATATAAATACTCGATATCATCGCTATACAGTTTTACCTTTTTCACATTTTCAGCACTGGCATCACCGAGCTTAGCCCTTGCATCATTCATGTTCCGGCACAGCCTAAACGGCGCGACAAAGCTCAAGGTATCATCGGTATTATTGACAAAATACACATCGTCTTCATAATTGTTTATCGAAACCGTTTCAAGATAAAACAATGGGCTTTTACGTACGCGCCCTTTCTCATCACTCGCCAGTGCCGTTATTCCAGACAGTTTTGCGCCATCCGACCACTGCACATTGTTTATGCGTTTTTGCTCAAATTGATACGTTAACTTTGTCATCGTCATATCCTTATTATTTTGATTTTGGTTTGTTCGTTGCAGTATTTTTCGTATTATTTTTCGTGCTTTCTTATTTTTTGGGCTTTGTTAAGCGCAATTTTAAGCCAGCCGAGTCTGTTCGCCATTTAATTAAATGACATCATTGGCTATAAAGTTAAATAAGTTAATCGGTTTTAGAATGTAGGATTCGGCGTTTTTTATAATTGTTTAGCCGTAGCTGGTCATTATCGTAAAGCTGCTTTTTTTTATCGTTATTACGCTTAAAAAATTAAAATCAACGAGCGTTTTTCTGTTCAGCTTTTCTAATTATCAATCAATATATTTTTTGGGGCTTAGGTTTGGATTTTTGCAGGCGAAGTGGTTTAGAAGTAAACCAAAATAACATTGTTAAAAATGCTTGCTAAAGACAACTCAGTTAAAAAGTGAAGCGTTGCGCCCCGAGGGTTAACGGTTTGTCGTGTTATTTTTGCTTGACTCAACAACTATAATATAAAACCTTATAAAAATAAAGCGGCTAAAAAAACTGTGCGACAACTGCTGTCGCTCAATCACTTATCACTAGATTTCTCATTAAATTCACTATTCATTGAATAAATTTATATAAAAAAACCCCATAAGCTGTATGCAACTTATGGGGTTATCTTTTGCCGAATTGTGAATCAGATATCTAAAATCTAGCACACCATATACTAGCGTTTGATGAATGATTTAATAAATGAATTAACGTTCTAAATGCAGATACTGCATATGACATTCGTACTGATGCAAGATATCGACCAGCACTTGCTCTTTGGTGTAGCCAACCAAGTCATACTCTTGCGAGCCATCACTTAAAAACACCTCAGCACGGTAATAAAACTCGGCCTGCTTGCTTGAAGTATTGAGGGTAAAGTTCGGTCGCTCAGCTTTGATGAGATTGACTTCATAAATAAAGTCATCTTCATCACCATGCCCGACGCGCAGTTTTACCCCATCTATCTGACCGTCATCTTCATCCGTTGCGGCATCGATATTTTTACCAATACTGGCCAAATTTCGGATATCCAATGCCGTCTGAAGACCACCTGCTTTTAGCTCGTTTTCCACCTCAACCATGGCAGGCTTAACCACCGTCTGTAAAAAGCGTTCAACTTGCTTGTGACTAGGGAAGCTGACGATACGTTGCAAGCGCGCTTTCCAACCTTTACCACTATCGAGCACGTTGGCCGTGCCAACGGTACTGGCTTTGCGCTTGTTGCCCTCTTCTTTTAATGACTTCCACATAGCCATCATGTAAAGCAGCAAAATAAGCGAGAACGGCAGACCCGCAATCACAGAAACCGATTGTAGCGAAGCAAAACCACCTGCAAACAATAAACCCAAAGTAATCAAACCTGTGGCTGCCGCCCAAAAAAGGCGTAGCCAAACAGGTGCGTCGATATCATTGGTCATACCTTTTGAGCTTAGATTTGCAAGCACTAAAGCGCCTGAGTCCGCTGAGGTCACAAAAAATATCAGACCAATAAATACGCCTGCCAATGAGAAAACGTCACTGTAAGGGAAGTATTCAAACAAGGCAAACATCCCCATCGCGGCGTCATTAACGGCGATTTCACCGAGTTCAGTGGCACCGTTGGCGACCAAATCTATCGCTGAATTACCAAAGATAGAAAACCATGCAAAGATAAAACCTAGCGGGATAAACATCACGCCAAAGACAAACTCACGCAAAGTACGACCACGGCTAATACGCGCGATAAACAAACCAACAAAGGGTGCCCAAGCGACCCACCATGCCCAGAAAAATATCGTCCAACCTGACTTCCAATCAGCGCCAGCGCTGCCATCATAAGCATAGACATCAAAGGTTTTAAAAATAATAGTTTGGAAATATTGCCCAATATTTTGGGTAAAGGTATTGAGCAAATAAACGGTATTACCCAGTACTAATATGGCTAATAGTAGCAATATCGACGACAACATATTAAATTCGGATAAACGGCGCACGCCTTTTTCAACGCCTGTCATCGCAGAAATAGCGGCAGCAACAACCACGCCTAAGATAATCAGGCTCTGCACCATTTTGCTCGATTCGATACCGAAAACATGAGTCAAGCCTGCATTAGCCTGCAATACCCCAATACCTAAGCTGGTCGCAATACCCATCAGCGTGCAGACAACGCCAAAGGTATCAATACCATCACCAAGCCAGCCTTTGATTAAGCGCTCGCCAAAGATAGGGGTCAGTGGTGAACGCAGTGCCAATGGCATGTTTTTACGATAAGCAAAGTACGCCAATGCCATCCCGATTAAGGCATAAATACCCCAACCATGTAGACCCCAATGCAAAAAGGTCTGCGACAGTGCTTCACGCATGGCTTCAGCACTGGCAGGCTCGAGTCCCGTATGCGGCGTTAGATAATGCATCAACGGCTCAGAAGCACCAAAGAATAATAAATCAATGCCGATACCCGCGGAGAACAGCATCGCCGCCCATGCTAAAAACGGGAACTGGGCTTTTTCGTGGTCTTGCCCAAGCTTGATATCACCGTATTTAGAAAAACCAACAAACAAAGCGAAAATACTATAAGCGGCAACCACCAGCATATAATACCAGCCAAAACTCTCTGATACCCATGCCATACTGGCGCTTAATAATGCCTCACTATAATCTGGAAACACGATCGTCCAGATGATCAATAAAATAGAAATAATAGCTGAACCTAAAAAAACCGTCTTATTTAGAGTCAGGGGTTTCGTCGCATCTTCTGATGGCGAACTGTACATAAAAGACCTCAATAGGTAAATGAAACAGGGTCTGATATTGCTTTGTCCGTCATAGTTTTATGACTGATAGCCAGATGAGATATGTATCACCGCATGACGCACAAAGCAGTACCAATTAATAAAAACTGAAAGATAAACTATTAGAAAAACAGCGACGCGAATGCTAAGTAATTTAACCTCACCGGTTTTCATCTCTATAAACATAAGCGCTGATAAAAAAGACCTTTACTGTGAAAGGCCTTCTTTTTTGAAATGGTCTTATATTATTTGCTGTTCAATAATGTAGGCAGGCGTTTAGACAGCCATTTAAACAACAGAACTGTAATCACGCAGCGGCTCGGCTCTGAGCGGTGCACCATTGGCGACATAATAGTCAGCCGTCGAGCGTGGCAGCTGTACGCCGCGCATCTTATCAACGATTTTTTCGGCGAGCATAATGGTGGTGGCGTTTAGATTACCACTGATAATATTTGGCATAATCGACGCATCGACCACGCGCAAGCCATCGATACCGTGTACCAGCCCTTCGCCATTGACGACCGAATCATTGCCCTCGCCCATCGCACAAGTACATGAGGGATGATAAGCCGTCTCGCTATGGTTACGGACATACTCGTCTAGCTGCGCATCAGTGACCAAATCATCAGTCGGCGCAATGGCGCGACCACGATATGGGTCAAGCGCTGGCTGATGCATAATCTCTCGAGTGATACGCATCGCCGCGCGGAATTCTTGCCAGTCCTGCTCATGCGACATATAATTAAATAAGATACTCGGGTGCGCGCTAGGATCTTTTGAGGTTAGCTTGACGCGGCCTCGACTTGGGGAGCGCAATGAACCGACGTGCGCTTGGAAGCTATGCGATTTCACCGCACTGCGGCCATCGTAACGCACCGCTAATGGCAAGAAGTGATACTGGATATTGGGATGGGTAAATTTTTCATCAGTACGGATAAAGCCGCCGCCCTCAAACTGATTTGACGCGCCAAGCCCTGTGCCATTAAATAGCCATTCAGCACCAATCGCCGGCTTATTCCACCACTTATTGGCAGGGGCAATCGAGACTGGTAACTTACATTCGTACTGCATATACAGCTCTAGATGGTCTTGCAGATTATTACCGACGCCCGGCAAATCAAGAATCTCATTAACGCCCAACTCTTTGAGCCACTGACCAGGACCGATACCAGAGCGCTGCAATAATTGCGGAGAGGCAATCGCGCCAGAGGATACAATCACTTCACGAGATGCATAGAATTTTTTGGTTTGACCTTGGTGCGCGACTTTGACACCGACCGCACGCTTACCGTCGAATAAAATCACATCGGTCAATGCACCCGTCAAAATGGTAATATTGCTACGCGGTTTGGCACGATCAAGATATCCACGCGCTGTGGAAGCACGGCGACCATTAGGTGTCACAAAGCGATCCATTGGCCCAAAGCCTTCTTGCTGATAGCCGTTTAGATCCTCTGTACGTGGATAGCCAGCTTGCACGCCCGCTTCAATCATCGCTTCAAATAGCGGATTGACGCCTGGTTTTGAAGTAGTCATCTCAACTGGACCACCGACGCCATGATAGTCATTTTCGCCTGCATCGCAGTTTTCTGACTTTTTAAAGTACGGTAGACAGTCGAGATACGTCCAGTCCTCTAAGCCTTTAATTTTGGCCCAATCATCAAAATCGAGCGCGTTACCACGGATATAACACATCCCATTAATGAGTGACGAGCCACCAAGTCCTTTGCCGCGACCACAATCCATGACGCGGTTATTCATATAAGGTTCGGGATCGGTTTTATAACCCCAGTTATAAGTGGTTCCTTGTAACGGCATTGCGAGCGCCGCTGGCATCTGCGTGCGAAAGTCTAAGCGATGGTCCGGACGACCCGCCTCTAACAGCAACACCTTAATGTTGGCATCTTCGGTCAAGCGGGTGGCCAGCACATTTCCTGCTGAGCCTGCGCCGACGATGATGTAGTCATATTCAGGTGTGGTCGATGTCATAAAACGCTCCATAATATTAAAAAAATCCATCATTTCATATCAGTAAGGTGGTGCCAAAAGGACAAATGAGTCCTCATACGCCAACCTGACTGTTTTAAAAATTTTTACCATACAACTGCTTAAAATACCGATTCAAACTTGCCAAGCTCTACTTGGATAGATTTGGTCTGCGTATAATATTCAAGGGCTTCAATACCATTTTCGCGGCCAATACCAGAATGCTTATAACCGCCTACTGGCATTTGCGCGGGTGACTCGCCCCACGTATTTAACCAGCAAATACCCGCTTCAATCTGTGCAATCACGCGATGCGCGCGGGTCAAGTCAGCGGTTACCACTCCTGCTGCCAAGCCGTAATCCGTATCATTGGCGCGGCGAATAACTTCTTCTTCCGTCTCGTACGTCAATATCGACATTACTGGACCAAATATTTCCTCACGTACGATGCTCATATCATCGCTGCAATCCGTAAACACAGTCGGTGCGACAAACGCGCCATTGGCGAGCTCGCCTGCCGTGATACGTTCACCGCCAGTCAATAGACGCGCGCCGCCCGCTTTACCTTGCTCGATATAGCCAAGCACTCTGTCCCTATGTGGGAAGCTGACCAATGGCCCCATGTTGATGCTCTCGTCCAGCGGATTGCCTAACTTGATACGCTCGACGCGCGTTAAGATAGCCTCTTCAAACTTGGCTTGTAGCGCTTTAGGAATAAACACGCGCGTGCCATTGGTACAGACCTGACCACTGCTATAGAAGTTCGCCATCATCGCAATGTCAGCAGCGGTATCGATATCGGCATCTTCAAATATGATTAATGGCGACTTACCACCAAGCTCTAAGGTCACGTCTTTCAGCGACGATGAGGCCGCACTTGCCATGACTTTTTTACCCGTTGGTACACCGCCCGTAAACGATACTTTGGCGATATCAGGATGCTGGGTTAATGCTTCGCCTACTTCATAATTACCTTGCACGACGTTAAAAACACCATCTGGTAAGCCTGCTTCGGTGAAGATTTCTGCCAATTTTAAGGCGGTTAACGGTGTGACTTCTGATGGTTTAAAAATCATCGCATTACCAGCAACCAATGCTGGCGCTGCCTTCCACATCGCAATCTGAATCGGATAATTCCATGCACCGATACCAGCGACCACGCCGAGCGGCTCGCGGCGGGTATAAACAAAGCTGCTATCACGCAGCGGAATCTGACGACCTTCAAGCATTGGCGCAAGCCCCGCATAATACTCAACGACATCAGCACCAGTGACAATATCAACATACTTGGTTTCAGAAAGCGCTTTACCCGTGTCTTTGGTTTCGAGTAGTGCCAGTACATCATTACGCTCGCGCAATATCGCAACTGCGTTTAATAAAATCCGGCCGCGTTCAACCGCTGTCATCGCTGCCCACACTTTTTGACCTTGTTGCGCGGCTTTTACCGCCTCATTAATCTGCTCATCAGTCGTTTGCTGAATGGTCGCTAGCACTTCACCCGTTGCTGGGTTGATATCCTCAAAGGCAGTCAAGGATTCATCGACCGCCAAATAGCGACCATTGATATAAGCGGTCTGTGTTTGTGCTAAGTCGATAATGTCTTTTAAGTTATTTATGTTTGTCTTAGTAGCTGTCATAAGTTTTCCTTAGAGCGACGGGTTCGCTTTATAAAAAAGCTTTTTTATGAAGTTTTAAAAATAATGTCGTCATGGATTAAAGGTGAAAAATAAAAGTGGTTTGTATACATTTTTAAGCGTCAAAGTCGCGCTGTGTCATTTTTATCAAGCGCGTGCGCAATGAAGCTTTGTCCGAGATATCGATACCTGAAAAGTCAGAGAGCCAAATACCGTCGGCGACCAGACGCACCATACATAGCGTTTCGGTATTGTCCGTGGCGGCGTGTTTTTTTAGCTGCTCATTTGACCATTCAGCCCAGCGTTCGCGCAGTATCCGATCCCCTAGCATCAAGACATACAGCGTGGCTTGGCTATTGAACTCAGCTTGTCCTTTTTCGCCCAAACTGATGGTGGCATCGATATAAGCGCGGGTAAACGAGCCGTAGCTGATAGGGTCTTTTGCCATCGCTTGATTGACTTCCGCCTCAAACTTGGCCATCGCGTCATAAAACACCTCTAAGATGAGCGCGTCCTTGGTGGCAAAATGATGCATCACCCCGCCTTTGGTTACGCCGACGGCATCCGCCACCGCTTGAAAGGTGACTTTAGACAAGCCCTGCTCCAAAGTGATGCGCGCTGCTTCATCAAGCAGCGCCCGCCGTACAAGCTCTGGCTGTTTTTTACGTTTATGAGCGTTTTGAGTTTCCATTTTTATCTCGATATTAGCGCGTCAGTTTAATTAAAAATAATTTGGGCTTTAAAAGAATGCGTTTTATTAATACAGAAGAAAAAACAGTTTCTTGTAAAGAAACCGTACGGTTGGTATTTTACAGAAATAAAGTAGCAATGTGAAGGGCAGGTATGAACCGAGGAGTTACAGAACATTATTTTAATAGTTTTTTGTATTTTATAGATGATTATATTTAAAAGGCGTTAAAACTATTTTTCTGAAAAATAGATTTGACGCCTTTTTTATAGGGAAGCAATAGCTGATAAGCCAGTTAAGACAATATTAATAATCGCTAAAGCGACGTTTGCGTACTATTTTTCTTCTGTTTTAACGCCAATAACTTTAGACAGATGACCCGTTTTGAGATAAACCGTAGCGCCGTGCACGCCTGCTTTTATTTGCGGTATTACATCCACTGGCAAACGTAGCCAGCCACCGCGTGTATAGGTTTTAGCGTTATCTGCTAGTTCAGCATCTATCAGCTCGCCATCTAGCACCAGTATCTCAGCGCCGCCTTTAATTGTGTCGGTAAATACTGCGTCGGTAAATAGGGCTTCATCGGCCTTCAATCGCTGTAAACTAACCTGCTCACTGTCATCTGAGAATAAATGACAGACCTCACGATTATGCTGTGTTTGCCAGTTTGCCCCATCGTTAGTATCGATAGCGACATAACGTGTTTCGGTGGCTGGCATTTGCCAAAGTTTGACGAAAATGACTGCGCCCTCTTTACTATAAGGCTGATGGCCAGAGTTTGGTGGATTGCGTAAATACCAGCCTGCTGGATAGTCGATATCATCTGCCGAAAAAGTCCCAGACAACACCAAAATCTCTTCGCCGCCCGGATGCATATGATGCGGAAAATAGGACTCAGGCGCATAGCGCACAATACTGGTGGCACGTGCTTTTTCTGCGCCGACGCGGTCGAGCATGACACGCTCGACGCCGTTTTGCGGTGATGGCACCCATTGATAGTGTTCGGGTGCCAATGCTGCACGGCGAGTAAAATCTGCATTAATCAGCATAAAATAGTTTCTCGAGATTAGATTTAATGCTGTAGATTATCCTCTGATTTACAGCGGCTGACAAACAAGACACTGTTTTTATTATTAAAAAGTCGTATTTACACTATTCAAAGTAAGTTTGTGGCTGAAAAATGCTTAACCTTAACAATCCTGCCAAGATTCTTGCTAATTATCAAAAAATTACTTTAACTGCTGCCCGTGACTTGGTATCTTGCTCTCCTTCTTTGCGTTACTACGACGTATCTTTGCCATATTATTAAGCTAATGAGTGATTGTTAAGCCACTTTGCTGTATTAGCGCCTTCTTTATTTGTGTTGAACTTTATGAAACCGACCCTTGAGGTGAGCGCAAATACTCGCCGCACTCAGTATTTCCAAGTATTTTTGATGGGCGTCAGCGCCTTTATTATGAATACCACTGAATTTGTCCCCGTTGCCCTATTAAGCGACATCGCCCATGATTTTTCTATTACCACGGCTGAGACTGGCTGGATGTTGACGCTGTATGCGTGGATTGTCGCGGCCATGTCGTTGCCATTGATGCTACTTACCAGCCGCTTTGAGCGTAAAAGCTTACTTTTGGGCTTGTTTGTGGTGTTTATTGCCAGCCACGTATTGTCCGTATTTGCATGGAGCTTTGATGTATTGCTGATTAGCCGCGTGGGCATTGCGCTATCGCACGCGATATTTTGGTCCATCACCGCCGCGATTGCGATACGCGTAGCACCGGAAGGTAAAAAAGCACTAGCGCTTAGTGTGCTTGCGACCGGTACTTCATTGGCAATGGTACTTGGCGTGCCACTAGGACGCTTGGTCGGTCAATGGTTTGGCTGGCGGGCAACCTTTGGCGGTATTGGGGTGATTGCTTTTATCGTGTTTATTCTACAAGCAAGGCTGTTGCCAACGCTACCCAGTATGTTTGAAGGCTCGTTTAGAAAAATTCCAGAATTGCTTAAGAATCCGTTATTGGTCTGTTTGTATTTGCTGATTCTATTAGTCTTTACGGCTCACTATACCGCTTATTCTTATATCGAACCTTTTATGCGCCAAGTCGGCGCCATCAGTGAAAACGCTGCGACTTTGGTCTTGCTATTATTTGGAGTGGCAGGGATTGCAGGCAGTGTTATTTTTAGCCGTTGGGGCGATCGCTTTAATACCAGATTGATGTTGATATCGATCATATTAATGCTGCTATCTATGCTGGTACTATTGTTTGCCGTGACTTCTATCTGGGCGCTGAGTTTCATTGCGTTACTGTGGGGCGCGGCGCTGATGCTGCTGATTATCTCCATGCAAGCCAAAGTCATCATGGTCGATGTCACAGCGCAAGACATGCTGATGTCGATGTTCTCAGGGATTATTAACTTAGGCATTGGCGCCGGTGCGCTGTTTGGCGGTTATGCCGTAACGCATATTTCAATATCAAGCGTCGGCTATGTTGGTGCCGCTATCGCTGGTGTGTCGCTGCTACTGATGTTATTTATGATAAAGCGCTTTCCTGAATTAAGTAGAAGACTTGGTTAGCTAAAAATCTGATAGTAAATAAGCCTATACAAAATGCCAGCCAATTAAATGGGCTGACATCTTGCTGTTTGGTTTATTAAAAATACCGAGTAAGCCGTTTATTTAAAAATCCACTTTACCGCGTAACGCTTTGGTCTTACCGCGCTGAGTTTTTTGATCGACGCGTTTACGTTTGGCGTTCCGGCTAGGTTTGGTCGGCCTGCGGGTTTTATTGACATGAGTGGCTTGAATAATAAAGCTTTGCAGCCGCTCAAGCGCATCAATTCGATTACGCTCTTGAGTACGAAACTGCTGCGCTTTAATAATAAGCACACCTTCTTTGGTGATTCGACTGTCTTTACTGTCCAATAAGCGCTGCTTAATGACATCGCTTAAGCTTGAGGCATGAATATCAAAACGCAAATGAATCGCAGACGACACTTTATTGACGTTTTGCCCGCCTGCCCCTTGCGCGCGTATGGCGCTAATCTCTACTTCGCTGTCATTCAGGCTGATGGTATTGCTGATAAAAATCATAAAATACTTTTATAAATAATTGATAGTTATGATTAATGATAAAGCATTCCCAGTTAACGCGCCACTTGCCCACGTAATGGCGTTTAAAATGCCGCATTTCTTAACCTCTATAATCTGTAATTTATTGGGTAAACCTTATAAATGTTATCGTTTGACGTTGCTGTGTCTATCCTCTGTCTGTAAAGCGTAAGCCTGCGCAGGGTTTTGATTTTAAGGTGGTAGGATGACTTTAAGCAGATACGATATTAAAAGAACACCGTATTAAACAGACACGGTATTGTTGAATCAAAGCGTTGACGAGCCGATTTTAGTCAAAGGAATAAGCGTTGTATGACAACCAATAATAAGAAATCTAATCATAAGAAATCTAACACTTCTCTCAAAAACTACAACCTTGCCGCTGATGAAAGCATTCAGGTCAGGGGCGCACGCGTTCATAACCTAAAGAACATCGATGTTGATTTGCCACGTAATGCCCTTGTGGTTTTCACGGGCATATCAGGCTCGGGCAAATCTTCGCTGGCATTTGGTACGCTCTTTGCAGAGTCACAGCATCGCTATCTTGACTCAGTATCGCCTTATGCGCGGCGCTTGATTGATCAAGTCGATCAGCCTGATGTCGATTCGATCGAAGGCTTGCCACCCGCCGTTGCTCTGCAGCAGCAGCGCGGTACGCCATCGGTACGTTCATCGGTTGGTAGCGTGACGACGATTTCAAATGGTCTGCGCATGTTGTACTCGCGAGCGGGCGAATACCCCGCTGGGCAAGAGATGCTGTACGCCGACGCTTTTTCGCCGAATACACCAGATGGCGCTTGCCCTACTTGCTCTGGTATTGGCCGCGTGTTCGAGGTCACAGAAGAATTACTAGTCCCTGACCCTACCAAGACCATTCGTGAACGCGCGATTGCCGCTTGGCCACCTGCGTGGCAAGGGCAAAATCTAAGCCGCATATTGACCACACTTGGCTACGATATCGACAAACCTTGGAACACCTTATCCAAGGAAACCCGTGATTGGATTTTATTTACTGATGACACGCCAGAAGTCCCCGTTTACCCAGAATACAATCTCGAGCAAGTACGCGAGGCGATCAAAAAAGGCGAAAAACCCAATTATAAAGGCACCTATGCCAGTGCAAAAAATTTCGTCTTGCACTCTTTTGCCAGTACGCAAAGTCCGCGTACCAAAAAACGCGTGGCGCAGTTTATGCAAATTTCAGAATGCCCAAGCTGCCATGGCAAAAAGTTAAAACAAGAATCGCTGTCGGTTAAATTTGCAGGGCTTGATATTGGCGAGTTGTCACAATTAACCTTAACTGAACTGGCGCTAAAACTTCACGACGCTGCCAATAAAAAACTCAGCGATGATATGGCCGACCGTGAAAAAGCCATCGTCGCCAAGCGTATTACCAGCGATATCTTATCGCGTGTAGAAGCGTTAACCAGACTTGGGCTAGGTTACTTATCTCTTGAACGCACTACACCTACCTTATCGCCTGGTGAGCTACAGCGCCTAAGACTTGGCACCCAAATTCGCTCTAAACTATTTGGCGTGGTTTATGTGCTCGATGAACCATCCGCTGGCCTGCATCCTGCCGATACTCAGGCGCTATTAGGTGCTCTAGATGAACTGGTAGCGGCGGGTAATTCATTATTCATTGTCGAGCATGATGTCAGCGTCATTCGCCACGCCGATTGGATCGTCGATGTCGGACCAAAAGCAGGCAGTCATGGCGGTGAAATCATCTATAGCGGCCCTGTCGCAGGCTTGCAAGATATCTCTGATTCCTATACTGGACAATATCTTTTTCATGGGGATTTTAAAAATAAAAAATCAAAAGCCCAGCAATTAACAAGCCAGCAGCCAAGACAACCTAATCATTGGCTAAAACTTGTCAATATCGAGCGTAATAACTTACAAGGGCTAGATGTGGCATTTCCTTTAGCGGTATTAACCACAGTGACGGGCGTTTCAGGTTCGGGAAAATCAAGCTTGGTCAGTCAAGCGTTGGTTGAACTGGTCTACAATGCGTTTGGGCAAAAAACCGTGATTGAAGCGCCCACCGATGAGGCGGCTTTACTGGAGCAAGAACAAGAAACGCCAATAGGCGGTGAGATAGTCAGTGGTATGGAGCATATAAAGCGCTTAGTCACCGTTGACCAAAAAGCCATCGGGCGCACGCCGCGCTCAAACCTTGCCACTTATACCGGACTGTTCGATCATGTGCGCAAATTATTTGCTGCCACCAAAGAAGCAAAAGCAAGGCACTATGATGCCGGACGTTTCTCATTTAACGTAAAAAAAGGCCGTTGCCCAAATTGCGAAGGCGTCGGTTTTGTCAGCGTTGAGCTGCTATTTCTGCCGAGTGTTTACTCGCCTTGCCAAGTGTGCCACGGTCAACGCTATAACGATGAAACCCTAGAGATTACTTATCACGGTAAGAATATCGCTGAAGTGCTCGATTTAACAGTTGAAGCGGCTGCTGAATTTTTCGTTGATGATGCCCCAATAATGCGCGCCTTAGACGCCTTGCTAAAAGTTGGGCTTGGTTATCTAAGACTTGGGCAACCAGCGACCGAGTTGTCTGGTGGCGAAGCACAGCGTATCAAGCTTGCTACCGAACTGCAGCGTACCCAGCGCGGCGATACGCTGTATGTGCTCGATGAACCAACGACTGGCCTCCATCCTTCTGATGTCGCGCTGCTGATGGCGCAGTTAAATGGGCTTGTCGCAACCGGTAATACGGTGATTATGGTTGAGCATGATATGCAAGTCGCGAGCAACAGCGATTGGATTATCGATATGGGCCCGGGTGCTGGCGATGAAGGTGGTCTTATTGTCGCAGCAGGTACGCCTAAAGAGGTGGCGAAATCCAAAGACAGTCTTACTGCGCCCTTTTTATTGTCTTAGTATTGATATAAAAGACAGTATACTAACTAAAAAACGGAAATATGCAATAAGAGAAACCGCTCTTAATGAATGAACTGACCCCCTAAACTTGGACGGTTTAAGTTTACAACAAGGACTGAGTTCTGTATTTTACAGGACTCAGTCCTTTTAGTTTAAGCTGAATTCT
>NZ_DFQS01000022.1:24560-24731 GCF_002377905.1 Psychrobacter sp. UBA3483 | reverse complement strand
GGGTTTATCACAAACTTGCTGTCAGGTTTGATTGCTTATTGCTGGTTTCCCTATAAACCCACCATCAAAAACATGCCTCAGCAGGGACAGGTAGCCACATTGTAAATAGTATCAATGAGTTACAATGTGGCTTATCCCGAACTGGGGTTATTTATATTGATAAACCTAAAA
>NZ_DFQS01000022.1:0-24457 GCF_002377905.1 Psychrobacter sp. UBA3483 | reverse complement strand
TATATGCATTATTATAATCATGAGAGAATTCAGCTTAAACTAAAAGGACTGAGTCCTGTAAAATACAGAACTCAGTCCTTGTTGTAAACTTAAACCGTCCAAGTTTAGGGGGTCAGTTCATTTATAAAGGCGGTTTTTTTGTGGGTAATTTTCAGAAGTTTATATAAATAAGTTAAAGCTGCTTTACATTAAGCACGCTTTAGACGCAGCGCATTTAATACCACAAATAATGAGCTTAGTGACATGCCGATGGCTGCAAGCCAAGGCGGTACATAACCTAGAGCTGCTGGTATCAAGACACTACTATTATAAATAAGCGCCCAACGTAAGTTTTGCTTAATAATACGTTTGGTCTTATCAGCGATACGTTTCGCCGCCGTGATAGCTTCGATTTGACCATTTAGAATAATACTGTCACTCGATACTTGCGCCAAATCTGCCGCGCCCGCAATCGAAGTCGACACATCGGCGGCCGCCAATACTGGCGCATCATTAATACCATCCCCGACCATGAGTACAACCGCGCCTTTTGCTTGTAGCGCTTGAATATGATTGACTTTATCGGTTGGTGACAGACCGTTATAGGCGGCTTTCATGCCTAAGTCCTCAGCCATTATTAGTGCTTGCGGGCTTGGGTCGCCGGTGAGCATAACAGGCTCAATACCAAGCTCTTTGATGGTATCAAGCATCGATTTAGCACTATCGCGTACCTTATCATTAAAGTAAAAACAGGCCAGCGCTTGCCATGTATTTGATTGACTATTCTGACAAGATAATACCACCGCGGAGCTGGCACGATGAGTGGTTAAATCAATGATTAAATCGTTATCCGCATTAGCAGCATGGCCCGTTCTATCTAAGGCAAAATCAACATGACCGATGCGATATAGGACACCATCAATCATTGCCTCTACCCCGCCTGCAGGATAGTATTGTAACGACTGCGTCGCAGGCAGATGTAATTGATAAGCGGCGGTGAGCAAAGCGTGAGCAATCGGATGGCGGCTACCGACTTCTAGCGCCGCTGCAATCGCTAATAGCTTGTCCTTTTCTTCATTGTTAGTAGCTGTCGTATCATGACTTGCCAATCGCTCGATATTTAATAAATTGGGCTTACCATAAGTGAGCGTGCCTGTTTTATCAAACGCCACATGGGTAATCTCAGCAAGGGTTTGCAGCGTATGGCCACGCGTGGTTAAAAAACCATAACTCGCCAATCGATTGGTCGCTACGGTCAGCGCAATCGGTGTCGCTAAAGACAATGCACACGGACAGGTCGCCACCAATACCGCCACCGTTGCCCAAATCGCTTGGCTTGGGTCGACGATATACCAGCCAATAAATACCAACGCTGACAATACTAAAATCCGCGCCACAAACCAACGCGCCAGCTTATCTGCTTGCTGAGCAAGTTTTGGTTTCTCACTCATGGCACGGTTCATCAGCCTGTCAATCAACCCTATCTGGCTGTCTTCTGGCAATGCCGTCACGAGCATCTCAAACGGCTGACTGTCATTTTGGGCGCCGCCAACGATATAATCGCCTTGGGTTTTGATGATTAAATCGCCCTCGCCTGTCAACAAGCTTTGCGAAACGGTCGCGGTGGAGCTAAGCAAGATACCATCGCTGATAATCTCAGAACCGGCCTCCACCATAATAATATCGCCCACTTGCAAACTATGAGCGGTCACCATCTGTTTGTCTTTTGGCTTATGATTCGGCGTATGCTGCGTTTTTGAGAGACTCTCAGACGTATTATTTGACTGTTGCCATTCTTGAGCGATACGTGTGGTCAATTGCTTAATATTGGCATCCATACTTTGCATAAAGTTTGGCATCGATTTTGCGATAGTGGTTGTGCCATTTGTCGCTAAATTATTATTTGGATTAATAGCCTTTTCAGGATCATTATCAATAGAAGTGTTATCAAGCGTATTTTGCTCTAAGAGTTCCAAAATACGCGCAGCGGCGTCTTTATCTTCGGCAATTTTTTGTACTAAGACGGGCTCGACCACCACCAAGTCATTGGCCATGGTAGCGGCTTTTAAGCGTGCATTATGCTCAATATAACGCCCAGCCAATAAGAAGAAAATAAACATACTGACCGAATCAAAGTATGTCTCCCCTTGCCCGGTAATGGTCGCATAAAGACTGGCAAAGAACGTCACCACTAAGGCAATACTAACTGGTACATCCATATTGACTTGCCGGGCACGAATCGCTGACCATGCTGAGGTAAAAAACGGCACACCGGCATAAAAGAACACCGGCGTACTCACAAATAGCGACACCCAACGTAGAAAATCACGCTGAAATATCAGCATGTCACTATATTCACCAAAATAAATCGCCACCGCATACATCATTGCCTGCATCGAGCCGAGCGCCGCGATACCAAGACGCAATAGCATCTGACTGTTATGACGTGCCAGCATGGCCTCATGGGTATCTTGCCGATAAGGCTTGGCTTCGTAGCCAATCTCATTGATAACGCCCAAAATACGACTAATCGGCAGCTTATCTTCGTCCCAAATCACCCGCATACGCTGATTGGTTAAATTCACCTGACACTGACTGATGCCATCTAACTCATCTAAACGTGACTCAATCAGCCACGTACAGGCAGCACAGCGCAGGTTGTTGACCGATAGTTCTGCTACCGACATGCCGTCTTGGGCGTAGACAAATTGAGATTTTATCTCATCGTGATCATAAGCTTCGAGGCGCGTCAGCTGCGTGGGTAAGCTTGCCGTACGATTAATCTCTGAGCGGTCAAGATAATATTGCTCAAGCCCTGCTTCAACGATACTTTGCGACGCCAACTGACAGCCCATACAGCACATCTCTCGCGACTGACCTAAAATATCCGTATGAAACGGCGGCTCTGGCACTGGATCACCGCAATGAAAACAGTGACCGGCAAGCGGCAGCACCAGACCCTCAGTAATCGAATGATCTTGATAATGACGGTTGCTACTTGCTGGCATGGATGACGGAATACTGGACATGATCGCGCTATTTCCTTTCGACAAGTTTACTTGCGGCCGACCGGCTTTTAATAAACTTGCTCTGATTAACTAGAGTCAATCCCTATGTAAAAAAGCGATTGGATTATCTGCCTTTAACACAGCTACTTTACATAGATATTGGCACAACGTTATTGGTACAATGATATTGGCATAAATGAGACCAAAAAAATCGTTGAAAACTATTAATAAAAGCGGTCGATAAAACGATTGATATCAACCCAACTATTAATATAAACATTATACTACAAGCGCACCCCGTAAGCAGCCTAGCCCTTTATCCTAGAATCTTAATACCGCTAAAACACAACCCATCAAAGTTTAACGCCTGCTTAATGAATACTAGCGTTGATGATGATAGATTGAAAAATTTGTCAATTTGCGTCATTATGAGGCAGTTTTTTATCCCAAAATGGTGTGTCATCAGTGCAAAAATCTAATTCTAAGCGACCACAGTCCTCTAAGCCTGCTATCAATACGCTACCCTCACAGCAGCGCGGCGTGGTGTTTAGCGGTATTTTATTAATTGTCATTATCGCGGCCATGGTGCTGTTGGCGCTATATTTGGTCAAACTTGATCGCACCATTACCCACAAGTTTGAGGGCAAGCGCTGGGACATTCCTGCTAAGGTTTACTCGCAGCCTTTGGAGCTGTATCAGGGCGCCAATGTCGATACAGACACCATGAAAACTTGGCTTAAGCTGCTCAATTATCAGAGCAACAAGGCTTATGATCGCACCGGTACCTACCATAAATCTGGCAATACCTACTTTATCCATACACGCGGTTTTACCTATAGCGCCAATGATGTGGACAAAGAACAAGTCATCAAAATGACCATTGCTGGCAATAAGATTGAGTCGGTACAAAGCACCCAGCCTGCCAAAACCGGCATCATTCGTCTGGAGCCGGTAAACATCGGCGGTATTTATCCAGATAGTAACGAAGATCGCATGGTGGTGACGCTCGATCAAGTACCGCAGCCACTGATTGACGCACTGATTGCTACAGAAGATCGCGGGTTTTATGAGCATAAAGGCGTCTCGATACGTGGTATCGCGCGGGCGGTAATAAACAACTTTACCGGTGGTCCTAGACAAGGCGGCTCGACCATCACTCAGCAGCTGATTAAAAACTTTTATCTGAACTCCGATCGGACGATGAAACGTAAAGCCAATGAAGCATTGATGGCGGTGCTACTTGAGCTGCATTATAGTAAAGATGAGATTCTGCAAACCTATCTAAACGAGATTTACTTGGGTCAAAACGGCAATCGCTCTATCAATGGCTTTGGCCTTGCCTCACAATTTTATTTTGATAAACCGCTCAAAGAGCTGCGTTTAGACCAACAGGCACTGCTCGTTGGTATGGCAAAAGGCCCGAGCGTTTATAATCCGCGCCGTCATCCAAAAGACTCGACAGCGCGCCGTAACACGGTACTGAGCAATATGCTAGCGGTCGGTAAAATTAGCCAAGAAGAATACGAAAAAGCGATAGAAAAACCACTCGATGTGGCGGACAAACCCGTTGAAGGCAAAAGCCAGTTCCCTGATTTTCTTGATATCGTCAAGCGTGAATTGAATAAAGTCTATTATTCTGATGATCTAAAAAATGAAGGTCTGATTATCATCAGTACCTTAGATCCTATTGCCCAATTGGCAGCGGACAAAGCGGTCGAGAGAAAACTTGGTGAGTTACGTCGTCGTGGTAGCAAAACCAAAGATTTACAAGGCGCATTAGTCAGTGCCAATCCTGAAACCGGCGAGCTAGTAGCAGTGGTCGGTAGTGGCAGTGAATTTACCGGTTTTAACCGTGCTGTCGACGCCAAACGCCAAGTTGGCTCATTATTAAAGCCGATAATCTATATGACGGCGCTTGAAAGCGGGCGCTATAATTTGGCAAGCTCGGTCGATGATTCGCCGATTACGGTCAATCTGAGTGACGGTACTGAGTGGAATCCTAAAAACTACGACAATCGTGACCATGGTTATGTGCCATTTACCACCGCTTTATCGCAATCGTATAATCACAGCGCGGTACGTTTGGGTATGGAGTTTGGCGTTAATACCTTTGCCAAGCAGCTACAGCGCATGGGCGTTAAAGAGAAAATCCCGCCTTATCCTTCGGCTTTATTAGGCTCGGTCAATCTTAGCCCAATGGATATGCTTGGGGTTTACCAAGTATTTGCTACCGGTGGTTTTCGCACGCCTATCCACAGTATTCGTAGCGTCATTGATGATCGCGGTCGTATCTTGCAGCGTACGGGATTAAACACTCAGCGTAGTATCCCGCCTGAAACCAACTTTTTGATTAACTATGCCCTGCAAGACGTGGTCAAAAACGGTACGGCCAAACGCATACAATCGCTTGGCAGCAACTTAAATCTTGCTGGTAAAACAGGTACGACCAACGATTACCGTGATGCTTGGTTTGCCGGCTACAGCGGCAACTATGTCAGCGTGGTTTGGGTCGGCCGTGATGACAACAAACCGATTGGTCTAAGCGGTGGTAGTGGCGCTTTACCAGTCTGGGTCGAATATATGAATCGCCTAAAGCTGACCCCTGTCGCGCTGCCAGAGCCCGAAGGAATTGAGTGGTTGTGGCTTGAGAACAACTCAGGCAAGCTGTCTAATGAGCGCTGTGCCGATGCGCGCTATCTGCCAGTGATGTCTGCGTATCTACCTGAAGAAGCTAGCAGTTGTGCCATTGGCCTATATCAGCAAGACCGTGCCCGTGAGCAGATACAATGGCAAAATGAGCAAGGCTCTATCAATCAGCAGCGTCGCCGTGAAGGTTTGGATATTCCTAATGGCGAAGCCGTCGATACGGATAACGAAGGTGACGACGCTGACAATGCTGGTAATGCTGAGCAAGAAGGTGGGCCAAGCAATCGTGCTGACACTTGGTACGATCGCGCCGTTGAATGGTTCTAGCGTTTTTGAGAGTTAAAAAGGGTTTTAATATGGCTTTATTGATACAGCAAACTAGCACCACTAAGCAGGCTAGTACTGCTCCATTTAAAATTGCTCGATTTAAAGTTGAGCCGTTTAACCTGCGAACTAAGCTAGTGAATACTATCCTAACGCTTAGCGCCGCTATCGGCGCAATGAGCTTAAGTGCATGCCAAACAGCGCCGACAATCATCAAACCCACTCCTGCGCAAACGTCAGTAGCTCAAAATCAGCAGCCAGCTGCAAAACCATCAGTAACGGCAACCCAAGCACCCATTATTAAAAGTGATGATGATAAGTACTCTACCGAGCCTTATCCAGCGCCCAAACAACCTGCGCCAGCTATCCCGCCGACCGAAGCAGAACAGGTTTATACGCCGGTTCATACACTGCCTACGCAAAGTCCAATCATCACGCAGCCTGATAACCAAGATACCATCATCCTTACACCTTCTCGTGAAGATTACCTCCTATCTGAACCATCGATTCCTTCGCATAATGAGCTATTAGAGCGGGCGCGGCAAAATTCACAGCAGCGCAGTCAGCAAAGCACAGCCAATAACAGCAACTTGCCAGCCTTTAGAAACCTCATGCAAACAGGTACAGAGCAATTAAAGTCAGGCAATCTCAATGGCGCTGAGAGCAGCTTCACGCGCGCGCAGCGCCTCGCGCCCAAATCATCAGCCGTCTATTTTTATTTGGCGCAAGTCGCCCTTAAAAAGAACCAACCGCGTAAGGCTGAAGCGATGGCGCGCCGAGGTTTGACTGTCGCTCAAGACAGCACTCGCCGACGTGCTCTGTGGCAAATTATCTTGCAATCAGGACAAGCGCAAGGTAACGGCCGCGTGATAAATGAGGCCAAACAGGCCCTGCGCTAATAGCACACGCCCTCGTATTTACTATGACGACTGAATCTATAAGCGCTAAAATAGGCTTATAGATTTAGTCGTTAATTTTTCTATCTTGTTTACTAACTATTTTCTTTTACTTTAAACTAAGGTTACCTTTATGGCATGGCAACAACTGCATTTACAATGTGAAAAAGATAATGTCGATCTCGCTGAGGCACTGTTATTAGAAGCTGGCGCGCTATCAATTGCTTTAGATGACGCGGGTGATCAGCCTTTATTTGAACCCCTACCTGGCGAATCGCCCTTATGGGATGAAGTCATACTAACAGGATTGTTTGACGCCAATACAGACGCTGGCAATCGTCAATTACTTGAGGAGTTAAGCCATGAAATTGGTGCGCAAGTACAAGCCAGCCGAACGTGGGTCAGCGCTGTCGATGACAAGGATTGGGAGCGCGAATGGATGTCCAATTATAAGCCAATCGAGTGCGCCAATAACTTATGGATTGTGCCTAATTGGCTGACACCGCCGAACCCTGATGCTACCAATATCATTATGGATCCAGGTTTGGCTTTTGGTACTGGCTACCATGCCACTACTCGTCTCTGTCTTGATTGGCTGACCGAGCAAGACCTGACCGATAAAGTTGTGATCGATTATGGCTGTGGCTCAGGTATTTTAGGGATTGCGGCGCTGTTATTGGGCGCACGTCAAGTTTATGCCGTAGATATTGACCCACAAGCGGTGCTTGCTACCAATCAAAATGCGGCGCGCAATCACGTTGATGACTGCCTACAAGCATTTCTGCCAGAGGACTTTAATAACTACTGGCAACAAAACGATATGAAACCTGTGGAGATCATGGTTGCCAATATTTTAGCCAAGCCACTTATTGGTTTAGCGCCTTATTTTGCGACCCTGATGGCACCCAAAAGCCGTATCGTATTAGCAGGTTTGATTGAATCGCAAACTGAGCAAGTCAGCGAAGCATATCAGCCTTACTTTACGCTCGATCCTAAGCATGCTTTTACCGCGCAAGAAGATCAACATTGGCAGCGTTTATCTGGTACATTTACAGGCTAGCAACATTTAATTACATCTGTTACGATAGAGGAGCAGTTAAATAATGTTGTGTATTTGACGCTACTCTATCGTTGCCTAAAAATTATGATGATTAATAGATAAAAAAGACATAAGAGAAACTGGCAGCGGTTGGTAAGTGCCTATATGGTATTAACATGCGGTATTAATACTGATACCTCTTTGGATTCGACCTTATGACTACGCCAATCAAAACCCAGTGCCCTCATTGTCATGCTATTTTTAATATCAAAAAAACACAGTTGAACCAAAAAACAGCCAATGTTTGCTGTCAACATTGTCAGCACAGTTTTTTGGTCAATAACAACCTTATTGTCACGGCTGATACAGAGCCTACTGCTGACGCTATGGGGCGTGAACCTCAATCTGATGCATCCACTACGGCCAATGCTTCTATTAAGCAAACGTCTACCGTTACGCCAGAATCAGAATCAAAAGCAAAAGCCACAACCAAACCAAACGTCACATCTGAACCAGAAGATGCAGATATTCTTATCCATGATGATATGGTTGAAGAAGGTTTGATAGATGATGAGTTGATTCATGATGATATGGAGATTGCAGGTTTTGAAGAAGAAGATTTAGAATACGGCTCGCTAGATAGTATGGACGCTTGGCTAACGCAAGCAGCGGATAGCACCCCTACCTCAACCACAAACAGTCATGATAAGCTGCCGAAAAGCACAGCAACAAAGTTAGATAAAAGCGCCTACTCCTCTGTTAGTTCCATAGAAAAACCCTCTTTAGCAAACGCTCTTATAAAAGAGCCAGCATCAGCCGCTCAAGTGGCTCTGAGCTCAGCAGCAGCTAATGACATCCACGCCAGTGTCGATGATAATAGCGATGAATCTTGGCTTGAAAAACTGCTCAAAGAACAAAATGAAAACGAAGACGGTCATAGTCCAAGAAAAGACACAGATTTATCAGCGCTGCTGGCAAGTATGGGCGTTTCTATTAAAGACGAAGACAACTCGCAGGCCGCACGCCTTAAAAGACAGCAAGCACAAGCTAAGTTTTCACCAACGCCTACTAAGCGCTCGCTTGCTTCATTACTGTGGACACTTGGTTGTTTGGTGTTAGCGCTGCTACTTTTTGCGCAGTATGTCATTTTTAATTTAGATAACTTGGTTAAAAATCCTGCCCATGCCGAGCGTTTACAAAAAGTATGTGCTATCGCCGCTTGTAGCCTTCCTAGCGCCAATCTGGCGGCTTTGAGCACAAGCGATATCACTCATCGGCCTAGCCGCATTAAGACTGCCGACACCTTTAGTGATATCAGCATCACCTTAAACAATCAAAGCACCCAAGCACAACTCCTTCCCTATGTGAAAGTCAGTATTTATGGTAGTGAGGCACTTATTGGCGAATTTATTGCAGGGCCGCAAGATTATCTACTCAGCACGCAGAGCCAACTGGGCGCGACAAGTCGCAAGCAGCTGTTATTTACCATCCCAGTCGCCCATGCTCAAATCGACAAAGTAAACGCCAAGCCTATTTATTAACATCAGGCTTGGTAGAAATGCCATTTATAAGCAATAAAATTTATTCAAAAGTTTTGCTCTTTTATCAAATTTATTCTAAATGTTTTAAATCTGTCGTCATAAATGACAATAAATAGCGTCAAGCCTAGAGTAATAATAGGGTAATGCCCAATCTGTTGCTCGGATAGGCGTTGACTTTGTTATAATAGCGCTTAAACGCCTTATGGTTTACGCTTACGCTTAAGGACATTATCTTATGGCACCACCTGCACCGTATAATGCCACTCATATTGACCCGAATACTGAGAGCTCTGCTGATTATAAAGACGGCTATCATCGCTCTATCCACAAGGTAGAAGCTTCCTTAGACAATAGCCTTCATGCGCACCAACCGTTACGTGTGCATGTAGAGCGCGTGGTGCGGCAGTATTTTGCGATGCTCGATGATGAGATGCCAACCGACTTATATGAGCTTATTTTAAAAGAGATAGAGCAGCCACTATTGTCAGTCGTGCTCGAGAAGTGCCGCGGCAATCAGACCAAGTGTGCACAAATCTTAGGTCTCAATCGCGGTACTCTACGTAAAAAGCTCAAAACTTATGGCTTAATGTAATCTATGGCTTTATACCAGTCGCTGTTATTTACGACGACCAAATATCGCACTCACCACGCTCCTTAGCACTGCTAACCGACATTCAATTGTATGGCACGTTTATAGTTTATGATCTTATCAAACCCGATATGCTCTGCACTGCTTGCCATTATTACCTTGCCAGACGTTTACGTCAGGCTTTTTTTATGGAAATTTTTTTATGAGTACAACTCCCCTTGCCCTACTATCGGTTTCCGATAAGTCAAATATCGTAGAATTCGCCCAAGGCCTGCTCAAAGCTGGTTTTGGTTTATTATCGACTGGCGGTACTTACCGCTTGCTGACAGAAAACAATGTCGCCGTCACTGAAGTTTCAGACTATACGGGCTTCCCTGAAATGATGGATGGCCGTGTTAAAACGCTACATCCAAAAATCCATGGCGGTATTTTAGGACGCCGCGGTACCGATGACAGCGTCATGAATGAGCACGCTATTGAGCGCATTGATTTGGTCGTCGTCAATCTTTATCCGTTTGCTCAAACTATCGCCCGTCCTGACGTAACCATGAACGATGCGATCGAAAACATCGATATTGGCGGTCCTACCATGGTGCGTTCAGCCGCAAAAAACCACGCTCACGTTGGTATTGTAACCGACCCTGCTGATTATACGCGCGTACTCGACGCCTTAGGTGAAGGGACGACACTAACCCCTGCCCTACGCTACGATTTAGCGGTCAAAGCCTTTGAGCATACCGCACAATATGACGGAATGATTGCAAACTTCTTGGGCAGCCGTGTGAATGAAACTCAAGAGCCTGAGCATTTTTCCCGTACCTTTAACGTTCAACTTGAAAAAGTGCAAGACCTACGCTACGGAGAAAACCCCCATCAAAAAGCTGCTTTTTATGTCGAAAATCATGCGCTAAAAAGCCAGCAAGCCTCTATTGCAACCGCGCAGCAACTGCAAGGTAAAGAGCTCTCTTATAACAATATCGCTGATACTGATGCCGCGCTTGAATGTGTTAAAGCCTTTAGTGCGCCCGCTTGCGTGATTGTAAAACATGCCAATCCTTGCGGTGTCGCCGTAGATAGCGATCAAGTCACGGCTTATCGCACAGCCTTTAGTACCGACCCTGAGTCATCTTTTGGTGGTATTATCGCCTTTAACCGCCGACTCACTCTTAATGCAGCCAAAGCCATTATCGACAATCAATTTGTCGAAGTCATCATTGCGCCAAGTATTGAAGATGGCGTTTTGGAGGCGACCGCTGCTAAGAAAAACGTGCGCGTCTTAGTATGCGGCGAGCTGTCAACGCCTGAGCAGCGCGACAGCCAGCTTGATTATAAACGCGTCAATGGTGGTTTGTTGGTGCAAGAGCAAGATTTGGGCCTTATTACCGCCAACGATTTAAAAATCGTTACCGACGTCCAACCAACCGAAGCACAAATTGCTGATTTATTATTTAGCTGGAATGTCGCTAAATATGTCAAATCTAACGCCATCGTTTATGCCAAGAATCAACGCACTATCGGTATCGGCGCTGGTCAAATGAGCCGCGTCAATTCAGCACGTATCGCCGCTATCAAAGCCGAGCACGCTGGTCTTGCTACCGAAGGCGCGGTAATGGCATCAGATGCCTTCTTCCCGTTCCGTGATGGTATCGATAACGCTGCTGAAGTCGGTATTGCTGCTATCATCCAACCAGGCGGCTCTATGCGTGATGATGAAACGATTGCTGCCGCCAATGAGCATGGTATCGCCATGGTCTTCACTGGTATGCGCCACTTCCGCCATTAATCAGCAGTTAAGATAATGCTGTTAAGACAACAGCGTTAAGAGTAAATAAAAATTGTAGCGCATAAAAAAGCCACTATCATAGTGGCTTTTTTGTATTTAAGGCTTAATGAAACTCGTTAAAAAAAGGGTTTAACAAATGCCTTATAGCGCTTAACGTCCTTGCGCATTGGCCATATTGGCTTCATTAATCTCAACTTTATAGACCATGCGTAGATAATCTAAATAATCTTGCAGCTGATCTTGACCCAAATTGTCACGAATAATGGCGGCAGTTTGTGCTCTTTGGGCATCAGATAGCGGCGATTGCTGCTCTGTTTTGATGCGATCACCGACCAATAACGTCGCACCCGTTTCAGTCTCACTCGCTACCGCCACGACACCATTTTCTGCTGCTTGCTGACTAAAGGCTAAGCCGCGCTCTTTTTCGCTCAATTGCGTGGTCTGACGGTTTATCTCGCCCAATGCTTGCAGCTTAATGGGCTGTTTCGCAATATCGGCAGGCGTCTTAATACCAGCGGCCAGTTTTTTCGCCGCTTGTAACGCTAAAGCCGTCGCTTTTTGTTGACGCAATATCTGCGTGATTCTTGGCGTCGCTGCTGTCAAAGACAAGGTCTTGGTTGGACGATAATTACTTGGCTGCACCCATACTGTACCGTTACCAACCTCAATACCCGCGGTCACTGCTTGGTCTTGAATGGTAAATTCATCAAACGCTTGCTTAATCACCGCCGGCTGCGCCAAAGCAGATTGGTTGTTTTCTTTACGATAATCTTTAATGCGTTTTAATGGCACATTTTCTTGCTGAGCGATGTCTTCGATACTAAAGCCATCTGCTGCCAAGTCATTAATCGCCGTGACTTTATCGGCATACATTTCCTGACGTTTATATTCTTTGGCTTTAGCGGTTAGCTCTGCACGCATACTCTCTAGACTTGGTATTTTGCTACCATTGTCCTCAGTCACAGTAAATATCTGATAGCCAAAGCTGGTCTTCACAGGAGCGCTGACATCACCAACGCTTAAGCCTGCAAGCGCTTTTTCGACGGCTGGCGCATCATTACCAAATACCGCCGGGTTAAAACGTCCGATATCGCCGCCTGTTTCGCCTGATGGGTCATCCGACTCGGCTTTCGCAACTTTAGCAAATGACTCACCTGTCGCAAGGCGGGCTTTAATTTTATCCGCACGTGCTTTGGCATCTTTACCCGTTAGCAAGATTTGACTGATTTTACGTTCATCAACAATGGCAAGATTTTGCTTGTAAGCTTCATATTGCTGCTGCAAATCTTCTTGGGTCACATCATTAACTTCAATCGCTTGCGGATTTAGCTGCAAGTAAGCCAAGTCGACCATAGCCGCGCTTTTGAGTTTGTCTTTATTGGCATCATAGTAAGCTTGTATATCACCCTTGCTCAACTTTACTTGCTCAGCATAATCTTGCCATTTGAAACGATGCAGCCAGACATTGCGCGACTCTAGCTGCAAGTCAATCAACTGACTGACCGCTTGCATTGGATAAACTGCGGTACCGACGATGCTTGCATTGAGCTGATCTAGGCTTAACTGGTTGCGAAACTCAGCAAACAGCTGATTTTTTGTCATATTACGCTGACGTAAAAAGTTTGCAAACTGCTCGTTAGAAAAATTGCCTTCTGCATCTTTAAAGATTTCTTCTTGGCGCAGTAAACGATTGATGGTGTCATCAGAAACCGTCATGCCAAGCTTGCCAGCCTGCTGCTCTAACAAGGTACGGTCAATCAATCCTTTTAGGACTTGCTCGTGCAGCACATCTTCATTTAATAAACTGGCATCATCAACTTGGTCTAAAAGCTCGCTACGGCGGTTATTGACGGCAGTTTGATACTCGGACATTCCCACGCTTTTGTCACCTACTTGAGCGATTTGGTTGGGATCGACCCCGCCGCCAAAGTAGCTTTCTACACCCAATAGAGCGAGCGGCGATAGGCATAAAATCAATAAAATGCGACCCGGCCAGCTTTTTAAGAAATCGCGCAATTTATCCATAGTTATCTCTGCTTTATTAACCTATATTGATGAAAGACCATTGTAATACTATTAATAATATCAACGCTGTATAAGCAGGCAATGGTAAGAAGAAGAACGTGTACATTTTATCGCTGTAAAACAAAACTTATTGATAAAGGTTATAAAAAACTTATTGATAAAGGTTATAATAAGTCTTGTTTATACAACACCGCTATCGCGCGCCCTATGATACGTGATTTTTAATATATACTCAAAATATTCAGGCGACTATTGCCACTAAATACTACAAATTTCAGCACTAAAAAAAGCACCTAATCTCTAGGTGCTTTTTTGCTCATTCTCCCATGACTTAATGAATCGTTAAGTCATGAGCTGCTATCTATTGTTTTACTGCCAACCAACGCTGTTTTTATTCGTGTATCACGTCATAGTCAACGAGCATTTGATTATTATAGTATAGCTAAAAAGAGTGCGACTTAAACAAAGCGGCTTAGTTTAAACGCTCTTTTAGGTTTTTACCGGCTTTAAAGCTTGGTACTTTGCTTGCTGGAATGCTAAGCTCTTCACCAGTCTTAGGGTTACGGCCAGTACGCGCTTTGCGGTCTTTTACGCTAAAAGTACCAAAACCAACCAATGAGATGCTATCGCCAGCTTCTAGCGCTTCACCAACACTTTCCATTACTGCATTCAAAGCTTCGCCAGCTTGAGTTTTATTTAGACCACTTTTTTCGGCGATGCTATCAATTAATTCTGACTTATTCATAAAATTTCCTTCAAGTTTTAGGGGGTAAAAAGCGCTCACGCCAAGTATTGTATCGCTCTCAGAGTACTTAAGCAATAAAAACCACTGGCCTCACGCATAAACAGGTTTCGCTTTGTTAACGCCTTTATATCAAGGCAGCATAAGGAGCGCAAGCGATTTTACATATTTTTGTGCACTCTACTACGTATTTGACACTCAATGTTACTTAAAACTGCTGCAAGTTTTCTATTAAATCGCTACTTTAGCTTATAGGATTTATTGAAATAAAGCACCTATCTTTATATTGGCTCTCTTATGAATTTTGCCTTGATAACCTAAATACTCAAAGATGACACAGGTGCTTAAAGTGCAGTTTTTATACTAACAATCAAAATTAAGAAACTAAAGCATAAACTTAGAGCTAAAAACAACTGCTAAGTCCGGCTGATGCATTACCAGTCATAAATTTTGGTGTCTTTATAGATAAGCAAACTATAAGGTAGTGACTGACCAACTGACAGAAACGCGCGTTACTTTTTACGCTAAAGGCGTTACTATAAGCGCGATTGTATTGTGCATTTTGGGTGGATTTTGACCTTGGCTTGTCCTTTTATCTTTAACTTAAACAATAAAAACGGATTATTTACATGAAGCGTTCTACGTTGTCTCACTCTTTTCTTAATATCATATTGGTGTTTATCGAGTCAGCGCTGACCCTGCTGTTACGTTTAGACCCAGAGCTCCGTAAAGCTGCTTATCCACTTGCTAAGCAAGAGACTGTCGTCGCGCTCAGATTATACCTACCTCATGTAGAGGTTTTTGCTACCTTTACGACCAAAGGGGTGTTATTAGACGATAGATTGCCTATCGGTCGTAGTGAGCCTGACGTGATTATCAACGCTTATAGCGTTCAGGTGATTAATGCCATCATCACCCACGACACTGAATCGACTGAAAAGCTGCAAATGCGCGGTGAGTCGGTGCAAGTACAGCTAGTCAAACAGTTTATTATGCAGCTTGGTTTTGGTAGCCTGATTCAAGGTTTGATTAAAAAGATTAAGGGCGGTAAAAGTAAGACCAAGCCTACTGAAGCAGAAATGGCAGAAAAAAAGGAGAGTTATAAGCTGCGTATTAAAGAGCAGCAAACTCAAATTAACACCTTGACCATTAAAAACCGTGAGCTTGAAACCACGGTCAAAGAACTGCAAAGTAAGCAAAAGACCTTTATCATTACCGCAATTATTTTTGCAGTTATCGCTATCGCTGCCGTTATTGCTTTATTTATCATGACCTAATGCCTTACTAACTGCAGTGATGAGGTGTTTTTAAAGTTACTCTTCTCACCTTGTATCGCGTTTAATAGGGTTGAGACTTATTAAGCGCTCTTGTATCCTTTCTGCAGTTCATATCCTGCGCGTTCGCGCATTTATTCTCTTTTAAGCCTTAAGATTACCTATCATTGTTTTTATCAATGATAGGAATAAGTCGCACTCACCATTCAACCACACTTTAATCTTGACTAAATTACTCGGGATTGAGTATAATTACCCTATCGTTGCACACATCGGGTAAACCATCTGCTGTTTAATAGCGACAAGACACCACCTAGTCGATAGATGATTTTCCTAAATAGAAGCGCAAGTATGGCGAATTACTAATCGTCAGTGGCCAATAAGTCGATTATGAACCCACAAAGGATTTATTGGTAATCAGGCACTTTTCGAATATGACAAGACTAGGTTCGTTGTTAAATAAACTTTTTATTAAAAGGATTGGAGATAACACATGCGTTTGACTACTCGAGGCAGATACGCCGTGACCGCTTTACTTGATTTGGCTTTGCAAACTAGCCAACAAGATAGTGCTGTCTCATTATCTGACATTGCTAAGCGACAATCGATATCTATCTCTTATCTTGAACAGTTGTTTTCCAAACTTCGTAAGCGCGGTTTGGTCACCAGTATCCGCGGCGCAGCAGGCGGTTACCACTTAGCCAAGCCCCTTGATGAGATTGATGTGATGAGCATCATCTCTGCCGTCGATGAGTCTGTCGATGCGATGCAGTGCGGCGGACGCGGCGATTGTCAAAGTGGTACAATGTGCCTAACGCATGATTTATGGTGCGCGCTATCCAATCATGTTGAGCAATACTTGAAAAATATAACATTAGCGCAATTATTAGACATGGAACATGTGCAGTCAGTCTCAGACCGTCAGCACATCACGTTTCCAAACGACATCTCTACAAAAGACATTAACACTATTACTCTATCGACCAGCGAGGCAAACCCAGCATGAGCCAACATAACAACCTTATATACTTAGATTATGCCGCCACTACGCCAGTTGCTAAGTCAGTCGCTGCCAAAATGAGCGAATATCTGACGGTAGACGGCATCTTTGGTAACCCAGCATCACGATCACATGGCTATGGCTGGCAAGCAGAAGAAGCGGTGGAAACGGCTCGTCAGCAAGTCGCTGAAGTGATTCATGCGGACCCACGCGAAATCGTCTTTACCTCGGGCGCAACAGAGTCAGATAACTTAGCCATTAAAGGCGCGGCACACTTTTATCAGTCACGCGGTAAGCACATCATTACCAGTAAAATTGAGCATAAAGCGGTATTAGATACTTGCCGTGAGCTTGAGCAAGAAGGTTTTGAGATTACTTATCTTGAGCCGCAAGCTGGTACTGGCTTGATTTTGCCAGAACAAGTGCAAGAAGCACTACGTGATGATACGATTTTAGTGTCATTGATGATGGTTAATAATGAGCTTGGTACCATTACTGATGTCGCCGCGATTGGTGAGATTACTCGCAAAGCGGGTGTTGTCTTCCATGTCGATGGTGCGCAGTCTGTGGGTAAAATACTTGTCAATCTTGAAGAGATGAAAATTGACTTGATGAGTTTCTCAGGTCATAAAGCGTATGGTCCTAAAGGTATCGGTGCCCTATTTGTTCGCCGTAAACCACGTATTCGTTTAAAAGCCGAGCAGCATGGCGGTGGTCATGAGCGCGGTATGCGTTCAGGTACCCTGCCCACGCACCAAATCGTTGGGCTAGGTGCGGCATTTGCATTGGCCAATGAGCGTTATGAAAAAGACCATGCTCACGTTGCAAAATTACGCCAAAAACTGTGGGACGGTCTGCAAGACATCGAAGAGATTTATCTAAACGGTGATTTAGAGAACAGCGTGCCTAACATCATTAATATCAGCTTTAACTTTGTTGAAGGCGAGTCACTGATGATGTCGTTAAAAGACTTGGCGGTTTCATCAGGTTCAGCCTGTACATCAGCGACGCTTGAGCCATCGTATGTATTGCGCGCCATTGGTCGCCCCGATGAGTTGGCACATAGCTCAATCCGCTTTAGCTTTGGTCGTTACACCACCGAAGAAGATATTGATACCGTGGTAAAACAGATGCATGAAGCGGTAGACAAATTACGCGCGCTATCGCCACTTTGGGATATGTACCAAGAAGGCGTTGATTTAGACTCGGTAGAATGGTCTGAGCATTAATATTTATTTATAAAACTTTAATAGTAAAAAGGTTTAATGGTTATCAGGTATAAGCATTAAACCAAATAATTCATCAGACAATTATAAATACCATTTTTATAATATGTGTTTGACCCCAATTATCGATGAGTAGACAGACATTTAAACTTAATAAGTTACTTATTTAGAAAGTTCATCATATAAGTCAATTGTTTAAATGACTATTCATCATCTAACTAGGAGAAAACCCCATGGCTTATAGTGACCAGGTTATTGATCATTACGAAAACCCACGCAACGTCGGCAATCTTGACAAAAATGCCAAAAACGTTGGTACAGGTATGGTTGGTGCGCCAGCATGTGGCGATGTGATGCGTCTGCAAATCCAAGTCGATGATAACGGTATCATTGAAGACGCACGCTTTAAAACCTATGGCTGCGGTTCAGCAATTGCTTCAAGCTCGCTTGTCACCGAGTGGCTAAAAGGCAAAAGCTTGGATCAAGCTGGCGAGATTAAAAATATGGATATCGCTGAAGAATTGGCATTGCCACCTGTAAAAGTGCATTGCTCAGTCCTTGCAGAAGACGCCATTAAAGCGGCGATTAGCGACTATAAAGGCAAGCATAGCGCTGCTGCAGTCACTGAAGAAGCAACCAGCTAAGTTCATATAAAGCGTACGCGTTTATCTATATGAAAGGCGCTAGTAGCGAATTTGAAAACAAACATGAGTAATACGACGTTAGAAGCTACTAACGCCCATAAGGTGACAATAACGCTCATGTAATTGTCACCTTTTATTTATTTTTAACGCTTTATTGGCATTGGTGTTGATAAAAACGCTTTTGCCGCAATTATTATCTCAATTATTGATAGTCAATGGGAGTTGGCATGATTGAAATGACAGAACGCGCCGCTCAGCATGTTCAAGACTTTTTGGACAATCGCGGTAAAGGTGAAGGCATTCGAGTGGGCATTCGTACAGCGGGCTGCTCAGGTTTGGCTTACGTACTAGAGTTTGTTGACACGCCCGACGAAAACGATACCCGTTATGAAAGCCGTGGCGTGAATATTTTTATTGACCCAAAAAGCTTGGTCTACTTAAATGGCTTATTGATGGATTATGAAAAAGAGGGCCTCAACGAGGGCTTTAAATTCACCAATCCCAATCAAAAAGGTGAATGTGGCTGCGGTGAATCGTTTACGGTATAAAACTCTAAACCAGAGCGCGCTAAACGATTGATATGCAAGCGCTTAGCGTTTAAAACCTGAGCTAGCGCTTAGATACTAAATCAGTGCTGAGCTATGACAGACCAGTCATCAAAAAGCAAGTCCTCACAATAATAAAAACAAAGGCAGACGATATGACAGACATCACGACCGACGCCCAGTTTGATAACTTCTTTGCCCTATTTGAGCAACCTGTCCAGTTTGCGGTGGATCAAGAACACCTTGCTCAACAGTTGCGTCTGCTACAAAAATGCTATCATCCGGACAATGTTGTTGCTGATAGCAAAAACACAGCAGATAGCGCACGAGCTAAGCAGCAATCAGAGCAAGCTTCGGCGCTCATTAACCAAGCTTATCAAACGTTAAGTGCCCCTGACAGTCGCGCCAGCTATTTGTTAGATATCGCTGGGCAAGCGCAGAACTTAGAGCATTCTATTGCCGACTTGGACTTCTTAGAAGATGCGATGCAAAGGCGTATGGATTTGGACGATGCGATTGAAGGCAAAGAGCTTGCCGCGCTAAAGCAACTACATCCGCAGATTACCGAGCGTCTAAATAAGCAATCTGAGCGTTTTAATAGCGCTTATCAGAGCCAAGATTGGCAAACGGCGATTGATGCCACGCAAAAATTAAAATTTTTGGTGAAATTAGATGCCGATGTTACTACAGGGCTTGATGAAGTCGCGTCTGCTGAGCATTTAGATGACGATGACTTATACGTCTAGCGTCATACTAATTTAGTTAAGTTATTTAACTTCACGGGTAACAAGCTTATATGCAGTTAAGGTTAAAATAACCACTCCTCTGCCGTATAATTGTAAACATTAAATGCTCTTTATCATTTTTACTATAGCTTGCTAAATCCAAATGCTTAAATGTTAGTCGACCATATATTATATTTGTATCATTTCACTTAATTCATTTTATCTTTGAGTTTTCTTATGTCTTTATTGCAAATTGCCGAACCCAATCAAAGTGCCCAACCTCACCAACATCGTTTTGGCCTAGGAATTGACCTTGGAACGACGCGCTCATTGGTCGCTGTGGTACGCTCAGGCAAGGCGCAAGTTTTGCAAGCCGGTACAACGACCAATACTTTATTGCCGTCGGTAGTCTACTATCCAAGTGCTGGCAAGCCCTTAGTCGGCTATGACGCCCTCGCCCACTTAGCAGATGATCCAAAAAATACCATTATCTCGGCTAAGCGCTTTATGGGCCGTAGCCAAGCCGATATTAAATTCTCCCATCCTTATGAGTTAAGTGGCAGCAAAGATGCCATGCCAGCTTTTGTAACGGCGCAGGGTGAAGTTTCTCCTGTCGAAGTGTCCGCGCGTATTTTAGCGGCGCTAGAGCAACGTGCCGCAAGCGCCTTACCTGACGATAGCATTCAAGGCGCGGTGATTACTGTGCCTGCCTATTTTGATGAAGCGCAGCGTCAAGCCACCAAAGATGCGGCGCAAGCTGCAGGTATTAACGTTTTGCGTTTATTGAATGAGCCTACCGCTGCTGCCGTTGCTTACGGTCTTGATCAGCCTACTGATGACAATAGTGAAAACTACTACTTAATCTATGATTTGGGTGGTGGTACTTTTGATGTATCTATTTTAAAGCTCAGCGATGGCGTGTTTGAAGTCTTAGCAACGGGCGGCAATAGTGCGCTTGGCGGTGATGATATTGACCGCTTACTGACCAATTGGCTGATTAAGCAATTAAATATCGACCCCAAAGACGTAAGCTTGCATGACAAATCAATACTTGCGCAGCAAGCAAAAAGCTATAAACAAGCATTGACCGATGCTGAGCAAGTCGATATCGACATTGTCGTCAATGAACGCTCTTTTCAAGGTGTGTTACGCAGTGACGATTTGATAACAATTGCAGAGCCAGTGAGCCGCCGCACGCTAAGTGTCTGCGAGCAAGTATTGCGCGATGCCAAATTATCTGCCGCTGACTTAGATGAAGTCATTTTGGTCGGTGGTTCTACGCGTATGCCTGCGGTGCAGCAGGTGGTGGCAGATTTCTTTGCTAAAGAACCGCTTTGCCGTCTTAATCCAGATGAAGTTGTGGCTTTAGGTGCCGCACAAACGGCGCATCAATTGGTCAATGGCGATAGTGATAATGGTTTATTATTGCTCGATGTGACGCCTTTATCGCTCGGTCTTGAAACCATGGGCGGCTTGGTTGAAGTGCTGATTCCACGCAACACCCCTATTCCAGTCAAAAAACGCCAAGTCTTTACTACTTACCAAGATGGTCAAACCGGTATGGTGATTCACGTGGTGCAAGGTGAGCGTGAAACAGTGGATAACTGCCGCTCATTGGGGCGCTTTGAGCTATATGGTATTCCGCCGATGAAAGCGGGCTTTGCGCGTATTGAGGTGACCTTTAGTATTGATGCCAATGGTCAGCTGACCGTCAGTGCACAAGAAACGACTACCAAGACTGAAAGTAAAATTGAGATTGTGCCATCTTATGGCCTATCTGATGAGCAAAAAGAGCAATTATTAATCGCAGGCTTTAAGTATGCGGAAGAAGATAAAAATGCGCGCTCTTTAATCGAGACTAAGGTAGAAGCAGAACGTGAGTTACTGGCGCTACAGTCAGCGCTTAACGAGTTTGCTGCGCTAGTTTCACCTGAAGAACAGCAATTATTGACTAAAAGTATGCAAGCCTTGCAAAGCGCGCTTAGCACCGACGACTTAGCCGTTATCGAAGGGGCCCAAGCTAAATTAAAGCCACACAGTGATGCTTTTGCCGCGCGTATTATGAATCAGAGCGTCAAGGCCAGTATGTCAGGTACCAGTGCGCAAGATTGGTAGCATATGGCTTTTATAAATATCATTCATACAATAAACGCTTGAGAAACTAAACTAACAACTGTACTAGGTTGACCCTTTTTTATTTTTAATTGATTAGCAGCGGACAAATAACTTATGCCAAAAATTACGATATTACCTCATCATGAAATTTGCCCAGAAGGCACAGAAGTCGAGCTAGAATCGGGCAGCAATTTATGTAAAGCACTACTGGAAAAGGGCATCAAGATTGAACATGCTTGCGAGATGTCAAAAGCCTGTACCACTTGTCATGTCGTGGTACGTAAAGGCTTTAACACCTTAGATGAGATGGACGATATCGAAGCGGATTTATTAGACCGCGCATGGGGTCTAGAGCCTGATTCACGCCTATCGTGCCAAGTGATGCTTGAAGATGATGATTTAACGATTGAGATTCCTAAATATACGTTGAACCATGCCAAAGAAAATCATTAAATAATAACGCATGAAATGAAACCAAAAAATCCAGTTATGATGAATAACTGGATTTTTCTTTTTATAAATACTTTTAAGTCGAAATTAATCTGTAGCTAATTATGACTGATATTTTCCTGCTTACTTGCTGCGACTATCTCAAGCAGCGACGCCTGCTCTTCTTGTTCGATACGGGCAAGCGCTAGATTCAAGCGATTTCTGATATCTTGATAGTCATTACTTTGCATGTCTTTAAAGTTCAGATGCAAATTAAAGCCAGGTAGCGTATGATCCACCCATTTTGACAACTGACCTTTATTTTCATCAGGGTCGAGTACCTGCCACGCACTTACCTTATTATCAAAACCCTTGAGCTGAAAAGCACCGACATATTCACAGTCATAATCATGCGAAATATAGTCATGGGTACTTTCGCTAATAAATATCTGACCTTTACCAGCGACTGCCTCAAGCCTTGACGCAAGGTTGGCTTCTTTACCAATCAGCGTATAGCTCAGGCGATTATTACTGCCAAAATTGCCGACATGACAGTAGCCAGTGGTAATACCGATACGAATATACAAACCCTCGAAACCGAGCAGCCGCCATTTTTGCCGTAAGGTGCGCATTTCACGGCGCATATCTATCGCCATTGCCACACAATCGAGCGCATCTTGGCGTGGCCCTCGACTGTTCGGCTCCCCAAAAAAGCACACCATCCCATCGCCGATAAACTTATCCAGCACCGCGCCGTGCTTATTAGCGATTAACGTCATACAATGCATATAGGTATTTAGAATATCCGCCAAATTGTCAGCGCTTAAACTATCAGACAATTCTGTAAAGCCGACAATATCTGAAAACATCATCGTCAGCTTGGCGCGTTTATTTTCGACGCTAACCGGACTATCAGATTTGACGATCGGCTCCCAAACTTGCGGCGGGACAAAGCGCGTCAATTTATTAATCACAGAAACCATGGTATTTAGGCGTCCAGCCGCTTGCCGCGCTCGCGCTTCATAAGCTACATAATCACGATAAACATGGCGAAAATGGCACAGTATCACAATCATACTGGCCAATAACACCACAGGGGTGACCAAGCTGTCGTGACAGTCCATCTCAGTACTATTTAAAGTCACACTGACGTAATAAAAGACAATGACCGTCACTACTGACGCAGCAAGAAGTTTGAGATGATTTTCAGGGCTACTAAGAATAATTCGCAGACCGATGAGCGCTGCTAAACTGAGCGAAATCACTGCACAAAACTGTATCGAGCCTATGACCGCCGAAGATAAGATAATAACAATGTTAGACGTCCAAAAACTGGTTGGACGGCGATAGTTATAAATTAAAATCAGCAAACTTGGCAAACAAACCACAACAGCGAGCGCCATCGACGTCGGACTAAAATTGTAATGTATCGCGAGCAAGACAACCGTCAGTATTAAAACAAAGATTTCTGGATAATCAAATCGATAGGCATTGCTACTACTACCCTGGGCAGGAATCTTTGGGCTTGTGGTTTCAAAAAATGCCATGGTCAAGGTTCGCTTAAAGGAAAACTATCAAAGGTTTGAATAAAAATTAGAATAGCTCTTATATCAACATATATTTTTGTGCAGTACTCAAATTGACAAGTGCTTAAGTTAATAAGTAAATGCGTGAATAAGTAAATCGCTTTATCAACATTTGATAATATAAGTAGATAGAAAATCTATCTATTATACGGCTTTAATGCTGCCTTACCTAGGACACTGGTAAGCAAAAGCATACCACTTGTCGCTTATTAGTCATAAAAAGCAGTGTGAAGCTCATGGTCAACGAAAACAATCTTATACCAAACACAACAATTAAAGGTGCGCCCAAGCACGAGCAGTTAACGACCGAATTCTTTGTGGCTGTTTAAGCAAATTATTCC
>NZ_DFQS01000030.1:42450-45940 GCF_002377905.1 Psychrobacter sp. UBA3483 | reverse complement strand
ATTCGTCTTAAAAATTACTATTATGCCTTTGCTTTAACAGACTTTTTTGTTTTTTTGTCGTGTGCAGAGATAAATTTCTTATTTCTTGGATTGTGTTGCTAACTTTATGAATTTACTGATGTTGAACTGGGCGGTGCTACACCCGAAGTAACCCATCCCAACTAAAATAATTCTGCGTCAAACGATCTCAGCTCATACTCCAAGCACGATTTGGCAAATAACAACCACTCAATGCAATTTTAGATTTGCCGTATTTGGCTTGGATCGCTTCAAAGGCTTGCATGAGATTTTCGTTTTTTTCATGTTGACTATGGTTGCTGGCAGATCGCTTAGAAAAGTTGGGTGTGGAAGTGGTTAATAAAGAGATGTCGAGACAGTGTATTCAAGACCGTAAGTTAATTACAGGAGATAGTCCTTTGGCATCGAATACCTTGGGTAAAATGGCAGCACAAACGCTTTTGGCCGAGGTTCAGTAGTTATATTTTCTTCAATCAAGAGCGCCGTGGCGCTCTTTTTTATGTCCAATTTGCTTGTTAAAAGTTCGATTTTTTAAGCTTGGAAACTGATCTTGAATGTGGATCAAAGATTAAAATTAAGCACTCATTTGTTCCAACCAAACTGTTTAAAAATCGCATGGCCTTGTGCAGAGCTTAAAAACGTAATAAAACTTTTTGCTTCAGGATTTTTTAGACTGTGTTGAGTTAGTGCAACACCTGCATCACGGTAAATCACCAGTTCAGGTTCGATCGGGATAATTTGCCCAATGTCTGGATTACTGACTCCCCAAATATTAAACACCAACCATGCATCATAGCTGCTGTCAGTTTCCCATGCTTTTTTCGCTGTGCCTGTATTGGGTGCATACATGGCGATATTTTTACGGAAGGATTTTGTGAGCTGAATGTTGCCCGTTCTACCTGCAATATCTTCCCACATGCCGACTTGGCCTGCGCCATGGGTGACCAAAACTTTAGTGTTTGGCCTGCTTAGATCTTTAAATCCTTGAATATGTTTGGGATTGCCTTTTCTGACTAAAATGGCAGCAGGGCGTAGGTAAATAGGCTCAATCGAGTCCTTTACGATTTTGTCGGCAAATAAGCTTTCGAAATCAGACATCATGGCTTCCGAACCACTATAGATGACGTCGGCATCAAGCTTGGCTTTGTCGCTCCATTGTGAAGTAGGGCCCGCGGTTACATGGACATCAATCCCTGTTTTATTTTTAAATTGTTTCGCTGCTTCGTGCATCGCTGGTGCTGGTCCACCTGGACCATAGACATTAATTGCCGCTATAGCATTCATTGATAAAAAGCCCAGCATGAGCGGAAAGATATAGTGGCTGAGCTTATAATTTTTTGACATTTTTATTCCCTTTATTGATATGTGAATGTTGATAATATTTGTTTTGCTGATGTATTTAAATATTTATATTATTTTTTTTGTTAAAGAGTTTTTTAAATATTAGCGCGATTTTCTTACTTAAATTTAAGTTGTAGAAAGACAGAGACATGACGGAATTTTTAATGCACTTACTCTAAAGAAACTATCAGTGAGCGTAGTGAACTCTTTTTAACTGTAGGGGACGCTTTTGCCAAAGTCTAAGGATGAGGCCAGAAAATTGGAGCGACAGCTAAGTTGCTGGGGGAAGTTGAATTGTAAGGTCGGACTAGGAATAAAAAGAGTGCATCGGCGCTCTTTTTATCGTTTTGACACTATTAATTAGTAGTCAAAGCTAAAGTGTTCAGCGGCCAATGACGTCATGGTTTTTGAAGGATTGACCATTCTTCAGCATGACCTTGAGTGCGCGGTAACATGCGTTCAAAGTAGAAGTCAGCCAGAAAATACCATTACGCACAAAGTTTAGTTAAGGCCAAAAAATAACGAATGTTTGCTAGGTGAACCGTACCGGGTTTGGAGACCCTCCGACATAGTGTCGTCTAGCCCTGCTTTAACACCCGATAAACCGTAGCTACCCCAACACCAACCGCCTTAGCGATCTCCTCTTTTGTCATATTGCCTTGACTGTCTAATTCTCTAATACGATTGTGTTTCGTTGTATTAGGCTTCTTACCGGAGGGCTTATAGCCACTGTTAGCCAATCCCTGCTTGATACGCTCTCTACGCTTGTCGTTATCAAGCTTTGCCATCGTTGCTAATAAGTCGATCAGCATATGGTTAATCACTGTTAGGATCTCACCTGTCATGCCTTTACTTACCGTATGCGTAGTTGGTAGATCAGCCACCACCAATCGCAAGCCCTTGTCTTTGATGCGCTGCTTTAGAATTGCAAAATCATCTTGAGATAGCCTGCTTAATCTGTCCACGCTTTCAACCAGCAGAATATCGCCTTGATCAGCGTCTTTTAATAGCTTAGCTAATACTGGCCTATCGAGCTTTGTACCACTGAAATGCTCAACGTACTCAACATGTTTAACGTTATAGCTTTGGCTAAAGGTAATCAAGTCAGACAAGGCTCTCTTAGCGTCTTGATCCTTAGTGCTGGCTCTCACATAAATACGAACGGTCATAACGCGACCTCTATTACTTAGACTTAATAATTAATGTTCATTGATAATAGCAAGATATTACTATCATTTAATTTTAGAAACAAGTCTAATGATAGCTAAGTTATCGTTTAGAAGTTTTATGTTTTAGGTATAGGCTAATGATAGGAAAAAAGCACAGCAACCAGTCCTATAATTCTAAAGTCTGTTATAGATGGTTCCATATTAACAGTCTATTTTGAGTAGTCTGTTAATATGTTTGAAGGGTGAGATAGCTGGTTCCGCTAAGGTATAGATCGCTAAGACCGGTGTGGTTTGATTTTTATCATCAGGCTGCGTAATCAAAATTTCCCAAGTTCAACTGTACGGATTTGACAGCAGGGGTCATAGAGAGTGGGATGAATTTCATAATAGAAAATACATTTACGATTGAACCTATCCAAAACTTAATTACTGCATCTACTGCAGCATTAGGTTGTGGACTACTCATTGGTCTAGAAAGAGAGCGTAGCAAACAACGTGAAAATCAACACAGCTTTGCAGGTATTAGATCTTTTGCAATTTGCTCTTTATTAGGGGCAATTTGCTTTGCTTTCGGTTTATTTATGGGGCTCATAGGAGCATTGATAGTAGGTGGTATAAGTATCATCTCTACTAATAAACAAATTGAAGATCCAGGTGTAACCACTGAACTTGCTTTTATACTCACCTATTTTATAGGCGGACTATGTTTATGGCATATTCCTTATGCAGCGGCACTTACAGTCGTCCTTACTTTCCTTCTAGTGACAAAGCATTCAATGCATGGAGTAGCGGTTAGATGGATTACTGAGCGTGAATTTAAAGATGGTATCTTTTTACTGGCCTTGCTTTTAATTGCACTTCCTTTAACCCCCAATAGGGATCTTTGGGGTTCAGTACTAAATCCTTATATTATTTTAAAATTATTGATATTGATTTTAACCATTCAAGCACTAGCACATATG
>NZ_DFQS01000030.1:0-42209 GCF_002377905.1 Psychrobacter sp. UBA3483 | reverse complement strand
TGGCTGGGTGACGCCGGTCTTATCGCAGGAACCGTACTGAGTTCTATGTTTGAGGTGCATGCAGCAATGGCTGCTGTAGTCATGCAAGGGAACCCAACTAACCCTATTTTATTGCTCGCCTTATTATTGGGTTTAGCGACACATGCAATTTCTAAATCAATTAATGCGGCAATTACGGGTGGTTTTCAATACGCACTTGCTTTTGTTCCAATCCAAATTATTCATATGATTGTTTTAATTATCTTGATATATACTATGACAAATAATTAAAAAAACTCGGTGGTGTGTCAGAAAGTATGCTGGGGAATAAAGGAGGGTGACAGCCGAGGCAAGATGATATATTTGAGTAGATATCAGCTGCCCCGACTGTCACAGTCCCGGTTTAAAGAAACCCCGATATTAACAACGTCACCTAAGGAAAGTAAACTTCATACCTCAGTCTTCTACACTATATAAATAGTAGCATATAGAGCTTTCTCGACTCATAAGATTTAAATAAACCCATAGTAATTATAGATATTAATAATATTTCGAGCACTATAATATTGAGGGATCCACTACCTAATAAGTTATAGTGCAGATTGTATAGGTTAACTGATCTCTAATATCGCTCTCAAATTCGGAACTGAATCTTTAACTTGATTAAAATTTGAACAATTCTTGAAGCCTTGAAAGCCCTATAGAATCAGAGAACTTAGCATAGATTTCTTATTGATTTTATCGCCAGCATACTTTTTAGAACACCACCGTATTTTTTGAGGATGTCTATGTCATACTCTATTCACGATGAGCCGCACCTAAGTAACCGGAGTCAATGGCTCAGAGCAGCGGTACTTGGCGCCAATGATGGACTCATTTCTACCGCCAGTTTACTGGTTGGTGTTGCCGCCGCAAACGCGAGCAGCCAAACCTTATTACTGACAGGATTGGCGTCACTGACTGCAGGGGCTTTATCGATGGCGGCTGGTGAGTATATCTCTGTGTCCTCACAAGCAGATACTGAAAAGGCTGATTTAAAAAAAGAGCTTTACGAGCTGGCGCATAATCCTGAGCGGGAGCTTGTCGAGCTGACAACAATTTATAAGCAGCGTGGACTTGATCAAGACTTAGCACACCAAGTTGCTGTCGCCTTAACTGAGCACGATGCACTTGAGGCTCATTCTCGTGACGAGATAGGGCTAACTGAAATCAGTCAAGCAAAGCCCCTGCAAGCTTCCATTGCCTCCGCATTGGCCTTTAGTACTGGTGCCATATTTCCTGTCATCGGCATCTTGGTGTTTCCAGCCCAGATCCTTGTTTGGTCATTGGCCGCGCTGACCATAGTCGGCTTAGTCCTACTTGGCATGGTATCGGCGCGCTTGGGCGGTGCACCCACTCTCCCTGCTGTCACTCGCGTCGTCGTGTGGGGTGTATTGGCCATGGTCGCAACATCACTTATTGGGCGATTACTTGGGGTGTAGCAGATTCAATTTAAAAGTATGACAGTTTTATTTTCAAATGACTAGAACGGTTTAGAGCCCAGTTTATTTTTAGCGCTCATTACTTTTTCGTAACGCATCCTAGAACGATACGTCTGTATCAGCGCGCGTTTGTAAGTAAAGACCTATTAAGGTATTCAAAAAGTGGTGGTGTGTCAGAAAGTATGCTGAGGAGATGAAAGGAGGGTGACAGCCAAAGCAAGATGATATATTTGAGGTTATGAAGACACAAATACAGATCAATTGCCCCGACTGTCACAGTCCCAGTTTTTCGATACACGGCAAAAAAAGCTATGGCAAGCAGAACTATCAATGTAAGGACTGCAAACGCCAGTTTATTGGCGATCATGCCCTAACTTATAACGGCTGTCACTCTAGAATAGAAGATAAAATACGGCTAATGACAGTGAGAGGCTGTGGCGTCAGAGACATTGCTATTATAGCCTCAGTTAGCATTGGTAAAGTGCTTAGCACCATAGGCTCATCTGTTTATAAGATTGCGCCTAAGAAGCGCTATTATGAACGCTTAGAGGTTGATGAGTTTTGGACTTACGTGTATCGCAAGAAGCGTAAAGTTTGGCTTATTTATGCTTATGACCGCGCTACCAATGAGATTGTCGCTTATGTCTGGGGCAAACGTGACCTGAAAACAGCTAAGAAGCTAAGAGCCCGTCTTAAACAACTGAAAGTCAGCTATGGCTCTATTAGCATGGATAACTGGGATAGCTTTATAACCGCATTCAAGCCTGACAAGAAACAAATCGGCAAGCAGCATACGGTAGGCATAGAAGGTAATAACTGTCGCCTTAGGCACCGATTGCGACGAGCCGTTCGAAAGACCTGCTGCTTCTCAAAGAAGTTTGATAACCACTTTAAGGTGTTTGATTTGGTATTCTTCTATGTCAATGACCCCTGCCGTCAAATCCGTATACATAAACTTGGGAGATTTTAGTTACGCAGCTTGACGATAATAATCAAACCACATCTGTCTTGGCGATTTATAGCTCAAGCCCTTTTGAATCCTAGTCTGGTTGTAATATAGCTCGATGTATCTAATGATATCGGTAATGGCGGCAAATCTAGTTTTATAATCCTTATGATATACCAACTCATTCTTCAATATGCCCCAGAAGCTTTCTATTGGAGCATTGTCGAAGCAATTACCTTTAGCGCTCATTGAACCTGTAAACTGATGCTGCTTAACGATCTTGTGGTAGGCATGGCTGCAATACTGGCTGCCTCTGTCAGAGTGAACGATTAGCCCTTTGTTTGGACGTTTATTCCTGATGGCCATGTTCAATGCGCGACAGACCAAATCTGCGGTCATGCGTTTGTTAATAGCGTAACCGACCAGCTCTTTGGTATATAAGTCTTTGACTCCCGCTAAATACAACCAGCCCTCATGTGTCCAGATATAAGTAATATCGCTTACCCATGCTTGGTTAGGGCGATTGGTGTCAAACTTCTGATCGAGCACGTTTGGATAGACCAGTTTGTGATGATTAGAGTCAGTGGTGACTTTAAAGCGCTTATGACGACGGCATTTGATGCCGTGTTCCTCTTTGATGCTTCTGACCATGTATAGACTAATATCATACCCTTGCTCGGTGAGCGTTGCATGCAGACGCTCAACACCATAGCGCTCATGAGTCTCACTATGAGCGGCTTTAACTAGTAGCTCGCACTGATTACGGTGTACCTGCTGACAGCTGATATCACGACTCAGCCAGTCGTAGTAGCTCGATGGTTTAACGCTAAGTACGCGGCACATCCTACTGATGCTAAAGATTTGCTGGTTGTCTTTGATAAAGGCGTACTTTACTAACTGTTTTTCGCGAAGTACGCCGTCGCCTTTTTTAAGATCTCGCGCTCCTATTCGGCAACTTTAAGCTGTCGCTTTAGGCGTTTTACCTCTTCAAGCGCACTCATAAGTTCAGGGTCATACTGCTTTGTTCCTACAAGCTTGCCTTGATTGGCTTTGTTATGCCAATTTGAGAGCGTTTGCATCTCTATTTCGAGCTGCTGAACAGTTGCACTCAAGTTACGATTGTTGTCTGTTATCTTTTTGACAGCTTCTACTACAAATTGACTGCCATGTTATGCCCTTTTAATGCCATAAATCTGATATCGTTCTCTTAGGCTTATATGTGTGTAGCTCACGGTTGCAATCTTGCTTTGGCAGTGGATAATGATTTTGAGGTTAGGGCATCTATGCCTATTTTTTATCTGCTCAGCCAAATATTTACAATCATCCATTATGGCTACGTTTGATGCCAGCATAATTTTTGATGCACCATCCAATATTTTTTTAATGACAATCAAAGGAGATTTATATGAAAGCGGCACGTTTTTATGACAAAGGCGATATTCGTATTGAAGATATTCCAGAGCCTACTGTAGAGTCGGGTACCGTTGGAATCGATGTCGCTTGGTGTGGCATCTGTGGTACCGACTTGCATGAGTTTATGGAAGGTCCTATTTTTATTCCCCCTTGCGGTCATCCTCACCCAATCTCAGGAGAGTCTGCCCCAATCACTATGGGTCATGAATTCTCAGGCGTCGTTTATGCTATTGGTGAGGGTGTTGATGATATTGAGATCGGTCAGCATGTCGTGGTTGAACCATATATTATCGCTGATGATGTTTCTACCGCGCCTGGTGAGAATTATCACTTATCAAAAGATATGAACTTCATTGGTCTTGGTGGTCGCGGTGGTGGTTTGTCTGAAAAAATTGCGGTCAAGCGCCGCTGGGTACATCCTATCTCTAATAAAATACCATTAGATCAAGCAGCCTTGATTGAACCGTTAGCCGTTGGCTATCATGCTTTTGTGCGCAGTGGCGCCAAAGCAGGTGATGTTGCTTTGGTCGGTGGCGGTGGTCCGATTGGATTGTTATTGGCGGCAGTTTTAAAAGCCAAAGGCATTACCGTCATTCTCACTGAATTGAGTACCAAGCGCAAAGAGAAGGCTAAAGAAAGTGGGATTGCCGATTACATTTTAGATCCGACTGAAGTAGATTTGACTGAAGAAGTCATGATGCTTACGGATAACCGCGGTGTGGACGTGGCTTTTGAATGCACCAGCGTCAATAAGGTATTGGACTCGCTGGTTGAACTTACTAAACCTACTGGTGTGGTTGTGATTGTCTCTATCTGGAGCCACCCAGCTTCCGTAAATGTACATAGCGTAGTCATGAAGGAGCTCGATGTACGTGGGACTATTGGTTATGTAAACAATCATCAAGAAACCATCAAATTGGTCGAAGATGGCTTAGTGAACCTTGAGCCCTTTATTACTCAACGTATCAAATTGGATGACTTGATTGCTAAAGGCTTTGAGACTTTAATTCACAACAATGAATCAGCAGTGAAAATTATTGTGAACCCGAACCTGTAAATAGTAAGGCAAGGGATATCCGGCTAGCTAGGTGGTTTTAATCCGTACGTTAGAATTTACCAAACCTCAAGTTGCCCAAATCTACCTAGGAAGCCTTAGACACACTGATCCCTGCTGTCAATCCCGTACACTTAAACTTGGGAGATTTTAATCAGACAACTGGCGGAAGTTTTTTAGGGTATACCCTAGCGAACCAGTCAAGTGCTTTCACTGGTTCGGTTCCCTAGTGAGGACTTGAATCTTTGGCTGTGAGCTAATGGTATTAAGGTTTCAACTTGCTGAGATAGCCACAGTGTACTTCATGATGTACTTACCATAGATATTCTATCTATGATCGGTGCGCTAGTGAGGACTTGAAGAGACCATCCCAGATTCTGTGTAACTGACGTTTAGATTAAATACTTACACAAAATTTAGGAAGGTCTCCCAGATTCTTATCAAAGACTTCATCATCTATTATTCGCCAAACGGCAACTTGCTGATGGTCTTTGGTGGTGACTAGATTTAAAGTTTGTTCAATCATTGCTTGAGGTCTCATATCCTTATGATGTTTATTTGCTTCAAACCCAGTTACTTTACACTTAGCGGTTTAATTAAGCTACTTACTCAACTTCAATATTCTAAAGGCGCCCTGAATAACTAAAGCAAATACGATGCTACCAATAATCAAATCAGGCGTACTAGAGTGTAACCAATTAACCAAAATCCCTGCAACAATTACCCCTAAATTGATAATCACATCGTTTGAAGTGAAAATCATACTGGCTTGCATATGGGCTTCTTCTTTGCTTTTCGATTTTTGTAGTAAATAGAGGCAAATCGAGTTTGCAATTAGCGCAAGAATCGATATGACTATCATGGTAGAAAAGTCAGGTAACTGCTCATTGCCAAAGAAACGTCTTAGTACTTCTAAAAAACCAAGAATCGCTAGCGTAATTTGAAAATATCCGGCAATTCTAGCAATCCGTTTTTTCTTAATGACCGTTCCACCGACCGCAAATAAGCTAATTCCGTACACGAAGCTATCTGCTAACATATCTAAGCTGTCGGCGACCAACCCCATCGAACGAGAAATCAGTCCCGTGCTCATTTCAATAATAAAGAAAGCAAAGTTAATGACCAGCACTATCCATAGTAGCTTTCTTTGCTCAGCATCTTTTTTGTGACTAGAGTCAGCATCAATTTTAAAATTATTGTTGGGATCAGAGGGGTCAATGGTTTCGGTCGAGAGTAGGGTGTCTCCTAATTTTAGGTCATGAATAGCAGTCTCTATCCCTTCTATATTGTCATGATGAAACACAGTTAATTGACGGTTAGGAATGTCGAACTCAAGATGTTCAATATTCGAGTGGCCCTCTAATTTCATTCGGATTAGGTTTTCCTCCGAAGGGCAGTCCATCTTCGATATTTTAAAAGTTGTTTTATTCATAGCTACATTTATATCCGGGTGGTGGTTCAAATGCCCAGCCTGTCTAAGTGACAATATAAAGAAAAATGGTTTCAAAAGCTATACCCTAAAGTGCATCGTAAACAGTTATACATGAGCTAGCTATTTCAATTAAAAGCTTACAGGCTATATCATAGTAAATCCTAAATATATCGAGCTAGAATTGACGGACAACTTAAAGCTAATGTCAGGATAGTCTTGATTTATCTCATTATGTCTATATTATTAGACATATAGAAACAATTAATACTATACTTTTAAAAAAAGTTCGATGAAAATGTTTATGTGATTTGTTCATTAGAATCCTGATGAACCATCTGATTGGTATAGATAATTTATATTATCAAGCATATGTCGCATGTTTATCAAAGCAAGCAAATCAATCGTGTGTATTTACAGGGCTTACTATGAAAAACATCCTATTTCTTTGTGTCGCTAATTCGGCCCGAAGCCAAATCGCTGAAGGATTGGCCAGATATTATCTGCCAGAAAGCATCCAGGTTACGAGCGCTGGATCTATACCATCTAACCTTAATCCTTATGCCATTAAGGTGATGGCAGAGTTAGGTATTGATATCAGTCAACAACATGCCAAAGCAGTTGAGGAGCTAGACACCCACCTTGTAGATGCTGTTATAACTCTGTGTGCTGAAGAGGTCTGTCCTATTTTTTCAAGAGATGTTCAACGGCTGCACTGGCCGCTAATCGATCCTGCAATTGGTTCAAGTTCGTCAGACGAAGCACTTGAGCGTTTTAGAATGGTGAGAGATCAGTTGCGACAACGAATTTTAGTATTGGCGGAGCTAATAAAAATGCCATCTGGTATCGATTCTATAGAGTCTCATACTAGTATTCGAGTCAATGATTTAGCGAAGAGTACGGCGTTTTATAGCTGGTTATTAAACACGTGGCCAAAAGAGTGGACCCATCGATATGCGACCTTTATTCGCCCAGACCTAAACTTGAATATGGTTCTGGTCGTCTCTGATGGTAAAGAGCTTAATCATGACACGCTTTATCATTTAGGGGTAAATGTGAATAACCAGCAAGAAGTTATTGATGCTTTTTTTAGCGCAAAAGATGCTGGCTTAACTGTTTTTAAACCACCGAGAACCACTTGGAAAGGCACACCGTTACATGAATTATGGCTAAAAGACCCTGATGGTAATCTAATCGAGATTTATGCACGTCTAACAGATACAGAGATTTTAACAAAACCCCAAAATGAGCAGCCTACTTTTTTAGTAGCAGGAACTGATACTGAGGATAGTGATGTCAACTAAGATATTTGACGTGATAGTAATTGGCGGCGGTCAAGCAGGTTTGGCGGTAGGGTATTACCTGAGACGTGCTAAGCTTGATTTTATTATCCTCGATAATCAAATCCAAAGTGGTGGAGCGTGGCGTCATACTTGGCCATCACTAAGGTTGTTTTCTCCAGCAGTAATGAGCTCATTACCTGGTAGGCTCATGCCAAAGGCTAAAGATAATGAATACCCGCATCGAGATGAGGTGCTCAGTTATCTTGCTGATTATGAGCAGCACTACCAGCTGCCTGTGTATCGACCATATCAGGTGACCAATGTACAACGAGATAGTGAACACAACTGTTTGCGAGTGACGGATGGAAAATTTACTTGGTTGGCTAAAGCAGTGGTTAATACGACAGGTACATGGAGTCATAGCGTTATACCAACGCTTGAGGGTCAAGAGATGTATCGCGGTGAGCAGTGTCATTCTGCAAACTATGCGGGTATTGAGACGTATAAAGGCAAGCGGATACTGGTAGTCGGTGGCGGCAATTCTGGCGCGCAAATTTATGCTGAGCTAGCTGAGGTTGCCGATGTAAGCTGGGTCACGCGTGAGCCGCCATTATTTTTAGCAGATGATGTCGATGGTCGCGTATTATTTGAGAGAGCTACGGCTCGGATTATGGGTAATAATGGAGATGCACCGGTGGGCGGAATTGGTGACATTGTTATGGTGCCTCCAGTGAAAGCGGCTCGTGATAAAGGTATTTTAAAAGCGGTGTCTATGTTTAGCCGATTTACTGAGCAAGGTGTCGTGTGGAACGATGGACGTGAGGAACAAATCGATGCGGTGATCTGGTGCACTGGGTTCAAACCAGAGCTTGACCATATAGCCAATTTGGGTGTGCTAGAGGATGATGGTAAGGTAGAAGTAAAACAAGGCCAATCTATAAAAGAGCCTCGTTTATGGCTATTTGGCTATGGTGATTGGGCAAGTCCAGGTTCAGCTACTTTAATTGGTGCTGGACGTAGTGCTAGAGAAAATACTCCCGCTTTGATTGATTTTGTGCAAGGGGTTTCTTAATACTCAACTCGATTTAGACAGTTATAGCTTGAGAAAGCCAGTTTATGAAGACCTCATAAAATATCTTGATTTATTTTTATATGTCTATATTATTGGACTTATGGAAATAATAAATGCTACTGCCAGCTTTGCTGCGCTCTCTCAAGAAACTCGATTAAAAGCTTTTAGACTTTTGGTTAGTCATGAGCCTGATGGTCTGCCTGCTGGTGAAATCGCTCGCAATCTTGGTGTGCCACATAATACGATGTCGGCTCATTTAGCCGTGCTTGCCCGGGCAGGATGGGTAAGCTCACAACGACAAAGCCGCCAGATTATTTATCGTGCGTCTCTTACGCATGTCGAAGATGTCATTCAATTCTTGTTAAAAGACTGCTGTGCAGGTCACCCAGAGTTATGTGGCTCTCTTTTGGACAGCTTGAGTGCCTGCGATATCAACCCATCCGACAAACCCAACAGCTAAGCTACTATTCTTTTAAGAATACAAACCCTTCTAACACTATAAAAAGGTCGTTATGACACCTATCATTTTTCACAACCCTAATTGTGGTACGTCTCGCAATACCTTGGCCATCATGAAGGCTTCAGGCGAGCAACCGAACGTCATTGAATACCTCAAAACACCGCCTACTCGTGAATATTTGATTGAGCTGTTAGGATTGATGAAACTTTCACCGCGTGAGCTTCTACGCCGTAAAGGTACGCCTTATGATGAGTTAGGTTTAGACGACCTTGTATTGTCTGATGATAAGCTTATTGATGCAATGATGGCGCATCCTATTTTGATAAACCGTCCTATTGTGGTGACTGATAAAGGCGCAGCATTATGCCGACCTTCAGAGCGGGTATTTGAGCTATTGCACCATCCAGTGAGTCGTTTTACCAAAGAAGATGGCGAAATCGTCCAATCTACTAAAGACAACAGTCTAGACCTCTCTGTCGATTTAACGGAGTTACCAAATATAGATGCAGTAGAGCTGCAGCCGATTGATATTGATGCTCTGATTGGTGCAAATGATCCCCGTCATCCACCAAGAATATTGGTGCTATACGGCTCTTTACGTGAACGCTCGTTCTCTAAATTAGCAAGTGAAGAAGCGAGTCGGATATTGCGTTGGTATGGTTGCGAGGTGCGTACCTTTGATCCTACGGGTTTACCATTGCCTGATAGTACTGATGCTAATCATCCGAAAGTACAAGAGTTACGTGAGCTAGCAGCGTGGTCTGAGGGCATGCTATGGGTTAGCCCTGAGCGCCATGGCAGTATCACTAGCATCATGAAAGCGCAGATTGATTGGATTCCACTGTCATTAGGTGGCGTTCGACCGACTCAAGGTAAGACGCTTGCAGTGATGCAGGTCAGTGGCGGCAGTCAGAGCTTTAATACCGTCAATCAGCTGCGTATCTTGGGGCGCTGGATGCGTATGATTACCATACCCAATCAGTCGTCTGTTCCGAAAGCTTTTTTAGAGTTTGATGACAATAATCGTATGCTTAATTCGCCTTTATATCAGCGTATCGTTGATGTGTGTGAGGAATTAGTGAAGTTTACGTGGCTCACACGTGGTCGCTCCACTTATCTAACCGATCGTTATTCTGAGCGCGTAGAGAGTCGTGAGGAAGTATCACAGCGTGTAAATCAAAAATCACTCTAAACTCAAGCGTATCTAACGTTAACCTTCTCTAATACCATTGTTTTATTAAGGCACCTTTATGCTCGCATTAGCGATTTTTATTGTCACTTTGACTTTAGTCATATGGCAGCCAAAAGGACTGGGTATCGGTTGGAGTGCAATGGGCGGCGCAGTAGTTGCCCTGCTTCTAGGGGTGGTGCAATTATCAGATGTGGCTATCGTCTGGAATATCGTCTGGGATGCCACCTTTACCTTTGTCGCGCTTATCATCATCTCATTGATATTAGATGAGGCTGGATTTTTTGGCTGGGCAGCATTGCATGTTGCAAGATTAGGTAATGGTCAAGGTCGGCGACTGTTTCCCATGATTGTTATTTTAGGCGCATTCATTGCTGCCTTTTTTGCTAATGATGGGGCGGCGTTATTGCTTACTCCTATTGTCATTGCCATTTTGCTGCGCCTTGATTTTGCACCCAAATCAGCTTTAGCCTTTATCATCGCTACTGGCTTTATTGCCGATACCGCAAGTCTGCCATTAGTAACGTCTAATCTAGTCAACATCGTTAGCGCTAATTATTTTGATATTGGTTTTGGTCGCTATGCAGCAGTCATGGTGCCAGTGAATATCGTATCTGTTATCTCAACGCTACTGATATTATGGCTTGTCTATGCGCGACATATTCCGAAGCATTATTCAATGGATAGTCTAAGCTCACCGCAATCTGCTATCAAAGACCCTTTGGTTTTCCGAGCGGCCTTCCCAGTATTGGCCTTATTACTCATCGCTTATTTTGCCACTGAGTCATTGGGACTAGTGATTTCGTTGGTGACTAGTATCGCAGCACTAGTGCTAATAGCAATCGCAGGCCGCTGGTGGCAAGGTGGTCGTGGTACCAAGCTTTCCGTGACCCATGTCCTACGCAAAGCGCCATGGCAAATCGTGTTGTTTTCAATCGGTATGTATTTAGTGGTTTATGGCTTGGGTAACGCAGGACTCACGGCATATGGCGCGCAAATACTAAACTGGTTAGGACAGCAAGGTAACGTCATTGCGACGGTCGGAACAGGCTTTCTATCAGCTATCATCGCCTCAGTCATGAATAATATGCCGTCAACGCTTATAGGAGCGCTGGCGATTGATAGCGCCCAAGTTCCCGCTGCAACGCGCGAGTTGATGATTTATTCCAATATTATTGGTAATGATTTAGGGCCAAAATTCACCCCAATTGGTAGCTTAGCAACCTTGTTATGGTTACATGTACTGGCGGAAAAGGATTATAAAATCAGCTGGGGTCAGTATATGAAGATTGGCTTATTCATAACACCGCCAGTACTACTCGTAACGCTTTTAGCTTTAGTATTTTGGTTGCCTATGTTACCCAGTGTTTAAGTAAGCGGTCATTCTTATAGTACGGTGCCTGTATAGCGCACCGATCATGTTCCCACAACAGAGTTTATGACGTTGGATGTCAGAAATCAGTTCTTACTGGTTCTATTTAGGTATAATTATTTAAAACTAGATAAAAATTATATTTTTAAGGTATATGGTATGGAATCTGATACATCATTCTTATTAATAGGAGCTTTAGCAGCCCAAGCTAACACAACCAAAGATACTATTCGTCATTACGATGAGATGGGGCTACTGAAATCTCGAAAACGCCAAGCAGGATCACGCCTATACACCGAATTTCATCCTGAATGTATTGAGCGTATTAAAATGATTAAAGGCGCACAAGCTATCGGTTTTACTCTTAATGAATTTAAAAGACACCTAAATGATCATTTCAATGGCACTCTCAATATTGATAAAGATTTAATTACTATTTCCAAAAAACTTACTGAAGCGAAACGTCAAAAAACTGAGATCATCAATACTATTAACCGGCTTAGTGCTTATTATATTATTCTAGAAGAAATAAAGTCAGACAATATCGGCTTCATTTCTAAATCTGAATGGGAAAAGCGAATAGCGGCGCAGCTCTGCTTAACCTGAATCGCACCGATCATGAATAGAATATGTATGTTAAGTACACCATGAAGTACACTGTGAATATTTCAGCGATTTAAAACGTTGATAACATTAGCCCGCAGCTTAGCATTCAAGTCCTCACTAGGGAACCGAACCAGTGAAAGCACCTGACTAGTTCCCTTGAGGTATGCCTCTAGAAATTTCCTATAGCGTCACAACAATTTTGCCAACCTGTGTGTTGGATTCCATATAGCTGTGAGCTTCCGCCATCTCTTCAAAAGCGAATGTCCGATTAATAATAGGACGCAGCTCGCCATTGGCAAGGCCATGATTGATGAAATTCTTTGCCTGTTCCAGCTTGTCCAGATCGCCAGTAATTTCAAAAAGCTCATAGCCACGCAGCGTTAAGTGCTTGCTCAATATATCCATGACCGGAACGGGAATATCGCGGTTATCCAGTGCACCGTACTGAAAGAAGATTCCTTGCATGGACAGCGTTTGAAGAATTTTCCCAGCATCGGGACCTCCCACAGGATCGAACGCCATGCGTGCACCTTTGCCGTCAGTGAGCGCCATTACCTCGCTAATCAGATCTTGCTCTTGCGTTGCAATCACGTGCACAGCTCCGGCGTCAAGCAATGCCTGTCTTTTCTTGCTGCTGCGCGTCAAGGCTATCGGTGTCGCTCCAACCATATTCGCAATCTGGATTGCGGCTAGTCCCACGCTGCTTGAGGCTGCCCCGATCAGTACGGTTTCGCCCGCTTCAAGCTTACCAAATTCGATCAAGGCGCCGTAGGCAGTAACAAACATCATCCACGTTGCCGCAGCCTCGATAAAGGACAGATTTTCTGGATGCTTAACCACCGCATGCGCGGGCGCATTAACCAACTCGCCATAAAGACCGTAGTCAGCAAACGAAAAAGCGGGCACCACACTGACTATATCGCCAACCACAAACTCGGTCACGTCCGGCCCGACGGCTTCAACAATACCAGCTGCTTCATAGCCTAAAACAGCGGGAAACTGCGGCTCAATGACGTACTGTCCAGTTCGATACATAATTTCGGCACGATTAATACCAAGGGCTTTCACACGTATCTGAACCTCTTTGGTTTTGGGAGCAGCGACGTCGACATTATCGATTTGAAGAACGTCAGGACCGCCAGTTCGGTGAAAACGAATGATTTTGGACATAAGATTTGTTCCTATTGATAAATGGAAATAATTATTGGGTTACAATTTGAGAATTAGGTGCTCGCCATAATAGGCATGGTGTTCAGGCAATATCCGATCTCTGTTAAAGCATTTAGCTTCTATCCATAGAGTAATATTTTACATAAATAGGGCACGACTTAAACGTACAGCATAGTCAGCATCAGGATTTGTCTTACTATCGCCCATTCGCTCAGAGATAGCTTCGACAGATATATCTCTTCTTTTAGGGAGGCGTTTTTTTTCTGCCATTGAAAGTGCAGAACCAAGCTCCTCATAAGTCAAGTCAGTACAATAAGATGGTGAGCCAGGCTGTTGTCTCCACGACTCTGCAAGCGTTCCAGAATATCTTGCATCGAATCCCGTTTGTTGAACAAGCATCATTCCGATCTCTTTATGTTCCTCATTATCAGCAGCAACAGGAATCGCAATGCGATCAACGCTATTGACGGGAGATGATTTTTCGGCGAAAGAATGGGAACCAATAGCATTCCATGCCTTGACTACTGACCTACCTAATATCTCTGTTACCCACAAACTTTCAACTTGACCCTCATCAATACTTTCTATTCGATCATCTCGAAGAGGATAGTAATTCGAAGTATCGACAACGATTGTTTTAGCTGGAAGTTTTCTAATGAGAGGTGCGATATCTGGAATCCGCATTAGTGGGATAGACAATATAACGACATCGGCATCTGCTACTGCTTCCTCAGTCGTTGCAGGCTGCGCTCCATTTATCAGCAAATCAGCTTCGATAGATTGTGGACCTCGTGAATTGGCTACTTTTACCTGATGACCCGCTTCACTTAATCTTATTACTAATGTTTTTCCAATATGACCGGTGCCAATAATTCCAATTTTCATAGATAAATGCCTCACTATTGATTTGCTAATTAAGATATACTTAAACTTACTAAATAACAAGAACCTACCAAAAAGTATGGTACACACCAAAAGGTAAGTATATGAGTGAACGAGATTGGCATTGCGAAGATCCGAAACAACAGCTTATTTGGGCTGCGGCAACGAGTGAGACACTTAGAGTCCTAGAAGGGAAATGGAAAATGGTGATTATCTGTCAACTGTTTGCAGCAAAATGCCCCCTACGTTTCTCTGAGCTTGAGCGACGTATAGATGACATAAATCAAAAAATGCTGATCCAACAACTTAAGCAACTTGAGAAAGATGGTATTGTAGAGCGAACGGTTTACCCGCAAGTGCCACCTAAGGTTGAGTATCATTTGACTAAAATGGGTATCGCTTTGGGACCGTCAATGGAGGCTTTGATCGATTGGGCATTCTTACGACGTGAACAACTTATTCAAGAAGACAAAAAAGAAAGGAGTTAACGTATAAAGGTACATCATGGTAAATGGTTTTAGATAGAATGATTCGGTTTCATTGGATCCATTGGGGCATAGCCTGTTGATAAGTTATTAAGACAATTAGTTGTTACGAACAGGTTTGTACAATTGAGCCTTGAAACTTTATAATGCTCAATGAAATCAAAAGGTAAAATGTATTGTCCACGCAGTTCAACAAAAATCACCTTTTGAGATAAGTTTGTAGTCCAACTAAGGTTATTGAATGAAACAGTATCTAGATTTATGTCAACGTATAGTTGATGAGGGTGTATGGGTCGAGAATGAACGGACTGGAAAACGCTGCTTAACCGTTATTAATGCTGATTTAAACTACAATGTAGGAGCTAATGAGTTTCCCTTAGTAACTACTCGAAAGAGTTATTGGAAAGCAGCTATCGCAGAATTATTAGGGTATCTACGTGGTTATGATAGCGCAGCTCAGTTTCGAGCTATTGGATGTAATACATGGAACGCTAATGCCAATGAAAATGAAGCTTGGTTAGCTAATCCTTATCGTAAAGGTAAGGATGATATGGGCCGAGTTTATGGTGTACAGGGGCGCAGGTGGCGTAATTCAGTAGGAGAGGAGTTTGACCAGCTTCATAAGATCTATGATAACTTGCGAAACGGTATTGATGACCGAGGTGAAATTCTAACCTTCTACAATCCAGGTGAGTTTCATATGGGATGTTTACGTCCTTGTATGCATACTCATACATTTTCGTTGTTAGGTGGCAAGCTTTATTTGACTTCATCACAACGTTCATGTGATGTACCATTAGGTCAAAATTTTAATCAGATTCAAGTGTTTACCTTACTAGCTCTCATGGCTCAAATTACGGGCCACGAGGCCGGAAAAGCTTATCATAAGATCGTAAATGCACATATTTATGAAGATCAATTACAATTAATGCGTGACGTGCAATTAAAACGCGAACCGTATCCAGCCCCTAAACTTCACATTAACCCTGAAATTAAGTCTCTCGAAGATATTGAGACATGGGTAACATTGGACGATTTTGAAGTGGAAGGGTATCAGTATCATGAGTCTATCGCGTATCCATTCTCAGTTTGATACAAATATAAATTAAAAGTTAAGAAAGATGATAAATTTCTGTTAGGCATAAAGTATTAATATATGTGATTTATGCTATAAGGTATATATTTGTTAGCTAAGCTCTTGCTAGCTTTTAAGTACAAGGAAATTAAGTTTATACTTTTTATAGCATAGGTAGTTTTCGATAGATTAGTGCATCAGCTGGTTCGGTGTTGCATCTTTTAAAGCTAACATTTGTCTCAGTTTTTTAATCTCCTGTCTAGCTTCTAATAACGACCTTTTATCTGTATCAGATTGTGTTTTATAATAATCTCGTGACTCTCTCATTTTTTGTAACCGTTTATCTGAGTGTTGAGCGACTCTTTTTATATCTTGATATTCATTAAACCAGTAGATAACCTCATTTTGTGCTTGAATCATTTTTGCTTCAAGCGCATTCTTAACATCAGCGTTATCTATAGCTTTTTTTTCTTTACGCGATTTCTCTTCAGCTTTTCTGATATCTTTGAGCTGATTTAGCTTTTGGACAGGCCAACCACGGTTTGTAATAGTATTTCGATGAATACCAGTCATCTTCGAAAGTTGCGCTATAGTGGGTTTTAGTTTTTTGTTATTTTGAAGATCTATTAGGGCAATATTTAGAGCAGAAGTTATTGCTTCATAGTCATCATTATTTTTTTGATCATAAGCTTCATTACTCATAGTTCGATTGCCTCACCAAGATTTTCCAATACCATTTTGGCCTCGTTCATTGCTGCTAGAATTTGCTCACGAGACTCCAAATATTCTGGTTTATTGAGGTTGTTCTTATTTAACATGTAAACTTCACGCCATTTAGGAGCATGCTTGGTAGTTACAACGGCTTGTTTGCATCGAGCTGGGTTACAACGTAGTGAACCAATACATGGTAGGCTTGAGTCATACTCTTCTGCTCTACCACCATAGCAAAGCCCTTGTCCCATATAGACCATGGCAACCCCTTGATCTACCATAGCCTCATAAATCTCATCCTCTGTGTATCCTTCAGCCATATATCCACTAAACGTCTTGATCAGACCTTTTTTATGCTCACTCGCTTTACCACCATAATATGTACCATTTGGATTATGGGCAGTCTTAATAGCATCTAATTCAGCTGCTCGGCGCAGTGATTTCGTATCACCTTTTCGGTTACCGTCTTTTGACAGCATCTCACCTATATCACCGTAGCCTAACGTAACTGACGAGGTGGCGCCAGCAGATGTGTACTTAGAGATACTCTCTACAAAATGTTTCAATTGAAACGATATAAGAGGCAATCCAACTTCAGCCTTAAACAATTGATATGTTAATGTGTGTCTTAGCATGTAGGGATTGAACTTCAGTTCATCAGCAATGTTTTTGCCTAACAGTTGGCCTATAAAACTATTCATTTGATGTGTAATGCCATTACTAGCCATCGACTGAGGGGAGCTACCTGGTTTAACAGTATCTACATTAGAAATTAAGTAAGGTGAAACTTTAATTTTTGAAATATACGATGCTGCTAATATTGCATCTTTAACAATCGGTATAGCTACCCATCTGTCGTCAAACAAACCTGTACTAATTTCATCTTTATGTTTCTTGACGGTACTTTCAATAAGCCAAACGCCATCATCTTGAACTAAGCACGAACAATCTTTAACTCTTATTTCTGATAGTTCAGATGGTCTCATACCTGTATACTGGCCTACTAAATATGTGCATGCATACGCTACGAGGTTAAAGTATTCTCTAAGATCGTCTAACTTGTAACCACGTTTTTTCAATGCTTTACGTAAAGTCAGTCCACCCATAACATTAGAGTCTTTGTTAAGCATCCAATCATAAGGTTCGACTATATTTGTAACGAAACTCGGAGGATAACCTTTGGTTCCTAATCTAATAGCAATATAGGCGTTGAAAATTTCGTGGGTTACTCTTTCTTTATTTGCCCATGATACGTAGTTGCTTGTATCAAATCTTTCTAAAGAGTTAGGATCTGATATCTTTGCTGAAGCTCCTATAGCACTCAAAAAATCTACTACAATAAAAGATGCAATCTTTGATAAAGATTCAAAGACTAAGTCTGGTAACACTTGGCCTTTCTTGTCTTTATCAGCATTCGCCAGCTTCTTCCATTTCAGGCTATTTAACTCTACATAAGCGATAGGTTTTTCAAATACATATTTAACCGAAGCTGGACTGCGTAGATATTTAAAAAATTCATCTAGTTCTCTATCTTTTACACGATCATAGTTTTCAGCGGCTTTGGAATACAGTTCGGGTGTTATATCGGAGAGCGTTCTAACTTTTTCTTGAACAAACTCATAGCCTAACTCATAAGATGCCTGTTTAAATATTTCATTAATAAATGCTAAACCTCTTTCGAAAATTGCAATCAACGAGTTCACTTTTAATGATTTTTTTATTCGGCTTTTCCCCTCTTTTCCCTGCGGCTTGAAAATCGAATTGTTTAGCAGAGCCAGCTCGAATATAACTTTAATTTCTGTTAAAACGAATATTGGGATATCTGTATGCTTTGAAAAATTAATGCGGAGCTTTGCACCTTGGACATTTTGTGCAGCATTAGGATAGTCGTTATTAAAATTCCAACACATGTCAGAAAACTTTGATAATTTCGATACAGGTTTGTCCATAAGGTACGTCACATACGCTATGTCATATGTGTAATTATTTTGAAGGTGTTTCTTCTTTTGAACTGTAGCATGGTCTAGAGCATCTAAGATATATAAACGATGTTCTGCAAAACCTACTAATACATTTAGCTTTTTTTCATAGTCCATTAGATTACTCCATCAACTAGTGTGGTCGTTTCAATGTATTCTGCTAAACGCCGCCCATTTTCTAATTCTTCTAAGGAAAAATTAGATAGTTCTGGTTCTGTGATGCCTTTTATCAGCTCTAAATTCTCTGAGATTACATGCCCATAGGGTGTGTCCATGACACGGGAGTGCTCTGTCAAAAGCGTATAGTCACGCTTCATTGCAAAGATTTCAGGGAGGTTTTTAGCTGTAATAATGACATTGTCACAGCTCAAGCACTTATTATATTGTGAGCATGGAGTACCAGGTATGTAGGATGAAAGGTTTTTTACAAAATTTGGCGGGTCAAAAATATTTCTGCATTCAGCTAGAGGAGTATGAAAGGTTGTTACCAACTCATCATTTTTTTTGGACTTTATATCTTCTGGCACTTTCTCAACTTGTTTATCCAGAGTCGATTGATGTATCTCTTCTAATTCATCTTTTATCTTCATTCTACTCATGGAGTTAAAATCTAGAGAATCTATATAACCGAGAGTTGTTTGGAGTGAGGAGTGGCCCAACATGAGCTGAATTTCACGTACAGTTACGCCATTTCTAAGCATATCACTAACAAATGTTGGTCTAAACCGACTTATTGTAAGAGTTAGGGGGTCTCCTTCATCATTTTTTAAATTATATTTTTTAACAAACCTAGATAAACTAGCTCCCAATGCTTTTGCATTTTTTCCTTTGTTTCCTAATAGTGGAGATACTCTGCCGTGCTTTTTTGTACTATTCGACTGATAGATGAACAACCTATCTTTAAAAGCATCATCTTCAATATCTTGTCGAAAACTACCAGTTAATTGGTCCAACTCTTCAAAAATAACTTTTATCGACTTAGCTTGAGATGATGTAAGCCATGTCAGTTCTGCATTAAAAAGATCAAGGTGGTACTCTTTATAACCATCAGATCGCTCTTTCCAATATCTAAGGCAAGGTTTTGATGTTGCTTTATGAGAGTCTACGTAATCATCAATATCAAGTGAAAGTAAGGAGTCTGCATTTAGTCCTGTAATTTGGGCGAGTCTTAAAAGGTAAGGGATGAGTACGTCTATATTTATCATTGGGGGAACGCCCCATTCGTTGTATACCTCTATCAACCCTTTATCTGAATCGGCAATAATTGCCAAGAAAGATTTCTCGATAGTTGATTTAGCTGTATTATGATGGACTGGCTTACATTTTAAGCAGTTTTCAAAAAGCCATCTTGCATTGTCCAGTGTTGAAAGCCCGTATATTCGACCTCCTTTCTTATCCAGAGGGTTTTTTCCGACTCCACTTTTTTTGTAAGGAGTTAGAATTGCTCTAGATTCTCCTATACCTTTTTCAATAGCATCTAATATTTGAAGCCGCTCGTTCATTGTAAACGGCTTTTTAATATCTGTTTCTCTGCTTACAGAAAAACCACCCACATCAAAAAAAATGTAGTCTATATCGGACACTTGTTTTAATCTATATAAGGCCTTACGTACGGCACTTAGGTTTGTATTTGCGTAATGGCTTGAGATTTCTTCTTTTATTATCTTCTGTTCCAAATGCTTCCGATATCTAGACAGGAGATGCTGGTCAAAAGCTATTAAGATATTTAAGGGTACAGTTCCATGAAGATCTGATAAGAACTTGATAAACGACGTGCTCGCAGCTCTATAGTTACTCTTGCCTGATTCTGAGGCGACAGTCTTACAGTATGAAGCAAATAGTTGCTCAACCTGAATGAAAGGTTCTAACTTTGAAGGAATAAAAAAATCATTAGTAGCATTTAATTCTCTTGATGCAAGTCTATTAAAACGGTCTATCTGACTTTCACTGGAATTTTTTCTATTGACATTCGCTTCGCTTGTTCGCTCAACAACACTTTTATAATTTGGATCAATGATCCCAAGTTTTTCTAGATCATGATGGATTAAGTCAAAAGCACTTCTAACAGCGTTGAACTTTAAAGTATATTGTTTTATAGGTAATTTTTGTGAAGACATTCGACTAAGACAGATCTTATTGCCAAAAATAGGCAATTCACGCTTTTCTTTTTCAGATAACTTTCTATACCAATTCAGAAGTTTTCTTCGGTTTTCGAGGCCAGTAGCCTGGCTTTTTTCATCTAGAGTTACTAAAATTCCTTCTTCAGTCATTTTCTTAATTATAGGAGATGTAAGCTCTCTGTTTTCAGATGCAGCAAGATATGAGATTCCTACTGCATTTTGTATATATTTGACAGACACCCCAAAGCCTAAAGAGTTTTTAGCCGTACTAATCGGTATTTCCCACAATTCTTCTATATCTTTAACTGTTTTTGATACCCATTCTATGACAGCTGCTTCGGCGACATTAATCGGTTGTTTTTCTTCAAATCCCTTAAAGTCTGTATCTACGATATTTAGCTCAGAAAAACTCTCATGAACCTTCTCAATAGTTATTCCGCCGTTTTTCATTTGATGTCCTTAATGCCAATTCTTAACTGTGTCTGTTCAGATAAGCGCCTCATCTTCTCGGCCCTAGTTAATAAGTCACCATTCTCATCACACATACTGTTATAGATATCTTGGGGGATACTTGTATATATCTGTGTAGTCTGGAGATGGTTGTGCCCTAAGTTTTTTTGCACAATAACGAGCCGATCTAAGTAATCGGAACCTAAATCATTTGACTGCAATATTGCATAAGCATTTCCGTGCCTTAACTTGTGAGGAGAGATGCTTCGATCAAGGCAACCCTTCTTTATTGCACGTTCACTTATACGTTCAAGCAATTTGTTGATTGCACTAGGCGTATAGGGAGTACCTTTAGCATTAAAAAATGCTGGGGTTTTAGACGGCTCTACATATTTACGGGCGTATTTTTTATACAGGGGAGATGCATGATATTTCTGCACACGTTTGATAGTTGCTAAGCTAAGCAGAGTCCAGCGAGGCTTAATTTGATTACCACGGCCTTTACTTCCTTTAACTTTCAACGGCACGTAATCAGCATGAATAGGCTGATCAGTATCGCAGGAAATAAATTTTTCAGAACTAAAATTGCTAGTATCTTTAAAGTCCTGAAGGGTAACTCTAGGTAGTTCTGAACGACGTAAGCCAGAGTCGTACAGAAACTGGAGTAAAGCTCTTTCTCGTTCTGAATCAGTAAATTCAATCAATATGAAAAGGTCATCAAGTGTGCAAGAGCTAATCGGTGTGCGCTTTGGTGGTTTTGATAGCAAGCCATCGCTATATGGGTTGTCTTGTCTAAGCTTATCACGGTCTTCTGTAGGGCTACAAAGGTATTGGATGAAGGCATGTATTGTCTCATCTCGACTCCTAACAGTAGATGAGCTCTTATGATCTTCACGAATTAAAAATGTCAGGTATTCTTGAATTACGTATTTTGGAATCGTAATAAACACTTCATCAGATTCATTATCATCATAATCTGGACGACTACGAATATAATTTAAGAAGTAGCTTAGGTTTCTACCATAAGTAACTGCTGATTTGTAGGAGATTATTTGATGTTTAGATTGATACGATAAATACTCAGAAATAATAGGAAGGATCTTGCCATCATCGTCAAATATTCCAACACCATTCACTGTTACGGTTTTGTTCAATGATAAGTTTGGAATCTCATTGAGTAAACAAGACTTAGATAAATCTAACTTTGCATCAGAACAAACTTTAACATCCATAATAATCACTATCTCAATACATAGACTAAATTATGTATTGCATTATATACGATCTATTACTCCGTATTGTGCATTATTGTTATGGGGGTATAATAGAAATAAATCCGCTGAGCGCTGATAAAGCTGGCAGGACAGTTTATTGTCCGCAACGAAAAATTGAAATAAGGTATGGCAAGGTGGCAAAGCCACTTGCTCGGCTTCCTTTGGATTCCAACCAGAAACGATTAAGCGGCGCGAATTAGGATTGGTCTTTATTTGTTCAATCACGTCAGTGATTTGATCGACGCCATCGTTCTCATAGCTGCCGTCTTCCCGCTTGGTGGCGCCATAATTACGCCATTGATGACCATAAATGGGACCCAAGTCGCCAGCAGGACGGTTAAAGCGCGCGGTTTGGTCAGCGGTCGCCCATTCATTCCAGATACGCACGTTATTTTCTTGCAGATAATCGACGTGAGTGCTACCGCTTAAAAACCAAAATAGCTCATAAACGATAGATTTAAAATGGACTTTTTTGGTGGTTAATAAGGGAAATCCATCGGCTAAGTCAAAACGTAGCTGCGCACCGAAGTGGCTTAGCGTACCAGTGCCAGTACGATCGCCTTTTTCAGTGCCATTCGTCATGACATATTTTAGCAAGTCTAAATAGGCTTGCTCATTTTTACTGTTATGGTAATTACTGGTCATAAAGGTACTCTTTTACGCTGTTAAAACGTTTCTTTAAATTATTTCTTAAAATACAGTTTTTAAAAACATCGTTATTAAAAATCTGGTTCTTAATATCATGCTCACTATAGCCTTTAATAGGGTAGTGGATACTAAATAAGGCTTAATAAGCCGACTGCTTACCCCAATCATAGATGCCACGCTTATAAGCGTAAATCAGCATGATGAGACCAATAATAATCATTGGCGCGCTCAGTATTTGGCCTTTGGTCATCCAGCCCAGTAAAATAAAGCCTTGGTCGGCATCGGGCTGACGGAAAAACTCGATAATAAAGCGGCTGAGACCGTAGCCTAATAAAAAGATAGCCGAGACCGCCATACGAGGACGCGGTTTTGAGGAATACCACCACAAAAAGATAAAGAGCAGCAGACCTTCAGCAAAGGCTTCGTAGAGCTGTGATGGGTGACGCGGCAATAAATACTGCCCATTGACCTCTAGCATCAATGCTTGCAACTCAGGGTTGGTTTGTAATTGCTGCGCATCAAATGCTGCGGCTTGCGGAAAGTAAGTCAGCCAATTGTAGCCACCGTCTGAGACGCGGCCCCATAGCTCACCGTTGATATAGTTGCCGATACGACCAAACAGCAGACCCGTTGGTACACAAGGAATAATAAAATCGAGTACTTGAAAAGGGGGCTTTTTATATTTGCGGGCAAAATACAACATGCCTAACAAAACACCAATCATGCCGCCGTGAAAAGACATACCGCCTTCCCATACCTTGAAAAGATAAGCGGGATTTTGCAAAAGCTCGCCAAATTGATAAAACAATACATAGCCAATACGGCCGCCCAAAATCACCCCAAGGGCACCAAAAAAGACCAAGTCAGACACCATGTCGGTGGTCCAGTTATCGCGTTTGGAGCTGCGATACCATGCAAGGCCATAAGCAGCGGCAAATGCCAATAAGTACATTAAACCATACCAGTGCACTTCTACTGGCCCCAAGGACAGCGCTACGGGGTCGAACTGAGGATGAATCATCATAAAGGCATCATATTATTGATAATGGAATGTGGCCCATAATAGCAAAATTCATCCGTTGGGAATACTATGATAAGTTTATCGATAAATAAATGGGTAAGTAAATGGTGTATTGAATCAATAGCAAAGCACTGCAAAAACCGCTAAGATGAAAAAAAGTGCTTCAATTTCTAAGGAATCCTTATGCAGCTGCCTTTATCAACATTATCCTTGCTAGGAATCATAGCTTCAGGCCTCACGCTGTGGGTTCCGAGTAGCGCCCAAGCAGCGATGAGCAATATTGAAAACATCACTATCTATCAAGGCTTGGCAAGTGTCACACGTTCATTGCCAATCAATGGTAGTGGCGAGCAAACGCTGGTTTTTTCTTGTTTATCGCCGACTATTGACTCAGATAGTATCAGCGTACAGGCACTAGGCAATGTCAATGTTGGCGAAGTCAGTATCGAAACCTTGAGTGCTGAGCAAGCGGCGCAATGTCAATATGGCCAATATCAAGGCGATGCCAAAGTACAAGTCCAGAAAAACAATCTTGCCGATATCAGTGCTGAATTAGAAGCCGCACGCTTAACCAAAGCCTATTTGCAAAATTTGACCAAAGTGACGCAAATTAATACGACTGGCACATTGGCCAATAACGCGCGTGATTTAGAAATGCAAGCGGCCAATATTAATAAAAGAATTGTCGAGCTACAGCAGCGCGAGGCACAAGCAAAAGATGCGCTCAATCAGCTGCTAGCGGGCAGTACGACCTCAAAACAGAATAGCGTGACCCAAGTCAGTGTACGCACCGCCAGCCGCACGCCAAGTACGGTTAAACTGCATTATCAAGTACGCGGTGCCAGTTGGGAGCCGACTTATCAAGCGCGCTTAAATACCGACAGTAAGCAGCTGAATATTACCGCCTCCGCCATCATCGCTCAACAAACCGGCGAGAACTGGAGCAACGTGCCCGTTATTTTAAGCACGGTTAATCCCAACCAAACGACCACCAGTCAGCTGCCACAAGTTGAGCGCTTGTCATTATATGAAGAACAGCAAAATAGTAAATTGGCGCGTTATGCAGCGCCGATGATGGAGATGGAAGCATCGCCTGTCGTTGTTGTTTCTGCAAGAGACAATTATGGCGGCGGTGCAGAGATGCCGCCACTACCGAGCTTTACCGTGAGCAGTCAAAACAAAAACGGCATCACCGAATATCGCTTGCCGCAGCGTGTGAGTATTCCCAGTGATGGCAGGCGCGTACGCACGGTCATTGATGAGCAATCTGGCACCAGTAAGCTTTGGCTACGCAGTACACCAAGTGCCGAGACCGCCGCTTATTGGTATGCATCCGCGCCGTTCTTGACGCCTGCTTGGGCTGATGGCTCGTTGCAGCTATACCGTGATGATAACTATGTCGGGCAGTCGCGCTATAATTATCAAAACTTAAAAGAGCAGGGTATTGGTTTCGGTATTGACCCAAGTTTGCTGGTCAAGCAATTGACCGATGAGAATAAACAAGGCGATAAAGGCGTGTTTAACCGTCAACAAACCAAAACCATCACTCAAGCGTATCAATTTACCAATCAGCACAATCGCAGCGTACGCTTGCAAGTGTTAAGTGCTGAGCCGTTGAGCAGTGATGACAGTATCAAAGTCACGGCGGCGCACACTCCAACTGTCAGCCAAAAAGATTGGAATGACCATAAGGGTATGGTCGCTTGGGAGTTTGATTTGCCAAGTAAGCAATCACAAGTGCTGCAATCGACGTATCAAATCAGCTACCCTGCCGATAAAAAACTGAATACCAACTAAGCGCTAATAATTTAATATTTATATCAAGGAAAACTATGTGTATCGTCGCCATTGCTTGGCAGTTGTTTGATGAGTTGCCGTTGGTTTTATTGTCCAACCGTGATGAGTTTTTGCAGCGTCCCACAGAATCGATTCATCAATGGGAGGATAAGCCTATTTATGCAGGGCGCGATAAGCAAAGTGGCGGTACGTGGCTTGGCATTCATCAACAGCAACATGGCGATTTTTACGAGCAAAACGGACGCTGGGCGGCAGTATTAAATTTTCGTGATGGTGTGCAGGCAAGTCATGACGAACGCTCACGTGGTGCATTGGTCACCGATTTCTTGATCAGTACACTAAGCCCGATAGAGTTTGCTCGGCAAATCAGCTTACAAGATTATGCGGGTTTTAATCTTATTATTGGTGATGCGGCGCAAGCGGTGATTGTCAATAATCGTGGTCATGCACCGACACCTTTATATGCTGGATTGTACGTACTATCTAATGGTCAGCCAGAAGAAGGGTGGTTTAAGACTGAGAAGTTACGTGGCCGTTTAAGACAAGAAGTATTGCCTTTGATTGCTGAAAATAGCGCTCCTAAGTATTGGCAAGAAGCGGCGTTTGCCGTGATGTCTGATAAAACGCCAGCGCCAGAAAATAAATTACCCGAAACGGGTGTTGCTAAGCAGATTGAGCGAGCACTATCTTCTATTTATATCGAGTCTGCTGAGTTGAGTAGTATGAATAAAACAGCCATGCCAAGTTATGGAACGCGGACGCAAAGTATTTTAACCTTACGTAAAGAAGAGAGATCAGACAAAAAAATCAAAGCCACGCTTGTAAGCCGTGAATGTCAGCCTAGGTAAATTTAACATAAAAAAAATACCCCTATGAATAGTAGCTATTAATAGGGGTATTTGTTTTTTGATTGTCAAAGCAGGCAATATGCTTATTCCACCAACAAATGGTTGTTTTGTTCTGGAATAATCAGTTCTTGTTTAAGCGGTAGTTCGCGCACCAATTCTTGCAAGGCGCGACGATATACCCCGCGTTTAAAATGAATCACTTGTCCGAGTGGATACCAGTAGCTGACCCATTGCCAATGATCAAATTCTGGTTTACCCTCATCAAAGCGGATATGTTGAGTATTCGGCTCATCTAAGCGCAGCAAAAACCATTTTTGTTTTTGCCCAATACACAAAGGATACTGCCCATGACGCACATAGCGTTTTGGCAAACGATAACGCAACCAATCTTGCGTGACCGCCAGTAGATCCACATGACGCGGATGTAACCCGACCTCCTCCCAGAGCTCGCGATACATTGCATCCATCGGCGTCTCCCCGCGGTCGATACCGCCTTGAGGGAACTGCCAAGCGTTGTGACCAATACGTTTTGCCCACAGAACTTGCCCTTGTGTATTTGCCAAGATGATGCCGACATTGGCGCGAAAGCCGTCTGCATCTATCATGACTAAACCCTTTTAAATTGTTTAAAAATAGCTTATTTCGACAAGGTACAACAACAGCAATCATAGTTATTATAGGGTGATCACCATCAGTACTATGACAAAATAAGATTCATTACCGTTATTAAACCAAGAAACAACCAAAATGTGTAACAGTATTTTGCTATAAAATGTTTCACAAGATTAATACTTTAAAATCAGTGACTTATAAGTCTACTTTTGTAAGTAAATTCCGTAGATTTTTCTAAGAATGATAAGTCGCGGTAACGATAGGTGTATAAATACTTAAATATCGAATATTATTGTTAAAGCATAAATAAGGTAGCGGTTTATAAAAGGTAAGCAAGAAAAGGCAAACGAGGAAAGGGCGTCATAAATCTGGTTTTTGCTTATGCTACACTAACAAAAAACAGTATTTTTCAAGAAAAGATTGTATTTCAAAAAATAAGAAACCGTTACTATTCAAGTTAAAAATCATGTCAAATTAAAAAGCATATGAATTAAGAAGCATGCGCATTCAAAATCGTAGCAATTAAAACAAGGAATATCTAAGATGTCAGAGTCAAAAGCAAGCATCACGTGGCAAGAAAATAAAGCCTTTATGGGTGTATCGCCATCAGGACATAACGTCCAAATCGATGCTGATAAAGAAAAGGGCGCCAGTCCAATGGAGCTGATTTTATTAGGACTTGGTGGCTGTGCCAGCTACGATGTGGTGGCAATTTTACAAAAATCGCGCCAACAAGTGACAGACGTACGTTGTGAGCTGACCGCTCAGCGGGCTGAGACCATTCCAGCAGTTTATACCGACATTCATATGCATTTCATCGTGACCGGACAAGAAGTCAAAGAAAGCCAAGTAGAAAAAGCCATCAAACTATCAGCCGAAAAATACTGCTCAGCCAGTCGGATGCTGGTGCAGGGCGGCGTCAATGTGACTCACGATTTTGAAGTCATTGCAGGATAGGGGCGAGTATACTGATGAGTCTATTCTTTGGGTTGATTCCCGATAGTGCCGCAGCGGCTATTTGGGCGATGGTGGTGGCAAGTTTGCTGCCACTGGCGATGGCGCTGACGGCAAAAGCGCTCGGCGGTTTTAATTTGGCTGACAATGCCCATCCGCGTGATTTCTTACAAGGGACGACGGGAGCTGCCGCGCGGGCCAATGCTGCCCAGCAAAACAGCTATGAAACCTTGCCTATATTTTTGGCGGCAGTGTTGGTTGCGATGCTGTTTTTTGTACCGCAATTAATTATTAATACCATCGCTTGGCTATATGTGCTGATTCGTATTGGGTTTTGCGTGGCTTATATTACCAATTTAGCCACCTTTCGCTCTATTCTATGGGTGCTGTCGATGGCCTGCTCATTGATGTTATTTTACTTAGCAATTAGGGTCAGTTTTTAGCTTATTGCTGCTGTAAGTCTTTTGATATTTTTGTTTTTAACACCATCACAATATCGATCATAAAGCGCTGATTATTCGAATGTGCTCTTTTGCAGCGCAGCGATAATCACCGATTTATTTTTTTCTCTTTTGATACTTTCCCACAAGGTTTGTGCCTCAGAGTAACCCTTGGTTAGCATACCAAGCCACTGCTTATAACGCCCGACCAACACCACATCGTTTTTCGCCGCACCCTCTAAAAACTTAATCTGATGGGCAATTAAATCTTGCCATGCTAAGACTGTCAGCATTTTTATGTCGTTATTATCCGCATCAATCTTGGCAATCAAATCGGGACGGGTGACAGCGCCGCGCCCAAGCATTAAATGCGTCGTACCTGATTGCGTCATACAGTTTTGTGCGTGTTCACTATTCCAAATCTCACCATTGGCAATCACTGGTATAGCAAGCGTATTAAAATTTTGGATTTTATCCCAATAAGCGGGCGGCTTATAGCCTTGGGTTTTGGTACGCGCATGAATGGTTAACCAATCGGCGCCGCTCGCAGCAATCGCTGCTTTGATATCATCCATGCGACACGTATCGGTATAACCCAAACGAATCTTTGCGGATACAGGAAGATGAGCGGGTACGGTTCGGCGTACGGCGCTGATAATCTCATATATCACGTCAGGCTCATCAAGTAGCACCGAACCACCGCGATGGCTGTTAACCGTTTTAGCCGGACAACCAAAGTTGATATCAATCGCTGGCGCACCAAGCTCGGCAGCATAAGCGGCATTTTCTGCCATCAATTGCGCGTCACTACCAAGTAGCTGAATATGAATCGGTGTACCAGATGTGGTTTTGGCATCATGATGCAACTCTGGCACGTATTTATAAAAAACGTGTGCTGGCAAGACAGTTTGGGTGACGCGTATAAATTCACTGACCGACCAATCATAAGGGCGACCCAAGTCTGTGGCAATTTGCGTCAATATTTGGCGCATCAATGGATCGGTCAAACCTTCCATGGGTGCAAGCAGGCGAACAGGATTGGCAAATAATTGCTGTATGGTGTTTTGACGCTTTTGTAGTGCTTGAGATAAAGATGAAATGTTAGGCTGCTGCTTATGGTTCATGGCTAATTAATCATTGAATAGAAGGGAGTAGAGAGGTTTGGTGGGTATAGACGGGAAGATTAAGTATTACCAAAAATCACTTTTTTACCCGTCTGCAACCCTGATATCAAATCTTTGATATTATGGATATCTAAATTGTTCTGTGCCCGCGTGCAAGCAACGTAGAGCAAACGCAACTCTTCTGGGCTTATCTTTACCGCATTGGTGGTTACGTCATAATAAAAATCATCATCGAGCTGCACTTTACCCCACTCAAGCCCTTTGGCTTTATGCGCGGTTGAGATGACATAGTCAGCATTTTCGATACGCGTTAGGCTATTTACCGCCTGCGTCAACACATTGGTACCATGGTCATCGACCAATTTCACCAAGGTTTTAAGGTCGCTGCCTTCATTGGTTTCAGAATATTCTTGGACATCCCCCCAATTATAAAAATATGCCAGTTCGGGCACACCATAAGCCGATTTGCCATTTTTTAAGTTTTCAGCTGCCTGACAAAATTTAAGCATACGATCGGTATCGGCTTGCAGAGCAACTCTATGCCCAAGCTTTAAGCCCGTCAGCAATTGCGACATAGCAGCCGCATTGGTACGGCAAAGAATGGCATCTTTTTTACTGTGTACCATGCCTTTGTCGGTAGACGATTGCTTATTTGGATTGCCTTTTAATGGTACTTCTTCTTGTAAAGCTTTGAGCAAGGTATTGGCAATCTCAGCAATCGGTTCGCCAAAACGAAAAGATTGGGTCAATAAGGTTTGTGGCAACGGCAGTTTTTTCATTGCATTGACCGCCCCGCGCCACTCATAAATCTGCTGATGGGCGTCGCCGACATAAATCACCTGCCGTGGCTGCTGGGTCAAAATCCCCATCATTAATGGATCGGCATCTTGTGCTTCATCAAACAAGATAAAATCCGCAGGAATGCTCGGCTTCGATAAGGCCCACAATTTAAGATAAATATCATGGCCGATACCAGCAGGATGACGGGCATCAATCGACTGTAACCAGCGCTGTTCAACAGCAGGGTAGAGCATTTCGCGCAACTGCTCGCTATCTGACTCAGCAAGCCAGCTTGGAAATTCAAGATGCCTTGGGGCAGGATAGCTGGCGTGCGTGCTACAAAAATTGCTCACCGCATCACTGACAAAGCGCGACAAGCGAGCTGGCGTGAGGGTAATATATTTATTCACCCCATCCATTTGCCGACGCACTTGCACGGGTTGTAAGCCTAAATCATCACCCAAACGCTTGGGTGAAAATCTTGGTAATGACAATTTAGCGGTAATATCACGTGGTACATGACGGTAGGCTAATGAGTGAAACGTGCGACAATCGACGTGACCGGGAAATTTTTGCCGCGCATCGTTGGCAATGGCTTTGTTAAAGGCTAAATACAAGCCGCGACCGCGCAGACGCTCACCGATTAATTTGAGCGTCGTAGTTTTCCCTGCACCCGCATAAGCGACCACTTTAAATGACTTGTGATCCATCGCCATGTTTAGCGCGTTCAGCTGCTCATCAGTGGGATCGCTCATATAAGCTGGCATCGATGCGGACATAATAAAGCTACCTAAAAAACTAGAATGGAGTCAAGATTAGCGGCGGTAAAAAAAGCCACTGCATAAACAATGGCTGACGGCTGATAATAACGGTGATATTGAGACATTCATTAACACTGAGGGTAGTACTGAGCGATTTAAATAAGAAAGCGATTTAAATAAGAAAGTTATATTAACAGATTAGCGTGTTGGCTGCTTTTTGAATAAGTGCCTGATAAGTAAAGTTATTCTTTCTTCAACTCTATATCGTCTGTCAAAGTCAGTTTGCGTTCTTCTTTGATTAAAACTTTCGCTAAAAACAATCCCAGCTCAAACAATAACCACATCGGAATGGCGAGCATCAACATCGACACCCCATCAGGCGGTGTAACGACTGCTGCAACGGCAAAACAGCCGACGATAATATAGCGGCGTTTATCTTCTAGACTTTGAATGGAGACGACACCCGCCAATATCAATAGTAAGGTGACCACTGGAATCTCAAACGTCAGCCCAAATACCATAAACAGCTTGAGCGCAAAACTTAAATAACTGTCGATATCTGTCATCGGCAAGACGTTTTGCGGCGCAAACATGATAAAAAACTTAAGCACGCCTTTTAACACAATAAAGTAAGCAAACGCCACGCCCGCATAAAATAAAAATATCGAAGACATCAGTACAGGAATAGCGACTTTTTTCTCTTTTTTATACAAACCGGGCGCGACAAACGACCAAATTTGATACAAGATATAGGGCATTGCCAAAAACGCCGCGACAAAGATACTCAGACGTATTGGCGCCATAAAGTTGGAAGTGATATCGGTTGCTATCATCGTTGAGTTGGCGGGCAACTGGGCAACCAGTGGGTCGGATAAAAAATCATAGAGCTCACGTGAAAATCCGACCAAGGCCAAAAATATCACCAGTACCGCGACGCATATCTTAATCAGATGTCGGCGCAATTCAATCAAATGCTCAGTAATCGGCATATCAGCCATTGAGCTTAGGATATCACCAGAGTCATCATGAGCCGTGGTATCTGGGGCAGCATCGATGTCTGTAGCCGTTACTTTTTCTTGACGGCTTTTTTTACGCTTTAATAAGCCCACTAATCATTCTCCTGCTGCTTGGCAGAAGCCTGCTGAATTGATGGTTTGTTTAAATGGTTATCTAATAATGTATCGGCTTTATAATTAGGCAGGTAGGGCGGCTGCGGTAAACGACGCGCCTTATCATAAGCGCCAAGACGAAACCACATGTTTTCCCAAGGTTTGGTTATGGCGATTTGGATCATTTGCTTGGTATGGTCGTTGACATCAGTTTTTAGACTATCGTCATTATTTGAGCGCTGTGATTCTGATGGTTGAGACGCTGTTAATTTTTTATGGGAGTCATAGCTGTCATAAGCGTAGTCAAATTCTTTTGGCGTTGCTAATGAATGAACGTCTTTTTCATGGTCGACTGTATTGCTATCCCCATACGCTTTAGCAGTATTAACTTGATGCGCGGCTTTAAGGTGCTGGTTTTGCGAGGATTCAAATTCTTGCAGACTGCCGCGCATCTCTGCCATCTCACGGCGCATTTCAGCTTCAGTCTCACGAATTTTAGCCAGCTCTCTGTGCATCTGTTGCCGTGTCTCTGCTAAGTCAAGCTCAGCTTCGATTTCAGACTGCAACGTAGACACCGTGCGGCGAATTTTGGCATACCACTGCCCAGCCGTACGCGCCGCTTGGGGCAGTTTTTCTGGCCCCAAAACGATTAAGGCAATGACGCCAAAAAGCAGTAATTCAGAAAATCCAATATCAAACATAATGTCCCAATGCCACTATTAAATGCTATACATTATGCTTGTCATCAACCTTAGTGGTTGTTCGCTCTTCAGTGTGCGCATTGCCATCATGATCAAGCACGACTTGCTTTTTGGCATGTTCGGTATTTTCATCTTTAACGGCTTCTTTAAAACCTTTGACCGCGCCGCCCAAATCTTTACCGGCATTTCTTAGCTTGGAGGTGCCAAATACGACCACCACCACCACCAATAAAATCAGCCAATGCGTAATGGAAAAACTACCCATGATGCTATCCTTCTGTCTTGGTTTTTAGTCTTTATATGAATACTTTGAGTGTATAGGAAGTTGCTATCGTAAACAAAAAGTATCGACATCTTATGCGAAATAAAACAGAGCTATATTATAACCTGCCGTCAGGGTAAAAAGGTGAAAGCAACAATAATCAAACAGCGCCACGCTAAAAACACTAGCGTGCTGCTTTTTCAGCAATACCTGACAGACCAAAACGTCGGCCTAGCTCGTTTAATACCGCTTCTGATTCTATATCAAACCATGCCAAGCCCACTAAAGTATGGAACCAAACATCAGCAACTTCATAGATCAGCTCGTGACGCGCTTCGTCATACTGGGTTTTATCCACATTTTCATCGCAATTGGCTAAGTCTTTGGCCGCGATGATACTTTCTGTACTTTCTTCACCCACTTTTTCTAATATTTTATTCAGGCCCTTGGCATATAGACTTGCCACATAAGAGCTGTCAGCGTCCGCTTGTTTGCGCTCGGCCAATACCTTATCAAGCTGCTGCAAAATAGAATGAGTGGTAGCAAGTCTGTTATTTTGATGGGTGTGCGAATGGTCTATATCTTCCGCCGCTTCATTAATTTGAGGCGTGGCTTTTGCTGCGGCGTTTGTCTGATAAATCTCTGCAGGATCTTTTAATACTTTATCGACGGTTTGCCATTCAGGCGTTTGCCCAGACAAATCTAAACGCTGATAAAAACAAGACTCACGGCCAGTATGACAAGCGATACCGCCTGCTTGCGTGACGCTCAGTACAATCACATCAGCGTCGCAATCTAGACGAATATCATGCACGCGCTGGGTATGCCCAGACGATTCGCCTTTATGCCATAACTTGCCACGCGAGCGCGAAAAATACACTGCCGTCTGCGTTTCGGCAGTTAATTGCAGCGATTCGGCATTCATCCACGCCATCATCAAAATACGTCCGGACACATAATCTTGGGCGATCGCAGGAATCAAACCATCAGTATTAAAATTTACGGCAGCAAGCCAAGCAGGTAAAGTCATAATCTATCAGTCATCTTATAAGAAGTAATGAGAAGGTGGTAAAAAGTATAAAGTAATAAAGATAGCATTCAATCCCTACTTAAACACAGCTATCACTGACATTCAATATGTTCACGCAGGAAATAAAACACAATTATAGCAGTAGCACGTTTTTATACGCATTGTATTTATTTAATAGCAACTAACGCACCCTATAAGGTAGCGATAAAAACTTTGCTTGGCAAAACAGCGCACTATCTGCTAAAATAGCGCCTCCCACCTCGAGGCAAATAGCCGTTTAGTGCTTGTTTTTAAAGCGACTATTCGTTTTTACTATTTGACGACCAGGTTCTATCAAAGACAAAGAGGCAAATCATCATGAAAGTTAAGATGAAAACCAGAAGCGGTGCCGCTAAACGCTTCAAAAAAACAGCGAACGGCTTTAAACGTAAACAAGCATTCAAAAGCCATATCTTGACCAAGAAATCAGCTAAGCGTATTCGCCAGTTGCGCGGTCTAAAGATGGTGGACAAGTCTGACGAAGCAGCAGTTCGTCGTATGTGCCCATACATCTAATAGCCTATCGTCATTTAGCTTTAATCAATTAAAGATATTTGACTTTGCAATTTGATAACGATGTCTATTAGTCAATTGTTTGATGACATCGTGATTCGTTTAATAATGATTAAAAAATCTTGGAGTAATTTATGGCCCGTGTAAAACGTGGTGTACAGGCAAATCGCCGTCACAAAAAAATCTTAAAGCGCGCAAAAGGCTACTACGGTGCTCGTTCACGTGTTTATCGCGTAGCAGTACAAGCAGTGACCAAAGCTGGTCAATATGCATATCGTGACCGTCGCAACAAAAAACGTACTTTCCGTCGTCTTTGGATTGCACGTATCAATGCTGGTGCACGTTTAAATGGCTTAAGCTATAGCCGCCTTATCAACGGCTTGAAAAAAGCAAACATCGCTATCGATCGTCGTGTACTTGCTGACATCGCTATGCATGATGCAGCGACTTTCACCGCCTTAGTTGAAAAAGCAAAAGCGGAATTAGCCTAAATATTAACTGTCCTTTAGGTATTCAGATTTTTTGATTGCTTAAATGGGTAGGACTAATATTGATTAATAGGTCGATATTAATAAAAGCTACCGCTGGTCGGTGGCTTTTTTTATAGTAGATTATTTTACGACCAGTTTTATCATCGCTAATAGGCAACATGCTTTCTATAAAGTTGCAGTTCTCATTGTCTAACGTTTTTATTTAAAATTATTTTTAAAGTCATTGTCTAAATATTCAAGCCATTCATATAGTGCGCCTTTATCGTAAAATGAATGGGTAAATGGTTTGCAATATTTGGTCAAATCCCTACAATTACCTATCACTATCATTAATAGTCCGTTTAAATCAGGAAGAATGCGTCTTATGACTACCCCTGCTGCTACCACCGATTTGTCGGCGCTACCGACCTTGTCCTCAGAGCTAAGCGAGCTTAATGAAGCCCAGTTAAGCGAGTTTGCCAGTGCTGCTGAAGCATTGGTTCTACAAGTAACCGATGTGCGTGCCCTGCAAGATTTGAGGGTGCAACTGACCGGTAAAAAGAGCCCTTTAACCGGCTGGTCAAAGCAGATGGGCAAACTTAGCAGCGATGACAAAAAAACTTACGGCGGCTGGTTACATCAAGTGCGTAGCCGTATTCAAGATGCATTGACGGCGCAGCATCAAGAGCTAGAAGTGGCGGCATTAAATGCTAAGCTTGCCAGCGAGAGCATTGATATCACCTTGCCTGCGCGCGGTGGTCAAAAAGGTCATCTGCATCCCGTGACCATGATTACCCAGCGTATGCAGCAGTATTTTATCCAAGCGGGTTTTAATGTCGCCACTGGCCCTGAAGTTGAGAGCGATTATTATAATTTTGAAGCGCTAAATATCCCGTCGCATCATCCAGCACGGGCGATGCACGATACCTTCTATTTTGACGCGCACTATCTGTTACGTACCCATACCAGTCCGGTGCAAATTCGCACCATGGAAAAAAATGAGCCGCCGATTCGTATTATTTGCCCGGGCCGCGTCTATCGTAATGACTCGGACCAAACCCACTCGCCGATGTTTCATCAGTTGGAAGGGCTTATGGTGACTGAATCGAGCACCTTTGCTGAGTTAAAAGGCTTGATTAGTGAATTTTTAGAAGCGTTTTTTGCCAAAGAGCTGACCGTGCGTTTTCGTCCATCATTTTTCCCGTTTACTGAGCCTTCTGCTGAAGTTGATATCCTTGATGATAATGGTAAATGGCTTGAAGTCATGGGCTGCGGTATGGTACACCCGCAGGTGCTGACCAATTGCGGTATTGATAGCGAAAAATACACCGGCTTTGCTTTTGGCATGGGTATTGAGCGCTTTGCCATGCTGTATTACGGTATCGACGATTTGCGCCTGTTTTTCCAAAACGACGTACGCTTCTTAAAACAGTTTGGCTAGAGTTTTCCTTGTCAATATGACAGGTTAATACGTCACCCTTTATTCTAAAATCTTTATTATAAAATTCAGATCCGAGATATTTATGAAAATTAGCGAACAGTGGCTACGTCAATGGGTAAACCCCAACAATAGCAGTGAGCAATTGGCTGAACAACTCACGATGGCAGGGCTTGAGATTGACGATCGCTTTGCAGTTGCTCGTGCTTTTAGCGGCGTGGTGGTCGGTGAAGTGATCAGCGTTGAACAGCATCCCGATGCCGATAAGTTGCGCGTGACGCAGGTCAATATTGGTGCCGCTGAGCCGTTACAAATCGTTTGCGGCGCGCCCAATGTGATGGTCGGTATGAAAGCACCGGTTGCGACCGTTGGTGCTGTGCTGCCCTCTAACGACGCAGAAGGCTTTAAAATTAAAAATGGCAACTTACGCGGTGTCGATTCTAACGGTATGCTGTGCGGCGCGTCTGAAATTGATTTAATCGATAGCATCGATGGTCTGCTTGAGTTGCCAAGTGATGCACCGATTGGCATGGATATCCGTGAGTATTTAGGTTTAGACAATCAAATACTAGATATCTCTATCACGCCAAATCGCGGTGATTGTTTTAGTGTACGTGGTATTGCGCGCGAAATATCAGTGATTAATGATTTGCCTATGCAGCAGCCTACAATTCCTGCCAACGTACCAACTGATGCTAACGGTGCTAAAAATACTACGCCCGCAGTAACGGTAAGCGCGGTTGGAGCGTGCCCGCGTTATTTACTCCAATCAATCAGTAACATTGATCGTAGCATTGACACGCCGAAATGGATGACTGACGCGCTAGTCCAATCGGGACTGCGCTCGCATAACTTTTTAGTCGACGTGACCAACTACGTGTTGATGGAACTCGGCCAACCGCTACATGCGTTTGATGCTGATACCATTGAAGGCGATATCGTGGTACGTTTGGCGCAGCCTAGCGAGACCATTACCTTATTAAATGAGCAAACCATTACCTTAACCGGCGATGAATTGGTCATTGCCGATGATAAAGGTGCATTGGCACTTGCTGGTATCATGGGCGGTCAGCGTAGCAGTGTCACTGACAGTACCACCAATATTATTGTAGAAAGCGCTTTCTTTAGTCAGCTTGCTATTGCCGCTCGTGCACGCCGTTTTGGTCTGCATACCGATGCCTCACAACGCTTTGAGCGTGGTGTCGATTTTGAGTTACCAGAGTTAGCACTAGCGCGTGCTGTTGATTTGATTACCAGTGTCACTGGTGGTCAAGCTGGGCAAATAGTAAAAGTGGAAAGCAGAGAGCACTTGCCAGCACGTACGCCGATTACTTTGCCAATCACTAAAGTCCGTGAGGTCATCGGTATTGAGATTGAGCCAGCTGTGATGGTGCGTATTTTGACTCAACTAGGCTTTGAGGTAGATCAGCAAGCCGGTAGGCTGATTTGCACGCCGCCATCGTATCGCTTTGATATGAGCATTAAGGAAGACTTAATCGAAGAGATTGCCCGTATTTACGGTTATGACAATATTCCGAGTGTGTTGCCGCATTTGCAAGTCAGCATGGATTATGACGATACGGCGGACTTAACGCACGAGATGAAGCTGGCCTTGGTCAATAATGGCTATATGGAAGCCATTAGCTTTAGTTTTAGTGATGCAAAAATAGAAGCCTTGCTCGATGATAAAGCGCTTGGAGAAGTGTTGGCATTGGCCAATCCTATCTCTAGCGACTTGGCGGTGATGCGCCGTACTCTGCTATCAAGCTTATTGCCTTGTGTACAATATAACCTCAATCGCCAGCAGCCGCGAGTACGTTTCTTTGAAACGGGTTTAAGCTTTGTCGGTCAAAGTATTAGCGAGTTGGTACAAACGCCAAGTATTGCGTTAGTTGCAGTCGGCGATGTGTGGGATGAGCAAGCGTATCAAAACCGTGCGCTAGACTTTTATGATCTTAAGCATGATATTGAGCAGTTATTACCGGCGCAAATCGACAGTACGCGTATCCGCTATGAGCGTAGTGCACTTGCTTTCTTACATCCTGGTCAAAGCGCCAAGCTCTATATCGATGAGGTATACGTCGGCTGGTTCGGTCAATTACATCCTAACACCGCTAAGCAGTTAGACTTGCCAGCGACGTGGGTGGCGCAATTGTCACTTGCCCCATTATTAACCTTGGTGCGTGAGCAGCATGCCATTACTACCCCAAGCAAATTCCCGCAAGTACGTCGCGATATCGCCATCTTAGTCGATATCGATATTAGCTTACAGACGTTAGAGGCGACGATACGCGCGGCAGCTGGTGCGCTATTGACAGATTTATGGTTATTTGATGTGTATCAAGGCGACAAGGTCCCGACCGGTCAGCGCTCTTTAGCGTTTGCTTTAATATGGCAAGACAAAGCACAGACATTATCTGATGAAGCGGTAAAAACTGCGACAGATAAAGTCGTGCAAGCGCTAACTGAACAGCACGCCGCTCAGTTGCGTGATAGCTAAAGCTAAGATATAACCATCTAAAACGCTCTATAGCCTCTGCATAAGTGAGGCTATGGCGTTTTGCTATTTATAAAAATGATTATCTGATAGAAATTTTCATCTTTAAAAAAGTTAAGTGGTTATTAATAAAGGATTTTCATGCAGACTTTATGAAAAAGATGACAAAAAACCTTTATAATAACTAACATTAATTCTCATACCGCTAAACCATGATATTCGACATCACGACATAGCATAGGAGTCGTACTGTGAGCACCTTAACCAAATCTGACATGATTGAGCATTTGATGAGTCATCTTAACCTAACACGCCAAGAAGGCCGCTGTTTGGTAGAGAATTTTTTTGACGAGTTGTCAGAGAGTTTGATTGATGGCAAAGAAGTCAAGCTGTCAGGCTTTGGCAACTTTGAGCTTAAAGATAAAAACAGCCGTCCTGGACGTAACCCAAAGACAGGCGAGCCAGTTGCCGTATCAGCACGCCGCGTGGTCACCTTTAAGACGGGTCAAAAATTTCGCCAACAGGTAGATGAGAAATTATTTGACCAATAAGGATCGGGCAGTAAGTAAAAATGATGGTTATCACAGTAATATATTCGATAGACTGTGATAACCATCATTTTTTTTATGTCGCGCTTTTATGACACCCCACTTTTTTATAAAGTATAAATAGTAGGCATAAAAAAGAGAGCATAAGCTCTCTTTTTTACTACAGTACTTTTATTATGAAAAATAAAAATTACTGAGCTGGTTCTTCAACAACAACTTCGTCAGCAGCGTCAACAGCTGGAGTTTCGCTAGCTACGTCAACGCTAGTAGTAGTACCGTCTACAGGTACTTCAGCATCGATTTCGTCAGTAGCAGTAGCAGCTTGTGCTTGAGCGATGTCAGCTTCAGCATCAGCTACAGCAGCTTCAGCTTCTGCAGGTACCGCTTCGCCTTCAGCAGCAGCGTCGTCTAACTGTTCTTGAGCGTCTTGCACTTCTTCTTGCGCGTCAGATAAATCTTCAGCAGCGTTTTCTTTGTTGCTATCACAGGCAGTAAGGCCCATAGTTGCAGTCATGATACCAGCTAGAGCAAGTAATTTAAGTTTCATAAGGTTTCTCCGGGAAAATGAAATGATCAGTAGCAGCAAAAAAGGTTGAATCTCCGAGATTTCCCAGAATTCAACTAGTATTAATTACAGCTACTCAGCTTTCACGCATTCTATATGATTTCTTTCTGGATGGAAAGAGGTTGTACAATTAAGTAACAATAAAATTGTAAATCAACTTTTAACTTGCTCATTTAATATACTTTTTAATACAACAACTCAAATTAATCGACGTATAATCAATGACATCAGGACGTTTTGGCGCTTTTTCTATAAAAGGATTTTCTTCATAATTTTAAGAGTATTTTTTGCTTATTGGTAGCCTTAGTATCAATAAAATTGACATTTAAATACCTATAAAAATATAGAAGCGATTATGGTTGAAAGCTAGAATAAAAAATCAAAGGATTGAGGCAAATATCTTATAACACCAATAATCAAATAACAGGATTTACTACGATAGCGATAGGTATGCTATTGGATTTTTTAGGAGAAGTATTATGAAATGGCAAGACAGACGTGGCAGCTCAAATGTGCGCACCACCAGTGGCGGTGGCAAGATGATTGGCGGCGGTATCGGCGGTATTATCATTGCTGGTATTTTATGGCTGGTGTTTGGGGTTAATCCGATGACCGCATTGCAAACGGGGCAAGTGATTACGGGCGGCGGCAATACGTCTACCCAGCCTGCTACTAGCGACGACCGTGATACACGCTTTGTCAAAGTCGTGTTAGCGGATACGGAAGAAGTTTGGCATCAGATATTTAACGAGGCGGGGAGTACTTATAAAGAGCCATCATTGATTTTATTTAATGGACAGGTCAGCTCAGCTTGTGGGAGTGCCAGCGCCGCCACAGGGCCTTTTTATTGCCCAGGGGATCAAACGGTGTATTTGGATACGTCGTTCTTTGTAGAAATGCGTCAAAGTTTAGGCATTACTGGCGATGAACAAGGCTCAGGTGATAGCGAAAATCAAGGTAAAGCGGGAGATTTTGCGCAAGCCTATGTCATCTCTCATGAGGTCGGCCACCACGTGCAGACTTTGCTTGGTATTACTCAGCAAGTCAACGAAGCCAGCCGCCAAGTAACGCGCGCGCAGGCTAACAAATTATCCGTCATGCAAGAGTTACAAGCCGATTGTTTTGCAGGCGTTTGGGCGCAGCGCAATCAGGAGCGCGTACAGTTCTTAGAAGCGGGCGACATTGATGAGGCCATCAATGCTGCTGGTCAAATTGGTGATGATCGTTTAGCGCGTGCCGGCGGCGGCGCCGTGGTACCCGATAACTTTACTCATGGCACCAGTCAGCAGCGCGTGCAGTGGTTTACCCGTGGTTTAGAGAGCGGTAATGTACAAGCGTGCGATACTTTTAGTGGCGCGTTATAGAGGTTAGTGTTGCGTTATAGCAGTATTTAGGTATTGCTTACCCTATAAACGTAAAAAAGCCTGCAAATGAACTGACCCCCATAAGTTGGACACAACTTTTGGGGGTATTTTTATGCGTTACGATCTAGACTTTAAGATCAAAGTCATAGCATACTACAAAGAAGGACATAGTAGCGGTGCGACAGGTGAGAAGTTTGGCGTAAATCCAAAGTTTGTAAGCAAATGGGTTGAGCAGTATCAAAGCGGTGGTATAAACGC
>NZ_DFQS01000028.1 GCF_002377905.1 Psychrobacter sp. UBA3483 | reverse complement strand
TCATGGTTGCAATCTCACTTTGGTCGGTGGATAAAGACTTTGATGCTAGCGCATCTAGGCCTCTTTTTCACCTGCTCTTTGATATTGCACTTCATGTGTTAATCTAAGTGTTTTAAAATTGAACTATTTTTAAATTATCAGAGAGTAAATGCTTTGAGAGGGTACGCTAGTCTTGCAATTCCTAACTTACGCCAACATTGACTCGGTAATTAACTCCTTTCATTCACCTCTAATAAAACGCTATTGTTTCTAGGTAAATGTATCAGCAATCAAGTTTAGAGCCAAGCTCAGTCAAAATGAATTGTTATCTATTGTTAAGTACAGGCTGATGCTATGTATAATGCAGCCCTAGCATCATTTTTACTTATATGTCCTTAATAAGAAGATTTTATTATGTCAAACAAGCGTCCTTTATATATTCCTATTGCTGGCCCTGCTCTATTAGAAACCTCTTTATTGAATAAAGGCAGTGCCTTTTCATCAGAAGAACGTGATAGCTTTAATTTAACAGGGCTATTACCTCACAACATTGAGACGATTGAAGAGCAGTCTCTGCGGGCTTATCACCAACTGCGCTCATTCACCAATGCGATGGATAAGCACATTTATTTGCGTAATATACAAGATACCAATGAGACCTTGTTTCATCATCTGGTTGAGCAGCATATTGAGGAAGTCATGCCGCTCATCTACACGCCAACGGTTGGTCAAGCTTGTGAGAAATTCTCACAAATTTATCGCCGTAAAAGGGGTCTGTTTATCTCATATCCTGAGCGCCATAAAATCGATGATATGCTGCAAAATGCCACCAAACAAAATGTCAAAGTGATCGTTGTCACTGACGGTGAACGTATATTAGGCCTTGGCGACCAAGGTATTGGCGGTATGGGCATTCCCATTGGTAAATTGGCTTTGTACACGGCCTGTGGTGGCATCAGTCCCGCTTATTGTTTGCCTATTTTATTAGATGTCGGTACCAATAACCAACAGCTACTTGACGATCCTATGTACATGGGTTGGAGAAATCCACGCATCTCTGGCGATGAATACAATGAATTTGTCGATTTATTTATTCAAGCCGTTAAGCGTCGTTGGCCAGAGGTATTATTACAATTTGAAGATTTTGCCCAAGGGAATGCTACGCCGTTATTAAATCGTTATCGTGACCAGTTATGCTGCTTCAATGATGATATTCAAGGAACTGCCGCGGTTTCGGTCGGTGCTTTGATTGCCGCGTGCCTAAATAAAGGTCAAAAGCTCAGTCAGCAAAAAATAGCATTCTTAGGTGCAGGATCGGCAGGTTGCGGTATTGCTGAGCATATTATTCGCCAAATGCAGCGCGAAGGGTTGACTGAAGAGCAAGCACGCAGCCAAGTATTTATGGTTGACCGTTATGGCTTGCTCACCGATAGCATGACAGAACTACAAAAATTTCAAGAGCCACTGGTGCAAAAACAGTCGGCTATTGAACATTGGGATAAGAGCCAAAAACTTGGTTTAGCGCAAGTGGTTAAGCAAGCCAAAATAACGGTATTGTTCGGTGTAAGCGGACAAAAAGGTCTGTTTACTCAAGAGGTCATCGAGTCCTTATGTGCTAATACTGAAAACCCAATTGTACTACCGCTTTCAAACCCGACGTCTCGTGTGGAAGCTACACCGCAAGAAGTGATGAATTGGAGCCGTGGTCGCGCCATTATTGCAACGGGCAGCCCTTTTGCTCATACCACCTTTAACGGGCAGTCTTTTGAGGTTTCCCAATGTAATAACAGCTATATATTTCCCGGTATCGGTCTTGGGGTTCTAGCAGCACGAGCGACAGGTATCAGTGATAATATGTTAATGGCAGCAAGCCAAGCGCTTGCAGATATATCAATGGAGTACGAAAAAGCACCCGGCGCCATACTACCGCCTATTAAGGTTATTAAAGAGATCAGTCGGAAAATAGCCTATGAAGTGGCTCTACAGGCTGTTCAAGATAAGCTGGCACTACCTATTACGGCGGAGAACTTACAGCGCCGCTTAAAAGCAAATTTTTGGTTACCTGAATATCGCAACTATCGTCGTACTTCTTTCTAGTTTTTAGAAAGTATGTAGATAAATGATAGATAGCTGGCTCTAGACGAACCAAGATAACCTTGGTTAAGCGTTAGCCAGAATTTGATAAATACGGTTGAGCAGTTGTCGCTGAATCGATTGTCTGTAAAAAAGCCATTAGTTCAACAGGAATAAGGGCGTTTTTTAGAGTTATCAATCATTCATTAAAATCGTAAAAGCCCTCTACGCTATATAAAATAGCGTAGAGGGCTTTTTGGTTTCCTAGATAGATTTTTATTATTCCTATTATTTTTATACCAACGTCATGGTATCGATTTCTATATGGTTCGCCATCTACCTATATGTTCTGAAAGTTCTAAAAACCCCATAAAAAAAGGCTTGCTGCATCGCTGCGAACAAGCCTGATTCAATATTTGGTGGGCCCAGTAGGACTTGAACCTACGACCAAAGGATTATGAGTCCTCTGCTCTAACCAACTGAGCTATGGGCCCTAACGTTAGACGCATAATGATACCTGATTTTTTTAAATTTTCAAGTAAAAGATAGCCTGTCAGACAGATATTATTCAAAAACCCCCTGTTTTCATTTTCAGACACCACTGCCAGCCAATGTCAGGCTGCGACCACCATCGACAGTAATTATTTCACCCGTTACATAACGGGCGTGCGCCAGATAAAGCACACTATGGGCAATTTCCTCAGGTTTGCCTATCCGCTGCATAGGAATAGAGTCGATGATGCTTTTTTGCTGCTGCGGGTCAAGTGCTTGGTCGCTATCTGCTTCTGGTAGGATATTGACGCCAGGAGCGACGCCATTGACGCGTACCTCGGGCGCCATATCAAGCGCGAAAGACTGTACCATCATGCGATGCGCCGCCTTTGCCATATTGTAGATGGCATAATCTTTAAAAGGTTTATTATGCGCATGGATATCGAGTAGGCTAATGATACAGCCTTGCTGTGTCCGTAGATAAGGATATAACGCTTGGCTTAATAATAAGGGCGCTTTGGCGTTGGTTAAAAATAACTCATCCCACTGAGCATGATTGATATGACCAAGCGGGCTTGGATAAAAACGAGAGGCGTTATGTACTAAGACATCGAGTTGCCCAAATGCTTGCATAATATTTTGAGTAAATTGCTGTAGCGTCTCGCTATTATTGACAGCCGCCAAATCTGCAAGGACAACAACCGCACTATCAGGGCGAATTTTATTCAGCGCATCGGCTAGGGCATTGGCTTCTTTCTCACTATGATGACAATGGATAATCACACGATAGCCTTGCTCATGGGCGGCACGAACAATGGCTGCACCGATACGCTTAGCACCACCGGTAATTATCATTACGGGCGCTGAAGTATTAGAATCTTTCGATTGGCTTAAGCTAAATTCTTGGTTCATATTAAAGGTATTTTTATTATGTAAATTGCTGGTTGAAAGAACTTGTTTATAAGACAGGTTGTGTTTGTAAATGCTCAATTCTACGTTGTCGTAGTGCTTCGCCAATCGCTGGACCTTTGAGGCTTTGGTCAATATTATCCATGCTAATGGCGTGAAAGCTGCCCAACGCCAGCATCATTTGGCGGTGCTGTATGGCCAGTTTTAAGACATGGCTTGTGACCAAAAGCTGCGAGAGTTTATCCGGCACTTTATGAGCGCTACAAGCTTGGATAAGATCGATTTTCTCGGCGGCGCTCAGTTGGTCTATGCGGCTAAGCTTTTTCGCTTGCTGCACAAATAAAGTGGGAAATTGAGTCTGTGCCTTTGGCACTTTTGCGCTGTTTCCTATCTCATTAATGCCTTTAACCGCAGTAGCTATGTTATTTGATTCTATGTTATCTGAATTCGAGTTTGTAGGTTCTAGCATAAATAAATCTGTGTTCAGACTGGCCATTAATAACGCCCAGCGCTGCGATAAATTTAATTGCATTTGACCGGCGAAATACAATGCGGTTTGTACAATCTCTCGTATTTGACCGTATTTTGCATGGTTCCAAACTTGCTGTAGCGGGGCAAAATACTCCGTCAACGCCCCAATCTCAAACAGCTGCTGCCAATATACCTGCGGCGATACTTGCATCATGGCACGGCTTGATTCTTGCCAAATACGCTCACTACTTAGATGCGCAAGCTCGCCTGAGCGCACTAACTCACGCATCAATAGCAAGGTTTCATCAGCGATACTAAAGCCCAAATCATAGTAACGACTATAAAAGCGCGCGGTGCGCAGTACCCGTAATGGGTCTTCACTAAACGCGCTTGAGACATGACGCAAGGTTTTGCTGTGAATATCGTCCAAGCCCCCATAGTAATCGACGATTTCGTCATTAATAGGCGTATCATCCATAAGGTTTTTGACTTCAATTGCCATGGCATTAACGGTCAAGTCACGACGTTGTAAGTCTTCACGTAACGTCACATCAGGGCTAGCATGCACACTAAAGCCTTGATAGCCGAGCCCTTGTTTGCGCTCTGTTCGCGCTAGCGCATACTCTTCATGACTAATAGGATGCAAAAATACTGGAAAGTCTGCGCCCACTTGCTGAAAGCCTGCCTTTAGCATTTCGATGACCGTCGCGCCGACGACGACAAAATCCTTGTCTTTGATAGGGCGACCCAATAATTTGTCACGAACAGCGCCGCCGACGAGATACACTTGCATAATAGTCTCTTTATATTTATCCAGTATTTACTAAAACAGGTTGCCAAAAAAAACCAGTCAACACTGCTTAGAAGTATTGACTGGTTTTAGTATAGCAGACGGTTTCTATAAATAAACGCTAGACAACCGCCATAATAAAGCGTTCATATATGACATAAACGACTATTTTTGCTCATTGATTAAGTCTTGAGCTTCAGTAACTGCAAGCGCTGTCATATTCACCACACGGCGTGCTGTCGCTGATGGGGTTAGGATATGTACAGGTTTGCTCGCGCCTAGCAAAATAGGACCAATAGACGCACTGCCAGTTGCCGTTTTTAGTAGGTTGAAAGCAATATTTGCTGAATCAAGCGTTGGCAAGATAAGCAAGTTTGCTGAGCCTTTTAGGTTGCTTGATGGTAAGTCGTTAGCACGGATGTGCTCATCAAGTGCCGCATCCCCTTGCATCTCACCGTCGAAGTCAAAGTCGACATTCATTTCTGTCAGTAGCTCATACACCTTACGCATTTTTACTGCACTTTCGCGATCTGATGTACCAAAGTTTGAATGCGAAACTAAGGCCACACGCGGCGTAATGTTAAAGCGACGTAATTGATCAGCTGCAAGTACCGTCATTTCAGCCAATTGCTCAGCCGTTGGGTCTTCATGGATATAAGTGTCGGCAATAAAGATATTACGATCTTGCATTAATACCGCATTCATCGCATAAAAATCGCTGACGCCTTCTTTTTTGTCGATAACTCGGCTGACGTATTTTAAATGCAGATGATAGTAGCTAAAAGTACCACAAATCATGCCATCAGCATCACCGTTTTCAACCAGTAGGGCACCGATTAAAGAAGTCTTACGGCGAACATCACGGCGCGCAAGCTCAATACTGACACCATTACGTTTGTTTTTCTCGTAGTAGCCTTGCCAGTAGTCTTTATAGCGTGGATCATCATCTTGATTAACAATGGTGATGTTCTCACCATCTTTTAGGCGTAGTGCTAATTTTTCGATGTTCTTTTCAATAATGGCAGGGCGACCGACCAAGATTGGATGTGCCAACTGCTCGTCAACGACCACTTGTACCGCAAGCAGTACGTTGCGGTCTTCGCCTTCACAGTAAACAATGCGTTTAGGATCAGCTTTCGCGCGGGCAAAGATAGGCTTCATGACAAACGCTGAGTTATAAACAAACTCAGACAAGCGTTGACGATAGGCTTTCATATCAGAGATAGGTAGGGTTGCAACACCAGAATCCATCGCTGCTTTGGCAACCGCAGAGGCGATTTCAATGATTAGGTTTGGCTCAAGAGGGCCTGGGATAAGATAATCACGGCCAAAGCTTGGCGTACTCTCAACGTTTTTCACGTTATTCATTGGTGTCGCTTCAACATGCGCCATGGCCGCGATAGCTTTGACGCAAGCGATTTTCATCTCTTCATTAACCGCTGTTGCCCCAACATCAAGTGCACCGCGGAAGATATAAGGGAAACATAAGGCGTTATTTACTTGGTTTGGATAGTCTGAGCGACCGGTTGCCATGATAACGTCTGGACGTACGGCGTGCGCCACTTCTGGCATAATTTCAGGCGTTGGGTTGGCAAGGGCAAAGACGATTGGGTCTTTTGCCATACGGCGCACCATGTCTTCAGTCAATGTGCCAGGCATAGATAGGCCTAAGAACATATCGACATCATCCATCACTTCTTCGATGGTAGTGGCAGTGGTATTGCGCGCATAACGCTGCTTGGTTTCATCAAGGTTCTCGCGGCTGGTGGTGATGATACCGCGTGAGTCTGATACCAAGATATTATTTTTATCAACGCCAAGCGCACAAATGATATCCAAGCAAGAGATAGCTGCCGCACCTGCGCCAGAGCAGACCACTTTAATCTCTTCGATTTTTTTGCCAGTGATGAGTAAAGCGTTTAGCATCGCCGCTGCAACAATGATTGACGTACCATGTTGGTCATCGTGGAATACTGGAATGTTCATGCGCTCACGTAATTCGCGCTCGATTTTGAAACATTCTGGGGCTTTGATGTCTTCAAGGTTAATACCACCAAAAGTAGGCTCAAGCGAGGCGACAGCTTCGATGAACTTATCTGGATCATTTTGGGCAATTTCAATATCAAAAACGTCGATACCAGCGAACTTTTTGAATAAAACCCCTTTACCTTCCATGACAGGCTTAGATGCCAATGGACCAATATTTCCTAAACCAAGCACTGCAGTACCGTTGGTGATCACGCCAACCAAGTTACTACGAGCGGTATATTTAGCCGCTAGCGCCGGATCTCTTTGAATCTCAAGACAAGGTATTGCAACCCCTGGAGAGTAAGCAAGTGCCAAATCACGTTGGTTGGCCAATTGCTTGATAGGCGTAACTGAGATTTTACCTGGGCGTGGAAACTCATGGTAATGTAAGGCAGCTTGTTCAAACTGCTCTTTTTCCGTAATAGGGGTATCCGTATTCAAAGTGATATCGTCATTCATAATAATTGCCATGGTTGGAATAATTGGAATAAAGTAAATGGTGATAAAAACCAACGTCTATGCCTCAAAATCATGAAATATGATAATGAAGGTACATTTATACTAAAAAGGTCGTGATCGGCGACTAGACATCAGCGTAAAAACAGCAATCTCACAGGAAGCGTTATTCTAGCACTATTGGTATTTCACTGCCTAGTCAAGTCATCTCAATTGTGTGAATAATATAATAAAATGATATTCGTTATTTTGCTGATTGATAATGGCAAAAAATGTGCGTCGATATCAACCATAATTGCATAATATTTCAAAATATTACAGAATAGCAGCTTGCCCGTATTCTCTTACGAAGAACAACTAATTGGCATTTGCGGCGCATGGGGCGCGGGCGGCATGGTGTCAAGCGCAGTGGCGATGTCTTGGACGTTGTAAGGATTGGCAAGCAATTCAAAGACCCGATTTAACTCATCAAATTGCCCTTGTTCCGCCGCCGTAATCGCGCGCTGCGCCACACTATTACGCAGTACATAAACCGGATTGTTGCTACGCATTTGCTCAATAGAGGCTTCGCTAGATAACGGTTCTAGCGCTGCCAAATACCGGGTTGACCATTGTTGCCAAACGTGCTGCGCCTCATTATTAAACTCAGCAGTCATTTTTGCCAGCAGCTCTTGCTCATAAGGATATTCATTTGGCGCGACAAAACCCAATAGCGCGCGGAAACTGTTGCTATAGTCGAGTAAGTTATCTTCTAGCAATGTCAGCCATTCAAAGGCAAGGGTCAAACTCTCTTTACTATGCCGCAGCCCGAGCTTACGGCACAGGCCTTGCTGATAATGCTGCATAAAGGTTGCTTCATACGGTGCTAGGCAATCAGCCAAGGTTTCGCGTGTTACGCCGTCCAAGCGCATAAAGTGCGGTAGCCAAATATTTAAGTTCCAATGACCGATGGCAGGCTGGTTTTGATAAGCATAACGTCCGGTATGGTCGGAGTGATTGTTAATCCACGCAGGATTAAAACGCTCCATAAAACCAAACGGACCAAAGTCTAAGGTACTGCCCGTTATGGATAAGTTATCAGTATTCATCACCCCATGGGCAAAACCAATCAATTGCCAGTCAGCAATCATACGTGCGGTACGCTCAACCACAGTTTGTAAAAATGCCAAGACTGGCGTCTCGCTATCACGGCATTCTGGATAGTAAGTATCAATCATATAGTCGGTAAATTCGCCAAGCAGGTCGGGTGCAAAGCTGGCAATCCACTCAACATGACCGAGGCGAATATGGCTATCAGCGACGCGCATTAATGCCGCGCCTGCTTCCATACGCTCACGGCGAACTTTAGTATCTGATACCACAAAGCCCAAGGCATTAGACGAAGGGATGCCAAGTTGTGTCAGCGCATGACCGCACAAATACTCGCGAATGGTACTACGCAGCACCGCACGCCCATCGCCCATGCGTGAGTAAGGGGTCAGACCAATGCCCTTTAAATGCAAATCTTGTAATTTATCATTATTATCGAGCACTTGCGCCATCAGTAAACCGCGACCATCGCCCAATTGTCCGGCCCACTGTCCGAACTGGTGACCAGCATAGGCCATGGACAGCGGTCGAAACTCAGCTGGCACGTATTGACCACCTAATATTTCAACCCAACGTGCCATCAGCTCTTCATCATCGAGCCAGCCTAATTGCTTAGCAACTTCGGTGTTAAAATGGCCAGCGCGCGGATTGTCAAGCGGTGTCGGCTGCTGCTCATGATAAAGGCGAGTATCTAATGTGACGTAAGCATTTTGATAGCGCATAGGTATGTTCCGATATAGAGGTATGGATTCTTAATATAAAAACTTAAGGTTAAAGTGAGTAATGAACGAGTAATGAAAGTAGTAAACTTACTATAGCATAGCCTTAATAATGCCGCGTTTCACTCTGTCCATCTCTTGTAATTGCTGTATAAACAATGAGCGGGCAAAAATAATAAGTGCGTAAACGAGCAGCGCACAACTCATGGCCGAAAAAAACCCCCTATCTTTACAGATAGAGGGCAGGAGAAACGTACGATAAAAACTAAGATAATAAATCTATAAACGCTTATGCCGCTTTCGGGCTTTGAGCAATAGAGCGAAACGCCGTTTTTAGATTGCTATTATGCGCCAGTATTTTTTGCTCAACTTTGGCATAGTCGTGCTTTAGCATCTCTTCAACTTCATGCAAGCGATCAGCAAACTCGGTTTTTTTCAGCTCAATGGTTTTGGCTTTTAGCGCTTGCCATTCTTCGACCGTTTGCGTAAAGGCATCATATTCAAACTTGATACGATCTTGGAAACTCTTCATCGCATGCGGAATATCAAGTCCGTTCGCAGTAGCACTATCAATCTGCTGTTGGGCTTTTTTGAACTGCATTTGCACTTCAGCATGCTTGATGGTGGTGTCGTCAACCGTACGCAATTCACTCGTTAAACCAAGTTTAGATAAGCCCAAGATAAGCCATTTAGTTGGATCATATTGCCACCATTTCACACCATTACGATAGTCGTATTGGAAGAAGTGATGATAGTTATGATAACCCTCACCCCACGTAAAGATAGCAAGGAAGAAGTTATCACGCGCACTATTGGTGTCGGTATAAGGACGCGTACCAAACATATGGCATAGCGAGTTGATAAAGAAGGTAAAGTGATGGGTCAATACCAAACGCAGTAGGCCTGCCAATACGAGCGTGCCCCAAACGTCACCGATTAACCAACCAACTGCCGCAACCATCGCAACGTTGGTAGCCAGTACCCATAAACCATAGTATTTATGCTGAATCTGTAGCACTTTATCTTTGGTTAAATCAGGAATGTTTTTATAATCAAAGCGGCCACTAGGATAATTGCGTAACATCCAGCCGATATGACTAAAGAAAAAACCACGTTTTGCTGAATAAGGATCTTCCATGCGGTCATCAACGTGACGGTGATGCGTACGGTGGCCTGATACCCAGTCAAAGGCAGAGCCTTGAACCGCAAGGGTTGAGCCAAGTAATAGGAAGTTTTTTACCAAGGGATGAGCTTTATAAGCACGATGCGACAAGAGGCGATGATAGCCTGCGGTAATACTAATACCTGTCCACACCATAAAAGCACCAAACACGCCCCAAACCGGCGCACTAACTTGATGGGTCATCAAGTACCATGGCGTAATGACGGCAGCAGCAATAGGCGTTGCAATCAGAAAAATCGCTGGAACCAGATTGATTGGCGATTTTTGAAATTCAAGCTCAAGCGGATCGATACCCTCATAGTTAGCGACTGCATTGGCATCTTTATAACCGCTCGTCGTCGCAAACTGCGTATCGGCAGCCTCATCAGTTTTGCTTTTGCCAGTATCAAGCCACGTCTTCACGCGCAGCGCCTGAGTGCCAGCATGCTGTATAAGCGTATCACCCGACTTCATGGCGAAACGCAAGCCCTTAAGTGGTAAGCCTATTACTTTTTTAGCTATCATGTAATATTCCTAATGATATTAATTTCAGCCTCCATATTACCCTAAAAGACTGATAAAGTGAACAGTTATACACTAGAAAAATATTGCTAAATAACAATAACTTGTATGAGTTATGGCAGGAATTAACCCAAATAACCTCTTACTTATCAGCAATTAAGTGAAAGTGTAAGCAAAAAGATAAGTATGTGTGTTGCCAAAATATTTAGGTGACTATTAAGCCAATTAATTAGCTGGCTTTTTAACGCGAATTTCAAACAAGATTTTTGGATATAAAGAGAAAGAGGAATGAAAGGTTTACTGGCTTAACGCATGAGAAAATAAGTTGGATAATCGGTGATAATGACGTCAACTTGCCATGCTATGAGCTGATTAACCGTCTCGCTATCATTGACGGTCCACGCGCTGACTGGTAAGTGATAACGATGGCAGTGTTTAATGACTGCTTGAGTCAGCAGCGGGTAGTGAATGCCTAGCTGGACGCAGCCAAGTTGCAGGGCAGTTTGCGGTGCGCTTAGCAACGTTTTAGGGGTGCGAATCAGTAAGCCACGCGGAATATGTTGTAAGGTTTTATTGCGTTGCAGCCTTGCGTGTAATTCGACATCGAAGCTGGTCAGCGCTATAGGCAAGCTGGCAAGAGGACTATCGATTAAATCGTGTATTAATGCTCTAATTAATTTGCCGTAATCCGTGCGCTCATGCGTCTTAATTTCAAGCTCAATATAGCGAAAACCTGTTAGCACAGAGGCTATTTCGGCTAAAGGGGTAATCTGATGACCGGACTGCAAATAGCGCCCAATCTCGGCAAGACTCAACTGGTCAATGCAGGATTGCTGAGCACACATGCGTTGTAGGTTGTCATCGTGAAAGACCAGCAAGTGACCATCGGCGCTCAGTTGTACATCAAATTCAACGCCTATCAACCCCGCGCTTTGTAGATTTTGCGCCAGTTTAAAGCCTGCCAAGGTGTTTTCCAGCGCTTCGCCGCGTGCGCCGCGATGGCCCAATAAAAGCGTTTTTTTAAAATTTATCATTATTAATAGCTATCAAAAATTATTATCGCTATCATATCGTCTCTGCAAAATGGGGTCTAATAAAATATTTATCTGAGAACGGAACCATTACTTAGATAGTATACTTATGAGCTGCAGCCACGACATAAAATATGTCTTTGTAGCTTTTTTGCAACCAAAGCAAGGTTTTGTACACAATGTTGGACGTTATTTGTATATCAATAGGCTACACTGATGACCATTTAAATCAAACGCCGTATAATAACGTGGTTTTCAAAACTTGCATGATGATTGTTACTATCTAAATGTCATGATGTGCGTGTAAGCCTTTGAATGTCAAAATACTGGCCGTCAGTAGCGGTACGAATCAGGAAATTGGAGCAAAAAAAGATGAGCGTAGCAAATAAGAGTTTGAGTAAGTGGTATAAAGTTGCTGGTATTGGTATCGCCTGTAGTTTGGTGCTTACGGGCTGTAACCGCTCAGAAAAAGAAGAGGCCACAGAAAATGCCGAGCTAACCGAAGAGACCGCCGCTAATGAAAACGCTGCTGCTACAGCGGTAAGCTGTGATGATCCAATGGTACAAGATCGTCTCAAATCAGCCTTAAAAAATACGCTCAATCAACAGGCACAAACCTTAGCAGCAAGCTATGCTAACGATGCTGAAATTGGTTTAAGTGGTGGCGTTGTCACTGGTAAAACCAATGGTATCGTCATCGATGTGCAAAACGCTGCGGTGTTACAAGCCACAAATGATAATGGCATGACCACCTGTCAGGCGAGTGTCAGTATGACTTTGCCAAGTGAAGACTTATACCAAGCCAGCCAACTGCAAGCGGCTAACAATCAGCCAAGCTTACAATCACGCCTAGCCAACGACAATATCCGTATCAATAACAACATGCTCGTTGATGATGCCTTTACTTATGTCGTTGGTACTCAAGGCGGTCAAGTACGTACGCGTATCGCCGGACAGCCAGCATTGCTGACCGTGGTATCAGAAGTGGTGGCAGGCTCAGCCTTCCAGGCAGCGTTAGAAGAGCAGCGTGCCGTGCAAGCAGCCGAACGTCGCCGTCAAGCGGCACAAAACAATAGCGAAAACCAAACGTCCCAACCAAGACCCGTAACGCCAGCGGCCCCTGTACGTCCAGCTGAGCCTGCGACGCCGCCAACTGTCAACCAAAATAGCAGCAGTCAAAATAGTAGCCAGAACACGAGTAATCAGGATAACCAAAGCAATAACCAAACTGCCCCAACGCCTAGTACCACAGCGCCTGCGACTCCAGCCGCACCTAAGTCAGTCCCTAAAGATGACAGTATCGATATGGTGATTATTGAAGATAAAGACGCAACTTATTAATAACCTCTCAGTTTATTAATAAAATGTCAGTAGGTGCTGTTTAAGCCTAGCGTTTGAAATTCAAAAGCCCGCAACTATCGTAAGTTGCGGGCTTTTTTCTTGCTTGAATTGGTTTTTAGCGGTTAATTTTTAGAGAGCCGTAAAAGCTAAACTATTTATTCTCAGCGAATTTTTGTAATACTTGACTGTCCCATAGCACTTCAGAAACTTGCTCAGGGTCAGTGCAAAAACGTGCAGCAACAAACAGCCAGTCAGACAGGCGATTGATAAAGCTAACTGCCGTTGGACGAATCGCCTCGGAGCGCTGCTGTTGCAATAGCACCGCTTGGCGCTCAGCACGGCGACAGACGGTGCGGGCGACATGCAATTGGCTGACAAGCACTGAGCCCGTCGGCAAGATAAAATCTTTTAGCGCCGGCAAGGTGCTATTCATCGCGTCAATCTGCTGCTCTAACCAGTCGATATGGGCGGCGCTCACGCCTTCATATTCTGGCATGGCAAGCTCGCCACCAATATTAAATAGTAAATGCTGAATAATCACTAATGCTTGGGCAAAATCCGCTTTTTGAGTCTCGTCAATCGGGGTTTGCGTCAACTGCGCGCGTACCAAACCAATATGTGAGTTGAGCTCGTCGACATCACCCATGACGCTAAATAAATGGTCTGCTTTACTCACGCGGCTGCCATCTGCCATACCTGTAGTACCATCATCCCCAGTACGTGTATATATTTTGCTTAAACGATTGCCCATGTTTTTATCCTTAAAGGTCAGTGTTTGTTAAAAAGTCAGTATTTTTTAGCATTGCGAATGTTAGTTATGCGCTCATTGTAGTATTTTACGAGCATTTTCGCTAAGATAATGGGTCAAGTTTTATACCGCTACTTTTTCAAAAATAATAATGACGCTAAATACGGTTATAACTAATATAACTAAGCTATAAATAAGCGTTTTCATTGTTTAAGTATGCAGTAAGAATATTCTCGTTTCACTCTTATCTTTTTCATCATAAGGCTTTTTTACTATGACCACACCTCTTGCAGACGCGATGTCTCAGCTTGCCATTTACGACTCACTTAACGGACGCAAGCAGGTATTTAAGCCGCTGGTTGCGGGCAAAGTCGGCATGTATGTGTGCGGGATGACGGTCTACGATTATTGTCATATTGGTCATGCGCGAGTGGTAGTTGCCTTTGATATGGCGGTGCGCTGGCTGAAACAATTGGGTTATGACGTCAATTATGTGCGTAATATCACCGATATTGATGACAAAATCATCACCCGTGCTGCCGAAAATGGCGAAGAAATTGGTGTATTAACTCAGCGCTTCATTGAAGCGATGCACGAAGATTTCTTAGCCCTTGGTTGTTTAGCGCCTGATGCTGAGCCGCGCGCAACTGACCATATCGATGAGATGCAGCAGATGATTGGCAATTTGGTCAGCAATGACTATGCGTATGCGGGCGATAATGGCGACGTCTATTATGCGGTCGATAGCTTCCCTGATTATGGCAAATTATCTAAACGCAATTTGGACGATATGCAAGCGGGCTCGCGCGTTGATGTCGAAAATGACAAGCGCAATCCGTTTGACTTTGTGTTATGGAAAGCGGCAAAACCTGGCGAGCCACAATGGGCATCACCATGGGGTCAAGGGCGTCCGGGCTGGCATATCGAATGCTCGGCGATGTCGACCAAATGCCTTGGTGATACCTTTGATATTCACGGCGGCGGGCATGATTTACAGTTTCCGCATCATGAAAATGAGATTGCGCAATCGGAAGCAGCGACGGGCTGCGAGTACGCACGTAATTGGATGCACGTTGGTTTTATCAATGTCGACGGCGAAAAGATGTCCAAATCGCTAAATAACTTCTTTACTATTCGTGATGTGATTGCCAAGTACCATTCTGAAACGGTGCGCTTTTTCTTGCTATCTAGTCACTATCGCAGTCAAGTGAATTTCTCAGACAAAGCCTTAGATGAAGCACATAATAGCCTAAGCAGATTATATCAAGCATTAAAAGCTGCCGAACAACAAAAAGGGCAAGAACTTGTCATCGATGAGGCGCTCACCAACTCTACTTATGAAAGTGCCGCCGGACAAGATTTTATCAAGGCCATGAATGATGATTTTAATAGCTCAACGGCTATTAGCGTATTGTTCGGGCTGGCACGTGATATTAATAAAGCACTTAAGGCGGAAGATGTAGAGGGTGCATGGCAGTTGGCGCAGCAGCTGAAAGCCTTGGCGCAGACGTTAAATATATTGCAGCTACCCGTACAGCAGTTTTTGCAAGCGGTCGTGGGTGAGGCGCAAGCAGACGGTTTAAGCGATGCCGCTATCGATGAATTAATCATCGAGCGTGCCGATGCCAAAACCAATAAAAACTTTGCCCGTGCTGATGAGATACGTGAGCAGTTAAAGAATGCGGGTATTGAGCTTGAAGACAGCCGTGCGGGTACGACTTGGCGCCGTGCTTAAATCGTATTCTTGCTATAAGCAATTGTATCAATTAACATTTTACCCTCAAATTAAGTCAGCTTTATGCTGGCTTTTTTTTGTTTAGTGCATTAGCTTAAGCTTATATTAACTCTTAACTCTTAACTCTTAACTCTTAACTCTTAACAACTAATTTTATTATTCGGCCCAGAACCTTATCGTATGAAACATTCTTCTCAGTCTTTGATTGCTAAAAATATCCAAGCCTCGTACATGGACAATATAGGCGACGCTAATGTTTCTGGTTGTAAGAGTCTAGATACTATTAAAGGTAGGTATAAATTGACCGCGAGGCATGTAAACATACGTCACTTTATATTCAGTATTTTCGTCATTATTTTAAGTGTTGTTTATTTGCCTGCTTATGCCGCTAGCAGTTCAACGACTGACAAACAAACCGAAACAACTGTGCCAATCAGCGAGGCGCCAGAGAATATCGTTGATTATGCATCGCAACGGATTGATAAGCTCAAAAAAGAGGGTGTCAGTGTTTCTGCGATTGCCGAGGAAGTAATTAGTCCGTTTGAGAAAAAAACCGAACAGCAAGCGGGGGTATTGCAGGGTGACTCCGGTCTAACGGGCGATTATAACGAAAGTTATTATGCCTTAAATAAGCTCAATGTCGGCTTGCCGCCACTATCTGAGCCACCGAATTTATCGACACCGCTGGCAACGTTAGAGTTTTTTCAATCAGCGGTTATTAAGCAGCAGTATGATTTGGCTGCTTATGCGCTCAATATGAACTTGATTGACGAGGAGTTGCAGCGTAACCAAGCAATGGAGCTTGCCAAACAGCTCGATTTTTTATTGATGGAAAAAAAGCTGTACGCGTTTGATAAGTTGCCCGACCGTCCTGATGGTTTGATTGAACCGCCACTTGGTAGTAATAATAGTATCCAAGGCATTCCTCGGCGCTCAATCCAATTGGGTTATATCGACTATCGAGATCGCCGTGTACCGCTGCATCTTGAGCGTGTACGCATTGATGACAGTCCGCCTTTCTGGGTGTTTTCCGCGCAAACGGTGGCTAATATCGATAAGCTGTATGAGCAATATCAGCCTGCTAAATTTGAGCGTTATTTGCCCGACTGGACCAAATTAAAAGTCTTTGGCATTGCCGTTTGGGAATTCATCGCGTTATTTTTATTCTTTTCTTTTACCATGGGCGCCGGTTGGTTACTCAGTAAAGCCGCCGGTAAATTGCTCAACTGGTACGTATTAGACAAAGAGGGCAATCGGCTCGCCACCATTCATCACAATGGCGTCGAGGACTTGGTCAATAAGCTGACCGTGCCTTTGACGTTTACCATCAGTTTTTCCTCTGTTTATACGTTGGTATCGGGCGGCTTTCCTTATCTAGATGCGCTCGCCTCATCGACACGCCCCATTATTTGGATTGGCTTGGTATTTAGTACTATGTGGCTTGGTATTCGCGCCATTAATTTCTTTGCTAATCGTTATAAAGATTTGCAAATTGAGAATTTAAGCGAAGCGCAGTTTGATAAAGGTCGCAGCCGCCGCACCTATGTGTCTATCTTTCGCCGTGTCTTTATCTTTGTGATGATTTTGGGCGGCATTTGGATAGGACTGAGTGAGTTTACCAATATTGATGGCTTGGGCAAAACGCTACTCACCTCAGCAGGGATTGCGGGCGCGGTGATAGGTATTGCCGCCCAGCCTATTTTGGGAAATATTATCGCAGGGATGCAAGTTGCGATTACCCAGCCTGTGCGTATCGGCGATACGGTGATGATGGAAGGCGAGTGGTGCACGATTGAGGATTTGGGTTACACCTATGCGGTACTCAAAACCTGGGATGAGCGTCGCTTGATAGTGCCGATGCGGCATTTTATCACTGAGATTGTCGAGAACTGGTCGCATACTGAGTCGCATCAAATTTCAGTGATTTATTTATATGTCGATTACGGCGCTGATATCGAAGCCATTCGGCAAAAATATATTGAGCTCGTCAAAGACAGTGAGCTATGGGATAGTGACACCGAGCCTGAGATGTATACGGTATCGGTAACAGAAACCACTATTAAGCTGCGTTGTAGCCAAGCGTCCGATAGCCCGCTCAATGCTTGGTTGCTCGAATGTGAAGTACGTGAGCAGATGCTAAGCTACTTATATAGCGAACAAAAGGATTATCTGCCAGCGGAACGTTTAATCGTTAAAACAGACACATAGTAGGAACATGACGAAGTGGATGCATCATCTAGCAAAATAAGCTGACAAATATGTTATGCGAAGGCTTGCTTTATTTGTTATAATATGGCGTTATTTTTAAGGGATAATTCAGTTATTAAGCGTCGGGTAATTAGATGTTAGGATGTTTAGAAGGGCTGTATTAGCAACTCTACTTTCCTAAGCATTTTATTACTATTGGTAAACAGATAACATGCCGAGCGATAACCGTATTTAAGGTTTGTTCCTCATGGTTTTTTCACAATTCTAGCCGCTTTATTTTGGCGTATTGATTTTGACAAAACGCTCTTTTATCGACGTGATACTGCATTGCCCACCCATCAAAATAACCACCACTAGGGGTCTGTATGTTGCGAATTGTCGATGAAGCCTTAACCTTTGATGACGTTTTATTATTACCAGCTTATTCTGAAATCCTACCAAAAGCTGCTGATTTAACGACCCGCCTAACCAAAAATATTACCTTAAACTTACCGATGATTTCGGCTGCGATGGATACTGTCACTGAGTCTGAGATGGCCATCACTATGGCACAGCTTGGTGGCTTGGGTATTTTGCATAAAAGCATGGATATCGATAAGCAGGCTATGCAAGTACGCCGCGTGAAAAAATTCGAAGCGGGTACGGTTGTCGATCCCATCACCGTGCATCCCGAGATGACGATTGGTGAGCTACTAAGATTGACCCAAGATAACAATATCTCAGGTGTGCCTGTGGTTGAGAAGGGTACCGATAAAGTCATTGGTATCGTCACCCACCGTGACTGGCGTTTTGAGACCAATTTATCCTTACCAGTCAGTCATATCATGACGCCAAAAGATCAGCTCGTCACCGTTAAAGAAGGTGAGAGCAATGAGAATATCAAAAAACTTCTTCATGAGCACCGTATCGAAAAAGTGATTGTGATTAATGATGACTTTCGTTTGCGTGGTCTGATTACGGTCAATGATTTCTCCAAAGCAGAAAACAATCCTAATGCTTGTAAAGATGCCCACGGTCGCTTGCGGGTTGGCGCCGCTGTTGGTACTGGCGCGGATACCCAAGCACGTGTCGAGGCTTTGATTGCTGCTGACGTCGATATTATCGTTGTTGATACCGCCCATGGTCATTCAAAAGGCGTGATTGATAAAGTTTCTTGGATTAAAAAGCACTTTCCAGAGGTACAGGTAATCGGTGGTAATATTGCCACTGGTGATGCTGCTTTGGCATTACGTGACGCTGGTGCAGATGCCGTTAAAGTAGGTATTGGTCCCGGGTCTATCTGTACCACGCGTATCATCGCTGGCGTTGGTATGCCACAAATCTCGGCAATCGATAGTGTTGCAAGCGCGCTAAAAGACAGTATTCCACTGATTGCTGATGGCGGTATCCGCTATTCAGGCGATATGGCAAAAGCCATCGCTGCTGGCGCATCGTGCATCATGGTTGGTTCACTAATGGCGGGTACCGAAGAAGCGCCAGGTGAGGTTGAGCTGTTCCAAGGCCGTTACTATAAAGCCTATCGCGGTATGGGTAGCTTGGGTGCGATGTCAGGTCAAAATGGCTCGTCAGATCGCTATTTTCAAGACGCCAAAGACGGCGTAGAAAAGTTGGTACCAGAAGGTATCGAAGGCCGTGTCCCTTATAAAGGCCCAGTTTCTGGTATTGTCAATCAGATGATGGGTGGCCTACGTTCATCGATGGGTTATACTGGTTGTGCGACCATTGAAGAGATGCGCATGAAGCCGCAGTTTGTCAAAGTCACTTCAGCGGGTATGAAAGAATCTCATGTCCATGATGTACAAATTACCAAAGAAGCACCTAACTATCGCGTTGATTAATCATTTTTTAACGCTAGTTGTGTGTAGGTTGTCGGCTCTGTAGCATTGCCGTGACACCAAGATACAAACAGCCAACAATGCTTTGTTATTGTTGGCTGTTTTTTTTGTAAAATACAGAATTAGATTCTTCTATCTATTTTTTACTATGAGTTAGGTTTCTTATCTAGGTCGATTGCTTATAATTGATGTATTTTAAAAACACTTCGGTATTGCTGGAGTGAGTTTTTAGTCGCATCAAAAAGTACAAAGCTCATAGGAAAACAGCAGACAAAGAAAGTTTATAGCAGCAGACCGTTTTAAAAGGGTTTTTTAAAAAGCGATTTTCTATAAATAATCTTTTTTTAAACCCATGAAAGTCTGTGCGCACGTTTGATTTTTTACTTTATAAAATTGAGGAATAATAATAATGAGTTATTTTGGCACTGATGGTATTCGCGGCAAATTTGGTGAGTTACCGATTACCCCTGATTTTATTTTGAAGTTAGGTTATGTGACGGGGTTGGTGCTGATAGAAAATAATAATAACCCTGCGCGCAAACCCAGTGTGGTGATAGGTAAAGACACGCGTCTGTCTGGCTATGTGATTGAAGGGGCGCTGCAAGCTGGCTTTAATGCTGCTGGTGTCGACGTCCATATGTTAGGCCCGCTACCAACGCCTGCTATCGCGCATCTGACCCGCAGCTTTAATGCCGATGCTGGCGTGGTCATTTCAGCCTCACACAATCCTTATTTTGATAATGGTATTAAATTCTTCTCAGGTGATGGCAAAAAACTGACCGATGAGATGCAAAGCGCAATTAACGATAAATTGACCGCGATCATGGATGCTTCAAATTCTGCTAATAACGCCATCATGCCAATTCTCGATCCAGCACAACTGGGCAAAAACAATCGTATTAATGATGCGAAAGGGCGCTATATCGAATTTTGTAAAGGTAGCTTCCCTTATCAATACGACTTAGATCATTTGACCGTCGTCGTCGACTGTGCCAATGGGGCTGGTTATAGCGTTGCGCCGCGTGTTATGCGTGAGCTTGGCGCCAATGTTATCGCAATTAATAATAAACCTGATGGCATTAATATCAATGCCAATTGCGGCTCAACCCATCCTGAAAATCTGCAAAAAGCGGTACTTGAATATGAGGCCGATGTCGGCATTGCTTTAGATGGCGATGGTGACCGTATCGTGATGGTCGATGAAGCCGGTGAGCTGGTCGATGGCGATGGTATTTTGTATGTACTTGCTACCCAAGGTCAAACCAAAGCCGAAGGCGTCGTTGGTACCTTGATGAGTAATATGGGCTTAGAGTTGGCGTTAAAAGACGCTGATATCGCGTTTACCCGTGCAAAAGTCGGCGACCGCTATGTCATGCAAGAGCTTGAAGCCAATGGTTGGATATTAGGCGGTGAGCCATCTGGTCATATTTTATGCTTGGATAAAAGCCGAACCGGCGATGCCATTATCGCAGGTTTGCAAGTGCTGGCAGTGATGCAAGCACGCGGTAAGGCACTTAGCGATTTGACCGAAGGCTTTGAAGTGTTACCACAAAAACTGGTCAATGTGCGCTTATCGCAAATGCAAGACCCATTTGAGCATGAAGAGCTTGTCGCAGCTTTTGATAAAGCGCGCGCTACTTTAGAAGGTCGTGGTCGCCTGCTTATCCGTCAGTCAGGTACAGAGCCGATGATTCGGGTCATGGTTGAGTCAGACGATGAAATCGAATGCGATGTGATGGCCAATGATTTGGCCGATAAAATCAAAACAGTGTTAGGCTAAACGTCTTGGTTAAATAGACTTATATTAATAATATTCGAAAGTTAGCGAGAAACAATCATGAGTATGGATTTTACCGATCAGCGCTTATCGTATGAGAAAGGGCAACTCGACCAACAGTCAGTACCAAATTCACCATTTGAGCTGCTACACACTTGGATGAATGAAGCGATAGCAGAAGAGGTGCAAGAACCTTATGCGATGAGTTTAGCGACGTGCGGAGCGGACAATAAGCCAAGCGTGCGTATTGTTTTGCTGCGCGAGATTACTGACACAGGCATCGTGTTCTATACTAATTACAAAAGCGCCAAGGGTCAAGATATCGCTGAAAACCCCAATGCCGAAGCCCTGTTTTTTTGGCATAAGCTTGAGCGTCAAATCCGTATCAGCGGCAGCATTGCTAAAATAGACGCTGCTAAATCTGCAGCCTATTTCCAAAAACGTCCGCATGATAGCCAAGTGGGCGCTTGGGTTAGCCAGCCGCAAAGTGGTGAAGTTGCCAATCGCGATGTCATGGAACAAACGTTTGAGCAGTTGCAAAATGATTATCCTGCAGACAGTCAAGTGCCAACCCCTGAGTTTTGGGGTGGCTATGAGATTACGATTGAGAGCATCGAGTTTTGGCAAGGCCGCGCCAATCGTATGCATGACCGCATTGTTTATACGCAAGACAAGAGTGGCACGGGCGACGCGGCAAAATGGACAACCAAACGCTTGTTACCATAAAATGAGCTCATTTAAGCTAAAATCTACTGAAAATAAGATATTCCAAAAATCAAAAAGCCTCTTTAAGCCTGATGTGACAGGTATGTAAAGAGGCTTTTTTGCGGTGATTTTCAGTTTAATTCTTTGCACTAATTTCTTGCTTTGGTATCGACATCTACTGACACTGACATGCCTGGACGTAACTGTGCAAGGTTAGGCTGGTTTTGGTCTAAATCAATTCTGATAGGAACGCGCTGGGCAATTTTTATATAGTTACCCGTCGCAGGATTGGCCGCGCCGGCACTAAATTCGCTGCCCGTCGCTGGTGAGATATTACTGACACGACCACTAAACTTGGCATCGCCAAGGGCATCGACATGAATGGTGGCAGGCTCACCGATACGCATATTGGCCACTTGCGTTTCTTTAAAGTTGGCAATAATCCATACGCCTTTTGGTACGATATACATCAGCTGCGTACCAGCGCTCACGTATTGTCCTTCTTTGACACTGATTTGACTCAGCTGCCCAGACTCTGGTGCTCTAATAACTGTGTTGTCTAAATTAATCTGAGCTTGCTTGGCACCGGCTTCTGCACTCTTGATATTGGCGTCTAAAGATGAGCGGCTACCGCTGGTCTTTTCACTCGCCTCACGAGCAACTTGTAAGTTTGCTTCTGCTTGTTGCACGTTGGCCTGCGCTTTTGCAAGTTGCGCTTTGATATGCGCCACTTCTGCTTTTGATACCGCACCAATAGCGTCTAAACCTTGATAGCGTTTGACGTCTTCACGCGCACTGTCGACGCTGACTTTAGCACTATATAAGTCCGCCTCGCGTGCTTCGATTTGCGCTTGGCTGCTTCCTGTATCCTGCGCATTACTAGCGCGTTCGGTTATAGCGATTTCAATGTTTGCCTGCGCTTGCTCAAGCTGCTGCTTAAAAGTACGATCATCTATTTTTATTAATAAGTCGCCTTCTTTAACATTGGCAAAATCTTCAACCGCCACCTCAGTCACGTAGCCAGATACTTGCGGACTGATAATGGTGGTTTGTCCTTTAACAAAAGCATTATTGGTTTGCTGCACCGTTGGGGTAAAGGGCGGCAGCTTCCAAGCATACAAAATTAATGCCACACCGATAACAATCAAGGCGATTAAGATGCCTAAATTTAAATAAGATTTCTTTTTTGGTGACCAACCCGTGCTGCTAGGAATCGGCTCCTTTGGCGGCACAGACGGCACAGACGGCTCATCACTGTCAGTAACACCATCATTGTTAACACTATTGTCATCACTTACGAGACTGTCGTTAACCGATTTTCTTGTATTGACAGCGTTGGCGGCAGAGTTTGCAACAGCATCTTTGGTATTGGGATGATCTGTTGAATCAGTGTTGTTAGTTAGCGCGTCAGAGGCTGTTTTAGGGTCTTGGTTAAGCTCATTAGATTTTTCTTGGCTCATGCCGCGCTCCTAAAGTTTGAATAGTTATCATAAGTTTTTTGCATGGGTGAATAGGTTAAGCGCCATTTTTTAAATGAAGAAAATGCTTTAATTATTCGGGCTATTTTGCTTCACGCATTTTTGCAATCGCCGCCAATTCTTTAGCCAATGGGTTGCGTTTATGGTAGCGATGATACAAGTAGTTCAGCAATAAAATCAGCGCCGTGATGGTTGCGATACTGGCGATGAGAAAAAACAAATCGTCGTAGGCGGCGACAGTCGCTTGGCGCTGAATACCTTGTAGTACTTGTCCCATTGCAGCAACGTTTGCTTGATTGGCATCTGTGATTTGGGTAGATAACATACGACGTGCGCCTGCGACTTGTGCCATTAAGGCCGGGTCGCCCAAATTAAGCGAGCCTATCATATCGGCGTAGTGCATCTGTGTACGAATGGTGGTAAACGCTTGAATCGCTGCTGCGCCTGCAAGTCCACCAATGGTTTGTGAGATGCCAAAAATAACCGAGAAACTAATAATGTAAGCAGGACCATTAGCAATAGCACGAAACATGCCTTCAAAAACCATCGGACCCATAAAATAGACAGCAGCAAAGGCAATCATAAATTGACTGACATAAAACATATAAGGGGCCGAGTTTAACGACACGCCCGTATCTAACCAAGCGCCAACAGCAATCAGCGCAACGGCAAAAATAACCGGACGACGCAAATCCATCGCATTGGTACTAAAAATACTGATGGATAATGCCAAGACGCTAGCGGCAAGTATCACCGCATAAAAAGTAATCAGCTGATCATTACCGTAGCCTAAGTTGGCCAGTAGACCTGCTGCACCGACATTTTGCTCAGACAATAAAATACGCATCACCGCGCCCGTTATCATAAAAGCAATGATATTGCGGCTACGCATCCAGCGGACTTGTAACATTGGGTTTTTACGGTGCGTTTCAATCCATAAAGCGATGCTAATCGTCACCACCGCGATGATAAGCGGATAGCTCAGCCAAGGCGTTGTCCACCACTGGATACGGCCTTGTACCAAAAATACTGCCAACGCTGCAAGCCCACTAGCAAAAAACGCAAAGCTTAAAAAATCCAGTTTTTCGAATACTTTTTCGGTATTGCCAGGTGGTAGCTCTAAGATATTAATCAGAGCAAAGCAAATCAGGGTTAAGCCCAATTCAAACAAAAATAGCGTTTGAAGTTGACCGTCGACAGCGAGGTATGGGGAGATAATCCTCGATAGAGGAATGCCAAACTGTACTAAGCCAAACCCCAAAATCAGACCGCTAATGCGTTTGGCGGTTGGCATCCCCTGTAGGCAATAAAAAATAGCCAATACGGTCATGGCACTAGCAACCATGCCACTTAAGCCGCGGGCGATGATTTCTAGATAATAAGGCTCAATGATAATAGCGCCTGTATCCAATAAATGACTACTGACTAACCATTGTAAACTGGTGGCCGCCAACAAAAAAAACAGGGTAATTTTGCTAAAGAGCGCCATACCAAATTGCTGACGGATTTTGTATAGCAGCACGGTGATACAAGCATTGGTCATATTATAGGCGACGGATATCCAGCCACCTTCGACTGGCGTCAAGCCCATTTCACCTTGGATTTGGGTTAGATTTGCCACCAATAAACCATTTTGAAAGCTGGCGGTAAGACCAATAACAATACCAATCAGTAAATAAAATACTTTGCGGCGTGTAGGATGATCAGGTGTGGCGGGAGAGCCCACCATAAAGGGTTGTTCGTGCGGTTTAAATTGGTATTCATTGCTCATTGCCTATCGCCACATCAGACAAGTAGAAAGATAAAGTGCCATAGCAGGAATCCTAGACGGGCAAGAATTAGACGAGCAATAAAATAAAAAACAGTCAAAGGACTGTTTGCATTATTTTATCATGATTTCAATTTGAGGCTATTTTGCGATTGTACTTTTTTAGTTTAAAAAGGTGAAAGCGTTTATTGTTACGCTTAAAAATATAGATAATTGCTCTTTGATTTAGACTTTTTTAGCCATGGGCTGCTCAATTGAATGTATTTAAACAACCTAACAACCGTTTATTATTTATAAATATGGCGCTTGACTGAGCTACGCTCTAGGTTCAAACTATGATGCTGATTTATCCTCTTTTTTGGAGGCATAATGACAGTATAATAAGAAATACAGGGCTATATTTAATGGCCGCTACAAGGAAAGTAAAATGGATTTTGCCCACATTATTCCACCCAAAGCCCCGAGTGCGTGGCTTGATATGGACGCGCTCGATCATAATATAACACTGGTCAATCAAAAAACTAAGGCCGTGCAACTGCGCTTGGCGACCAAGTCTATCCGTTCTCTCGATGTCCTTCATTACATTAAAGATAAGTCTCCGCATTTTATCGGGCTGATGTCTTATGCGGCCGACGAATCCGTGTATCTGTTAGAAAATGGCTTTGATAATATTCTCTGCGCTTATCCAACTTTGGACATGGCAAGCGTTACCGCAACCTTTAACCATACCAAGCAAGGCGCAACCATGATTTGGATGGTCGATCGCCCAGAACATGTGGATGTAATCAATGAAGTTGCCAAAGCTCATGATGTCATCATTGATGTTTGCCTCGATATCAATATGTCGATGCCGCTACCAACGCTTTATTTTGGTACCAAACGCTCGGCATTAATGAGCATCAAAGACGTTAAAAAAATTCTGAAACATATCAAGAGATTCCCCAATGTTAGCGTCAGTGCAGTAATGGGATATGAGGCGCAAATTGCTGGCTTGCCCGAGCATTTACCGGGTAAAGCTTTGTTATCGCCTGCGATTCGTTTACTAAAAAGCCGCTCACAAAAACAAGTGAGTAAGCGCCGTCGCTCAATCGTTGACTATCTCAAAAAACAAGGTTATACGCTTAAGCTCGTCAATGGGGGCGGCAGTGGCAGTATGGATTTCACCTCAAGCCAGCCTGAGGTTAGCGAAATAACGGTCGGTTCTGCCTATTATAAACCGGCGTATTTCGATTATATGGATAGCATGGTTGAGTTTCAGCCTGCCGCGGGCTTTGTGTTGCCTGTGACGCGTCAACCAGAAAAGGGCGTCATTACCTGTCATAGTGGCGGCTTTATTGCCTCGGGTGCGACAGGTGTCGATAAAGCGCCCGTCATTCATTATCCTAAACATTTATCATTACTAAATGATGAAGGTTTTGGCGAAGTGCAAACGCCGATGGCAATTGGTAAAACGGGCAATGATGATGAGACGCCACGTCTGAGGATTGGCGATGTGGTTTGGTGCCGCCATGCAAAAGCAGGCGAGCTGTGTGAGCACTTTAATGCGCTTATTTGCTATCGACAATCTGCAGCAGATGGTTTTGCAAGCGACAGTTATGCAAGAAACGGTTTTGTAAGCGACGGAACGCTTGCAGAGAAAAGGGAAAAAACACACAAAGAACAAAAGCAGCAAACGATGATAACTTACCGAGGAGAGGGCAAATGTTTTCATTAAGGCAGTGGCAAGGAAGCAATGAATGGCAAAATTGGGTAGGGTACGAGCGTGCGGCCCCTGAGCAAAAACTCACGCCCTCATCGGTTGCAGAACTACAAGAGATTGTGAAAAATGCACGGGCAAATAAAAAGCGCGTTAGAGTCACGGGCGCGGCGCATTCTTTTAGTGGCTGCGCGAAACCTGAAGAAATTGCCGTCAGTTTACATAATATGCGCGGTCTTATCTCAGTCGATAAAGAGGCGAAGCTTGCCACTTTACATGCTGGTACTTACTTATATGAAATTGGTACGGCCCTTAAAGAGCATGGTTTGGCATTAGAAAATATGGGCGATGTGCAAGCGCAAACCATTGCTGGGGCTGCCAGTACCGCAACCCATGGTACAGGGATTACTTTAGGCTCGATTGCCAACCAAGTGGTGACGTGGGAATGGGTCGATGGTAAAGGAGAACTGCATACTCATCATCGCGGCGACCCGAACACTGACGAGCTAGGTAATGCCTTACATGCTAGCCTTGGTATGCTTGGTATTTTTACCAAATTGACGCTTAAAGTGGTCGACCTCTACGGACTTAAAGAGTCCAACGAAGTCTTAGATTTTGAAGAAGGCTTGGCACGTTTTCATGAAACCGCGCACAGCCATCGTCATCTAGAATGGTTTTTGTTTCCCGGCACCAATAAAATTCAGCAAAAGACGCTGTCAGTCATAGCACCCAAAGCGATGACAAGCACGCAGAAACTTAAAGACCATTTCGACAGTGTGGTCACTTTAAATGGTGCTTTTTATGTACTGTGTGAGCTGGCTCGTATGAAGCCGTCGCTGACCAAAAAGGTCAGTGAAATATCAGCAAGCTCTATTCCTAATACTAAGCGTGAAGGCTATAGCTACGAGGTGTTTCCGACACCGCGCGGCGTCAAATTTAATGAATCTGAGTATTTTATCAAGTTATCTGATTTTGATGAATGTATCTCAGAGGTCAATCATATTTTATTAAACGACAATAAAGGCTCGCACTTTCCTATTGAGGTGCGCACGCATAAAGGCGAGACGGGCATGCTCAGTCCTACGCAGGGAGATGATTGCGCGGTATTATCGTTCCACGTCTATAAAGGTATGGACTGTGAGCCATTGTTTAAATGGCTGTACGAGTATATGAAAAAATGGCAAGGTCGCCCGCACTGGGGTAAAGTGAATAAATTGAGCCGTATAGAGCTGCAAAGCTTATATCCTAAGCTCAATCGTTTTTTGGAGATACGCCGCGAGTATGATCCTGATAATGTCTTTATGAATAGCTGGCTTGAGAAAAAGTTTTGCATTTAAAATCTTTATAAATTGACCTAAATGGTGAATTGGCCATAAAAAAAACAGCTCATAAAGAGCTGTTTTTTCATATTAAACCATTAAAATGTCTTACTTAGCGCTTAATAGAGTCATCATGATTGGCTTCCAAACGCATGGCGCGTTGGTAGCTATCAATGCTCGTCAGTTGCAAAGCATACTGTTTGATATGGGTATAATCTTCTAACGCACCGCGTTTAGCGAGCATGATTAAATCAAACGACAGCATGAAGTCTGCACCACTTAGTTTGTTGCCGACGATAAACGTTTTGTCCTTCAACTCGTCATCTAAGTAGCTCAGCAGTTTGTGCTTTTCTTGAGCGATATAACGGGTCAAAAACGCATTGTCGCCAACACCTGCTTTAGTGGTAAACAGCTCAAGCAATAACGGCAACATCAGCGAGCTTTCAGCAAAGTGAATCCACTGCAAGTAATGACCATAATCAGTGCTGTCGGTCGCAGGGCGTAATTGCTCTGGCGCAAAACGCTCAATCAATAGCTCGATTATCGCCCCAGATTCGGCGTAAAGCTCGCCATCCATCTCAATAACCGGAGATTTACCGAGTGGATGAATTGCTTTTAGGCTATCAGGTGCTAGATGCGTGTTGGCATCGCGCTGATGGCTAATGATTTCATAAGGTTGCCCCAATTCTTCTAGTAGCCATAGCGTACGTAGTGAGCGTGATTGATTAAGATGATGTAAGCGAATCATGATGTCAGCCTTGTTGCGGTATTTTATATTAAGCGTTCAGTTTAGCCAGTAAGCGTTTGGCCGCTTCTTCTGATGAGGCTGGGTTTTGGCCGGTAATCAATAGACCGTCCTCGACGACATACGATTCCCAATCTGCGCCTTTTTGATAGTCACCACCATTGGCTTTTAAAACGTCTTCCAATAAGAAAGGTACGACGTCAGTGAGCTGTACGCCTTCTTCTTCGGTATTGGTAAAGCCCGTAACTTTTTTACCTTTGACCAAATACTCACCGTCGACTTTAACGTTTTTTAGCGCTGCAGGAGCGTGACAAACAAAAGCAACCGGCTTGTCTTGCTTAACAAAGCTTTCAATTAACTCGATGGAGTTTTTATCGACTGCCAAATCCCACAATGGACCATGACCGCCTGGATAAAAGACAGAATCGAAGTCTTCGGCTTTTACGTCAGCAAGCTTTTTGGTATTGGCAAGACGCTCTTGCGCCTCTTTGTCTTCTTTAAAGCGTTTGGTGTCTTTGGTTTGCGCGTCTTCCGTATCGCTACTCGGATCGAGTGGTGGTTGACCGCCAGCAGGAGAGGCTAAGGTAATATTGACGCCAGCATCTAAAAAAGCATAGTAAGGGGCGGCAAATTCTTCGAGCCAAAACCCCGTCTTTTTGCCAGTATCGCCTAATTTATCGTGTGAGGTTAGTACCATTAAAATATTCATAATTGTCCTTATTTATTATTGATATTGATTATTAAATATTGCTGAGAGATTCTGTTGCTCTTAGCGTTGCGCTATTTAAAATAACCATTACTGAACGTCGGCAACTTTAACCACGGTTTTACCGAAGTTCTTACCGTCTAACATGTCAAAGAAAGCTTGCGGCGCTTGTGCTAAGCCATCGACGATATGCTCTTTGGTTTTAACTTTACCCGATTCAACCCATTCACCCATGGTTTTTAAGAACTCTGGGAAATGATCGCCGTACTCTTCAAAGATAATAAAACCTTTGATAGTCAGACGTTGGCTCAGGATAAGACCCATCAGCATACCGAGACGGTCTTTGCCATCAGGAAGTTCAGTCGCATTATATTGTGACACTAGGCCGCACACTGGGATACGCGCATGGGCATTTAGTAATGGCAATACACCATCGAGTACTTTACCACCAACGTTTTCATAATAGATGTCGATACCATCTGGGCAAGCGTCTTTCAGCTGTTCGGCAAAGTCGTCGGCTTTATGGTCAATACAAATATCAAAGCCCAGCTCTTCGACCGCATAAGCGCATTTTTCCGCACCGCCTGCCACACCAACGGTACGTAAGCCTAAATGCTTACCGACTTGTCCGACGGTCGCGCCCACAGGACCAGTTGCTGCTGCGACGACTAAGGTTTCGCCTTGTTTTGGTTTACCGATATCAGTCAAACCCATGTAGCCGGTAAAGCCTGGCATACCAAGGACACCCAAACCATAAGATGGGTTGGACATATTCTTATCAAGTTTTAGCACGCCTTCACCATCACTGACGCTATAATCCTGCCAGCCTGAATTTGATACCACCAAATCACCAACGGCAAATTTATCGATATTAGATTCGACCACTTGAGCGACCGTACCGCCAAGCATCACATCGCCGACTTCTAGTGGGTCAGCATAGCTTTTTGACGCACTCATACGTCCGCGCATATACGGGTCAAGTGACATGTAGACCGTGCGCAGTAGCATTTGCTTGTCGTTAGGCGTTGGGATGTCGCTGGTGGTCAGCTCAAAGTTATCTTTAGTAGGAGCGCCATTAGGGCGACTAGCAAGTTTGATTTGACGATTTTGTTGTTGGTTTTGTTGTTCATTAAAGCTCATGTTAAAGCTCCTTATTCTAGTTATTGGTTGTCATTATTGGTTTTTTAACGTTTTAAAATTCTTAAAGTCAGTAGCCATAGCAAGATGGATGGCTACCGATTGTCGTGAATATAGAAAGTTACGATGATAAGAATTTAAATAATTAGGCTTTGCTCGTCACGGCGCGTTCTAAGATGCGGCGTGATACGTCTAAATCATTTTTACCATGTTCGCCCAATTTCACCATTTTGTGCGCTTCAAGTTGCTTGATGATAGGGTCAATCGCCGACTTATCTAACTCTGCGTCTTCTAAGCTCACTGGCAGTCCAAGCTCGCGGAAGAAGTTCTCAGTATGCACAATAGCAGTTTCGATGACGGTATCGTCGTCTAAATCTGTATCTGTAATGTTCCAAACGTTACGCGCATATTGGAGCAATTTGTCTTTTTTACTGTCTTTAAGCTCACGCATGACTGACGGCAGTACAATCGTGAGCGTACGAGCATGGTCAATCGCGTGGAGTGAGGTCAATTCATGACCAATCATATGCGTCGTCCAATCTTGTGGTACACCAGTACCAATTAGACCATTCAGCGCCATGGTTGCTGTCCACATGATGTTTTTACGCGTTTCTAAATTCTCTGGATCGGCTTTGACCGCTTTACCTTCCTCGATAAGGATTTTCAATAAACTCTCAGAAAAGGCATCTTGGACTTTGGCATTAATAGGATAGGTAAGATACTGCTCCATCACATGAACAAAGGCGTCAGCAACACCATTCATTACTTGGCGTTCAGGTAAGGTTAACGTTTTGGTAGGATCTAAAATTGAAAATTTAGGGAAAGCAAGTGGGTTGCCAAAGGGTAGTTTTGCTTGACGTTCACTATAGTTAATCACGCCGCCTGAGTTCATCTCAGAACCGGTCGCTGGAATGGTCAGTACCGCACCTAAATCAATCGCTGAGTCGATATTTTTGCAATAACTGGTCAGTGCATCCCACGCTTTTTCACGAGAAACGGTACCATCTTTGCTGCCATCTTCGGTTAATGAAGAAACAAGGGCGACAAACTTACTGCCATCGATGACTGAACCGCCACCAACCGCTAATAAGAAATCAATGTTATGTTCATTGACCATGTCAGCGGCTTTTAGCAAGGTGGTGAATTCTGGATTGGCTTCAATACCGCCAAACTCAAATACTTCACGGTTTCCATTAGCCGTGAGTGCATTTTTTACTTCATCTAAGGTACCAGTACGCTGTGCTGAACCACCGCCATAAGTGATTAATACGCGTGCATCGGTAGGTACAAGCTCTGATAACTGTTTGATTTGGCCTTCGCCAAAGACGATACGGACGGGATTGTAATATTGAAAGTTATTCATAAAATTCCTAGTTGCTAATGAGAAGTTGTAAGGTGAGTTTTAAAGAGTGGTGTTTAAAAGCTTGATGTTTAAAAGCTTGGTTTTAATAATTGTTTGTAAACGGTTATAGCAAACATGCGCCATAGCGATTATTGCCATTGAGGTGTATTTTACATTAATTAGACCGGTCGTCTAGTAATTTATTATTAATTTTACAAAACTATCGTATAACTGAAAATCGTCGTTTATTAGTCATATACTTCGATAATAAATTAGCGACCAAGCTGCGAGGTGGTCATCAGCCAAACTTCTGCTAATGGCGTATCGGTTTGGCTGATCTTAGCGATGAGACTGGCGCCTAACCATGCAAAATACCAACGCTTAGCCATACTCTCAGCGGCGATATTCTCAGGATGAGGGATTGAGCCATCTACCCAGCCTGCTTTTATTTGCTCAGCAATCCAGTTGATGGTTTGCTGATAACCTGCGTATAGAGCTTTACGCATGGTTTCTGAGATATCAGCCACCTCAGCACTGAGTTTGACCACCAAGCATTTTTCATGGTCGCAGCCGTTTTGCTGGGTGTCATACCAGTTTTGAAAATAGTTATAAATCTTTTGTTGCGCGCTAATATCTTCAGCCGCAATCGACTCTAAGCGCTTTTTATAGTTAGCAAAATAATGCTCGATAATAGCTTCGCCAAAGGCTTCTTTTGAGGCAAAGTAATGATAAAACGAGCCTTTAGGTACACCAGCGGTATCGAGTATTTGTTTGATACCGACAGCGGTAAAGCCTTTTTGGGCAATAAGCTTATAACCTATCGCTAACAGATGCGCCTTAGTATCGGATGCAATAGGGGTGGTAATATCAGACATGAAGAGGATGTTCTCCTTAGGTATTATTTGGTTATATAATCGAATGGAAATCAGTTAAATAGGAACTAGGGTTGAGATTGTTACTTTGACAATAGTTTTAAGCGTTACGTTTTCTCAACAATACATAATGATAAATGATTCTTGTTTTTATGCTTACTATGTTAGCATTAGACCAGTCGTCTAGCAAGTAGCGTTTGTTAAGAAACCTTTTATTAACGTTTAATAGAAGATGTTTATTGCACAATAGTTATGCCGACTGTTTATATAACTTATGTAACCCAAATTTTCATCTAAGTTTCTATTTAAAGATGCTTTTTTAAGTAGGCATTTCAATAACAACTCTAAAATAAATAAGGATTATTATGTCAAGCGATAATAACAACACTCAACAAAGCGCTTATAGCGATTTTCATTTGCAATATATCGCCGGTACTTGGCAAAAAGGTCAAGACGATAGCGTCAATACCGATACCAACCCTTTTAATGGCGAAACCTTGGTAGAGATTCAGCAAGCAACCGATAAACAGCTCGATGAAGCTTTTGATGCAGCAACCAAAGCACAGGCAGAGTGGGCGAAACAAACGCCAGCCCAGCGTGCAGCAGTTTTATACAAGGTCGTCAATATCTTTGATGAGCGTCAAGAAGAAATCGTTGAATGGTTAATTAAAGAGTCGGGCAGTACGCGTATCAAAGCGATGGTCGAATTTGGTAGTGCGCGTGCGATTACGCTTGAAGCAGCTACTTTCCCAAACCGCGTGCATGGCGAGATTCGCCCTTCTAATACGCCGGGTAAAGAGAACTTTATTTATCGTGAGCCGATGGGCGTGATTGCCGTGATTAGCCCATGGAACTTTCCTCTACATTTAACCCAGCGTTCTATTGCGCCTGCGTTAGCCTTGGGTAATGCCGTGGTACTTAAGCCTGCTAGTGATACACCGATTACCGGTGGTCTGCTATTGGCGAAGATATTTGAAGAGGCGGGTCTGCCAAAAGGCTTGCTGAGCGTGGTGGTTGGTGCGGGCAGCGAGATAGGCGATGCGATTGTCACCCACGATATTCCAAGCTTGGTGTCATTTACCGGTTCAACCTCAGTCGGTAAGCGTATCGGCGAGCTTGCCAACGGCGGCGATTATATCAAGCAAGTGGCGCTTGAGCTTGGTGGTAATAGCCCATTTGTGGTGTTAAAAGATGCCGATATCGAGCAAGCGGTGAAGGCGGCTGCCTTTGGTAAATTCTTGCATCAAGGTCAAATCTGTATTGCGATTAATCGTATCATTGTCGAAGATGAGATTTATGATGATTTCGTTGAGCGTTTCCTCGCCCATGTAAAAACCCTAAACGTCGGTGATCCTAATAAAGAAGACACCGCAGTTGGCCCTATCATCAATAAAAAACAAGTCGAATCGCTACAAGAAAAAATCGCTAAAGCGCAAGAAGAGGGCGCTAAGATGCTATTAAGTGGTGAGATTAAAGGTCAAGTCGTGCCACCGCATATCTTTAGTGAGGTGACGCGTGACATGGACTTATCACGTAACGAAGTCTTTGGCCCTGTGGTTGGTATCATTCGTGCCAAAGATGAAGACGATGCGCTATCGATTGCCAATGATTCTATGTATGGTCTATCGAGTGCCGTCTTTACCCAAGATATGGAAAAAGGTCTGCGTTTTGCGCGCGGTATCAAGGCGGGTATGACCCATATTAATGATATCTCGGTCAACGATGAAAGTAATGCGCCATTTGGTGGCGAGAAAAATTCTGGTATCGGGCGCTTTAATGGCGAGTGGATACTAGAAGAATTTACCACTTTGCATTGGATTTCGGTACAACATGAGCCACGTGAGTATCCATTCTAATTAGGCATGGTAGATAAATTAAACGCTCGACATAGAAAAGACCGCCTTGATGGTGGTCTTTTTTCTTAATGATGATGTCATTGGTCTAAAAAGTTACTATTTTAAAAGTTGGTTGTTGTAAAAGTTGATTGTTCTAATGCTGTTTAGAATGGAAACCCAAGAGCGCTTCGATTTCTTCAATAGACATACGGCGGGTCAGTGCTTGCTCTTCTACTGTCAGGCGATTGGTATGCTCTTTAATCATCGTATGGATACTGCGCGCGATCTCTGCTGTCGTAGCATAGTACATCTGTGGTTGCTGTTCAGTCAGTAGAGTCAAAAATCGGTTAACGATTTTGCGTTTCTCAATTGGTGCATGTGCTTCTGTCATGACATTCTCCTCAAGGTGTACCATTTGCGTAGTCAAATTAACGGTGGTCACTATTGATGATGGTAATAATGAAAGCAAATATCAAGGTGCTGGCTACTTTAGCGCTTAGCTTTTAGAATTTACATTTATACCGCCGTAAATTCTCTGACATGAGTGATTTGCGATAAGTTATTTAATCCCCGTTATTTACCACAAGTGATAGAATATAGATTAATATAATATAAGTTATCCAGTGTAGCGCGTTATATGAGTCAAAGCTGTATATAATAGGTGCGTTAATCTACCGCAGCAGTCATATAGTTTCAGTTGTATTATTTATAACATTCATTTAAAATATATCTTTAAGACATACCTTCTAACTTTGACTATAAGAAGTTTGCTATGCAATCAATCAATTTACCTACCAAACCACCAAGCTCGCCGCATCCTATTCTCAACTTGAGCTTTCGGATATTTTTTAGTGCATCAGCATTGTTTGCCATTATCACAATGACTCTATGGGCGTTTGTGTTTACCGGACACACGGATATCGATGCGCAAACGCTAAATCCGCTGTATTGGCATGGCCATGAAATGATTTATGGCTATGCGCTGGCAGTCGTGGCAGGTTTCTTATTGACCGCAGTGAAAACCTGGACGGGTGTGATGATGCCGCATGGTTATAAGCTGCTCGGTATCTTTATGTGTTGGTTGCTGGCACGCTTGGGCTGGGTAGCTTTCGGCCTCGGTATCACGGTTGCTGGTAGCGGGGCAGCCTTACTATATGCCGCGGCGATATTTGATTTATTGTTTGTCGGCTGGATGGCATTTGTGATTTCTCGGGCAGTGCTACAAGTGAAGCAATATAAGCAGATGGGTATTTTAGCCAAGCTTACGCTTCTAACACTCGGTAATGCGCTATGCTATTGGGGCATTATCAGCGCCAATATGAACTTGACCAAGTTAGGTATCTATTTAGGTTTTTACTTGATTATCGGCCTAGTGTTGACCATCGGTCGTCGCGTGGTGCCGTTCTTTATCGAGCGTGGTTTAAGTATTCCAAACGCTAAAGGCGAAAAAGAAGAAGTCACAGTACGTAATAATAAAGCACAAGATATCGCAAGTTTACTGTTTTTCTTTGTTTTTTTCCTCGTTGATTTATTTTACCCCAATAAATACTTGCTGACCATCAGTGCCCTTGGGGTCGCGGTGGTCAATATCGTGCGCTTAGCGGGCTGGTATCATCGCGGCATTTGGCAAAAACCACTCTTATGGTCGTTATATATCGCGTTTTTAGGCATGTGTCTGAGTTTTGTGTTATACGCACTACAGCCATGGCTCGGTTACAGCCACAGTATCGCCGTCCATGGATTATCCATCTCTGGCGTGGGTATGATGACAGTAGCAATGATGGCGCGGGTATCGCTCGGTCATACAGGTCGCAGTATCCATCAACCGCCCAAAATCGTCAATCTTATGTTTGCACTGATGGTGCTGACGTTTGTCAGTCGAGTATTTTTACCATTGGTCGATATGAGCCATTACTTATTATGGATTATGACGGCGCAAGGTGCTTGGATTGCTTGTTTTGCACTATTTTGCATCAGTTATTTACCGATGCTGGCACGCCAACGGCCAGATGGCTTATTTGGTTAATAAGGTTTTGACGTGATCAACGTTATTTTACAACGTCAAGTTAATATTCATCTCAAACAGGGGAGCGCAAAAAATGCGACTGACCAACTATAGTGATTATGCGCTGCGCTCATTAATATATTTGGCGATTAAGCCTGAGCCGCATCTATTGGCAAACATCAGTGACATTGCCAACAGCTACAATATCTCTAAAAGTCATTTGACCAAGATTATTCACCAACTAGGGCAGCTTGGTTATATCGACAGCGTACGCGGTAAAAATGGCGGTATTCGCTTGGCTTGTCGGCCAAAAGATATCAATTTGGGCGTATTGATTAAGCAAATTGAGCCAGACTTTAATTTGGTTGAATGTTTTTCGACTGACTTATTAGTAACTGCTAAACCCGATGTTAATACTAATAGCACGGCGAATAGTCCAGTTATTAGTGAAGACAGCGGGGTTGCTAAAGATTTGGCTTTGACGCTTATCGACGAAGAGGCCAGTGCGGTGGTCAAATCAGGCTGTATCATTAGCCCCGTCTGTCAGCTAAAGCAGGTATTCTTTGAAGCGCTGACTGCTTTTATCAACGTCCTTGAGCGTTATACCTTGGCGGATATTATCAGTAATGAGGCAGAGCTTGCGGAGTTATTGTTTTATAGAAATAACCTCAATGGCTTAAGTAGTCTGGTAAAATAACGCTCATCTAAAAAATAAAGCTGATATAGACACTCAAAAATAAAAGAGCTGCCTCGTCCATCATAGCGAGGCAGCCTTTTTATTATCAATTTCTAATTCATTCAACTTAAGCATCTAAACGTTTAAGCGTTTTCAAGCTTCGGACGCGCTTTATCAATGGCTTTTAATAAGGCTTTTTCAAACTCGCCTTCCTTAAACTTCACCAAATAAGAATGCGCGGCGCAAAAGTTTCGTACCTCACGCCATTCATGTGCCAAATTGGTCGCCCAATCGCAGTATTGCTTGCCAGCATCAGGCTCATCTTTGAGCGCTTTTTTGGTGGTTGGGTGCAATAACAGCTCAGGCAACACCGCTTCTAGGAGTTTGGTTGGCGGACTCATAAAGGTGTCATCGACGTGTAGGCTTTTACTGGCAGGATGAAAGGCCAACAGCGACCCTGCATGAATCATCTCATTGGGTGAGATATAGTGAATGCCTTCTGACATAGAAAACTTTAGCTCAGGATAACGCTTGGCGACGGCCTCGCTTTCGACCAAATCGTCTGCCCATTGCACCTCAGGGATTTTTTTATGATGACGGCGACTGCCATAAAAAGTCGCTTGCGGGAAATCTTTTGCCATCTGCGCGCAGTGAATCGTATGAAAGGGATGGACGTTGAGCACAGCTTCAACATCTTGCCCATTATTGGTTAAGGTCATTACCTCATCGCGTACGTCGCCAGTAAGCTTATAGCTATCCAAAAAGATAAAACGCCCTGAATCTAACTTAATCAGTGAGCATTGAGTACCTATATTAAGGACGCCGCCTATGCGAAACGTACCGCGAATATTCCAAAATCCTGCGCCTAAATCATGTATTTTATCGGTCATTGATATTCTTCCTTAATCATTATTTTATGAGTTTTTTTAATTGTTAGTCATAGCAATAAATATGCATAGTTTTTGATTATGATTTTTTGAGCATGCAAAGTCTGTAAGCAAAAGGATATCAGCACTATAAATATGTAAGTTTAAAAAAGATAAGTGAGGAAAAGTATTAAATGCAAGGCGATTTAAGAGCAGTGCTTATCCACAATCTTTATAATCGTAAGCGGATATACGAGGGCTGTTGCCATAGTTTTCGTTATGGCATAAAAATTTATCGAAGCGAGTATCCTCATTGATGTAGCGGTGCATCCAAGCAATACCCGGTTTGCTGAGTAATATCTCATTAAAACGATAGCTTGGACAAAAGTGGCTGCCGTTTTTTATTTCAATCTTCATTTTTGGCCCAGCAGCATGATTATAAAACGCACTGCTGTACTTCTTATTAGAGGCAATGCGGTCATTTTGGCAGGTAATAAATAACGCGGGCGTGTCCATAATGCCGTAGTTTTTATCATGATAGGGCGTTTGCGGAATAATGGCGCGAACGTCACTGCGCTGGGTTGCTAACTGCAGCGCGCCACCACCGCCCATCGACCAACCGATGGCGCCTAAACGTGTGCTATCTATTTGCGCACCTACCGTACTATCGCTCAGAATATGATCGAGGGCGGCGCTCAACTGCGTCGCACGGCTATCGGGGTCATCATAAATAGAGTTGGTGTCGATAGTAATCACCACAAATCCCCAAGATGCCAGACGCGGACCCCACCATTTAATCGATGCTTCATAAGACACATAACCGGGAATCACTGCGATGCCGCCTAACAGGCCGCAGTCTCCAGCATTGGTAGGATAATGAATGGTGCCGCCGCCAAAGCCATTTGCTAACTGACGAGGAATGGCTTTACTCGCCACCGTAAAAGGACCGTTATCACGCGTAGCTGATAGCTCAGCTGCGGTAATGACACTATCAGCGATACAGTTTGATCTGGAGGCTGTAAATGTTGTGGTGGTTAAAGTTGCTTTACTTGCAGGCACTTTGGCTAATGATGCAGGGGTTAATAATATTTCGTTTGAAGTCGCTTTGGTTGCTGTAGTTGGTAAGGTAATGGTTGATTGCTCTTTAATGGAAAGGGTTTGAATTGAGTCTGTTGGTTGTGCTGCGACTGCTGCCATATTCACAGAAATAATCAGTGTGCCGGTTAGGGTAATCAATCTTAGATAAAAAGGGTTGTTTAACATGATAAAGAGTCTGTTAGATGATGGTTGGTTTTAATAGCAAAGCAAAATAATATAGTCAGTTCAAAATAAAA
>NZ_DFQS01000071.1 GCF_002377905.1 Psychrobacter sp. UBA3483 | reverse complement strand
TTTTTCTCAATAAAAAACTTGGTAACCCGCCTCTTCAGGTTGATTTGCTTAATTCAAGGTGAGAGTGGGGTTATGGATATAATTTACTATTAAATTTTAACGACGTGCTTTTTGATATAACGGCATTACCTTAGGCATCAATGACTGCAATTGCGCAATACGGTTGCTGCTGGTTGGGTGAGTACTCAAAAATTGTGGTGGCTCACCTTGGCTGGCGCGTTGCATTTTTTGCCATAAGGTAATCGCGGCTTGCGGATTATAGCCTGCACGTGCCATCAGCTCAAGACCGATCTGGTCAGCTTCTGCTTCTTGTGTGCGGCTGTGCGGACGGCTAAGACCTAAGTCACCCGCGACGCTAGCAAGTTCTGCCTGGCCTTGTGATAGACCGAAGATACTAGCAGCGACGCCGATACCTGTCTGCGTTGCATACTCACGTGATAAGCGCTCACGTGAGTGTTCACGTAGGGCATGAGACATCTCATGCCCCATAATAGCGGCAATTTCATCATCGCTAAGATTTAAGCGATCAATGATACCAGTATAAAACATAATCTTACCACCTGGCATTACAAACGCATTCAGCTCATTAGATTTAATGGTGTGAACTTCCCACTGCCATTTCGCCGCATCAGGACGATAAACGCCAACTTGACCAATCAAACGATTAGAGATATTTTTTAAACGATTGAGCTGGGCTTTATTGGTGTCAAGCAAACCGCGTGCACGTGCTTCTTGAATGTTCTTATTGTAGCTTTGCGCTGATAATTGCTGAACTTGTTCACTAGAAACCAAAAGTAGCTGCTGACGGTCAACGCCTACAGCGCCGGTGCTGGTAGTACTAGAGCAACCAGTCAGGGTCAATGCCGACAAAGATGCCGCCATGACGGTTGTGGTAAGTAGCTTCTTCATAAAACGTCCTCGCTGTAAATATAAAAAATTAAACAATATTGAAATTAAAACGGTCGCGGTAAAGCTAGCTTATTATTAAAAGGTTCATCTTACTCATAAATCTATCAAAACGATAAAACTGTACCCCAACTATCATTAGCCATAAGTATAATGATGTTGGCAAGTGAAAACCTAGACAGAAAAAGTAACAATAAGCAGTGGGATTGTAAATGTGATAAGTGAAAGTTTGCTACTTCATACTAGCCCCCATAAAATTTGCTACGATTTATAAATATTTTAAATTTATAGCGTTATTATCAGGAATGGAAATAGTAATTGAAATCAATAACGTATATGTTTTCCTGCCTCAAGAACCACTCAAAGTGCCAATTGTTGGTCAAAAATTTAAAAAAAGCTATTGACACCTACAGAATATTTGCTAAAATAGCCAGCCTATCGAGACGTAGTCGTTGTTAAAAACTCTACGATTTGATGTTTAGCGGGATTAGCTCAGTGGTAGAGCACAACCTTGCCAAGGTTGGGGTCGAGAGTTCGAATCTCTTATCCCGCTCCAAATATAGCTTGCAAAAGCACTAAAGCCTTACTTCTTATAAGAAGTAAGGCTTTTTTATATTTTAAATTTAGCACTTAACATTTAAAAGGCGAGTTGGCAGCGCTATTAAAAGTTTATAGATATACTAAAAACCCCTGCATTATAAAATGTACCCGTTACAAATTACGGATAATTTGACACACTCATTTGAGTTTATCTGGGCATACTTATCTGTAGTCGGCTACAGATGATAAAGTACGTTAAACACGAATGTACGTTCACTATAATGGTCTGTAGCTTTTAAAAATAATAATAATGATGATAAGGATTGGGTATGCAAGATTTTCAACATAAAGCATTTAATGAATTGTTTGATTTAAGTGGTAGAACGGCGATTGTGACGGGCGGCGCCAATGGGATTGGTAAGGCGACGGCTTTGCGTTTGGCGCAAGCAGGCGCAAATATCGTCATTGCAGATTTAAAGATTGAAGATGCCAATAAAGCTGCCAAAGAAATTGAAAGCTACGGTGTAAAAGTGTTGGCTGTTGAATGCAATATTTTAAAAGATGAGGATTTGGTCGCCATGGTCGATAAAACACTAGAGGTGTTTGGTCGTATCAATATCCTGATTAGTAACGCCGGCGGCGGCGGTGGCGGGCAAGAAAATCCGTTTAAAATCACTGTTGATGATTTTCGTCGCGACTTTGAATTAAACGTTTTTAGCGCGTGGCGCTTATGCCAGTTATGCGTGCCACATATGAAAAAATCAGGCTATGGCTCAATCGTAATCACCACATCGATGTCGAGTGTCAATAAGAGCCCAGATATGAGCGGCTATGCTGCATCAAAAGCGGCGGTCAATCATATGGTCGCTAACCTGACCCATGACTTCGGTCCTGAGGTGCGTATTAATGCTGTGGGTCCAGGTGCCACGCGCACTGCGGCGTTGGAGAGCGTATTGACGCCTGAGATTGAAGAGAAAATGCTATCGCATACGCCTATCAAACGTTTAGGCGAAGCCGATGATATCGCGGGAGCGATGCTGTATTTTGCGGCGCCTATCTCCGAATGGGTGAGTGGTCAGACGTTATTTGTTAATGGCGGCGGTGTACAAACATTAGATTAAGATTCGATAGTCGCTAGTGTAGAAAACTTGTCATAAAAAAGCGTCACCTAACTCAATGTTGGGTGACGCTTTTTTATGGGAATTGTTTTTAACTGACTGATTAAAACTCGATGGCGGCGAAATTTTAATGCAAATAAGCCATTGTTAGAAATGCTATTTTCTAAGCGAAAAAGCGACGGTCTTATTGCCTATCCAATTAACCCAGCTCACAGGAAAGAAGCGCAGCTGTAATCTAATCAAGTTTGCCATCACGCCTGGGACGACCAAGAACTGCCGCTTTTCTACGCCTTTGAGCATTGATTTAACGGCATCGTCAATTTTTAATTCACCAGCCAGTTTTTTCATGCCGACACCGGCTTGTGCCATTACGCCGACTTCTGCTTGGGTGAGCGGCGTATCTATCGGTGGCGGCGCAAAGACAGTGATATCAATACCGTCAGGCTTCCACTCAAAACCGATAGATTGCATCATGCCCCAAATAGCAAATTTTGAGGCGCTATAAGAGCTGTAGCCATAACTGCCGGTAAATGACGCCATCGAAGCGGTTACCATGACCTGATCGCCACGCGATAAAAACGGGCGCACGGCAGCCAAGACGTTACGAGTGCCGAATAGATTGATAGTCAGTACGCGCTCAAACTGTTCTTGGCTCATCTCATCAAACGTCCAAGGCCCTGTAATCCCGACAAAATGCATTAAGATATCAGGCGATAGCTTGCTTGCAGCCTCAGCGATTTTCTTGGTTGTGGTATCGCCGTCAGTGACGTCCAATTTATAGCTGATAATCGAAGCTTTTTTTTTGTTCAAACCTTGCAGAATAGCAACGGCCTCATCAAGCGCTTGTCTATCAAACAAGACCAAATTGGCATCTTGCCCAATCAGCTGCTTAGCTGTTTCAAGTCCGATACCAGAGGCCGCCCCAGTGATATAGATAGTTTTACCCGTAAAATAACCCATCACGCGCTTTCCTTTTGCAATGAGCTGTCTTTTATCGAGCTTGACTGTTTTGCTGATTTTTTCTGCAAGCTACCAAACTTTGCCTCGCCGATTAAATGACTGACTTTATGCCCAGGAATGAGCCAGTAGGGCGTTGCTTCGCTACTAGAGGCGCAGTTAGGGAAGTCAGGATTTTTAGAAGGCCCCGCGATGGTTTTCTCTATAACCATTGAGATATATTGCTCATTACTGCCTTCTAGGGTATTTCCATTTAAAATCACTTCTATCCCTGTATCTTTGGCATAACGGCGGATAGCATTTACTTTCGAATTCATGGGTGCATAAGCATCAGCGCCGACGCCATTTTCTGAAGTCACTCTGATGCCGTCAGGTACGCGGGCGACTAACGAATGATTACCTTCGGTATGACCGGGGGTATGCACGAGTGCGACGCCTTCACCCAATTGAATGCTACCGGTGAACTTAATCACTTTGTCAGGATCGACACCTTCAATACCATTTGGGCAATACCAATCTGCTTGCACGGGTAATAATGAGGTAGTACTTAACCATTCTTGCTCATGAACCAATAACTTGGCGTTGGGGAAATAGGCAGGCTTATCTTTTGTACCGAGCCAACGACGTACATCTTGGGTGTGAAGGTGGTCGTAGCTAATATAATCAACGTCTTCTGGAGACAAGCCAACTTCCGCTAAGGCACCAGTGACATCACGAATGATAGGCGCAACCACGCCTTCAAGCGGCGACCAACTGGGCATTTTATCGGTTAAGCGTTTAAAGAATGGCGTCTCACGATCCGCTTCAATATCAGAAGGAGAAAACAGCAAGGTTTTTAATTCGCCCGAAAAGTCATGATATTGCACGATAAAAATGCGATTTAAGATATGAATGTAGGGAAATTTATAGGTGCTTTGGGTATAGACGCCACTGTAAGCGTACCATGTCGGGTAGGGCACGCGCACCATGTCGGCGCTTTGATAAAACTGTACCGGAGGCTCATCCATAAAGCGTTCTCTAAAAGCGTTTGCGTGCGTGCGTGCGGCTTTTAGGCGCTCTTGTGGTAACAGGCTTTGACGAACGTCATCAAAGTCGTGAATGGCTTTCATGCCTAACGTTGATAAATCCATAATGCATTTCCTTATGGCTGATGGATAACTTAAAATAATACTAACAGTATTGTTTTAAGATTTATAGCGACTTTGAAAAACTGCTCAGTTTACTAAATTAGGTCTATTAAAATTTATCCCAATAAGGATTGTCACCAAAACGCTCGGCAATAAAATCAATGAGATAACGGCAACGCTGCGATAAAAAACGATTTTTTGGGTAGACTGCATAAGCGTTTAAAGTGGGCAGTTGATACTTCTGCATAATGGGCACCAGCTCACCACTGGCTAGGGTTTTATAAGTGATGAAATTGGGTAAAAAAGCAATACCGTGCCCTTTTACGGCCATATCACGCAAAAAGTCACCGTTATTCACTTTTATTTTTGAGTTAATAGCCACTTGGTGTTTTTTGCCTTGCTCGTCTATCAGCTCAAGCATGCTGGATTTACTCAAGCCGTATTGCAAAAACTCATGCTTGGCCAAATCCTCGATGGTTTCTGGCATGCCTACTCTAGTCAGATATTCAGGACTGGCACATAAGGTATAACGAATCAGCGCCAGACGTTTGGCTTGATAACTTGAATCTTGCAGCTCCCTAATCCGAATGGCTAATTCAAATCCTTCCTCTACCAAATCGGTATGCCGGTCAGAAAAGTTCAGCTCAAAATTCAGATTGGGGTGCTGATTGGCATACTCATCGATGACATCGTTTAAATGCATTAAGCCAAATGACAAGGGCGCGGTCATTTTTAAGGTACCCTCGATACGCGTCGGCGCGCCACTGGTTTCCTCGTTTAGCGCGTCCACTTCGCTGAGGATATTACTCACCTTTTGGTAATACTGCTCGCCAGCTTGGGTCAGATTCGATTGGCGCGTTGTGCGGCTGATAAGTTGACTGCCCAAGCGCGTCTCTAAATCCTTAAGACGGCGGCTCACCGCTGACTTGGCAATATTGAGTTGCTCGGCAGCCTTAGTAATGCTACCCGCCTCGACAATACGCACAAACATTGCCATGTCTTCTAGTTGTCCCATCCTAGCTACCTCCTTACTGTTTTTTAGATATGGTTATTTAGCTATTGTTATTTTGCTATATCTTATGATGACCATGATATAAAACGGTTATTTGCCAAGTGTTATCTTAATCTAAGCATACATTTAATATATCTATTTTATTCAAAATTAACGATATAAAATATAAAAGGCTGAGTTAGAAACCCAGCCTTTTATCAATAACACCAACTCGTTTAGACTGTGCCACGTATAAAGGACGGTTTTACAGTCAGAAAGCAGTCTTATTTAAGATCCGCTTTTTTACTACCTTCTACCTGAACGACCAGCTTGATGTCTTTCATCATACCGCCATCGGTAAAGGTATTGATGCCCCATTTGGTTCTATCGATCGTGGTTTCAAAATCACCACCACACGCTTCAGCTTTTAATAAAGGGCTGTCATAACAGTTAAATTTAGTGGCTTTTAAAGTCACTGGATGAGTCTTACCTAGCAGCGTTAAATCACCTTTGACCGTTTTAACTTTATCACCGTCAAATTCCCATTTGGTCGATTTGAAGTAAGCGGTCGGATATTCTTTTACGTTAAAGAAATCGGCAGATTTCAGATGGCCGTCAAACGCTTTAATGCCTGTGCTCAAGCTACCCATAGGAATCGTAATACCGACAAAACCTTTTTGCTCTTTAGGCGCATATTCAAGAATGCCCGATAAATTATAAAAGCCGCCAGCATTGGTCGTGGTACCAAAGTGGTCGACAGAAAAGCGCACGGCGGTATGATGCGGGTCAAGCTCGTAAGTCGCCGCGTGGCCTAATGTGCTAAGCAGACCAAGCGTACCGATAGCAGCAAAAGCGATTGCGCGGTTTGTTTTTTTAATAGAATTTACAGTGATCATAAATCATCCTTTTTAACTGAGTAAGTAGGAGCAAGTATATTGTCGCGTCAATATACTGCCTTTTTTAATTATCAGCGCCAAGACTGATAATCGTTTAGAAATTATTTGGTTGAAAAGCGCTTTATTTGAAAGCCAGCGTTAAGTATCTCTTATATAGCAACATAATAAGTGTAGCAAAAAATCATGATATCAGACGTCAAACCGTATTGAAAAATGTTTCTTTCTGTGCGGTCCTATAGGATAGTTCAAATGCTAACTGTCTTGATAATGAGCTTAAGTAGAAAGACTTAGTAAGAAGCATAGATAACGAGCATAAGTAATGAGCAATATTATAATGGTTCTTATTATTGTAGCAGTTGAATAGTCTCTTTACTGTTCTCTAAATGAGAACTTACATTTGCAGTTATCATGGTTTATCTATTATTAAGCAACGACTACAATAATGCCATCATTTAATCGAACAAAAGTCTTTTAAATAAAATATTTATAATCATGACTTTTATCTTACTGGAGAATAATCATGGACAAATTACAAGAGCTGAGCGCCCCGATTGGCCGCTTATTATTATCGATGATCTTTATCTTTTCTGGCTTTACCAAAATCACCGGCTACGCGGCTACCCAAGGTTATATGGAATCAATGGGCGTACCGGGTATGCTATTGCCTTTGGTCATTGCTGTTGAGCTGCTTGGTGGTATCGCGATTTTATTAGGCTTTAAAGCGCGCTTGGTGGCGATCTTAATGGCTGGTTTTAGCATTGCGTCGGCGCTACTTTTCCATCAATTTTGGATTGATGAATCACAAATGAACCCATTTATGAAAAATATTGCGATGGCAGGTGGTTTCTTGATGATTTTTGCTCATGGACCAGGCGCATATTCAATTGATAACAGTCATACGCGCAGAATCTAGTAGAGTAAATGGTTTAGACAATATCGTATTATAATCATAATCAAGGAGCCCCTATGAGCGCATCCATAAATATCGCCTTAATTATCGGTAGTTTGCGAAAAGAATCCATCAATCGTAAATTTGCAGGCCAGTCGTCGCGTGCCTAATCCTATTTCTACAGAGACTGCCAAGCTGCCCAGCTTTTGGCAACGTCATCAAACGCCTGTACTTTTAACAGTGGTCGGCGGTGCGATTGATACCATTGGTTTTATCACCTTGTTTGGTTTTTTTACTGCCCATGTCACGGGTAACTTGGTGATGGCGGGTAGTGGCTTGGTGAAAGGTGAGGCGGGTTTATGGATCAAACTTGCCGCTTTACCGTTGTTTATTTTAACGGTTATGGTCACCAAAATATTTATTGACCATAGTCAGAATAAACAACTGACGCTAAGTCACTTATTTTTAGCAGAAGCGGCTTTTTTGACCGCATTTATGGTGGCTGGGCTTTATTATCAGCCGTTTGTTGATGCCGGCGATATTACCGTGGCAATAACAGGTGGGTTGGGTCTCATTGCACTGGCGATTCGTAATACCGCTAGCAAGACAATGATTAAGCACATGAGCCCAACGGTATTGATGACTGGAAATACCACGCAACTGGGTATCAATTTGACTGATTATCTACGCAATCGAAACGCCGATAATGGCAAAAAACTGGCACACAGCTCAGTATTGGTGTTTAGCTTTTTAGTTGGCGCGTTAGTCGGTGCGCTGCTATATACGCAGCTGAGTTTTTGGGCTGTAGGTTTGTTTGTATTGCCCGTGCTGTATTTATCAGTGATGGCACGCGATAAAGAATTCTTAGCGCATATCGCTTAAGGAATACTACCAATAATAAATCTCACCTAAACCATTGCCAATAAAAAACGCTCTATCTTTACGGATAGGGCGTTTTTCTTGCTTTCTGGTTAAGCGCTTATATATCGCTATTTAAGGCGTAGCGTTATGGAATACTGAATTGTCTTGGTACTCTGGATACTTGTCAATATAGGACTTTACATAAGAACAAGTTGGTTTTACCCGCAAGTTTTTCGCCGCTGCATCATCCAAAATATATTTGACCAGATACCCTGCAATACCTTGGCCACCTAACTCTGCTGGCACTTCGGTATGTTTGTATTCAATACCTTTTTCGCCGGCACTCGTGGTGAAAAATTCATAATCCTCTAAAGCGATTTTGTCATCGATATGAATCTCAAAACGCTTTTTCTCGGTATTATTAATGACTTCATAATGTAATGGTTGTTTATTTTTCATATCTGTCTTTGCCATATCTGACATGGTTAAATTTCCTTATATCGTATGATTAACATCTTCTGGACTCAATTTACACCTGCTCGCGTTACTTTTTTTCATGACACTTTTATCGTAACTTTGGCCATAGTAACAGCTCAAGCTAGTTGTACTGTTATGAGTATACAGGGTTCTGTTATAAATATATTACCTTAACTTTATGATGACATTGTTCTAAAAATAAGAATAGTCAATTGCGAATATCGTTGTTTATCTGTTAGTAGACAACAATTATAATAGTTTCATTGTTTAAACGAGTTAATGAATGTCAAATTCTAAAGCCGTTTGACTTACTAATAATTAAGGATACATTATGAGAACCATCTATCATGCAGCGGATTCTCGTGGCGATGCCAACCATGGTTGGTTAAAAAGCAAGCATACCTTTAGTTTTGCCAATTATCATAATCCAGAACGTATGGGCTTTGGTGCGCTACGTGTCATTAATGATGATTTTGTCATCGCAGGTCAAGGTTTTGGTAAACATTCACATCGTGATATGGAAATTATCAGTATTCCTTTATCAGGCAAGCTCGGTCACGGCGATAACATCGGTAATAATGGCATCATTGAAACCGGTGAAATCCAAGTCATGTCGGCAGGTACGGGTATCACCCATAGTGAAATGAACGCCGATAATCATGAGGCGGTGAGTTTTTTACAGATTTGGGTCATCCCAAACAAAATGAACGTTGAGCCTCGTTATCAGCAAATCCGTATGGATGAACTGATGAAGCCAAATGCGTTTAACCAAATTTTATCGCCTAATAGCGATGATGCAGGCGTGTGGATTCATCAAGATGCATGGTTCAGTATGGGTGATTTTGATAAAGGCGTGACAGAGACGTATCAGCTTAAAAATCCTAACAATGGTGTCTATATTTTTGTCATTAGCGGTAAAGTCGTTATAAACGGTAACACTTTGGATACCCGCGATGGTCTAGGTGTTTGGGATACTAAGAACTTTACGATGGATGTCCTCGATGAGGCCAGAGTTTTGCTCATGGAAGTACCTATGAGCTTTTGATACTAAATGAGCTTTTAATGCCAAATAATAGACATTAATTTTTATCTTTTGGTCACACTAGATTCTATATTACATCATAAGAGGTAAATCATGAGTATTGAAACCCTAGAGCCGCGCTTAGCAGATGTGGGCGGCATTCCCATTGCTCGTCTGTTACCCAATAAAGGCAAGCAGCCAATTGGTGCTTGGTGCTTTCTAGACCATGCAGGTCCTGCTGAATTTGGCGAAGATGAAACAGGCATGCAAGTCGGTCGTCATCCGCATACCAACCTGCAAACCTTTAGCTGGATGTTAAATGGTGAGGTGCTGCACAAAGACAGCTTGGGTAATAAGCAAGTGATTACTAAAAATCAAGTCAACGTCATGACAGCAGGTACTGGTCTAACCCAAGGAATCAGCCACACAGAGCAAAGCGTCTTTCCTGATACCGGCGGTTCGGCAGATGCCGCTCGTGGTCTAAGTATGGTACAGCTGTGGATTGCGCTACCGACCGATCAACAAATCGAACGTAGTTTCCATCATTATCCAGAACTACCGACGTGGACGGAAAATAATGTTGAGATGATTTTGACGACGGGTAGCTACCACAGTGTCACAGGTGAGCGTTATGAAGCGCCAACCATTCAATATTCAAAAATGGTCGGTATCGACGTTTATTTCTTAGAAGATGGTGAAGTTACGCTTAACCTAGAGCCGGGTTTTGAATATGGTATTTTGGTGACAGAAGGGCAGATCGAGTCCGAAGGCAAGATTTGTGAGCAAGATCAATTGTTCCGCTTCCACGATAGCGACGTTGCCAATAATAAAAGTATCAAGCTAGTCGCCAAAAAAGGCACCCGCGTGATGTTTATCGGCGGTGAGCCATTAAACAATCAAGTGCTGCTGTGGTGGAACTTTGTCGCCGACAACAAAGAAGAGATTGAGCAATCTATCATCGACTGGAACAACGGTCATGAGCGTTTTGGTAATGTCGACTCAGACATGAAACGCTTGCCAGCACCAGAATTACCGCAAGGCTTTAAAGGTTAATTTGTTTAGTTTATCTTGGTTTCTATAGACTATTAATAAGATGTAATTACAAAAAGGAAGTATTGATTAAGGTCAATCTTTCTTATAATACAGCAGATTTGTTGATAGTATGGTTGCTTGGTATTACCCATTAATCGTACTCGTATTCATTAGCCTCTAATCACTAATATACTTAATCACTAATATACTTAATAAATAATATGGAGAAAACTATGTCAGACCTAAAAACATTAGAGAAATTGGCAGAAAAACGTCGTTCAGTTTATGCTTTGAGCGATCAATTACCCGTTTCAAATGATGAAATTGTCGAGTTGGTTGAACATGCAGTGTTGCATACGCCATCGTCATTTAACTCGCAATCAACGCGTATCGCTGTTTTGTTTGGTGACGACCATAACAAGCTTTGGCAATTAACCGAAGATACCCTACGCGATATCGTCGATAACGAAGAGCAATTTGCGGCGACCAAGCAAAAAATGGATGGCTTTAAAGCCGGCGCTGGTACTATTTTGTTCTTTGAAGACCATAGCGTTGTCAGAGACATGCAAGCTGCTGCACCTTTATATGCGGATAAATTCCCAATTTGGGCGGATCAAACCAATGCCATGCATCAATACATTATTTGGACGGCATTAGCCAGTATTGATGTCGGTGCCAACTTACAGCATTACAATCCAATTATCGATAAGAAAGTTTCTGAACAGTGGAATATCGATGAGCATTGGGAACTAAATGCACAAATGGTATTTGGCGCTATTGAACAACCAGCGGGCGACAAAGCATTTAAGCCTGTCGAAGATCGTATGAAAGTATTTGGTAAATAAGCTATTTTTTAAAATAATTTCAAAATAGTAAGCAAATAAAAAAAGCGCTACTCAATTTATTATTGGGTGGCGCTTTTTTGTCTGTATTACATGGAAAAGTTAAAATAGTAACAATATTAAATACCATTTATTCAACTTTTTTACGGCGCATTAAGCTATTAGCTACCCATGCTGGACCAATCAGCAAGAACTGTAAATCTTCAAAGAAAGACGGTTTTTTGCCTTCAATTTTATGACCGACAAACTGTCCAATCCAAGCAATAACAAAGACAGCCGCCCAAACCTTAAAGCCCCACGGAAGTAGCGTCATCACTGATAAGCATACGAGAATAAACATGCCCATTGCCAAAAACAGCGGCGTCGATAAACGCATATAGAAGATTAAAACTAAGGCGCTCATCACCAAGGTGAACCAGACCGATAGCGACATGCCCATGCCTAAAATACTGACGAAAATGGTTGGAACACAGAGCCAATGGATTTTTTTATTGACTAAGTTTTGATGACTGACAGAATATTCACTGAGCCATTGCTCAAGTGTGCGTTTTGACATACGGCCTTGACGGGTACGAGACATACTAACCTCCCTGTTAGCGAATAAATGAGTAAATCGACTTATTAATACCAGTTGTAGCACTAATTTACGCAATCCGCCATTTTATCTGGTAAACCCCACAGTCAAATCATGCCATCTTATTAACCTCATTTGTCTGTTTTTCAACTTTTATATTTTACTAAAATTATCCATTAACGTACTGGTTGGGCTAATTCTCTAGAATCTTGCTCGCTGCGGTACCATTCATACAGTCCGACAAAGGAGTTGACTTGGTAGACCATGGTTTGAATGGCGAAGATATAGTTGCCTGACATTAGGTTAACGGTCAGCCAAACAAAATTGGATAAAATCCATAACCACCAGTTAAATGAATAACGCAGAATCATCGCTGCCTGCGCAGTGATAGATAGCACAAAAGCGATAACGTTAATCCAAAAGAAAGAGATAAAGCCCAAGAATTTACTATTATCATCTTCAACAACGGCGTAACCATAGCTAGCGAGTAAATCATTGACGGTGGGGAATAGCGCCAAACCGATCACCATAAAGGCAATGGTTAATAGCCAAATCCAGCGACTGGCAGCTTTGGGCACCATATCGCCATCGGCGTCCGTATGCTTAGACCAATAAAAAATCCCATAAAGATGACTAAAAAAGTTAAATAACGGCGCGAGCATCAAACCAACGGCGCCAGAAGTGGCTTGAACCACAAATTCGCCTGCGGTCGCTGCCATCCCAAAACCATTACCTAGAACATTTTTGCGGAACGATAATGACACCACGCAAATCAAACCGATAAATGACACGGCTAAGTAAAACCAATCAAGGGTATTGTGTTCGGTGGTCAGCCAAAAGCCTGCTGATAAAGCAATGACACCGCAAATAAACCATAGGACAGTCCATTGTATCGCCCATTTCCCGGTGATGTTGTCTAGAAGCTGAATACGCATAACGTCTCTTTCCTCAAAGTATGAAAGCTATTATCGTTTTTTTCTTATTTTAGAGTTGTTTTTTTTAACAGCATTTTTTCTATGGTTTTTTTAAGTTTGTTATTTACCATAAATAAGCGCGTCGATGATTAACAGGGCTTGCTGATAGCGAGCATCATAATCTGGCTTATCAATCATATGCGGCTTAATATCATGACGGGCAAAAATATCTAATAAGCGCTGCTCAAAGCGACCGCGAGCCTCAGGCGTACCCAATGAGCGCATGCCATCGTCAACCCATGGCGTATTGTTATCGAGCATAATGGTATGGTCTAGGCGAAACTCATCGATACATGCGCTCACAAAGGGATGGGTACGACCTTCGTACTCTTCACAAAAAGCCTGCGTAGTGACGAAATCTGTATCAATAATGGTTACAGGCGCCGTTGCTCTAGCAGCGGCAGCGCGGATAGCTTGGGCATGATTGAGAGCAATGGGACCATAATCGCTATACTGCAGACCAATCTCGCTACCTCCCAAATCTGTGCCGACATACAGCCGTCCCATCTCTAGCGCAAAGCTAGCCCCATAATAGTTGGCAAGCTTATGTACCAATGTCGTCTTGCCCGAGCTTTCACCGCCGACGATGGCAACCGTTTTGGTATAGTCGCCGCGTACTTGTGGGTGCAGCGCCGACCAGTGCGCAACCGGATTACGTGCAATCGCATAAGAGTCAAATTCAGGCTGTAATGGTGTGGTGAGCACCCGCATGATGAGCTGCTCACAAACGTCCAATTGTGCCAAAGGATGGTTCTCTGCGACAAATAATACCGTTTCTGTTGGCAGGCCTAATGCATCTTTTAAGCGTTGCAGCTTGGCATTGCTCGCCGCAATATCGATGCTTACATCGGCAAAGCTTTCATGTAGCGGTAGCTCAATCTCATCGGTGGTATGAATATGGATAAATGGCAAATCTGCGCACGCCATCTGTAGCCAACGCGCCTTATCTTGCAAGGTAATAGTAAAGTCTGGATGCGGAGCAGGGTGCGTCATAACGACGATATGAAGGGTTTTTGCTTGTCCTGCGGCGTCCAATATACTGCGCATTTGTCCTAAATGTAGGGGTTCAAAATGTCCAATCATTAATCCTGATTCGTACATGGTTTTCCTTATATGCTGTTTTTATTTTATTTATCATTTATCGTGGCAAATCATATTTGCTAAGCATCGATAATCTAATAGCATGGTATAAAGGTTTGGATAGATTTACAGGTAGGTTATTGTAAATAGGCGTTATTTTAGAAAGGGCTTTTAGTATTAAATTATCAATAGATAATAAAGATTTTCGACCTAAACAGATTTAAAGTAATTGCTTAAGCTTTTTGAGGTTGTAACAGAATATGTAATATAAGCGAAACAAAGTGAATCATGAAACATTTTGAAATAGTTATTTAAAATCAGGGGTTTAGGCGCAATTACGAGAGCTTAGAGTAAGTTTAAGTAGCATAAACTCACAAAGTACGTCTATATCATCAACAGATAAAAAGTCAATAGTTGCTATACTTATTCGTAAGTTCAAAAGAGTTATGAATTTTTATAACGTTTCAAAATAAATTATAGAAAATAACGTTAAATAATACATTAAAAATAAGTATAAATAATAAGAGAGGTAATTGATTTGGCTAAGTTAGCAAAATTACATCGCTCAAGAAATAATCGTATGATCGCAGGTGTGATGGGCGGAATTGCAGAATATGTCGGCTGGTCGCCAACATGGGTAAGATTACTTTTTGTGATTGTCTCAACGATGAGCGCCGCCGTTCCAGGTATTTTAATTTATATTGTCTTATGGATAATCATGCCTAAAGCAAACGCTCAGTCTTATGAGTAAGAGCAAAGTTAAAAAGTTAAGACGAATATAAAATTTGACGAGTATTAAGTTCTCAATATTAAAGACAAAGTCATCTGAATAACGGTAACAATATAAAGTACAAGGCTAAAATAAAAATAATAGCCCATGAAAAAACAAAAAGCCTGACTCATCAGGATGCCTGCGACACACTTTTCCTCCTGCCCGAATGCTCACGCATTTGGGTATTTTTTTATCTTATTATATATCTATCGGTTTAGTAACCGCTATAGGCAGAGTTTGACAATGAACATAGCAAATAACTGGCTATTTGAGCGCTTTAGACAAATTTAATTGCGCTAAATATAGATAAAATAGTCAATTTTTAGTAAGGTGAGCAGGCAAATAGAGCCGTTGCCAAATAGGCGATACGCGCGCTATCAATATCTTATTTTATAATATCAATTCCACCGTGGCGTTATTACATGCCCCAAACTGTGACAATCCAAACTATGACATCTCAAGCGACAACTTCGATGACACAAGAAAAACACGCTCAGCCGATGACGTTTCAAGATTTAATCCTAACCCTACAGAACTACTGGGCGGACAAAGGCTGCGTCATCCTGCAACCATATGATATGGAGGTGGGCGCCGGTACCTTTCACACCGCGACATTTTTGCGCTCATTAGGTCCTGAGCGCTGGAATGCGGCGTATGTGCAGCCATCACGCCGTCCAACTGATGGGCGTTACGGTGATAATCCGAATCGTCTACAACATTATTATCAATTCCAAGTGGTTTTAAAGCCCAATCCGCCCAATATCCAAGAGCTGTATTTGGATTCACTACGCGCTATCGGTATTGATCCATTGGTACATGATGTGCGTTTTGTGGAGGACAACTGGGAGTCGCCAACCCTAGGTGCATGGGGACTTGGTTGGGAGATTTGGCTCAACGGGATGGAAGTGACGCAGTTTACTTATTTCCAACAAGTTGGCGGTATCGAATGTTTCCCCGTGACAGGCGAGATTACTTATGGTCTTGAGCGCTTGGCAATGTATGTACAAGGCGTCGATAGCGTTTACGACTTGGTTTGGGCAGATGGCGAATTTGGTCGCGTGACTTATGGCGATGTTTTCCATCAAAACGAAGTTGAGCAATCAACCTATAACTTTGAGCACGCTGATGTGCCAATGATGGGGCAGATGTTTGATTTTTATGAGCAGCAGGCTGATAAGTTGGTTGCTGAAGGTTTGCCATTACCAGCTTATGAGATGGTGCTAAAAGCGTCACATGCCTTTAACTTACTTGATGCGCGCGGTGCGATTTCGGTGACAGAACGTCAGCGTTTCATTCTGCGTGTACGTACGCTGGCTCGTAAAGTTGCCATTGGTTACGTCGAAGCACGCGCGAAATTAGGCTTCCCATTAGCCGATGAGGCGCATCGTCAAGCGGCGCTCGATAAGTATTTGCCCAAAGAAGAAATCACTGAGAATACAGAAAATAATCAAGCTACTGACAACAAACAAACTAATAATTAATAGGAGCATCCCATGAGTACTATTCTATTTGAACTGGGGTGTGAAGAGCTACCTCCAAAAAGCCTAAAACCTTTACGTGATGCGCTACAAGCGAGTGTCACCGAGCAGTTAAATGAAGCTGAAATTGGCTTCGATAGTATTAAAGCCTTTGCCGCACCGCGTCGTTTGGCGATTCAAATTGAGGGCATCAGCGACAAGCAGCCTGATCGTAGCGAGCAAAAGCGTGGTCCCGCGATTAAAGCGGCATTTGATGCCGATGGCAATCCGACGCGCGCAGCAATGGGTTTTGCCAAGGGTTTAGGCATTGAAGCCAGTGAGCTGATAACCATCAACACCGATAAAGGTGATTATGTCGGCTATGAGCAAGTCATTCATGGTCAAGCGACGACGGAGTTGCTACCGGAGATATTTCAAACCGCGCTTGATAATTTGCCCATTGCTAAGCGTATGCGTGCAGGCGCAAGCCGCAATGAGTTTGTCCGTCCGGTGCAGTGGGCAGTCTTGATGCAAGATGATGCTGTCATTAGTGCCACTATACAAGGGCATCAGACCGGTAATCAAACGCGTGGTCATCGCTTTCATAGTCCTGAATATCACGAGATTACGCACGCCAATGATTATGAGCAATTGCTCGAAGGTTTAAAAGTCGTGGCGGATTTTGATAAGCGTCAAACGCTGATTAACAACCAAGTCAAAGCATTGGCTGATGAAGTCAATGCCGATCCTATCGTGCCACAAGATTTGTTAGATGAAGTGACGGCGTTGGTTGATTTCCCGATTGCGCTGCGTGCAAACTTTGAGCCGCGCTTTTTACAAGTGCCGCAAGAAGCGCTTATCTCAACCATGCAAGCGGATCAAAAGTATTTTTGCTTGACCGATAAGGCAGGAAAATTGCAGCCTTATTTTATTTTTATCACCAATATTGAGTCAAAAGATCCCAATCAAATTATTGAAGGCAACGAGAAAGTTGTACGTCCACGTTTGGCAGATGCGGAGTTTTTCTTCCTACAAGACCAAAAGCAGCCATTATTTGCCTTGACCGAAAGCCTAAAGACGCGTGTTTTCCAAGATAAGCTCGGTACGATTTGGGAAAAATCTGAGCGTATCGCCAAGCTGGCTGCCTTTATTGCGACACTGATGCAGCAGCAAAGTCGTGAGATTAATGTTGATGAAACGGTACGAGCCGCAATTTTATCAAAAGCGGATTTGGCCAGCTCATTGGTCGGAGAGTATCCTGAATTGCAAGGTATCGCCGGTACGTATTATGCGCGCTTAAATGATGAACCTGAAGCAGTCGCCGCAAGTTTAGAAGAGCAGTATTTGCCTAAGTTCAGCGGTGACGTATTGCCGCAGACACCGATTGGTATTTGCTTGGCATTGGCTGACCGTTTAGATACGCTCGTCGGTATTTTTGCCATTGACCAAGCACCGACTGGCTCAAAAGATCCGTTTAGCTTACGTCGTTCAGCGATTGGTATTTTGCGTATTCTCATTGAAAAGCAGCTGCCAATTAATCTAGTGGCTCTCGTTGAGCAAGCGATTAAAGGTTATAGCACCAGTGAAGGCAGCAAAATTGCTAAAATGGGCGACACCTTTACCCAAGTGATGGCGTTCTTAAACTCACGCTATCGAGCGATGTATACCGAGCAGGGTGTCAGCGTCGATACTATTCAAGCAGTACAGGCGATTAATCCGCATATGCCGCTTGATTTTGATCAGCGTATTCGCGCTGTGCAAACGTTTAGTGAATTGCCACAAGCCTCAATGCTGGCAGATTCAAACAAACGTGTTGCCAATATTCTGGCAAAATCAGAAGTAAGCGTCGCTGAGAATGTTGATGAGTCGTTATTATCTGAACCTGCTGAGCGAGAATTGTATCAGGCTGTTCAGCAAGCGCAAACGGCGGTCAAACCTTTGCTAGAAACCGCTGATTATACGCAAGTATTGCAAACGCTGGTCAGTTTAGATGCGCCATTGACCCAATTTTTCGCTGATGTCATGGTAAATAGTGAAGATGCAGCGTTAAAGAACAATCGCTTAGCACTGCTTAAGCAAGTTCGCGCCTTATTCTTGACCGTGGCTGATATCAGTGAGCTGCAGCTTTAGTTGGTTCATTATAGTACGACAGTTATAAACCGACGTTAGTTTAAGCATCTATGCGGTTAATTTATTAACGAGATAAAAAACTGGCTACATGTGGCCAGTTTTTTATGCGTTTATTCTACAGCGTTAGGTTTATAATGTCTTAGAACGTATCCAAAGGAGCACTGACGTGTTGGCCGTTATTATTGTAATTCTTATTATCTGGGCTGTGATGTGGGGCTTTTATAAGTTTATGTACCCGCGTGCGCCAAAAAGCATGATGCCGAAAAAGGGCGATGTGACCACGCCGCGCCAGTGTGATTTTTGTGGCAACAGTTTGGCTGAGTATCGCGGTGTGCTAGAACCTACACCTACTTTAAATAGTAATAACGATATGGCCGCTAATAAAGCATTGTTCTTTTGCAATTATGAGCATCAAGCAGACTTTCATGCTGGTAAGACTTATCAAGCAGATGCCTAACTTGTAAGCCATAAGTCGTCAATCATAAGTCGATAAGCGGTTATCACCATTTAAAAAAGCGCTTAGCTCTCATGAGCTAAGCGCTTATCGTTTTAATATCCTAATGGCGATTTAATATCATTGCAAATTTATAAAATGGAATGCGCATCTTGCATAATTTTATTGAGTAAGGCGTCAGACTGTTTGCTTTGTTGTAGACGATCTTCTTCGTTTCTTTCATAAGTTTGAATTTTTTCATATAAATTTAAGCAGGATAATACCAATAAGTTTTCTTGGCTAAGACCTGGTGCCTCTTTTCTTAACTTTAGAGCAAAGTCGTTGATATAAGAAACTGCCGAGTGCAGCTCTTCTTGTTCATGTACGGGACAAAAAATAGGGTAGGTTACGCCAGCAATCGCTACATCGACCTTTTTAATTTGCGGCTCAGGGGCGCTTTCAGGTTTAGCAGCGCTACTACTTACCGTGCTATTTGCATTACTATTTACATTGTTGTTTGCACTGCTATTTTGAGTGTTCGAATTATTTGGCATGGCTTTTTGTGGTTGCGTGGTTTGTGTTTGATTGTCTTTTGCTGGAGTGGCTGTTGATTGAGTGTTTTTGGGTTGAATGTTGTGAGTCTGACTGCTTTGCAGTTGACGCTCTAGAGGGTTTGCGCGGTCATCGGTCATGATAAATCCTACAATATGTGTCATTAAAGTGAATAATTAGCTGTCACTGCTATAAATATAGTGCTGATAAACCTAAATGCTTAATAGATAAAGTTAATCAGCAAGGTTGGTCAAGTTAAGCATGGTGAATATTAACGTCTGCTTAACCTTCTGCTTGATCAATACGCGTTAAACGCTGTAAGACCACTTGGGTACGCTCAGCGGCCAATTCGTTTTTCTTCTTCAAGTCACTATTTTGCTGCTTAATATCGCTATACTGCTGTTTTAATTCATTATTACGCTGCTGCAGTGCATGGTTTTGGTGCTGTAATTGCTCAATCTGCTTGTTTAATTTGTCTTGTTCTTCGCCAATCATATGATGGGCTTCGGCAAGGCTTTGATAGCGCTTATCAAGATCATTTAATTGTTTTTTGGCACCGTCACGCTCGCTATAGCTACTATCGAGCTTGTTCTTTAGCGCGGCGAGCTCTTTTGGGTCAGTCACTGGTTGTTGTTTGAGGCTGCTAAGTTCAGCACTGACAAGCTGATACTGTTTTTTGATGTCGAGTACCATTTTTTCTAATATTTTGAGTTGGTCATACATAGTCAGTTTTTATCCTTAACAAGTAAGCGTGAATGAATTTTGTTGTCTGCGTTTAATAATGCCATAGGTGACCGCATAATATCTATATCAACAAAGTAATTGTATGGCGCTTTGTTTCATGACTTCTAACAATCGCCGCTTTATGAATACCATCGTGCGGCGTCTGTTTATATTTACCTCTATTAATCAATCACTAGGACCTTTATTATGAATGACAATATCTCTGGCTGGAATACTTGGTTGGCCGCGTTTGATGACTGGACGGACGTGTCTATAAGCGAGGTACACGGCTTGATGACAGGGCTGATGACCGCCTGCAACGCACCTGATGAGCCAGTATGGGCAAAGGTGTTTGAAGAGCTGAGCTTTGCGCCATTGCCTGATGCCGCATTAACTTTACTCACCGAAGAGGCAGAAGACATCGTTTTTCAGTTAAAAGACAAAGACGATGCTTATGCGTATATGCCGCTGGTACCAGATGATGAACATGACCTGTACGAGCGCGTGATAGCGCTGAAACAGTGGGCAAATGGCTTTATGACCGGTTTTGGTATTACCGACTGTAGTTTGAGTAGCGATGAAAACGAGATGCTGTCAGATTTGGCAAAAATCGGTGCGATTCGATTAGAAGATGATGAAGATTTCGAAGGTGGCGAAGAATCTTATCTGCATATTTTTGAATTTGCGCGCATGGTGCCGGTCAGTTTTGCTACGCGTCAACGTAAACCTGTAAAAGATATTGCCCTAATTGCTGGCTTGGCTATCGATGCTAAAACCACCAAAGAGCTACAGGCAGAAGGTAAGCTGCCTAAACCGATACCGCCGGTCGTTGATGTGATGAATCAGAAACGCCCATCATAATTAATATGATAGGATAAATAGAATGAGAAGTAGTCACGTTTCATGCCATGCAAATGGCACCGGACACTTGGCTATTAGATAGCGCTGAAAAAATGAGAGAAAGGAAGCGATGATGACTACTGATAATGGGATGGTTTATTTACGCCGCTGCATTGAGCTTGCTGCTGAAGCTTTGGAGGCGGGCGATGCGCCGTTTGGCAGCGTGTTGGTTGATGGCGATGGCAATATATTACAAGAAGATCGTAATCGTGCCAATACGGTTGATGCCACTTACCACCCTGAAATTGCTGTGGCTAAATGGGCCGCTCAAAATATGACCCCTGAAGCGCGGGCAAAAGCCATGGTCTATACTTCGGGTGAGCATTGCGCGATGTGCTCAGCGGCGCATGCGTGGGCGGGTCTGGGTCGTATCGTCTATATCAGCTCATCAAAACAGCTTAGCACATGGATGGATGAGATGGGGGTCATCTCAACATCGCCCATCCATTCATTAAGTATTCAAGAAGTCGCGCCGAATGTACCAGTCGAAGGTCCGATTGCGGGTTTGGATGAAGAAATCAAAGCCCTGCAACAGCGTTCATTTCAAAAAAATAAGTAAAAAATTAAATAAAAAATCTGCTTAAAAAGGCTAGGGCGTGTCTTCGTTATTACGCTTATTAAAAAAGCTGTGCCTTTTTATCTTAGTACGATAAGGAAGTCTTATGACGCTAAAAAATCATGATAAATCTGCAGAACGAGAAACGCCTAGTGATTATTACTCTACTGGCAATTATCCCACCGACAGCGTTGACTGGCTAACGAGATTAATTGCGTTTGATACGGTCAGTCGCCATTCAAATTTGGCATTGATTGACGATGTGAAAGCGTATTGCGAGCAATTGGGTCTTACGGTAGATTTAACCTTTAATGATGCTAAAAATAAAGCCAATTTATTCGTTACGGTGCCAGCGGGAAGAGATGCCGATGAAGTGAATCATGGTCTGGTGCTATCGGGTCATACCGATGTCGTACCAGTAGATGGACAAGACTGGATGTCAGAGCCGTTTACCGCGACCATTCGTGGTGACAAGCTATACGGTCGCGGTGCTTGCGATATGAAAGGTTTTATTGCTTGTGCGTTGACACTGTTGCCGCAAGCGGTAAAACTCTCTAACGCAGGTCAATTGCGTCGCCCATTACATTTGGCATTGTCGTTTGATGAAGAAGTGGGCTGTTTGGGCGCACCGCTGCTATTAGCGGATTTGAAGGTGCGCGGTATTATGCCTGATTACTGTATCGTGGGCGAGCCGACTAACATGACGATGGTAGTAGCGCATAAAGGCATCGCGGTTTACCGTTGCCGTGTCCATGGCAAGTCTGCGCATTCGTCATTGACTGCCCAAGGTGTTAACGCTATTAGCTATGCCAGTCGTTTGATTGGTTATGTTGATACTTTAGCAGAAGAAATCAGCCAGCGCGACGATGACGATGGCATGTTTGATGTGCCTTATTCGACATTGTCTGTTGGTACGATAAAAGGCGGTACCGCGACCAATATTGTCCCCAATCTTTGTGAATTTACCTTTGATTATCGTAATCTGCCGCATATGACACAAGACGATATCCTCGCACCAATTGCGGCAAAAGTTGCAGAGCTCAGCGCCCAAATGCAAGCACGCGCTGCCGATACCGGCATTGAGCTGCTACAAGAAGAAAGTGTACCAGCGATGACCGATAACGACAGCGCTGAGCTACAAGCATTAATTATCGCTCTGACCGGCGACGATACACGTCATAAAGTCGCTTATGCAACTGAAGGTGGACAATTTACCAATAGCGGCATCCCAACGATTATTTGCGGTCCTGGCAGCATTGAGCAGGCGCATAAAGCTGATGAATATGTGGCACTAAGTGAAATAGCACGTTGTGATGATTTTTTACAAAAGCTGCTAAACAGCTGCGCTATCAGCTGATAAAATAGTCAACAAGCAATTTTATGGCAATATAGATGCGCATGACATACACCGTCTTTATGGCGGTGTTTATTTTTTCAATATGGCGCATGCTTTTCAACATGGTGCATGAAATATTTAAATTTTTATAAAAAAGTAGGGGTTCGTTGATGTCTTGGCATCTGTTTGCGGTATTTTTTGCAAGTACGTTTTTTATCTCAGCGACCCCCGGTCCAAACATGCTACTGGCATTCCAATATGGCCTTAATTATGGCGTAAAACGTACTTTATGGACGCTGGCAGGTTTAAGCCTTGGATTATTTATTTTGCTGCTGTCCACACTTCTTGGACTTGATGTTATCAGTCGTCAATCGCCATGGTTATTGACAGTAATCAAGACCGTTGGTGCGATTTACCTTATTTATTTGGGTGTTGCATCGTGGCGCGATAGTGCCAGTAGCAGCTTGATGAGTGATGCCAGCGAGCTGAGTACAGAAGTTCATAAAGAGCTGACTGCGACTATAGAAATGGCAGATAAGCCTATGCCGCGCTCGCTTTCAAGCGCTGCTGTCAAAGCACCGCCTAGCGATTGGTTATTGTTTCGAACGGGTATGTGGGTATCACTGTCTAACCCAAAAGCGATTTTATTCTTTGCCGCCTTTTTCCCCAAGTTTATTAATTTTAGCGCGCCGCTGTGGCCGCAGTATATTATGCTGACTTGTGGGCTGTTTTTGAGCGAGACGATTTGGCAACTGATTTATACCATTGGCGGTAAGAAGCTGGCGGGTTGGCTCGATGTTGGTGAGCGTTTGGCATGGCTAAATCGCGGCTGCGGGGTGATATTTATTTTAATTGCCGCGGCGTTATTGGCTGAAGTGTTGAATAGTTTTTTGTCTTAAAAAATAATCAGGTTTATGTTTAATGTGATTTTTTAACAAGCGTTACGTTTTCTATAAAAATTCATATAGATTAAATTAATTATTGACTTTGTTTTTTAAATCGTTACTATATTTTCATTGATTTATAGTGCTTGTATTTTATAGGCGCTACATCATCCCAATTAATCTGCTATTGTTGCTCTGACATTGGCCACAACCTACGGAGGAATCATCGTGTCCTATTCAAACATCAAGACGTTTTCAAAGATTGAACGTATAAATTGCATGACAGCAATGACGACTTCAAAAAGGTTTGGCTGAATTTATATATAAGCTATGAGTGATATCTTATTTATTGATATTAACGCACAGCCTTCTGTATCTACTTACTCTATCCCTCTTCTATAGTCAGTTCAAAATAAAAA
>NZ_DFQS01000033.1 GCF_002377905.1 Psychrobacter sp. UBA3483 | reverse complement strand
GCATACTTTTTAGAACACCACCGCTTTTTTTAAAATGGTGTTAAACCAAAATAAGAGCGTAAAAAAGGCCGCCAGTATTAAATACCCATACTGGCGGCCTTTTTTAATCACATTACCACTATTACAGCACTGGATTTATAACAGCATCTCTAACACAAACTTGCTACCGACAAAGCCAATTGCTAATAGGATAAATGCATAAATGGTCATGTTGGCAGCGCGTTTGCCGCGCCATCCTGCGCGCCAATTACCCAATAATAATGCGCCAAATAACAGCCACGATAACACGCTAAATACCGTTTTATGGGCAAGATGCTGCGCCATCAGGTTTTCTACATAAACAAAGCCAATGCCAAGCGCGATACTGAGCAACACAAAGCCGACCAATAGCATGTCGAACAATAGACTTTCCATACTCTGCAAGGATGGCAGTTTATTGACCCAAAAGCGATGAATCGACTGGTGTTTCAGCTCGCGTATTTGTAGTCGTAAAAATAGCGCTTGCAGCGCTGCCATCAGCAGCACACAATAAGCAGCAAGTGATAGTAGGATATGCGCCTCTAACCCGACGCTGATGTCAGTAATCGGACGATAAGGCGCGCGGCCGATATGACCGATTATCATCCCGACTAAGGCGGTCGGTGCGGCTAAAATACCGAGGCTGACGATAGGGCGATATAAGCTAAAAATAACGTAGAAAAATAAGAAAAATAAACTGATCAGGCTAATGGTATTAAATAAGTTGAAATTTAGCCCATAAAGCGTGACCACATGCGGATAGAGTAGTGCGGCATGTGCGAGCATGCCGACGACCAATAAACCTAAGCTTACGCCCTTGTGGATAGGTTTATCCTGAATCAGCGCCCAACCAATGTAGATGCTGACCAAAATATAAACCATGCCAGCCAGTAAAAATGCAAGTTGCAAGATAAAAAACCTCATCTCATGATGAGCGCAAAAACGCCGCTCAATTGAATGCTAAAATGGTATTATCAGAATGATTAGAATAATCATCCAATTTATCATAAAATGGCAAGCAATTGAGCGCCATCTTACGGATTGATTATAGCGCTTGTAGCACCGCAGCGCTTACGAGAAAAATGCCATTTGCAAAACGACTATAAGCTTTGTGGTTTCTTAATGCTATAGTGTTGATAATATGCTACTTTTTATCATTGTCTTTATATAATACTGCTTAATAGTCTGTAGCATCGCCAAATCATATAAATCAGCAAGCAACGCTGAACCAAATTTGACGACGTATTGTTGTCATAGTGTTTTTATCAAGAACCGCTTTTACCAAGAATTGCTTTTATCAAAGATTGTTTTCACTAAGAATTATTTTAATTGAGAGTTATTTATGTTTGATACCTTAACCGAACGCTTATCATCGAGCCTGCGTAATATCGCCGGTACTGGGCAGTTGACCGAAGATAATATCAAAGACACGCTGCGCGAAGTACGCATGGCGCTTTTAGAAGCCGACGTCGCGCTGCCAGTGACGCGTGATTTTGTCAAACGTGTCAAAGAGCAGGCGCTTGGCGCAGAAGTGCTGAAAGAGTTGGCGCCAGGACAAGCCTTTGTCAAAATCGTCCATGACGAGCTGACCGAAATGATGGGCAGTGCCAATCAGCAGCTTGAAATGACGGGTAAACCGCCAGTTGTTTATCTGCTAGCTGGTTTGCAAGGGGCAGGTAAAACCACCACCGCTGGTAAATTGGCGAAATTCTTACAAGAGCGTCATAAGAAAAAGGTGATGCTGGTCTCTGCTGACGTCTACCGCCCAGCAGCTATTAAACAGCTTGAGCAAGTGGCAGGTCAGGTGAATGCCAAGTTCGTCAATTCAAGTAGCGACGAAAACCCAATTGATATCGCTCGCCGCGCTATCGAAGAAGCTAAAATTCAATATCAAGATATTTTGATTATTGATACGGCTGGTCGTCTGGCTATCGATGAAACCATGATGGCTGAAATCAAGGCGTTGACCGCGGCGGTCAATCCTTCTGAGACCTTATTTGTCGTCGATGCGATGACTGGTCAAGATGCGGCCAATACTGCCAAAGCCTTTAACGACGCGCTGCCATTGACCGGCGTTATCTTAACTAAGACCGACGGTGATGCTCGCGGCGGCGCGGCATTGTCTGTACGCGCCATTACTGGTAAACCGATTAAGTTTTTAGGTCGCGGTGAGAAACTTGACGCGCTCGAGCTGTTCCATCCTGAGCGTATCGCTCAGCGTATCCTTGGTATGGGTGACGTCTTAAGTTTGGTTGAAGAAGTAGAGCAAAAGATCGACCGTGATAAAGCCGAAAAAATGGCGAAAAAGATGCAAAAGGGCGGTGATTTCGACCTTGAGGATTTATTGACCCAGTTCCAACAAATGAAAAGTATGGGCGGCATGGCAGGTTTTTTAGATAAAATGCCTGGCATGGGCGGCTCTGATATGCAAAAAGCCGTTCAAGATGCTAAGCCTGAAGAAAAAGTACGTGAAATGGAAGCATTGATTAATTCAATGACGCCGTTTGAGCGTAAGAATCCCGATAAGATTAACCCAAGCCGCAAGCGCCGTATTGCCGCAGGTTCAGGACGCGAGATTCAAGACGTCAACCGTTTGCTCAAGCAGCACAAACAAATGGCAAAAATGATGAAAATGATTTCTAAGCCTGAAGGTATCAGTAAAATGATGAAGTCGATGCAAGGCTTAATGGGCGGCGGCGGTGCTGGTGGCGGCGGTCCGTTATTTGGCGGCGGCCAGCAAGGCGGTGCCAAAGACGTGAATCCCGCGCAGATGGCAAAGCAGATGGGACTGGATCCAAACAATATGACGAGCACTGAAGAGATGCAAAAACAGATGCAAGAGCTACAGAACCAAGCGCCAAAGAAGTTTAAAACGCGCTTTTAATGAATAACGATTTGGATTAGTGTCGTTTTTACTTTTTAACAAATTCCCCAAGGCTGAAATAGTTTTGGGGTTTTTTATGTCTGGCGTATTTGCATAAATATTGATGGATGACATAGGAAAATTTAGAAATTAATAAAATTCTTTTATCCTAAATGCTATGATAGGCGCTGATTGATGAGCGCATGTTTTGTGGTATTAAGAAAATAAGCCGAGGTAATGATGTTTTTAGCAATGGATACCGTATTTGAGCAGTGTTCGATCGCGATTTTAGATGCCAATGGTCAGGTGCTATCGAGTCATACCGAACAAGGTAAACGTGAGCAAACTCAGCATATTTTGCCGATGATTGATGCGGCTCTATCTGAAGCTAAGCTTAATCTGGCGCAGATAAAAGCATTGATGTTCAACCGTGGCCCCGGTGCTTTTAGCGGTATAAGAATCAATACAGCGGTGGTGCAAGCCTTATCTGTCGCCCACGATATTCCTTGTGTGGGGGTTTCTAGCTTACAAGCCATTGCTCAGTGTGCGTATCAAAGATATGGTTTGACCCAAGTTTATAGTGCGCTTGATGCGCGTATGCAGCAAGTATATTTTGGGCAATATGCACTAATAGACCATATTATGCAGCCTGTTGTGCAAGAAAATGGCGAAGATACCGAGCGCTTACTTGATTATGACAGCCAAACCGCTGCCAGTCTTCCTGTCGTCGGTAATGGTGCGCCGCTATTAAAAGCACATGATGGACAGGTATGCCAGGAAGAGGTTTGGCCAGATGCGGTGGTGATTGGACAATTGGGTATCGCTCAATTCATACAGACAGGCGGTAGCGATGCCGCTAATGCCTTACCCAAGTACTTGCGCAATCAAGCATGGAAAACGCTAAAAGAGCAAGGTAAGGCATAGTTCTTACATGATGATTTGCAAGTAATGTACTTTGTACTTCTACGTATAAACGATTATAAAAGCAACAACAATATAGAACAGCGGCTAGCGCTGTTTTTTTAGGGAAGCAACTGTGGATATACTGTTATTAATCCAAGCGCTAATCATGGGTATCGTTGAAGGTATCACTGAGTTTTTACCCATCTCTAGTACGGGGTATTTGATTTTATCAGCCGATTTGATGCGCTTTTGGACCAAGGAAAAAGTTGATTTGTTTGTGGTGGTAGTCCAGCTTGGTGCTATCTTAGCGGTCATTTATGATTATTGGGGCAGGCTATGGCAAGCGCTCATGGGGCTACTGACCGGTAAAGCAGAAGGTATGAGTAATCCAAGGCAGCTTGGTTTAAGCTTAATTGTTGCGACCATTCCGGTAATGATTGTAGGTTTTACCTTTGCAGACGAGATTAAAGCATATTTGTTTAATCCTATCGTGGTAGCGATTATGCTGATTGTCGGCGGTCTGCTGATATTTTATGTCGAAAATCGACCTAAAACGATTATTGCTCAAGAAGCAGAAGACGTCAGTCTAAAAACTGCGTTAATGATTGGTTTGATGCAGTGTCTGGCTTTGATACCCGGAACCTCACGCTCAGGTGCGACGATCATTGGCGCACTCTGGCTTGGCGTCTCACGCAAAGCTTCAGCGGAATTTTCTTTCTTTTTAGGCATACCTGTCATTGTTGGCGCGGCATTATTAGATTTGCTTAAGCATCATGATGTATTGACCAGTAGCGAAGACTGGCTGGTATTGGGTATCGGCACCGTGGTGTCATTTGTCGTGGCGTTACTTTGTATTCGTTTGCTGGTTGCATGGGTGAGCCGTCGTGACTTTAAAATCTTTGCTTGGCTACGTATTGTTACGGGCGTATTAGTACTGATTGCTGCTTGGGGTTTTGGCTATCAGATGGCAGGCTAAGTTTTAACGATGTGGCGTTATCATTTTCAACTGGGTTAACGGTAACGTTTTAAACCGTAAAACATTAAAAGGGAGGGCAATCATGAGCAGTTTGCAACAAACATCAAGCGACTTTATGCATTGCCAGCTTTTTTATGTTAATGAAGCCCAACAAGCGCAAATCGCCAGCCTGCAAGCGCTGGTAGTGAAACATCAATTGCCTATTATTCTAAACATTGAGTTATTTAGCGAAAAGCTCAATCAAAAACGTCGTCAGCAATTAAGTCAGCATTCTATCCAGCCTATTTTTCTATTAGATGAAAAAAATAAACTTTCATGGTTAAGTGATGGTCTCAGTGTCGCACCTGAATGGGATAAGCTACAACGGCGGGTGGTAAGTGCAGGGCGTAAGTCTGAGTTATTATTACAAGCTGCTAAAATTACATCGGATAGCACGGTCATTGATGCGACCGCAGGCTTTGGACATGATAGTTTGATATTGGCCAGTACTGGCGCTCAAGTTACCATGCTTGAGCAGCAGCCCCTGATGGCGTTATTGTTGTTAGCTGAACAGCAGCGTATGAGTACGCTGCCAAATTGGCAAAAGCTGATGAGCCGTCTACAGATTATCAATACTGATGCGCTTAGTTATTTTGCAAAACTACAAGCTGAGTCGGTCAATGCTATTAAAGAAAATGATGCGAAAGTAGTTGATGTAATATATCTGGATCCTATGTTTCCAGAAGACAGCTATCAAGATAGCAAAACGGGTAAAGGCGCAAAAGTTGGCAAGCATATGCAAGCCTTGCACCAGTTGGCTCGCCCGCCAACTTCAGAAGAAGAGCTGCAATTGCTACAAAGTGCGCAAGCGGTGGTCAGTCAACATGCTCAAAGACAAGGCCGCGTAGTCGTCAAGCGCCCGCAGCTTGCGCCGTTACTTGCAAATCAACAACCGAGTGAAAGCTGGCATAATGAAGCGGTACGTTTTGATGGTTACTTTGTTTGATGGCTATTATTTATGATAATGAATGGGCTCAGTGAATCAGTTTGAGTGTTTAGAATACAAAGATTTAGAAGTGGTGGATTTAATAGTAATGGATTCAGGAGAAAAGGATGTCAACGATTATAATTTGGGTCATTGGTGCAGGCTTATTACTGATGAATATTGCGTTGCGAACAGAAGTTTTACAGCTCAAAGCCCACCTAAAAGCGCTTAGGAATCCAAAAGAACAAATGGACTACTTACGGCAGCAAGCAAAGCTTAGCCAAAATAATAAGATGGCATCCATTAAGGCATTACGTAAGCAATATCCTGAGTTGTCGCTCATTGAAGCCAACAACTTATGGCAACAAATTCAGTAGTTCACTAATTCGTTCATCCGATTCCATAGCCTGCAAAAAAGTATATAAAATTCCTATAGATGATAATAAAAAACCATGACATTTAACGACAAATTACAAGCCTACCTGCAACTAACGCGCTTTGATAAACCCGTAGGTATAGAGCTATTACTCTGGCCAACGCTTTGGGGTGTAATGCTGGCGGCTATGGGTCAGGCGCAGCAGCAAGGGGCAACGGCAGGTTTGCCAAGTCTAAAGGTATTTGCACTTTTTGCGCTAGGTGCGATTTTTATGCGCGCGGCAGGCTGTGCAATCAATGACTTTGCTGATCGTAAAGTCGATGGTCATGTCAGCCGCACCAAAGGCCGTCCATTAGCGGACGGGCGCTTATCTGCTAAAGAAGCCATTGCTGCCTTCTTAATATTGGTATTACTTAGTGCCAGTTTGCTGTTCTTTTTACCTATTGCTGTTTTCTACTGGTCGCTCGGCGCCGTTATATTAGCGTTTGTTTATCCATTTATGAAGCGCTATACCCATTTGCCGCAAGTGTTTTTAGCCGCAGCGTTTGGGTGGGCAATACCGATGGCCTATGTCGCGATACAAGGCGCGCCTGATATCTGGTGTTGGCTATTGTTTATCGCTTATATGTGCTGGACAGTGGCTTATGATACCCAGTACGCGATGGCGGATCGTGAGGATGATTTAAAAATTGGCGTCAAATCAACAGCAATATTATTTGGTCGCCACGATGTGATTATCATCTCGCTGCTACAAACCGCGTTTTTACTTATTATGGGTGCGGTTATGTGGCATTACTTTGCGCCAACCAGTGTAGGCGTGATACCAGTATTTGGTTTGGCGCTCGTGGCGATGATGTTTGCCAAGCAAAACAGCGCTTGTGCCAGTCGTCAAGCACTGGCCTGTTTTCAGGCGTTTTTAGCCAATATATGGGTAGGGCGTTACGTCTTTGCTCTTATCGCAATCGCGTGTTTATGGACGACTTTTAATGGATAACTTTAAGAAGCTCTCAAAGTCAAAAGCGAAAAAGGGTGCTGCTATTAATGCGCCTGTTATCGATTATCAGGCAAAGCTTGCTGAGCATGGGTTAACGCGTGAGCAGGTTATCGCGACCGAGCGTAAACTGGCTAAGTTTGCCAATACCATGGATTCCCTCGTACGGGTGCCCTTTACCAAGCAAGGCATGGGTGCTGATGCGGCGCTGTCGACCATTCCGCTGGCGGGAGATTTGGCAGGATTGGCACTAACAAGCTATGCCTTTATATTAGGTCGGCAGTTGGGCGTCCCTGCGCATAAAATGACCCCAGCGGTTAGGCTGGCGCTGATTGATATGGTGGTTGGTATCGTACCTGGTATTGGTACCGTACTTGATATATTTATTCGCCCTAGTCGCAAGACATTGACCATCGTGCACGAGCATCTACACAATGAATATGGCATCACCGAAACCATGCATATGGATCGACCGTTTTTGCATCAATCATTGGAAGATAAGCAGCAGCAAAGCCGCTTTGCGTTCTTTTGGCGCAACCCTGTCGTTGCTTGGTTATATCTGCACATTCCTGACCTATTGGGATTAATCGTTATTGTGGTTATCGGCTGGGGCTTATGGGCGATGATAAGCTGGCTGGTCAGTCTGTTTAGCAAGACCACTGGTTTTGGCTAAAGGTAAAGCAGAGCAAAAAGGCGGCAAATATTATAAATATTTGCCGCCTTTTTATTGCGGGTTTTATTGTCTTTAACAGATTCTAAGCCAAGTTTTTATTGATAACATTATTCGGTGATGACTTCTGCTTCTACACTAATGGCCTCAAAGCTTGTTGTTTTATTATTTTGAATAAGGTCAATGCTGCTACCACCGCCATGACTGACCAGCTGAATACTGCCATCGCTTGAGCGGTAAGTAGGGTTATTGCCTTGGCCTTCTAGCGCACTCAAGGTCATTTTTGGTTTATTGGGCAGGTTGACGATAGCGTTAAGTACGCCTTTTTCTGAGGTCTCAAAAATGACAAATAACGTCTCACCGCTGGCGCTGCGATAGTTAACATCAGTGATTTGCGCGCCTTTGATGGCTTGTTCTGGATTGGGCATTATCGCAGCACTATTTGTTGAAGTATCCGCTGCGCTAAGCTCGTTTTCTGATTCATTTAAGCTTGTATCCTGTTCTAAAGTATTAGCTGGCTTAGCAGTATTTTCATCAGCAATTTTAGGCGCATTAATATTAGAGCTTACGGATGTCGTTTGGGTGCTTGTGTCAGCAGCAGTTTCTTCGGCGGTTTCAGGTTCTGGCGTCTTTTGGCAAGCACTTAGTAGGGATAGGCTTAAGAACGCAATAGAAAGCGCTTTAAGTGATGGTTTTGATTTCACTAAGGTAAAAATATCGGTTTTCATAATAGACAGCTATCCATTGATTAAGGTATGGGCTAGTTTTTACTTTAATTTTAATAAATCGTTACTGGTTGCGCTTTCTTGGTAGACATCATCTAAATAGCGACGACTGGCAAGCAGTTTATCAACGACGCCACTTTGGCTTTGGATGTTTAGCTTTTGTGCAAAGTCCAAAATAGAATGCAACTGCTCTAATACCATACTATAACTGGTAACAGATTTATCACGATCAATAATGACAGTAGTGGCATAATGCGGGTCGAGGCTGAGGTAATCATGAATCAGTTCGGGTATGCGTATCTCTATAAGTTTATTAAGAGTAAACAGCTGTGATTCGGTAATTTGCGTATGGTGCATGCGCTCATACTGTTGTCCAATATCGTCCATAATGGCACGAAATGCCTCAGGAACTTGTTCAGCATAGAGGTATTTTATAAATGGATGCTGCGCGGTAAACTTAATAACAGTCAGACCATCTGTTTTGTCGTTCTGCGGCACTTTTTGCTCGCTTTCAGACAAGGCGCTACTTGCGGACGCTAAATATTGCTTATGCCTATGGATCGAGTCAATTTGCAGCCGACGAGATTTCTCTTTTATGATAAAAAAGATGGGTACAATAATGATAAGGCTGAGTAAAATAAGTAGCGTAAAAAAAGACATATCAATACTCTGTCATAAAAAGCTATAAATATAAAAAAGCGCGCATTTTTCTGTGCATATTTGTGTATCACAACATAACATACTTGTGCTATTTTACCCCAAGGTAAAACACTAGTTGGCAAGCGTTGCGATAAAACAATTAATAATGGATAAGCAGTTAAGGACAATAATGGATAATGACACAATTACAAAAAGTCAGCTAGCGGCATATAAGCCGACGACCGCTTATGTAGGTACTTCTTGGGCGGTGATGCTGGTAGGCGTCTTGGCGTATTTGATGGGCTTATGGAATGCACAAAGTATGCTACTGAATGAAAAGGGTTATTACTTTGCTATTTTAGCATTGGGATTGTATTCAGCAATCAGCCTACAAAAAACACTGCGTGACCGTGCAGAAGGTATTCCGACCACCAATCTATATTATCTAATAAGCTGGGCGGCGTTGGCGGTTTCCATTGCACTTATTGCTATTGGGCTGATGAATGCCAGCGGTTTAAGCTTGAGTGAAAAAGGATTTTATATGATGGCGTTTACCATGAGCTTATTTGCTGCTGTCACGATTCAAAAGAACACCCGAGATGAAGCGCAAATCCGTGCATTAATTTCACCGAATAGTCTTAGCGATGATAATACCGCCAGAATATCGAATCAAAAGACAGACTCAGGAAAGTCACTATTTGGTTCTGTTAAATCAAGAATAGATAGTCGTGATCAGAACGATAGTGAATAATATTTTACTATATTCATAAAAGTTAGTTGAATAGCCTATTTTAAGCTATATAAAATAAATGATTAAAATAATAAATTAGCCCGCTTTATGCAATCGCGCCCGATTGGGTGACAGTCGCGCTAAGGTAACAGCGGATAAAGGCGTAAAGCAGCCAAGCATCATATCTGCTAATGCTTCAGCGCATATCGGGGCTAGCGCATAACCTTTTGCACCCATCGCGGAGAGCGTCCAAATGCGGCGGCTTTGCGCAAGTCGTCCGACCAAGGGATGATAATCAATCGTTTGCGTGCGTACACCGGCGCGCGCTTGCCATGCGCTAGTATCATCTGGCAATATATCGCTTAATTCAGGAATATCCTCAAGCAATTTGTCATAATTTTGCTGATTTTCTTCTTCACGGATATCAATGCTGGCGTCAGCATCTACAAAGCTGGCACCCAGTAAAAACTGAGGCTTACCTTCGCGAATGTTATTTATCTTAGCATCGCCGCTTTGTCCGATAAAGGGCGCGCAATAACCACTATATTTGAGCGGTAATTTAGGCAGACCAGCTACCTGCTCGTCAGTGGGCATAAACCAAGATAATTGCCCGCGAATAGTACGGCACTCAACGATACGTTTGTCTAGTTGATGGCTCTCATAGGCGGCGCAAATCACGACATTGTCAGCGCAGATAGTAATAATTTGATTATTGTTACTGCCACTTTCTTTCTTACCAATCACCGTCACTTTATCTGCAGTTTCTTTGATATCAGTAACGCTAAGCTGCTGATAATTGATATTTGAGTGCTTAAGAATAAGCGTTTTTAGCGCTTGTGGATTGACTAATCCAGATTGGGGTAAATATAAATTGTCCGTTAAGTCTTTAGTTTTTAAGCCGCTTAATTGCCGCGCCTCTTCAATCGTAACCGTGGTTGCCATTTCATTGGGATAATCGGCAATTTGCACAGGGCCGATATTGGTTTTGATTAGCAAGTCTAACGCGCCTGTTTGCTCAAGTATCGGTGGCGTTTGCTGCAGAGCTGCTTGCCGATTAAAATAACGATACAGCCTGCCGCTATAGAGATAACCGATAGAGTGCAAGTGCTCATAGACATGGTGAATGGGCGTCATGTTTGGCGCGAGGAGGGCGCGCGGATTGCCAGAGGCGGCAGCAAGCGGCGCGACTTTATCTACTATCGACACAGCCACACCGCGATTGGCCAGCGTCCAAGCCGTAAGTAGTCCCGCAACGCCTGCGCCAATCACCACTGTATGATTAGGAGTATGGTCATGAGGGTGTGGCAAAACGCAAATATTGTTATTGTCATTTAGTGCTAAAGCATCAGGCAAGGACTCAGCATTGTCGGCTATCACCGCCGTTAACATCTCACGCTTGCGTCCAAAGCCTTTTACCTTTTTAACGCTAAAGCCATGCGCTTGCAAGCCACGTTTAACGATACCGGCACAGCTATAGGTAGCAGCAGTGGTGCCAGTGCGAGATAAGCGCTGCATTTGGGTAAAAATCGACTCCGCCCACAAGCTCTCATTACAAGAGGGCGCAAAACCATCTAAAAACCAAGCATCAATATAAGGACGATTGATAGCAGTCTCAGTATTTAAAGTAGCTAAGCTATCAAAAGTAGCCAGACTTGCCAAACCATCGCCCGCATCGCCCAACCAAATATCAAGCGTGATATTATCGTCAATAAAATTTAGTCGATGACAGCCTGCAATCAGCGGTGGGTAGTTTGCTAAAAGTTCTTTAATCAATTCAGCAAGTTCGGGGGCGCGCTGTGCCCATAAAGCGAGTATCTGCGTTAAGTCGTTAAGCACAATGGGGTATTTTTCAGTGGTGATAAAGTGTAAGCGCGCGCTTGTTAAATGCGGCTTTTTAGCACGAAGCTGTCGCCAAAGCTGCCATGTCGCCAAAAAATTCAAGCCCGTACCAAAGCCCAATTCAGCAACAGTAAAGCATTGCTTGTCGGTAAGGTTTGCTAGGCGCACGGGTAATTGATTATGGGCTAAAAATACATGGCGAGATTCTGCCAAGCCATCAGCGTGCGAGAAATAGACATCGCCAAACTCCCCTGATACTGGCACTTGATTGCCAGCATCATCGGTTTGCCATGCAATCTTAGCAGGGGTAATCACGTTTGGCGGTGCGGGTTTTTTAGGGAGTTTGGTGGCTTTATAAGGTTTATGCGCGGCGGAAGAGGTAGGCTTAGATATAGCAGATTTAGACTTAGGTTTAGACACAAATTTGGACATAAAGCATCACACTTATAGAGGATTTGCTACCAGCGCTCGCGGCGCACAAACACCAACCACGAAATAAAAATCCCAACCAATAAGCTCATTAACACCGTAAATGCGCCGTATAAAAACAATTGACCTTTGCTTTCATATACTAAAACGTTTACTTGTGTTTGTAAGTCATTGACTTGACGCTGAAGCTGGGCATTACGGCTGAGCAATTCTTGATTGGCTTCAGAGAGCGCTTTAGTTGATGGTTGTAGCTGCGCGGCTAAAGTGTCGCTAATATTGGTCGCAGGCTGAGCACTAGTAGCTTGGTTCGGTGCTGTAGTAGACACCGTATTTGAGGCACTATTTGGTAGCACTAGTTGACTAACAGTATTGGGCGCTAATACAGCGTTAGGCGCTAGCGTAGCCGTTCCTGCCGCAGGATCAGCATTGGTCACAGTTGGCGCTGCTTGTACTGATAAACTAGCAAGCAACAATAGGCTAGCAACACTAACCTTAGCAACACGGCCAAAAACGCGCGCAATATCATGATGAGCGACATGATGAGTAACGTGATTAGAAACAGAATTATTTAATGAAAATGCCCGCTCAATCACGATGCTGTTACCTTATCGGCTGGTTTATCTGCTGCGCTGTCAGTAGGTTCAGGTAAGGTCTGCACAAACGGCTTGATATCTACATGGCTATAGACGCCATCACGCAGATAAGGCTCAGCGCTCGCCCATGCTTGCGCTTCATCAAGGGAGTCAAAGTCAGCAATAATCAAGCTGCCTGACATCTCGCTTTTACCGTGTTCGATGGGCGTTGGACCTGCGATAATGAGTCGCTGCTCGCTTTGTAATACTTGCAGGCGGGCAACGTGTTCGGCGCGTGTTACCTGACGTTGGGCACTGCTGCCAGCAACATCGTGGCCGATAATAGCAAATAAGGACATGGGACTTCCTCAAGTAAATAATATGTATAAAGCGCTAATAACCAGAATAAAAAATAATGATAATATGTCTCATTATATTTTTAAGTCTTATATTATGATTGAAATAGCTTCTATTTAGTGGTTTTATCGGTTAATGCTGGATTGAGATGGTTTTTTAATACGGCAAATTGGGCAATCACAAATACCAACATAATTGGAATCCAGCCATAAGTTTTAAAGTTAATCCAAGCCTCATCAGACATCGTAAATGCCGTGATATAATGCAAAATACCCATAAAGGCAAAAAACAGTGCCCAAGCGACGGTCAGTTTTTTCCAGCCACTCAAGGTCAGTGAAAACACTTCTTTCATCGCCAGTTGCATCAGTGGCTTATTGATGATGGCACTGACCAATAGCGTAACGGCAAAGATACCGTTGATGATAGGCGATTTCCAGCGCAAGTAAATGTCGTCACGCAATAGCAGCGTCCCACCGCAAAAGACGATGGTTAATAATAAAACGACCCATTGCTGTTTATCAAATTTGCCTTTTTGGCGCACAAAATGGATGGCATAAATAATAATAGTGGCCACAAGCAAGGCGCCTGCAGCCGCTAAAATGCCACTATAACGCGCGGCAATAAAAAACGCGATCAACGGAATGAAGTCTAATAAGGCTTTCATAGCAAATAGGATGTCCAACAAAAACGTAAGGGGTAGTTTACACGTCTACCGCCGCAAAAAAAAGCAATCAACCTGATAATCGTCCGATATGGCCTCGATATACTGTTGATATGCCATGTCTTCGCCGCATTTCCCATTTTTTACTGATAATATAGTCAGTAGTGACAGCATATCTACATGCACAAAACCTTCAACACCTTAAGGCCCTGCTTTATGAAAATCGACTTACATTGCCACAGTACTTGCTCTGATGGTACCTATGCACCGACCGAGGTAGTACAGCGCGCGCATCACGCTGGCATTCATGTACTGGCGCTGACCGATCATGATACCTTGATGGGTATTGACGAGGCACGCACGGCGGCGGCGGCCTATGATATACAATTAATTAATGGGGTTGAGATTAGCTGCGAGCATACGCTTAGTGGCGGTTATGGTAAAAATAAATCCACCAATAAAATTATCCATGTGTTGGGACTTGATTTTACCGATTTGGATAAAATGCATGCGACTTTGCAGCAATTGCAAGACAGCCGTGCCACACGCGGTCGACGTATCACTGAAAAACTCAGTGAGCTATTAGATATTGATTATAACGAGCTATGGCGAGCGGTGCTCGATAAAGCAGGCGGCAATCCACAGGCGGTAGGGCGTGCACATATTGGGCAAGTGTTATTTGAGCGCGGTGAGGTAAAAACCGTGCAAAAAGCCTTTGATAAATATCTGGCCGATAATAAGCCTGCTTATGTGGCGATTGAAGCATTAACGATGCAGCGCGGTATCGAGCTGATTCATGCTTGCGGTGGCAAGGCGGTACTTGCGCACCCAACGCGCTATCAGCTGTCTGCCACCCGCGTACGTAAACTGATCGAAGAATTTGCCGAGCTTGGCGGTGATGCTTGTGAGTTACCCTCAACTAGTGAGCCTATCAGTACGCGTCGAATGATCGATCGCAGTATCGCTGAACATCGGCTTGCCGCTTCTATCGGTAGTGATTTTCATGGTAGTAATATGCCGTGGCGACGTTTGGGCGACGTACCAAACCTGAATCCTGAGCAGCAAGGCGTTTGGCAGTCGTTTGCGGCATTGGCTTAGTCCAAAATAGGCTATCTCTTAACAATAGTAAGTAAGGTAAAATAAAAAATCAGCTATCAAGGCATAAATGAATTAAAGGGATTGATAATTAAAGGAAAAATTGCCACACTAACTACGTCAGTTTAGGTCTAATATAAGTCATGCTCTTTATTTTTATGTTTGATTTGGCTCAATAACTTTCACTATCTGCGGTAGCCCATTATGGCTGTATCGATATCTCATCTAGGCTATAGAAAGCTCTCGCGAGTGATTTTCGAGTGGCAAGCAGCTGATAGAGCCTCACTGCTGGCGCTGTTTGTGTTAATAGAAGTCACCTCACATTGGCTATGGTGTGTGTTTGTTTGGTGGCGCCAAGACCTTTATGGCTCCTATATAGATATGGATCTGCTCTATCCTTTATGGACTGGGGTGACGCTGATGCTGCTATTCTTTTTTTGGATGGTCAGCCGAGCATCGCCCATTAGAACAGATACAGGCTCCTTATATAAATGGCAAGCGATCATGATCACGCTTTATAGCCTTTATATTGCCGTGGTGATTTTAGTCATGGGACATAGCAGTTTGGTCGCTGGAGTTTCGCTGGTTGGTGGCGCGATGCTTGGGATGATGCTGATACGGCGGCGCTATGTATGGAAGGCCTTTTTAGCCCATATTGCTTTGATTTTTTTGGTTACCTTAATTCCTTATTTTGGTTTTACCATTCCCAATCTGCGTCAAATGACGATTACTTCTTTCCCCTTAGATACTTATAGCTATCTTACCTTTAGCGAAACGGCGGCAATCGAAAACGCCATTTCTGCTTCTATCTTTCAAAACGGTACGCTCAGCTGGGATACTTTTAATCAACTGCGTTCTTCATCAGCGTTTTTTTGGCGCACCACCCATATTTATATGGCGCTGCCAAAGGCGATTTTTATCATCTATATGTTTCGCACCCTGCTGTTGATATTGGATAACAGTAAAGCTGAAATCATGCAGTATGCCAATCAAGACGAATTGACTCAGTTAAAAAGCCGCCGTTACGGTTTGACGCAAATGCAGCAAGCACTGCTAGCGATGGGCGATAAACAAGATTTTAGCGTGATTTTATTGGATTTAGATTGGTTTAAAAATATCAATGATAATTATGGACATGATGTCGGCGACCAAGTTTTGTCTGAGGTTGCCCAAACGCTATTAAAATCGTTATCAGAAGAGGCGATTGTCAGTCGTTATGGCGGCGAAGAGTTTTTAATCGTGCTGCCCGATACCACGCATGAGCGCGCGATGGTTATTGCTAAGCAACTACGCAAAAATATCGCCCAACAAGTCATCAAGAGCGATGATGGTGCCGATTTTTATATTACTGCCAGCTTAGGCGTTTATACGCTGACGCATGAGGAGCGTGCGCGTATCCAAAATGAGTATAAAGCCTTAGCACTAGAGGCAAGTACGCACCCGCTGGAGATGCGTAAAAACCGTAGGCAAGGGGATCGTAGACAAGAGGGTGGCTCGCACAGTTCAAGCCAAGCAGGTGCACAACAAACCCATGCGCAAAAAAGGATTTCGCAGAGAAGAAAGCGCGCTGCTAAAGAAATACTGCAAGCCCAACTGCCCAGCGATATTTGTCAGCGCTTAATTTGTATTGCCGATAAAGCTTTATACGAAGCAAAAGACCGCGGTCGTAATCAAGTGGTCAGTGCCAATCATATGCTCGCGGCAGAAAAAGACAAAATTGCCGTCCTTTATGCCACTAGCTAATGATTAACTAGTGGCTGACGAGGAGCTTAAGTTCTGTACTAAGCTTGAAAGCACACTGGTTGCAAAGCTGCCCGTCGTTAAAGTAAAACTGAGCACCAATCTCGGCTCATCATCTGCGTCCTGCCATTCCCAGCTTAATTCTTCAATCGGTAATCTTAGCGCGCGTCGTTGGGATTTGATATCGCGCTTCTCTAAGCCTGCTGCCAACTGACTTAACAATGGACTTTTCTGTACGATATCATTTTCGATAGCAGCCGCTGCGCCACTGACTTTATCATTACCCACGCCCCATAATACCGCCGTTGGATGAATATCTCCGCTGGCAAGTCGCGCTTGCAAAGTGTCGTCCATTACTTCGCTGGCAAATATCGAACCTGAGCCGTCCAAATTAAAGACTTCACCGGCAAGCCCTGTATTCCAGCTACCATCGCGCACCCGCGCTGCCAATATCTCATTAAATATCAAGCTACGCGCCGCGGACAATTCCATGCTGTTTTGCTCGCGCGGCGCCTGCTTGCGTTTGCTCTTTTTGGGTTGCGGAAGACTTTCAGGTACAGGACGCGCAAATAACGCCAATGCTTCTCTAACATTATTACCGTGACGGCCAAAGCGCTGCGGACCAAAATAATTGGGCACGCCCGTTGTGCTGATATGAGCCAAATGCTGCTCGACGGTATACTTGTCGCTTTTGTTAGACGGCGTCGTCTCTGTGTTCGCAAAATGGATGTCACGCAAGGTAATGATAAATTGATTGGCTCGGTGGGTCCCGCGATTGAGTTTTTTATTGTGCCACTGCTGTGCAAGGATAGTAAGCGATTCATTAACGCCGATATCAATTGGAGCAAATTCAGACTCTGGTAATTGCTTTTTTGGTAGGCGCAGGCTAAACCACTGTGTCGTCAGCGCATGACGGTCTTTTAGCCCCGAGTAACCGACATCACGCAATGGAATCTCTGCCCACTCAGATAGCAGTTTAGCCAGATAGGCGGTATTCATACCGAGCTTTTCGATATGCAGCCATAAATGCTCACCTTCGCCCGTAAAGTCGAGCGGCAATATCTCATTGACCACAAAATCTGTGGCATGGGCTTTATAGGTCGCTTGCCTTAAAGGCGGCTGCGTCGGCTGTGGCAATTTGGCCGTATCAGTGGCGGCGGTAATATCGATATTTGAGGTATCAAAGGTTTTATCAGCCAAAGGTTTGTTATTAGGAGAATCGTTATTAAATGAGTCGTTAGCAAAATCGTCTTGAGAAGTCATAAAAGGTATCTTTTGTATTGATAAAAAGTGGTAAGAGCAAAACGTTAAAGAGGGAGTAAAGGTAAGTTTACGTTTTGCAACGCAGTCAGTATATAAAAAAATGGCGTCTGGCAATGGGTCTTGCTAGTATCAAAGTATCTGGCAAGATATCTGGTTTTTTAATCACGTATTTTTGGCGTTAATATTTTATTTAAACCGCCGATAAAAAATACGTTTGCAGCAGGGAATAATAAATTTTAATAATAACCGTTAAGGATAACTTATGAGTAAGGCAAGGATTCAAACCGTCACCATTAGCAAAGCCGACATCCCAAATGGTGGCATGAAATCCTATAAACAGGATGACGATAGTATCATTTTAATCACCCGTGATGAGGACGAGTTTAGCGCCTTCGATGGTAAATGTCCGCATGCTGGCGCAGATTTGGGTGAGGGGCTGCGCTGCGGTAACCGCGTCGTGTGTCCGTGGCATCACGGTACTTTTGACAGTCGCGACGGCACCCTATTGGAGCCAGTCGCCATGCGCGGCTTGACGCAATACGAGCTGAGCGATGAGGGCGATAGCATTACCGTCAATACCGCCGCAAAGATAGATAAGCGTGTGGAAAATGACAAGCTGACGGACACCCATACCATTATCATTGGCGGCGGCGGTGCGGGATTTATGACTGCCAATCAACTGCGTCATAGCGGCTATGGCGGCAAGATTACGATGATTAGTAAAGATGATAAAGCGCCTTATAATCGTCCTTTATTATCCAAGATGTTTTTGGCTGGCAAAATGAACGAGAAGTATTTGATGCTTGGCGGCGCGGATTGGGCGAGTAACAATAATATCGATTTGCGCTTAAACCAAACTGTCAGTGAAGTATTATCAAACGCGCGTACCATCATAATAAAAGGCGAAGACGGTAAACGTGAAGAGCAAACGGCGGACTTCTTAGTGGTGGCGACAGGCGCTGAGCCAAAAGTGCCACCGTTTAAAGGCGCAGATGCCAAGGGAGTCTATACACTGCGTAGTATGGATGATGCCAAAGACATTAAAGAGGCCAGTGAAAACAAGCAGGTGGTAATCGTCGGTACCGGCTTTATCGGTATGGAGGTGGCGTCAGCATTAATGGAGGCGGGGAAGGTCGCTTCTATTACCATCGTTGGTCGTAGCCCTCGGGTAATGAGCAATATCGTCTCCGAAAGTATCAGTGATGCTCTGATTGATTTGCATAAAGAAAAAGGCGTGAACTTCGCCTTTGGTGCCAACGTTGCTGAGATAGCGCAAGATAATGGCACAGTGAGCGGGGTTATCTTAGATGACGGCAACAAAATTGACGCCGACATGGTCATATTGGGTACAGGTGTGGCACCGCGTACCGAAATAATATACGAGGTCAACGATCCTGATGGCGTGCAAGTTAACGATTATTTAGAGCTGCGCGACGGCGTTTATGCGCTGGGCGATATTGCCAAAGCCACCAATCAGATGGGTCGTATGCGTATCGAGCATTGGCGCGTGGCGTTGCAGCACGGTATCGTCGCGGCCGCTGCTATCTTAAATGAAGACAATGTCAACTCTTTAGCCGAGCGTATTCCATTTTTTTGGACGGCACAGTACGGCAATAGCCTACGCTATAGCGGTCATGCCGCAACGCCTGACCACGGCATTGTGTTCGGCACGCCGAGTAAGTTCGACTGTATCGAGTACTATTTTGATGACGAAGCAGAAAACACCCGTGCAAGTGCTGCTATCTCACTTGGCCGTGATAAAGAGTTGGTTGCCTTCTCTGAGCTACTACGCCGAGGTCACGCGCCAACGCGCGCGCAAATCAATGCTGGGTTTGATATTATCGAGCAAGCCCATGCGTTATCGCGCTAGTAGTAAAAACGGATACGTATTATTATAAAGGCTGGCTTGGTTATCCGAGCCAGCTTTTTATATGACTTATAAGCTATGAACGGAAAAGGAAAACCGATGCTATGAATAAAGACCACATTACTAAAGAAGCCTTAAACAAAACAACCGTATTTTTACGTCAAGCTGAAGTAAGTGATATCGACGCGCTCGAGCAATTGCTCAATCGCTGTTATCGGCAAGCGGCAGGCTGGACCAATGAAGCAGATTTGGTCGGCGGTATTCGCACCACCAAGGACGAGCTATTGGCTGTCATTAATGACCCCAAGCATTACGTTTTTATTTATCCAAAAACCACGACAGGTGAGCGTGACGGAAAAGAAACAGGTGAGCTATTAGGCTGTATCGCGGTCGATATAAAAGACGAAGTTACTACAAATCAGCGTGCTGGTAATCAAAAAGCGTATATCGGTATGTTTGCCGTCTTGCCTGAGCTACAAGGGCTTGGCGTCGGTCATCAGATACTGCAGGCGGCAGAGACGTTTGCGCAGCGGCATTTACAATCAAATATCCAAGCTTCTGCTCAAAACCCTGCGCGTTTAACGATGTCTATTCTAAGTCATCGACCAGAGCTCTTGGCGTATTATCAGCGCCGCGGTTATCAGTTAAATGGCAATAGCATGCCGTTTCCCGTCGATGGCAATAATGGCGAACCTAAGCGCCAAGATTTAGAGTTATTAGAATTAGAAAAACTCGTAAGCTAATTATAAGTCAATCAGTTTTACTAAATCTAAAGCTATTCACCTCAAAGCAATGAACCCCAGAGCAACTAACGTAAAAGCCACTAACCCCAAAAGCTGCCAAAGGTCATAAATAAACCGACACTCAATAGGAGAAATGCCACGATAATCAAACGCTTAAACCAGTTAAAACCCAGCAAGCGCGTGGCATTATCATTGGACATCAAATAAGCAAACAAGCCGATTAGGCTTGCGACCAAGGTCATGATACCAAGACCAATCGGTAATATAGAAAAATACATCTGCCACACAAGCATCTCGCAACGGTGATTATTAAACGCATCATAGCAGTATCGTGATTGTGCTGTCTGAATTATCTGCCTCTTACGTTTGAAAAACGCTATCAGCATAACAGGAGGTCAAGGTGGAAGATTTTAAAAAATTGGCGTTAATCATCGTCTTTACACTATTTTTTGTCAGCTATTCTAAAGCGCCTCCTGACAGTACGGTTGCGCGCTTGATTGCAGCGCAATATGAAGAAGGTATCAAGATAATGCAGGCTGCCAAAGCGAATGCGAGCAGTGATAAGAACAATAAGATGGCACAAGATATAAGCAATCTAATGGAGCACATGATGCCAATACTTGAGAGTGTCGAGAATATCAACTGTAACCGCGTCAAAGGTGAGCATACTTATCGCTGTACTGCTGAGATCACTCAGACGATTGCGGGAAATAGCCGAACTAATAAAACCATATTTAACGTTTATCAAGTCAATGGAGAATGGACGCTGGATAATTAACCGCCTTGATAAATGAAGATTTATATGGAAAACGAAAAACGCCTTAATGACGTCTAATAAAAAAGCTACCTCGTTAAAGGTAGCCTTTTATGAATTTAGCCCAGTTTGTAAAAACTAGCGCATGGTCACAAATTCTTCTGAACCTGTCGGATGAATGGCAACCGTGTTATCAAAGTCAGCTTTCGTCGCGCCCATTTTTATCGCCACTGCAAAGCCCTGAATCATCTCATCGACGCCGTAGCCAATGCCGTGTAAGCCAATCACTCTTTCTTCTTCACCCAAGCACACCAGTTTCATCACGCACTTTTGACGGTGCTGGGTCACCGCACTATACATAGAAGTAAAGGTCGATTTATAGCATTTGATATTTTCTTTGCCATGCTGCTCAACGGCGTCGATTTCAGACAAGCCAATCGTGCCGATAGCAGGATGGGTAAAGATGACCGTCGGTATCAAATCATAATTGAGATGCTCATTGGTTTTATCGTTAAATAAGCGCTCTGAAAGCCTGCGACCGGCAGCGATAGCCACTGGCGTCAAATCAATGCTGTTTTCGATAATATCGCCCACCGCGTAAATGCCTTTGACATTGGTGTTTTGAAATTTATCGACTTTAATTTTGCCAAATTCAGTCGTTTCAACGCCGGTTACCTGCAAGTTGATATTGTCGGTTGAGGGCGCGCGACCAATCGCCCAAATTAAGCAATCTACCGTATCAAGGCTACCATCTTCAGTACATAACGTCAGGCTACCATCCTCATTTTTATGAATCTCAGTGAGTGTGGTATTGGTATGCAGCTGAATACCGTCTTGCTCCATCTCTATCAGCAAGGTTTCAACGATGGTGTGGTCAAATGAGCGCAGCGGCGAATGTTGACGCACATACTGATGCACCTCAGCACCGAGGCTATTGAGCACGCCTGCGATTTCGACAGCGATATAGCCAGCGCCAACGATAGCGACCCGTTTTGGCATTTCATTTAACGCAAAAAAGCCATCAGAATCGATGCCATATTCTGCGCCTTTGATGTCAGGGAGAATCGGATGACCGCCTGTCGCGATTAAGATATGGTCGGCGGTAATCAGCTCGCCATTGACCTCGACGGTGTTAGTATCAACAAATGTGGCAAAGCCTTTTATCACTTCAACGCCATTTTTTGCCAGATTATTATCATAAGAGCGATGAATATTTTCGATATATTGTTGGCGGCTATTGACCAGTTTTTGAAAGTCAAAACCCTTGACCTCGACGTCAAAGCCATAATCAGGCGCATATTTTTCGATGGCTTCGGCCACTTGCGCGCCGTACCACATGACCTTTTTGGGTACGCAGCCTAAGTTGACGCAGGTGCCACCCAATTGGTTGGCTTCTATAATGGCGCATTTTTTGCCATAGCTCGCTGCGCGGTTGATTGAAGCAATGCCGCCGCTACCGCCGCCAATGGAAATATAATCATAATGTTTGGTCATGGATAAGTCTCTTAATTTGGTTTTTATTAGCAAGGTTGTGAAATTGGCATTTATAGGAAGAAGGGTAAATATTAGCCTTTTTACCCTACAAAAAGTATGCTTGATGATACCATGAAGTGTGACTGGTTTTAATAAGGAAAACTCATGCATATCGTTATCTTAACTCTGACTTTCGCACTACCTGGCTGTAGCTCACTCAAAGAAAAACGCCAACGGATGGGCGGCTTGCACGCACGCTTTGGCAATACCCCAAGCGTCGCGGTCTGTGAGAGTGGTGAGCGTGATCGGCATGACGCCAGCGAATGGACGTTTGTGATCGTTGGGCTGTCTAAACGTGAGGTGGAGTCGCAATGCAGCCAAATCGAGGAAAAAATAGAGCGGACGGTAGATGCGCGGATGATGAATGTTGAGAGGGAGTTTGTTTAGGTAAAACTTATCTCAACAGTCTAACTAAGCAGTTGCCATGATTAAAAGAATACAGTTGGATGCTTCGAATATAGCTTAAGTAGAGATTACGACTTTCGAAAAACTAACTATAGTTTAACTCACTGATAGACATTTGTTCTTTGATATGATAATCTCTTTCATTAATTTAGAAACATTACTTACAGCTCAGTTACATGCATAGTTATATATTGCTATTAATTAAGGTCGTACAAGATATGAGGATAGATAATGAATTCCTCAACTTGCGCACTTTATGGACTTTAATTTAGTTATTTCATTTGCCTGTATTTTCCAATTAGGACGTTTAATGAAAACTGTTAATAAAATAAAAAGTGCTTTAGTTTTGACTACTATTACAACTTTAGTAGGTTGTACCACTGTAGCTGATATGGCAGGGTACGATACTGCTACGTTAAATACTAATGCGGCTAAAAGTTACTCTCAAGTGGTTTCTAAAGCCAATGGTCAAGGCGCAGTAGATAATACTTCTGCCACTGCTATTCGAGTTAAAAATGTCTTCAATCGTATGAAGCCTTATGCCGTTCGTGCTAATACAACAGGTGTTCCTTTTGACTGGCAAGTTACAGTTATACGTTCACCTGAATTAAACGCTTGGGCAATGCCTGGCGGTAAAATGGCTTTTTACACCGGTATTGTAGAAAAGTTGAAGTTAACAGATGCAGAGATTGCTGCGATCATGGGACACGAAATGACCCATGCATTATCTGAGCACAGTAAAAAAGATGCTGGGCAAAAAATTCTGACCGGCTTAGCGCTTCAATTAGGTGGTGCTGCGATACAGGAAAAAACAGGACTAAATGCTGAGGCAATGAGTTTAATTAGTGACTACGGCCTTGATAAGCCGTTTTCTCGTAGTCAAGAATCACAAGCCGATGCTGGTGGTTTACGTTTGATGGCACAGGCAGGCTACAATCCAGAAGCTGCAATTGCAGTATGGCAAAAAATGGAGGCCGCCAATGGTCGTAGCAATGCGATAGTTACTTTGATGTCTACGCATCCAAACTCTGGGCAGCGTATCGCTAAAATTCAGGCCCTGTTACCTGAAGTTATGCCAGTCTATCAAGCGGCGGCTAAAGCACCTGCTAAGGCAACTACTGGAGTAACTACTAACGCCACTACTACTAGAACTATTAAACGTAAATAACTCAGTAAGTATTCAAAAAAGTAAATGTTACCACAAAAGGTAAGTCAAACGACTTATCTTTTTTTTGCAAAAGGATATGTACAAGTGGCTGATTTGATGGTTATCTTATGTCTTAAGGGCTAGGTGTGGCAAGCTGTACTCATTTGGCAATACGCCAAGTGTCGCGGTTTGCGAGAGTGGCGAGCGTGATCGGCATGACGCCAGCGAATGGACGTTTGTCATTGTTGGGCTCTCTAAACGTGAGGTCGAGTCGCAATGCAGCCAAATCGAGGAAAAAATAGAACGGACGGTAGATGCGCGGGTGATGAATGTTGAGAGGGAGTTTGTTTAAACAACGCGACCTTATTGTATTTTCGAGTGTCGCAATTTTTATTAATTTATGAGCTAATTGTTCTTGGGATAGTTAATGAAAGTTAGTACTTTAGTAAAAATAACGCTCGGTGTATCTATTGGTTTGATGCTTTTGGCGTTAAATCAAGAAGCATACTGTACTGCCGAAGGTTGTATGCATTCAATGATGGCTTTTATTTTTGGCATATTTGGAATGTTTATTGGGGGTAATGAGACGCTTGCTTGGTTTGCTAATCCGTTATTAATTTCAGCATGGTTATTTATTAAGCACCGTAAAGCGTCTTTTTTATTGAGCTTATTATCTACTTTAATTGCAGTGTCATTCTTAATGTTTGATAAGGTAGTTATTAATGAGGCAGGACATAGGAGTATAATTACAAGGTATGTTGCAGGGTATTGGCTGTGGATAGGTAGTCACGTTGCTATGTTATTAGGCAATTCATTAATCGGACTCAAGGAATGTACCTATTTAAAAACAAAAACAAAAACAAAAACAAAAAACGATTAAAATTTAGCTCACGACTTGCTAATAGCGTCTGCGATATTTTATATCGCTCTATAAGTTATAATTGATCATTTATCTTACGTTATAATGTTGGGGGTCGCAAGCTCTGCCCAACCTACAGTGAATCGAAAGTTAACTATAATTAAGATAATGTAGGTTGGTGTCGATGTGTGAGAACTAATCTGAACGTGTTGGATTTTAGATATCTTGGCTGACCTAGAATAAGTAATTTTAAATTTTAAAATAACCAAGAGATATAAATTATGGAACAAGTAATTAAAGAAATAGATGCTCTTCTAGAAGAAAAAATCCCAAAATTTAAAAATACTTTCTATCCACCAGCGACAGATTCTGAGTTTGAAAGTATGGAAAATTTTGTAGAATCTAAACTACCTGATGAGTTCAAAATACTCTATAAATGGCATAATGGTCAAATTAGCTCCCCCTATATTCCTTTCCATGTTGAAACGCACGAGCTACTTATGCCAATATTAGAAATAATGGATTGGTATGAGGAGCTAAGTAGTCAGCTAGAAGACGGAGATATTAACGATGAAGTATGGAAGAAAAGTTGGGTACCGTTTACTGATGATGGTACTGGTAACTCTACTTGCATCGATATATCAAAGGATAACTTTGGTCAGATAATACATCAAGACCATGAAGGTGATGAGACTCGTGTTGTTTTTGAGTCATTAACAGAATGGTTGAAAGATTTATTAGATAAGATGAAAGTTTTTGATTATTCAACATGGACTTATCTTGATAGATTATAAAGCTTGAATACTGAGCGATATGGTGTACCGTTCAAAGCACTATTTATTTTAAGGTCACAAACCAAATCTAAAAAAAGGCTATTCTTATAAGAATAACCTTTTTTTATTCATCAATAGTTACCTAACTTCTATTAACTCACTTCTTTCATCTTTTGCTTAAGCATCGGTTTTAAGAACTCACCAGTATACGAGCCTTTCACTTCCGCTACTTCTTCAGGCGTGCCTTCAGCGATAATCATGCCGCCACCTTTACCACCTTCAGGGCCAAGGTCAATCACCCAATCCGCCGTTTTGATGACGTCGAGATTATGCTCGATGACCACGATAGTATTGCCTTTATCGCGTAAGGTGTGGAGGATATGCAGCAGCTTATCGATATCATGGAAGTGCAGACCAGTGGTTGGCTCATCCAAGATATACAGTGTCTGTCCGGTATCACGTTTGGCAAGCTCACGCGCCAGTTTGACGCGCTGCGCTTCACCGCCTGATAGCGTTGGCGCTGATTGACCCAAACGGATATAGCTCAGACCAACATCCATCAGCGCTTGCAGGCGACGATGAATCGCTGGAATCGCTGAGAAGAATTCAGTTGCATCCTCAACCGTCATGTCAAGCACATCAGCGATGTTTTTACCTTTATAGTGAATCTCTAGTGTCTCGCGGTTATAGCGTTTGCCATGACAAGTATCGCACGGCACATACATATCCGGTAAGAAATGCATCTCAACTTTGATAAGGCCATCGCCTTGACACATCTCACAGCGTCCGCCTTTGACGTTAAAGCTAAAGCGGCCGGCTTTATAACCACGCGCGCGCGCTTCTTGGGTTTGCGCAAACATCTCACGCACTGGCGTAAAGACACCGGTATAGGTCGCAGGGTTTGAGCGCGGCGTCCGGCCAATCGGACTTTGATCGATATCGACCATTTTATCCAAATGCTCAAGACCGCTAATACTATCATGCTTATCAGCGATAAGCGTTGAAGCATTATTTAACTGGGTGGCAGCGATAGGCATTAAGGTGCGGTTAATCAAGGTCGATTTACCAGAACCAGAAACCCCTGTAATACAAGTCATAATGCCAATCGGCAAGCTCAAATCGACATTTTTTAAGTTGTTGCCTGTTGCGCCTTTTAGCTCAATCGACATCGGTACTTGTTTAGGTTCGGCTTTACCTTTTGCTTCAACTTCAATGGTTTTGGCTTTATGACGAATACTTGGAATCTCGATTCGTTTCTCACCGGACATATACTGCCCTGTGAGCGAGCCCTTGGTTGCCATAATGTCATCAACCGACCCTTGCGCAATGATATGACCGCCATGAACGCCCGCGCCGACACCGATATCAATCACGTGATCGGCTTGGCGAATGGCATCTTCATCGTGCTCGACGACCAGTACCGTATTGCCCAAATCGCGTAAACGCGTGAGGGTTTTAAGCAAGCGATCATTATCGCGTTGATGCAGGCCGATTGATGGCTCATCGAGGACATACATGACGCCCATCAGCCCCGCACCGATTTGGCTGGCAAGACGAATACGCTGCGCTTCACCGCCTGATAGCGTTTCAGCAGAGCGGGCAAGGGTCAAATAATCAAGCCCGACACTGACAAGGAAGTTAAGACGTTCATTAATCTCTTTAAAGATTTTTTCTGCAACTTCACCTTTATGACCGCCAATCTTTAGTGTTTTATAATAGTCAGCCGCATCACCGATAGACAGCTTAACAATTTCTGCGATGGTTTGGTCGTCTACGCGGACATTGCGTGATATCTCATTCAGGCGCGCGCCATCACAGACGTTACACGTGGTATCCGCCAAGTATTTTGCCAACTCGTCACGTACAAGATTGCTCTGCGTTTTGGCATAGCGGCGTTCCAAGTAAGGCAGCACGCCTTCAAACGGCACAGTTTTATTGGTTTTACGTCCGCGCTCATCAGTAAAATTAAAGGTCAGTTTCTCTTTACCCGAGCCATGCATGATGATATCTTGCTGCGCTTTTGGCAGGTCTTGCCATGGCGTATCCATGTCGATTTTAAAATGATGACAAACGGTCGATAGCAAACCAAAGTAATAGGCGTGCCGCTTATCCCAGCCATTAATCGCCCCTTGATTGAGCGATTTTTCATGATGGGTAATCAGCTTTTCTGCAGAGAAATACTGACGTTTACCGAGACCGTCACAACTTGGGCAAGCACCATAAGGGTTATTAAAACTAAACATCCGCGGCTCAAGCTCAGAAACCGCGCGATCACAAACAGGGCAAGAATGCTTGGCTGACATGACTTGATTTTCGTCACCGCCTTCTTTTGGATTGCCATCCATAAAGTGCAGCGTGACTAGACCTTGACCTAAGCGTAGGGCGGTCTCTAAACTTTCAGCAACGCGGTTACCCAAATCATCACGGACTTTAAAGCGGTCAACGACCACTTCGATGGTATGCTTTTTCTTTTTATCGAGCGTTGGTAGCTCATCGGTATCATAAACATCACCGTCGACGCGTACGCGGACAAAACCTTGCCCAATTAATTGCTCAAGTAGCACTGTATGCTCGCCTTTACGCTCACGAATCACCGGCGCAAGTATCATGATCTTGGTATCTTCTGGCAGCGCCATGACTTGATCGACCATTTCAGTCACCGACTGCGCGACCATTGGCTCGCCATGCTCAGGGCAAAAGGGCGTACCGATACGCGCATAAAGCAGGCGCAAGTAATCATAAATCTCGGTAATCGTTCCAACGGTCGAGCGCGGGTTATGGTTGGTGGATTTTTGCTCGATAGCAATGGCTGGCGACAAGCCTTCGATACTATCAACTTCTGGCTTTTCCATCTGTGAGAGGAACTGACGCGCATACGCCGACAAGCTCTCGACATAACGGCGTTGGCCTTCGGCATAAAGCGTATCAAACGCCAAGGACGACTTACCAGAACCTGATAAACCAGTAATCACCACGAATTTATCGCGTGGAATGTCTAAATCGATGTTTTTTAGATTGTGCGTACGTGCGCCGCGTATTGCAATATGGTCATGTGCCATCGTTGATAGGTTTCCTATTTGCTAATGGTATATAAAATCTAAGCGTTAAATATAGTTAGTGGAAGGGCTGTTAAAAGCATATTTGGTTGTTAAGTTGCTATGGCTTTATAAAAATCTGCCGTTAAGACGAAATTTTCTTAATAAAGCAACAGTTATAAAATGGTTTTTCATACGCTAATTTTTTTCATAAAGCGCCAGTGATGTAGGTTTATATAAGCGTAACGTTCAAAGCCAACTTACGTCTTAACCTTAAAATCATTAAAACAATCTAAATGAAATGTTTGTTAACTAACATAAGTGCTTTGTTATAGATTGAATCCAGCTTTGTTTTTCCGCATGGTTTGCGAAAAAATGTCGGTTTTGAATATTGTTAGTTGTAAGCACTGCTTCTTTAAATATTGGTTGTTTATGTCATGCTACTTTAGATTTTATTATTTTAAATATCGTATTTCTTAAAAGCTTGGCTGCTTTAAAAACCAATATACTTGCTATAAATCTGTATCATTAAAATCAGTTTAAGAACAGCCATACGGTCAAGGCAAGTATCTTGTCAACGTCTTACTTTATTGTCATGGCAGCGGCATTATTCAAGGTGTAATGAGCCATTAGATGCACTTGGTAACAAAATTATCGCCTCCATAAAAAGCGCAAATAGAGGCCAACCGTGCGGCTGCAGCAGTAAGATAAAAGTTTCGGCAAGCAAACGGCGAATGACTTATACTAGTGGGCTTAATTTGTAGGCTAACGCCTTGATAAAGGCGTGATAATACCAGCAAGCCGCAGTGATAAACCAGCAATGATGAACCAGTGAGGCAAGTATGAATAGCGTAGAAAAACGGGCAATTATTGGGGTCGGTGGTATCTTCGCCTTACGGATGATTGGCCTGTTTATGATTGTGCCCGTGTTTTCGGTGTATGGTGATAATTATGCGCACGCAACGCCGTTTCTGATTGGTTTGGCGGTCGGTATTTATGGGCTCGGGCAAGCGTTATTTCAAATACCAATGAGCCTTGCCGCGGATAAATTTCCGCGTAAGCCGATTATCTTTTTGGGGCTTATATTATTTGCTATTGGCGGCATCATCGCTGCCAATGCCACTGATATTTACGAGGTTATTATTGGGCGAGCGCTGGCAGGCAGTGGCGCGGTATCGGCGGTATTGATGGCACTACTTGCTGATGTGACGCGTGAAGAGATGCGCACCAAAGCGATGGCGACCATGGGTTTGACCATTGCTACCTCTATTATGCTGGCCTTTGCCTTCGGGCCTTTATTGGTCGGCTCGCTAGGCATCTCAGGGCTGTTTTGGCTCACCGCTGGTTTCGCTGTTTTAGCGATGTTATTATTATTGTTCGTACCGACGCCGCTACGCGTGCTTAAGCACAACCTCGATAACAAGTCGATTGGTCAGCAATTGGCTGATGTGCTAAAAATTGGCGATTTAAACCGTTTGCATATCGGTATTTTTGCCCTGCATTTAACCATGACGGCTATCTTCGTTATCTTGCCGCATCAGCTTAGTGAGGTACTTGGTTTATCGGTACGTCAGCAGGGTTTGGTTTATTTGCCGTTATTATTTATTGGTTTTGCCGTAGCGATACCCTTTATTATTATTGCTGAAAAGAAACGCAAAATGCGCCAAGTATTTTTGGCAGCGATTGCCTTGATGACCGCGGCTCTGGCATTATTAGCACTTGGTAGTCAGGTCGGGGTTGGTATTATTCTAGGCTTGTTGCTGTACTTTATGGGCTTTAATTTACTCGAAGCGACCATTCCCTCATGGATATCGAAGCGTGCGCCAGTCGCTAATAAAGCCACGGCGATGGGGCTAAACTCATCGAGTCAGTTCTTTGGTGCTTTTGTTGGCGGGGCGATGGGCGGTTTATTGTTAACCCAGCCGAATTTACTGGCGTGGGGCGTATTGGCTGTCATTATGGGCGCGGCATTGCTGCTGATTATTCCGATTGCTGATCCACCGTATTTATCAAGCACCACGGTGACCATTCCCAAAGATATTAATATCCAAGACTGGTCACGGCAAATGCTGGCGGTAGACGGCGTTGATGAGCTGGTCGTGATGGCAAAAGAGCAGGTCGCTTATTTAAAATTGGATAAAACGCAATTGACAGATTCTGCACGACAAGAGCTGTCGCATTTAGCGCAAAGCCCCCTAGATATTTAACAGAAAAATGGTTAAAGTGAAGTCATATTACTGCTAGTATTCATACTCTATATTAAATACTCGATTAAAGCTGGCAAACAAATTATTTATAAGTAAAAGGACGATATTATGCGCGGAGTTAATAAAGTTATCATCATCGGTAACCTTGGAGCAGACCCCGAGGCTCGCCAATTCAGTAATGGCGGTAGCGTGACCAACATTTCGGTTGCCACCTCAGAGCAGTGGACTGACAAGCAAAGCGGTGAAAAAAGAGAAGCGACGGAATGGCATCGCATTTCATTGTTTAACCGTCTAGGTGAAATCGCAGCACAATATTTGCGTAAAGGCAGTAAGGTTTATATCGAAGGTAGCTTGCGTACGCGTAAATACCAAGATCCTAACGGCCAAGACCGTTATATTACCGAGATTCGTGCTGAGCAAATGCAAATGCTTGATGGTGCGACTGGCGGTAGTAATGATGGCGGCGGCTTTGGTGGCGCTCAAGGCTCGAATCAATATCAGAACCAAGGCGGCTATGGCAATCAGGGCGGCGGTTTTGCTGGTCAGAACCAAAACCAAGGTGGCCAAAATAACTATGGCCAACAGGGAAATAACCAACAAGGCGGTTATAACCAAGGCGGCGCTCAGGGTAGCAACCAAAACAGCTTTAATAATCAAAATGCGCCTGCACAGCAGAACCAATTTAATAAACCTGCCCAAACAAAACCGACGGCAATGCCTGACGGTCCGGTAGATGATGATATTCCTTTTTAACGAATACATAAATCCAAACTGTTGATTAAATTAGATAGGGTCTATGTAAATAGACCCTTTTTCTATATCTAAAGAATAAAAATAGTTTATAATAGATCCATGAATAACATACATGATTAATTGTTGATTAAAAGGTTTGTCACATGGCTCAGATTAAGAACTTAATATTTAGTAATGGGGAAAGATATCCAATGCTAATGGATTCAGATGGTACTCCTGACTATTGGGTTACATTATATGTGACAGAGAAGCTAAGACCTTCTCAAACACAATCCGCAATTATCAATACTCTTGGGCATTTGATACACCTTAAACTATGGGAAGAGATAAACAATAGAAACCTTATAGAAGAGTTTATAGATTCTAAATTCTTAAGTAATGAAGATGTCTACTCTATTCGTGATCATTGTATGCTAGATAGTAGAAGCTTAAGGAGTTGGTTAAAAAGATCAAAGAGCAACGTAGTAAGGTTTCCGTCAGCATCAGCTGCGAACTTTATGCCTATTCAAAGTGTTTCTAGTAACCATGCTTCAAATAGAATGTCACATATAGCTTCCTACTTAGACTTTATAGTCCGAGTCTTACTAAAAAACAAACTAGTAAATGAGAGTGTGTCAACTTCAATTACTAACATGAATAATTCCCTATTATCTAATAAGCCCAAGGGTAACAAAGGAAAAGGTCTTGCTGCTGACCCTAATTCAAAGTCTGCACCACCTGAAGCCTTTTCTAGAATATTAGAGATAGTGAAAGAAGATTCACCTGATAACCCTTTTAAAGGTATAGACGTCAAGTTACGCAATGCAATTATATTTGAAGTCATGAATAATACAGGTATGAGAGCAGGTGAAATCTTAGCGTTGCAAATTGATGACATAGATTTCTATGATAATGCTATTTCAGTTGTGAGACGTCATGATGCCGTTGAAGACCCTAGAAAAATGCAGCCAGTAGCTAAAACGAGAGAACGTAGAATCCCTGTTAGTGCAACTCTCGTTGAACGATTAAAAAGCTACATTATGGAAAATCGTGCTGCTACAGATAAAGCTAAAGGACACCCTTATATCTTTGTCACTCATAAACGTGGTAACTATTATGGTAAACCAATATCTAATAGTACGTTTGTTAATCGTATTCTTAAGCCTGCAATAGCAGTTAGCCCAGATTTACTTGAAGAAATAACAAGACACGGGTTTCGACATAATTTTAATTATAACCTTTCAAAGCGTATAGATGCGATAAATGCAGCAGCAAAAGGAAACTCAAGCATAGATTCAATAAACGAAAAAAAAGAGATGCAAATTAGAAAGGATCTTAATGGATGGAGTTCTGAGAGTACTGCTGAGGGATATAATTTAAGACATATAAGGGAAGAAGCAGATCGAGTTATGCGTGAAGATATAGAGCATTGGTCTGAATTTATACACAAGGATGCATAGCATGAATGGCTTATTAAAAAATAATGGTGATTCAGAAGCCCATGATGATTTTGAAACAACAGAATTAAAAGTTCCTATACGACATATTAGTAAAGGCGGATATACTTTTGATTTTGATAATGATGAGTGGCGTTTAGATGGCTCCACTGTTATATATTTCAAACGTCTCACACCTATGAATAGAGAGTTAAAACATAGCTTTAAGGAAGCTTTGTGTCGATATGCAGAAGAGCTTTCAGCAATGCATACCTTCAATATGTTTAATAACTTTAATCTCTTTATGAAAGCCAATACTGATGACAGGATAACAGTAGAGGCTTTGTCTAATTATAGAGCTTCACTTGATTCAGTTGATGAGCACAAGTTAGGCGCTTTAAAAGGGTTCCTACTATCTTGGTATGAGTGGCGCTTTGCAGGTATTAATAAAGTAGTAATGAATTACTTAGATGAATTAAAACTTAAAGGCTTTGCAAAAGGTAAGGCGGTTAAAGGAGCATGTCCACATTCTGGGCCGTTAACTCATAATGAGTTAGGATCCTTAATTGATTGGGCGTCAAATGCATTCAATACAAAATTACTGAACCTCACAGAGTATTCTTTCTTCATGGTACTAGCATTCACTGGTCGTCGAACTGTTCAAATTCGCTCTTTGAGGTCAAAAGACATTATTTACCGTGAGGATAGTCATGGGCACGATTATATTATTAACTGCCCTAGGGCTAAGCAACGTGGATTTGGTTTTAGAGAACAGTTTACACCTTTCACAATCAACGAAGATTTATACCTTATTTTGAATAACAAACGTAATGAATCAATAAAGCTAATTGAAAAAAATTTAGGGATTACTCTGCATCCAAAAATACAGTGTGAGATTCCCATTTTTTTAGAAGAATCTAGGCTAATTGAGATAGTAGATGAAAAAGATTTAGTTAAAAAGTTAAATGATTTGCCTGACTATCTACATATGACAAGAAGCAATGCCATCTCCTTGCTTAAAGGAGTATCTATTAAAAATACCGCTTATTCTGAGAGAACTGGGGATTTTATTAATTTTACGGCTTATAGGTTCAGATATACAAAAGGTACTAATCTTACACGTAGAGGAATAACAGGTGTTGCTTTAGCGGCGGCATTAGATCACTCGGATACTCAAAATATTGGTATTTATGTAGAAAACACCGAAGAAACTGCCCAACAGATTGATGAAGTGATGGCTCCAATATTAGCGCCGCTAGCGCAGGCATTTGCGGGAAAACTAATTTCTTCTGAAAGAGATGCTATTAGGGCAAACGACCCTAATAGCAGGGTTAAGAATAGAGCTTCTGAAAACGTGGGTAATTGTGGAACGCATTCCTTTTGTGCATCTGGGTATAGAGCATGCTATACCTGCATAAATTTTCAACCTTGGTTAGAAGCTCCTCATACTAATGTTCTCACGGAAGTCTTAGCAGAAAGAAAAAAACAAGAGGAGCTAGGTATTTCACAAAACGTTATTCAATCAACAGACAGGTTACTACTTGCTGTACAACAAGTCGTTCTTATGTGTGAAGCTATCAAGTCAGAGGAGAGAATAGTAAATGTCTAATGTTATTCATTTTCAACCTAAAGACGAGCTAACAGCTAAAAGGAACTTAGAGAGTTTTATTGTCGATTGTCGTGATAAATTGACGCTCTATGATGATCAGGGCGGTTGGCAGAGTAATAACTGGAAACACGAACAAAAAGGGCGTTCAATAGCAATGACCTTTTCAAAATATCGTGAAGTTTCGAATCCTGCTAACTTTGATCCTTTAGAAGAACCTTTCCTATCTTTCGCAAAATCTTATATTCGTTACAACCAAAGCATCAAAGCTGTTTCAAGTGTTACTAATAAGATGGTCGCTTTACGCCTAATTCATGATGCTTTGTTTGAGGTTCATGATGATGCCGATATATTAAAAGTTGACGGTTTAGTCCTTAGTAAGGTGAATGAACTAACTACGCTTCGGATAACTAATGATGACCGCAGAAATAAAGTAGGTTACCAAATTCAAATTCTGCTTGATTTCATTCGGGATAAGAGGTTTGTACCTACACTACAGGCATGGGTAAATCCTTGGCCTAAAGTAGGCGCAAAAGCCGAAAGAACTGACAAAGAATCTATAGAATGGCAGGATACACGTTGTCCAAGTATGCATCAAATGTTAGCTTTGGCAGATAGTTTTGCAAAAGCTGATAATCAAGAAGACAAGTATTGGTCTAGTATTGTAGCACTGCTAATGTTTGCACCTGGAAGAGGTGGCGAACTTTCGGAATTAACGGTTGATTGTATTCACCGAGGCGAAAATGGAGCGTTAGGTGTCAGATGGTATGCTAAAAAGGGCTTCGGTCATACAATCAAGTGGGTTCCTAAAGACCTTGAAGAAACTGTTTTAGAGGCTCATAGAAGGCTAATTGAGATTGGGCAGCCTGCACGAGATGCTGCTAGATTTGCCTACGAAAATCATAATACCTTCTTGCGTCACGAAGACTGCTGTACTTCAAATGATTTTTCTGAGAATAGAAAGTTAAATGCATACGAATTTGCATGTGCAATGAACTTCTCAAGAGCTACTACAGAAGGGTTGTTGTATAAGAATATAGATCTACACTCTGATGAAGCTTGGGACTATATCGGTCAAAGAAAGACTAAATGGATAGAAAGTTTAAGGTCTAGTGGAAGCCCTACATATACAGCGCTAGCTAAATACACATTAGAAGAATACAGAAACTCAAGTTGGCCAAATTTACAGTCAATTGAACGTCCAATATGGGAGTCTCTAGTCCTTATACGTGATCGCGAGTTCCATAATCAGTTTGCTGTCAGAGCTTTCTCATGGCGTCTGCCTACGGTTAACGAATTAAATGCTCAACTAGCTATCCGAGACAAACTTGGGAATCCGCCTAAAACACTTTTTCAAAGAATGGGTTATAAAGACGAAGATGGATCTGAGATTCGTCTAACTTCACATCAAATTCGTGTTTGGCTATCCACTAACGCTGAGCGTGGAGGTATGGATGCATGGCAGTTAGCGCGATGGGCAGGACGAGCAAGGATAAACGACAACCGTCATTATGATCTTCGAACTAGCGAAGAGCGAGAGCAACAAGTTAGAAGTGTCATAGAGTTTAATGAACGTCCGACGGCGCTTCAAGCTATAAAACTTAATTTACCAGTAAGCTATACAGACTTAGGTTTAAACCGTATTGGTATCGCTGATGTTACAGAATATGGCATGTGTACTCATGATTATGCTATGTCACCCTGTACTAAAGGTGGTGAGTGCATGACATGTAAAGAGCATGTGTGTATCAAGGGGATGCCCAGCACTTTAGAAAGCATTATTAGGCTAGAAGACCAAGTGGAGTCTCAGTTTAAAAAAGCAGAGCGTGATGAAATTAGCGGTCATTTTGGTGCTAATAGATGGGTGACTCACCTTAGTTGGAAGTTGGCACATATTCGCACGCAGCGCGTATTGCTTGAGTCAGAGGATACGGCTGAAGGAGCTATTTTGTGGATTCCACCAGACCATGACCCTAGTCCAATCAAACGTGCGCTAGAACAGAATGATTTACAGGTTACAGCCAACAGCGAAGATTACATTGAAGAAACTACACTTAAATCACTATTAGGGATTGAAAATGCCTAAAAATATTATTACAGAGAAAACTCTGAAAGTTGCGTTGCACGAGCTAGATAGTTGGAGTGGTAAGTTAACATGGGATAGGTATGCTAAGCAGCTTGCTAAGGTATTGGGTGAGGATACAATTAGTCGCCATACCCTAATGGCATACAAAGTATTAGTTGAGGCTTTTAGAGAGCGAAAAGAAAGCTTAAAAGAAGCTAAAAATAGTGAAACATCGGATATTACTTTGGATTTTGCTAAAAAACAAATTGCCATGCTAGAAGCTAAAGTAAAGCGACTTGAAAGTCAGAATGAGAAGTTACTAGAACAGTTTGTTAGATGGCAGCATAATGCTTATATGATGCCGAAAGTGGATATGACTTTGCTTAATCAGCAGTTAGATAAACCTTTGCCTCAAGTAAATAGAAGATAGTTAATACGCTTCTATATAGCCCTGTATTAGGCTCATAGAGTAGAGATGGGTAGTTTGTACTAATTATGCTTTAAAGAGCCTGTATGGGCAAATATGAGACTCTAAGCACTTGATTAAGACATCAAATAGACTTAAAGAACTACCTTAGTTCGAACTTTTACTTATAAAAAACTAAATATTCAACCAAATTGGAATAATCATGCCGTTATTAGACTGGGTAAACCGCAATCAAGCAGAGGAAACTGCTGATCAAGTGCCATACCATTTGCTTAAGTTTGAGCAGTCTTATGGTGATGTCGATAAAGCAAAGGAAAACCTAATTATACAAGGGGATAATCTTCAAGCGTTAAAAGCTTTACTCCCTCTATATGGTGGTCAAATTAAGTGTGTATTTATTGATCCACCTTACAACACCCAGAATGCTTTCGAACATTACGATGATAAGTTAGAGCATTCCCAATGGTTATCTTTACTATACCCACGACTTGTTTTATTACATCAACTATTATCTCAAGATGGATTTATGTGTGTCCACATTGATGACAAAGAAGGATCTTATCTTAAGGTAATGCTTGATGAAATATTCGGGCGACAAAACTACCAAAATACAATTTATACACAAGTTAGGTATGCTGAAAAAACTTTAAAAGAAGATATGGCTTACCATAAGCAAATCGAGTACCTCCTAATTTATAGGAAGTCACATCTTTCAAAGCCTAATAGGCCTCAATTAAGCTCTAATAATGATAAGTTTTGCTATTCAATAAAAACTATCTCTGCTGCTTCAGAAACTATAATGATGGGTGGTAAACAGGTAGAAGTATTCAAAAAAGGTGATTATAAAATAATAAAGCACGATAAAGGATTTAATGAGGGATTAAAAGAAATTTGGGCAAGTGGAACTATTTTAGATGGTAATTCTTCAGGTCGCTTCTTTCGAGATTACTTAACAGGCAGGGTTGAAGAGGATGGCTTAGGCGCTTTATATAGAGTACCCAATATTGGCGATGATATGTATGAGTATAGGTATTTTACTGGGCCTAAGAGAGCTGGAGCAACCAAGGGTAAGTATTATCAAGGTATACCATTAGAGAAATTAGACCAAACTCATAAACACGTTCCGATACCTAACTTTTACGATTTTGCTGATCGTTTTGGAAATTGTAGAAATGAAGGAGGAGTAGCATTTAGGGGCGGAAAGAAGCCTGAAGAGTATATTAGAACTATTCTTGAAATATTTTCTAACGAAGGAGATTATATTCTTGACTCATTTTTAGGTTCTGGTAGTACAGCTGCATCTGCCCATAAAATGAAACGTAAATATATAGGCATAGAGATTGGTGAGCATGCCACAACCCACGTACTACCTAGATTAGAGTCAGTAATTAATGGTGATAACACAGGTATTTCGAGTGATGTAGGTTGGAATGGTGGTGGTGGATTTGACTTTTATACTCTAGGATCACCTGTATTCGACGAACAAGGTTTTTTGCATTCGGATGTTAAGTTTAATGACCTCGCAAGTTATGTATGGTGGTTAGAGACAAAGACTCCTTTACAGTCTAACAAGCATAATACACCATTCTTAGGGGTATATAACGAAGTCGCCTATTATCTACTATATAACGATGTACTAGGCGATAAACGTCCGCGTGGAGGTAATTTACTAACTCATAAAGTTCTTAAATATCTTGATGAGCACTACGCATACGAAGGGAAACGTATCATTATTGGGGAAGCTACACGTATTGGTGATTCAAGCTTAGAAGCATTAAATATCGAGTTTAAGCAAATTCCGTATGCTCTTTACGGTACTCAAGCGAATAAGGATTAAAAAATGAGCTTAAAATTAAAAAATTATCAAAAGAGATCGCTAGAGGCTTTAAACAGGTTTTTTGTACTAGCTTCTTCATTCGGAGCTAAATCTGCTTTTGAGGAATGTATTGCTGAAAATAGCTTAGAGGCTGTTAGTTATAACGACCGTCTTGAAGGTGTGCCAAGTGTATGCTTACGTGTTCCTACAGGTGGTGGTAAGACGCTGATGGCGGCTCACAGCATTCCTATTGCTGCTGAACAATACGCTAATACTGATACGCCTATTGTGTTATGGCTTGTACCTACAGATATGATTAGGACTCAAACTCTATCAGCCTTATCTAATCCTCATCATCCTTACCGAAAAGCCTTGCAAGGTCAATATGGTGACCGATTAAAAGTATGTGATATTGAAGCACTACAGACCCTGAATAAGCATGATATTGAAAGTTCGTGTGTAGTCGTAGTGACTACCATACAGGCTTTCAATATTGATAAGGAGAAGACTTATCAGCGTAATGCTTACGCATTCGACGAAAATTTAAGTGAGTTTTTTAGAAGTTTATCAGCTGATCAAGTATCTAAACTAGATAAAGTCACGGAAGATACCTTGCAGCATCAACCGTTCTTGACTACAAAAGATATAGGTCGAGTTAAACATTCCTTAGTTAATTTTTTCAATATATATAGACCAATCATCATTGTTGATGAAGCACATAAAAACCGAGGTGGTCAAAGCTTCTTTCCTACGCTAAAACGTCTTAATCCTAAATGTTTAGTAGAGTTTACTGCTACTCCTAAAGATAACAATGTGCTGTATTCTGTATCTGCCGCTGAACTTAAAGCGGAAAACATGATTAAATTACCCATTGTTTTAACTGAGCATTCTAATGAAGATTGGCAGTCCTGTATTCGCGACTCACTCATTCATCGTGAGAACTTAGAAATACTGGCTCAAAAAGAGCATGAATACATTCGACCAATTTTATTGATTCAAGCTCAAGATAAAAATGGGGTGGCAAACGTTGATTCTGTTAAAGACTACTTATTGTCTGAATGTAATATCACAGAGGACTGGATAGCTATCTCAACGGGTCAGACCAAAGAGCTTGAAGATATAAATCTATTTAGTGAGTCCTGTCCTATAAGAGTTGTTATCACTGTAGAGGCATTGAAGGAAGGGTGGGATTGTTCGTTCGCTTATATTTTAGCGAGTTTACAAAATGTCAAATCGGCTACTGATGTAGAGCAGCTACTAGGGCGAGTATTAAGAATGCCTTACGCTAAAGAACGTGCACAATCAGAGCTGAATAAAGCTTATGCACACGTTATATCAAACGATACAACTGAAGCTACCACTCACCTAAAAGATCGTATGGTAGAGAATATGGGCTTTAATAAGTGGGAGGCAGATGCAGCTCTGATTCCGAAAGCTCAATCCGAACTAGGTTTAGGTGAAGCAGGAGGAAGTGCAACTAAGCCTAAAGAGCCTGAAGTCTCAATACCTTTACCGTTCGATTTAAAAACAGAAGACTTAGGGTTAGAGCTGCAGTCATCGGTTAAGAAATATGAAACTAGCCAAGGTTCGTCATTAGTGATTATGAAGGGTACGAGTGATGAAGTTTTTGATCGCTTACAAGATATAGCGCTAAACCAAGCATCTCCTAAACAGCAAGAAAGCATACAATCTTCTTTTGAAGAGGCTAGAGCACAAAGACAATCAGTATTAGCTCCTGAGAATTGGAACGCTACATTTGCACCCATTGCGCAATTAGGTTTGTTGCTAGAAGGAGATTGGCAACTTGCTGATAAGGAAACCATTGAAGATAGTGTTGAGTGGGATTTACTTGATTTTCCACTGAGCTTAGAGCAATTCAGTATTAGAGAGACTGCTACTAGTTTTGAAATTGATATAAATACAGAACAGAAGTCCCTTAGTTACAAGCGTTTGCATACAAAGCAGCTTCATTTTGAAGATATGCCAACACCAATTACAGAGGATGACTTGATTAATTGGTTAGATAGAAGAACTAGAAGATCGGGATTAACTCAAATACAGCTTAGAGCATATCTTGTGAAGCTACTGTCATACCTTATTCATGAGAAGAAATATAGCTTGACCAGTTTACATCGTGCGCAGTTTCAGTTGGCACAAGCTGTAAATGATGAGATTAATAGACTTTTCAGCTTAGCAAGAAAAAAGGCTTTTCAATCAGACTTATTTGAGCATCTTAAGGTAAGCGAAACTATTACTACATATAACTCTTTTGAGTTCAAAGCAGGTATATACCCTGTAAGAAAGCCATACAGGGGTAGTTTTAAGTTTGAGAAACACTTTTATGGGCAAATAGACGATTTGAAAGAGAAAACTAATTCAGGAAAGATTACGGAAGAGTTTAAGTGCGCTCAGCTGTTAGACTTTCATGAGAAAGTTAAGCATTGGGTAAGGAATATTCCTAAACAGCCACATTCATCATTTTGGTTGCCAACTCAAAAAGACTATTTTTATCCTGATTTCGTTGCCGAGCTTATCGACGGCTCTATTTTTGTACTTGAATACAAAGGTGGTCATATAGATACTGCTGATGATGCTCGTATCAAAAATGATATTGGTAAACAATGGGCTAAAGATAGCAATGGTACGCGAATATTTCTAATGGCAAAAGCACAAGATAACATGGGGCGAAGTTTGGAAGAGCAAATTAATCAGGCGATTGGATAGATGTATTTTAACTAAAAATGTTGATTAAGATCCTTAAAAGGTGGTATTTTATCTCTTAATCAACTATTATATTATTTGTTGTTGATTAATAATTTTATTTTAACTTCTTCTCTTTGATTTTAAAGGCTTTATTTGAATTTATTTGATACGTTTAATATTTATGTATTCATTACCATTCTAGGATACGTAATCTAATAATGTTGAATGAATCAGAGAAAAGAGCTTACTTTTAGAGGCTCTTTTTTTTATATGATAAATTCTATTTAATATAAAAGTTTATTTTCTCAAAAATAATTATTTGCTTGCTGATATTTATTATTAAATATCAATCAATACTTGTAGCGGTTTATATTTTTGTTTATATTACTGCTACTTACGATTTTTATTACGCATAAGTTTTTAGTAAAAATCCAACTCGGTTATAACCTTAATATAAAAGTGGAGTTTACGATGAACAAAAATAACGTCATAGATTTAAATAGTTTAAACGTTGATGAGCTACGTGCGATTACTGAAAATGCGCAGCAATTGATTGAAGAAAAACAGCATCAGCGTTTATATGACGCCTATATGCAGTTTGAAAAAATCGCTGAAGAAAGCGATGCCAGCATCGAAGAAATTCTACAAGCGGGCGAGAAGCTGGAGAAAAAACGCAGCATTAAATATCGCAATACCGATAATAATGAAGAAACTTGGACTGGACGCGGACGCAAACCGACTTGGTTGGTAGATGCACTAGCGTCAGGTCGCAAGCTTGAGGATTTTGCCATTTAGCCATTTAAAAACTCTTGGTTAAAGGCTTATTCTATTCTGCTTTCATGTATTATTAATTATGATGGTTTTATAAAATAAGTTGCTAGATAAAAGCCAGTCTCTTTATCGCCACTATTTTGGTGCAAAGATACTGGCTTTTTTTCTGTCATCTGTACGCCATTGTTTGCTATGATAATGACGTTTTTGTCTTCTATAAGAGTTAGCTAACCGTGCCTCACGTTTCCACGTCGTCTCACAAGCGTCCCCGCAAGCTCTGGTGGCTACTTGGCTTTATATTATTTGCGCTATTTGCCGTGTTGCAAATGCCTGCCGCGTGGCTGCTTGAAAAATATGCCCCTGATACGCCGTATGTACAACATGTGTCTGGCAATTTATGGCAGGGCTCAGCGATTTGGCAGCTACCTGTGTCAGCAACACCGCTTACCGGTGCTGCTGAGTGGTCGTGGCAGCCATGGCATCTACTATTAGGCAAATTAGGCGCAGAGGTCGATATCAGCTCAGAGCAGACCCGCTTAAATGGTCAGGTGAAAGTAGGCACCAGCTCATGGCAAATTCAAAACATGAGCGGTAAGATTGCCCCTGAAACTTTATCAAATGTGGTCGATTGGCAGCTGCCTAATACCCCCATTCAGGTCAATAACGTTTCATTAAAACGTCAATCTGCTAAAAATTCTGAAGCAAGCAGTTCAGATAGAAACGCCGCCGGTTTTAGTGAGGCCAGTGGTCAGTTAACGTGGGTTGGTGGCGAAGTCGGTTATCCTAGCGGTGGTAAGGTTTTTTATCTCACCATGCCTGCGCTGCGAGCTGAGCTCAGTGCCGAGCAAAAAAATAATAAAAATCTGCTGCATGTCAATCTTATCAACAATCAAGATAAGCGCTTGGGCGATTTGTATATCGATGGCGATAATATGCTAGATGTGAGCTTAACCCAGCGTTTACTAGAAAATATGCCAGAATATAAAGGGCAAGCTCCGCAAGACACGCCTGTGGTCAGTGTGCGCCAGCCATTGCTTAGTGGCTTAGGGGCGCGCTAGATGATGAATGTTGCCGATGTATCTAGCCGTTTAAAACCTGTTATTAATACCCTAAATCGCTTTTCAGCAGCACTATTGCTATTAGCGATTGTTTGGCTATGCTGGAGCGCGGCGCGTTTGCTTTGGTTGCTGCTGGCTGCGCCATTAGCGCCTGCCTTACCACTTGCTCCTCTGCAGAGTACGGCGAACAGTAGTACAGATCATAGTGGTTTATTTGCCATTTTTGCGGACCCTGATCCTATCGCTGCGCCCGTACAACCGCCGCCCAATGTTTTGTTAAAAGGTGTACTTATCGCCATACCAGAGAGTCTGTCTTCGGCGATGCTGGACGTCAATGGCGAAGTAAAAAATTACCGTATCGGTGACACTTTAAAAGACAGTGACTATACGCTGGTCGCCGTCGATTGGAATGAAGTCATTATCGCCGATGCTTACGATAAAGAAGTCGTCATCAGAATGCCAGAAGCCATGCCGCTTGATCAAAGTGCCATGCTGGCGGGTGCGGTGGGCAATCAGCGTTTGCCCGATAATAGTATGTTGCCAAACCTGTCTAATGCGCCAATGTCCGAGCAAGGCAATCCTGAAACTGAGCAAAATGGCCAAGAAAATGGTCAGGCAACCGATCAAAGCGCGCCGCAGTCGCCAATTGATGAAGCCGTTACCGAATTACAGTCAAACCCAGCCAGTTATTTAAGTCGGATGGGAGTGATGGCATCTGGAGAAAGCTATCAGGTCACCGCCGCCATGCCAGCCAAACTGCGTAACCGTTTAGGGCTAGAGCCGGGCGATAAGGTACTAACTGTTAATGGTCAAAGCGTTGGCAGCAATCCCGGCCAAGATGCCAGTATACTGCAGCAAGTCAAACAATCTGGCGAAGCGCAAATAGAAGTACAGCGCGGCGATCAAGTTATCACCATTCGCCAGCAGTTTTAGTTAAAAAGTTCATCGGTTAATACATTTGGTTCATATTATATTTAGCAAAAGTTTTATTCAGCAAGCACGAAAATCAGTATATCCGCGTCATCACTGTAGGTAATTATCAATATGGTCAGTTCTCAAAATTTTTCGGTCACGCCTTTGTACCATATCTTGCAGCGTTTGATGCGTTTGTGTCGGCCGCTATGTTTAGCCGTTCCTTTATGGGCAGCGAGTACAGGTCTTGTCAATGCAGAAAGCTGGAAGGTTAATCTGCAAGATGCTGATATCAAAGCTTTTATTAATGAAGTGGCGACCATTACCAATCAAAACTTTGTCCTTGATCCGCGTATCAACGGTAACGTCACGGTCATCTCTAATAAAGCGCTGTCGCGTGACGAGATTTTTCAGCTGTTTTTAAGTGTCATGCAGGTCAATGGTATTGCCGCTATCGATTCGGGTACGACCATTAAGCTGGTACCAGATAACGTCGCCAAACAATCTGGCGTGGCGGTGGACTTACGCGGGGACAGTGTCGGTGAAGCCTTAGCGACACGGGTGATTTATTTGACCAATACCCAAGCGGCAGAAGTGCTTGGTGTCATTCGTCCCTTGATGCCGCAGTCGGCGCACGCAGCAGCGGTACCGGGCGTTAATGCGCTAGTATTGTCTGACCGTGCTGATAGTCTTAATCAGCTCACGTCACTTATCCGCGATTTAGACAGCAACGTCAATGATAGTTTGCAAGTCATACCGCTGCGTCATGTCGACGCTGAGCGTATGATGGAGTTGATTAGTGCCTTGGTGGCAAGCGCAGGTAGCGGGCAAGCACAAGGTGGCAGTAATCAGCTAAAAGTCATCGCTGACACCTCTAGTGATAGGCTGCTCGTCAAAGGCAGTCCGGAGATGATTGCCAAAGTTCAAGAAATGGTCAATCAATTAGACACTACGCCTTCGAGACGTTTAAGTGGTCTGCGCGTCTTTCGCTTAAAATATGCCAGTGCCGGTCACATTGCAGAGATGCTGCGCGGCTTGCTTGCCAGTCAGTCTATTAATAGCGCTGGTGCGGCTTCAACCTTAGAGTCAGCTTCGCTAAACGGCGCCAGTAGTACAGGCTCAGCCCTTAACAATAATACTAATGCGCTTACCAACAGTGCTACGAATACCAGTACTGGCGCTACGGGAGCAGCGTTATCTACGGCAAGTTCAGGTGGCACAGGTAATGGTATCGGCGGGCGACCTTTTAGCATTATCGCGGATGAAACGCAAAATGCTGTTATCGTCAATGCCGCGCCCGAGCTGATGTTTGAGATTGAGGATGCCGTCGCTCAGCTCGATAGCCGCCGTGCCCAGGTTTTGATTCAAGCGGCGATTGTCGAGGTTTCAGGCGATGACGCTACCCAACTTGGCGTACAATGGGCGCTGGGTAATGCCAATAGTGGCTATGGCGTGGTCAACTTTAATAACGTCGGCGCGAGTGCCGTCTCGCTTGCCGCCGCCGCGTTATCAGGTGGCGCAAATATTAGTGCAGCAGCAGGTTCTATTGCTGGGGCGTTAATTGGCATCGGTGATAGTAAAAAAGACAGCCAAGGTAATACTCAGTTTTATGGTGCAATCTTACAAGCGCTTGATTCGTCGACCAGCGCCAATCTGCTGTCGATGCCATCAATTCTAACCTTGGATAATGAAAAGGCCAGTATTTTGGTCGGTCAAAACGTGCCTTTTGTCACCGGCTCTTATACCACAGGCAGTGACTCATCAACCAATCCATTCCAGACCATTGATCGCCAAGATATTGGTATTAATCTAAATGTTATACCTCATATCGGCGACAATGGCACCGTACGTCTAGAGGTTTCGCAAGAGGTTTCGTCGGTAGTACCTGGCAGTGCCGCCAATGCCAGTGGCCTGATTACCAATAAAAGCTTGATTAATACCACGATTTTAGCCGACGATCAGCAAACCATTGCTTTGGGTGGTTTAATGCGCGATAACACCACTACCCGCCAACAAAAAGTTCCCGGTTTGGGCAGTGTACCCGTCATCGGACGGCTGTTCCGTTCTGATAATGACAGCACGCAAAAGAGTAACTTAATCATATTTTTGCAGCCGACCATCTTACGTGACGGCGGCGCTGTCGCTAGTGTGACTGAGCGCAAATACAATCAGATGCGCGTCCTACAGTTGGTTATCGACAAAAACGGCACTATTAAACAGCTGCCACTTAGCGGTACAGAAGGCTGGAATGGCAATGTCAGCGCAGACTATGAATTGATGCCACTCAATCCACTGGTACCTAAGCGTGACCAAACGCCAAAAACCACTTCACAAGGGTTTACCAAAGTAGATACGCCAAGTAGTAGTGGCATCACCACGTATCCTTTAAAACGCTAAATTCTAATATAGAGCGCTTGCGAATGGATAACGCAGGCGCTAACTTCTTGATTAGAATACAGCCCATCTCATCAGTAAATGTACGGCATGATAGCGCTGCCGTACATTAGCTTGCGTATTCATAACACAGATAAACACAGTACATTTTAGAGGAGCGTATAATTAGAGTGAATCTAATAACATATTGCTTTTATAAGCAATTTTTTAAGATAATTATTTAAATAACTGTCCTTTAAGTAGACTGGGTTAAGTTAGTGATTTTTAAGTTAATAGTAAAAATAGCTAGAATCTTAAAAGTAGCTAGAACCTATAGGCGCCACTAATGAGCAATCTTGATAATGAAAAGAAAAAGAAATGGTTAGCCTTAAGTGCGGTTACCATGGCTTTATTACTGATTCCGCGGCGTAGTAGTAAAAAGGCCGATAGCCAATTATCAAATCATAATAACGATGATAAAGTGCCTGACGAAAAAGCAGCTAATAAAGTCTCTAATTTAAAATAAACGTCTATATTTAAGAAAAATAATGAAAACCATTAAATTTGGAGGCTATTGATGACTGCGATTTACGCCTCATTTAACGCTAATGAGAAATTGCCTACAATTTTTCCTCTCATTGATACCCATACCCATTTTGACGCTCCCGTGTTTGATGTCGACAGAGAGGAGCAAATACAAAAAGCGTATCAGCGAGGCGTGCGCCATTTGGTATTGGTAGGGTATTTACAACGGCATTTTGACCGTTTATACGCAACTAAAGAATTTATTAATAAACAGGTGCACGCTATTGCAGGACAGACATTTGAGCAAAAAGAAATCTCTCTGCATGCGCATATTGCCCTAGGCTTGCATCCTTTTTATATCGATAATCATACGGATGAGCATTTAGAAAACATGGCGCAGATGTTAAATGACAAACGTCCTTTGGCCATCGGTGAAATCGGCTTTGATACCTTTACGGATGAGATGAAACAGCCTGATATGGTCGCCAAGCAAGCGCGTTTTTTTAAAGCCCAATTGGATATGGCGGTGAGCCAGCAGTTACCTGTGATGCTACATATCCGTAAAGCGCATGCTGAAGCATTGGCGTTGTTAAAGGCGCATGACTATGATGCTCATGAGCTTGGCGGCGTTGCCCATAGTTTTAGTGGCGGTGAACAAGAAGCAAAAGCCTTTGTAAAACTGGGCTTTAAACTTGGGGTGACCGGTCAGGTGACCAATCCAAATGCCAAAAAGCTGCGCCGTGCGATTCAAGCAGCGGTCGATACTTATGGTATTGAATGTTTGGTCATCGAGACAGATTGCCCAGATATGACGCCGATAATGTGTCAAGTTTCGAGCGGTAGTCAGTCAGCACTTGGCCAAAGCCCAGATGATGAATGGGGCGATGCACCCGCTCATGATAGAAATGTCCCAGCCAACTTACCTTATGTATTAGGCAGTTTAAGTGAATTACTTGCTGTGCCAACCGAGACGCTTGCCGAGCAATTTTGGCACAACAGTTGCAATGCTTTACGTACCGATTGGCGTTATCCAGTTCAAGAGTAGTCCAAGATACTTATTAATAATAAACAACCTTTTAATCGAGCTTTAATTTGTTATGACCGAAGAGACACAATTGCAGCAAACTATAAAGCAAACAGATACTTTAGTTAATAAAGAGGTCACTGCGCGCAGCGAGCAACAACTTGCTGCTGACAGCGTCGATGTGATTGATGACTCGTCCGAGCAGTATGAACGCCGTTTTAAAGGCACGCAAACATTGTATGGTGCCTCTGCTGTCGATACCTTTGCCGCAGCGCATGTTTACGTCATTGGCGTTGGCGGGGTGGGTTCTTGGGCGGCAGAAGCGCTGGCTCGCACCGCCGTTGGTACGATTACATTGATTGATTTGGACATATTGGTGGCGTCAAATGTCAATCGTCAGCTACCCGCGTTAGACAGTACCTTTGGTCAAAGTAAGATTGCGGCAATGGCAACACGTATCCGTGAGATTAATCCGAAAGTTGAAATAAATCTGATAGATGATTTTTTAACACCTGAAAATGTCGCAGCATTATTGCCCACGCGCGAGCAAGCAAAAATGGCTATGCAAAAAAATCCAATTGTTATTTTAGATTGTGTTGATGATATGAATGCTAAGCTTGCTATTGCCCTGCATTGCCGTTTTAACAAACTAAAATTGGTGTGTGCAGGCGGAGCAGGTGGTAAAATAGACCCGAGTCAAATTCGTGTAAGCGATTTACGCGATAGTTATCAAGATCCGTTGTTGGCAAAGCTACGCAATAAACTGCGCCACGAAAAAGGGATTAATAGTACGCTTAAAGAGAGATTTGGCATCAAATGTGTCTATTCGACAGAGCCACCGCGTGTTGATAAAAGCTGTCAAACAGGCGGTTTACACTGCGGTGGCTATGGTTCGGCGGTCGTCGTCACCTCAGTGGTCGCGATGCTGATGGTTAGTGAAGCATTACAATTATTGCTCAAACAGGCGGCGGTCAAGCCAAGCGTCTGACCTGAATTAACGGAGTCCATTTTGTCTACATCTAACTCGTCAGAAATCGGTTATCGTTATCCTGTCGCTGCGGAAGACGCTGAGCGTATTAGTAAACTCAAAAAATATCAGGTACTCAACAATAATGAAGAACCTGCTTTTGCGCGTTTAACCGAGCTTGCGAAATTGTTTTTTAATATGCCAGTCGTAGCCATTACCTTTATGGATGAGGAAACCCAGTATTTAAAATCGGTACACGGGCTTGATGGTATTTGTACAACATCACGCAAAGTCGCTATTTGTAATTATACTGTCCTGTCGGATGAGGTTTTGGTACTGCCAGATTTGACAGAGGACAGTCGCTTTAGTCAAAACCCGTTGGTGACAGAAGCGCCATATTTGCGTTTTTATGCGGGCGCGCCGATTATTATGCAAGAAGATGGCAAGACCTATCGTTTGGGTTCTTTATGTTTGATGGATATGCAAGCGCACCACGATTTTACCGAAAAGGATGCAGATATATTGGCGCAGTTTGCTGCGATGGCTGCCGATGCTTTGAAACTTCAAGACCAGCAGCGCCATGCCAAGCATGCTAATGAGATGAAGTCAGAGTTTCTGGCCAACATGAGCCACGAAATACGTACGCCGATGAATGGCATCATTGGTATGGTTGAGATGCTCGCTGAGACTAAGCTGAGCGCTGAACAACAAGAGTACGTCGATAATATTAAAGTCTCAAACGAGCACTTATTGGCGATTATTAACGGTATTTTAGATTTATCAAAAGTTGAATCAGGCAAAATGACCATCGATTCAATACCGATGAATATATCGAGCCTTTGTAACGAAGTGGTGAGTTTGTTTGCGGTCAAAGCCCGTCAGCGAGGTTTGACGTTAGATTATCATTATACCGAGGCATTATCGCCTTATATCAAGGGTGATCCGGTACGCATCAAACAAATCATGGTGAATTTGGTCAATAACGCCATTAAATTTACCCGTGAAGGCGGACGGGTGACCATTGACGTTAAACACATGGAAAACAACCCTTGTGAGGATAAATACGGTAATCATAAGTCTATATGCAGTCATGAGCTACAAGTAGAGCAAGCGTCTCATTATAATACTGATGATAGTGGTTCGGTTAATCATCAAGACATGACGCTCTGTATTGAGGTTACAGATACCGGTGTCGGTATCAAGCCAGAATCTTTAGAGGCGATATTTGATGCTTATGATCAAGCCAATAAATCGACTCATCGCCTTTATGGTGGAACAGGTCTAGGTCTGTCAGTTTGTAAATCTTTGGTAGAGCTGATGGGCGGCTATATCGAAGTAGATAGTGCCGTCGGTATTGGTACGACTTTCACCGTATTATTGCCGCTACCTCCTATCGATGAAGCGCATTACGAGAGCTGGCAAGACTCAAACGACTTTGGTATGACAGAACCAAGTCATGAGCTTATTGGTCATATATTGCTGGTTGAAGATGATAGCGTCAATGCCATGATTGCTAAAAAAGCACTGAACAATAGCGGTCATACGGTCACTCACGTCACGGATGGACAACAAGCCATAGAGGTTTTTGCGTTAAATCCTGAGCAGTATGATGTCATTTTGATGGATCATCACATGCCGATTATGGATGGTGTACAAGCGACGATTAAACTGCATGAGCTTTATGACCCGCAAGCATTGCCGCCTATCATCGCCTTGACCGCCAATGCGATGGATGGTGAGCGTAAAAAATATCTTGATGTCGGTATGCAGGATTATTGCACCAAACCCTTTAAACAAGAGCAGCTTAATGCCTTGGTGCAATACTGGCTGATGTATAAGCAATCGATGGAAGAATAATTTCCTCATCTAAAAAGCATTTGACATTAAAAAAGCTTAACCCCTAATAGCGGTTAAGCTTTTTTTAAACGAGATAAAGACGCTTAGTTAACGCGCGTTTGGTAATCACCAGTACGGGTGTCAACACGAACCACTTCACCTTGCTGGACAAATAACGGTACACGTACCACAGCACCTGTCTCTAGGGTTGCAGGTTTGCCGCCACCACCTGACGTATCTCCGCGCACACCAGGATCGGTTTCAGTAATTTGCAGTTCAACAAAGTTAGGCGGCGTTATAGATAACGGCACACCATTGAATAGAGTGATGGTGCAAAGCGCGTTACTGTTTTCTTTTAGCCATTTTAGCGCATCACCAACCGCGGTTTTGTCGGCTTGTAATTGCTCAAAACTCTCAGGGTGCATAAAGTGCCAAAACTCACCATCGTTATAAAGATAGTTCATTTCTGTATCGATAACATCCGCCGCTTCCAAGCTATCGCCTGATTTAAACGTCTGCTCGAGCACGCGACCACTGCGTAAGTTGCGCATTTTGACACGGTTAAAGGCTTGCCCCTTACCCGGTTTGACAAACTCATTCTCAAGAATGGCATACGGGTTGCCATCGAGCATGACTTTGAGACCAGCTTTAAATTCGTTAGTAGAAAAACTTGCCACGGAAGACTCCTAAGGGTTGTAAGTATTGTCATCAATAATTGGATGTGGGGTTTGCGCCTTGCTGTGCTAAAGCTGTCTATGACGCTCGAGGTTTATGAATAATTCGTATGCTTTGATAGCAGACGTACTAAGAGCGTATAATAGCGGCTTTTGGGCACAGGTATAAGGTTGTCATGATAAACCATTTAATCACACAAAAAAACTGGCAAACGCAATTATCCGAAGCGATAACCTCTATTGATGAGTTGCTTGAGCTACTAAAGCTTGAATCATTGCGCTCAGAGGTCTATATACCTGAACATTTTACGCTGCGTGTGCCGCGCGGTTTTGTGGCAAAAATGACGGTTGGTGACGTTGATGACCCTTTGCTTAAACAAGTATTGCCCAATAAACAAGAACAAATTGCTGTGACCGGTTATGTGGCAGACCCTTTAAGCGAGAATACGCACAATCCGGTGAAAGGTTTACTGCATAAATACCAATCAAGAGTCTTATTAACCATTACGGGTGCTTGCGCCATCCATTGTCGTTACTGTTTTCGTCAGCATTTTGACTATAGCGCCAATATGCCAACCGCCGATGCCAAAGAGCATATTATCAATTATATTAGCGCCCATTCTGAGATTAACGAGGTGATTTTAAGCGGCGGTGACCCGTTAAATGTTACCAACAGACGCTTATTTGCTTGGCTCGATACCTTAGAGGCGATTCCGCAACTGACCACCATCAGGCTGCATACCCGTTTGCCATTGGTCATTCCAGCGCGTTTAGATGAGGCGCTATTAGAAAGACTGTCGCAAAGTCGCTGCCAAATAGTGATGGTGATTCATTGTAATCATGCCAATGAGATTGATGCGCTGACCGCTGAGTATTTGCAGCGTGCGCGCGCAGCGGGCGTCACTTTATTAAACCAAGCGGTACTGTTAAAGGGTATCAATGATAGCGTGACGGTGCAAACAGCATTGAGTCAGCGCTTGTTTGCTGCTGGCGTCCTGCCTTATTATCTACACGTATTGGATAAGGTAGCTGGTGCTGCCCATTTTGATAGTGACGAGCAAGCTGCTATTGCGCTTTATTGGTCGTTACTGGCAGTATTACCTGGTTATTTAGTGCCAAAATTGGTGCGCGAACTACCGAATAAACCCTTTAAAGTACCGATTGATATTTACAATGAAACTTAAAATAGGCAATATGGTACATCAGAATTTTAGTAGACAAATAACGATTAAATTATTATTAACAGTCGTTTTCAGTGATAAGTTTAAAAAATTCCATAAATCAGCATCTTTAAAAAAACACAGATCAGACTTATTTGTAGAGCAGTTAGCGGTCGGATTTGAGGTTTGTGCTTAAGTGTTTTTGGCTAAGTGATTTGTACCTGAGTGGTTTAAGCCTAAGCGTCGTCTATAAAGGTAAATTCTAGAGATAGACTTCTATTGATAGCCTACGCAATTACTAAGGATAGTAATGGTAAATTTATCGACATTTCAGCAGTATTTAACAACGAATGCGCCCTTATCGCAACCATTGCCTAGATCGTTTAATAGCGATGAGCAGCATTTGCGCAAATGGGCTGCGCTGTTGCCCCTGCAAACAGAGACGCAGCAAATAGAGCAATTAGAACAAGTGCTTACAGAATTGCGCACGGCAAATATAGATGATCGACAACGTCTGACGCTATTTAATATTGTGCTGGATGCGGCCAATCAGCTGATTGCGCTGCTGCGCCAGCATTATATCTATGAGACGCAGGCTTTCAACGCTTATCAGTTGGATTATGTGGCACAAGTGAAGTCGCTATACTATTTAATGATTATGGGTTACGACGGCGTTATAAAACGAGAGATTATTTTTTTAGCAGATAATGAGTCGCAATCAACCACCAATCTGTGGCAGCGCTATTTTACCAATGACAAATCCTCGCCGATTACTTTGGCCATTGCAACCTATCAGACGCTGCTGATGTATCAAAAGTTACTGTTTGAAGAAGCGCTTTGCTATCAAAAGCCTACAGCGTCCTTATGGTCTAATATTAATCAGCTCTACTATATGGCTTGCCAACAGCGGACAGTGGATATTGATGTCAGTACTTATATCACCACCTACTGTGCGGATACTATCCATCAGTTATATGCTCAGTTATGTTTGCATAGCTTGTTAAACGTGCGTGCCATGCGCCGAGCCAATATCTTGATGGTACAGCGTTTGCTATTAGAGTGGAGTGAACACCTTATTATAACAGTAGAGCCGCAGACGGAGACAAAGGTGTTCGTCAATTTAAATAGTGACAGCGCACCGACGTATTTGACCGCCCATTGTGCGATCAATCCTTATGATGCCCATCATGATTGTGTATTTATCGAGTTAGCGGCGCTGGTCGCTCATTTGAAATCGCGTAGGGATAAACTTATCGAGGAAGGTCGAGAAGGCGCTGAATATTGCTTGCTTAACACGGTTGCCATGACATTAAGCTATCGCTATATCCAGCCTCGCTTGACACTACCCATCAAGCAAAGTGCCAAACAAGAGGCTTACGTCATCACGCGATTCAATGACATTCATTACCGCGTCAGTAACCAGCAAAGCTTATCAAGTTTGATTGTCGCTAAAGTGCTGCCAGATTATCAGCAACCCCGCTACGATACCTTGCCAAAAAAACATGCCAACGATAAAGGGTTAGCGGTAGAGACATTTGACGGTAGATTTAATGATGGCGCTGTCAATAATGACGATTTTTCTATTTTTCGTACCTTGCGATTATTGCCCAAACCAAAAGAACCAGTGGCAACGGCTGAGCATATGGCGTGCAAAAACGTTCATTCATTTTTTGGCCCTGAGGCATCAATAAAAAGCAGAGAGACAAATGATACCCTCGAAAAAGACTATAGTCCTAAAGGTATAAAAGATATAGCAAGGATTGCTAATAATGACGTGCTAGATTCTATTAAACCGCCATCACTGCGTATTATGAGTCTGTTCTTATTATGTCGTCCTCATCAATCAGCGTCACCTGACTGGTCAATAGGGGTGGTACGCTGGCGCGAGATGGATAACGAAAAGCCTGAAATTGATTGGCAAGTACTTGGTCATCAGCTCATCGCCTGTGGTATTCGTCTGCACAATAGAGACAATCGCAGTCGGCATTTTGTACCAGCGCTTGTCGTTGGGGGCGATGAGCAATTACAGACTGTTTGTAGTTTGATCGTGCCGACTTCCCATTTTCAAGTAGGAGATAAAGTCATGATGCGTATTGATAGCAAACAAAAAACATTGCGCTTGGTACGGCGTTTAATGATGAACGACGAGTTTAGCCAATATGAAGTGGTACAACTTTAAATAGTTATCTATTAATAGCTTAGATAAGTGTAGGACGATCAATACTTAAGAATTGATCATAGGTTAAGCATGTTTGGTTTAAGTTTGTTTAAGTGTTTATAACATCGCATTGAGGTTGTAACTTAAGCAGCAGTCGATTACATTATTGTTTATAATGAAAAAATCGCTACTACCATTTAAAAGGCTTTTTATGCGTACTCAGTCCATCTTAAACTTATTAGTAATCGATGACGATCAGCTCTATGCTGAGCGTATCGTCGACTTGCTAGGTTCATATTATGATAGTGTGAACTTGGGGTTTTTAGATGATAAAGAGGAGCTGCTAAAGGCGTTACGCCAGCCGTGGGATACCTTGGTGTTTGGGCAAGCTTATGATATGAACTTTACCGAGGTAGTCGGTATTGTCCAAGAGCAAGGTATTGATTTGCCATCGGTTTGTTTGATAAATAAAGATACGATAGCCAATGCTCATAACGAAGCGGGCTTACCCTCTATTTTAAATGGCACAATGGTCAAAGCGCTGAGCGCCGATCAAGAAATGGCAGTAGTCATGGCGATTTGTTTGCTCCATGACAACCTACGCAGTCGTCAACAGCTTAAAACTTTACAGCATGTCATCTCTGAAGCAGAGCAGCGCGCCAATGTGCTGATTAAAAACTCTAAAAGTGCCGTTGCTTATATCGATCAAGGTATTCATATTTTTGCCAATGACCCGTACTTACAGTTGTTTGGTTTTGAATCAATGAATGACATTATTGGTATACCGGTAATTGATTTAATAGCAGGCGGTGATAATGTCAAAGCCTTTAAGCAGTTTTTACGTCAATTTGATAAAGGCAACCGCAAAGATGTTGAGTTTAATTTTGAAAGCAAACGTACCGATGGCAGTACCTTTGAAGCAAAATTACAGCTGGCAGTCGCGACGCTTGATGGCGAGCCCGTTACCCAAATTATTATTCAGCAAAATAACACTAATAGCGCCGACGTTGCCAAGCGTTTGGCAGCAGCCGAACGTAAAGACAGCTTAACGGGTATTGATAATCGCCTCGGCTTTGAATTGCAGCTGACTAAAGTGTATGAACAAGCGAAACAAGGCGCTTTGACGGCAGGATTATTTTATATTCAACTCGATAATGTGGGTAAGATTAGAAGTAGCTTAGGTTTACAAGGTGTTGATACCACCGTACAACAAGTCGCGTATGCCTTAGATGAGCTAATGACAAATGAGGTAGCAGCAGACAGCTATGTGAGCCGCTTTAGCGATACCGCTTTTACTATCTTGGTAGAAAATCAAAATACCGCTGCGCTTGAGAAATTGGCTAAGAAAATTGGCTCGACCATTAGTGACATGCTAATCGAGGTAGATAAACGGACGACAAGTACCACAGCAAGTATTGCGATCGTAAAAATAGAAAAAAATACGCCTGAGCCAAGAGTGTTGCTCGAGCGGGCGCTAGATGCTATCAATCAAATTATGATTGAAACCTCCAATCACGGTGATAAATACCATCTGTATGACGCCAGCGAACATGCCAATAGTGATGATCATGCCCTTGCTGAGTCTTTAGTCGATGCCATTGCTAATAATCGCTTTGAGCTGTCTTTCCAGCCCATATATGATATCAATCATGATCGTAGTGATTTCTTTGAAGTATATCTGCGTTTGCCACTAGCGGATGCAAATAATACAGTATTGACCCCCGACCAGTTTATGGCGGTGGCCAAAGCGCACAAGCTCCTTGAAAAAATTGACCGCTGGATATTGATCAATGCCTGTAAAAAAATCAATGACGTGCGTAAATCCCATCCAGATGCAAGGTTATTGGTACAACTGACCAATGCGTCGTTGATAGATAAAAAACTGCCGAGCGTCGCTAGTCAACTCATCAATGCTGTTGGTGGCAAAGCGGGCGCGTTAACCTTACAGTTTAACGAAAAAGACATTGCCGATCATTTGACTGTCGCAAAATCGCAATTTAAAGCGCTTAACCAAGTAAACTGTCAGCTGGGTATTAATAATTTTGGCTCGTCTGCTAAATCGGTTGAGCTGGCCAATTTTGTGCAGCCTGATATGGTGCGCTTAGCCCGCAATTATGTCGATAGCCTTGATAACCCAGAGAATTTAGAAACGGTTAAGTCGCTCATCATGCGTACCAATGAAATTAGCGTTGATGTCTTGATGCCATATATTGAAGATGCGGCGACCATGTCAGTCGCGTGGAGCGTGGGCGCACGCTACTTACAGGGTTATTATTTAGAAGCACCTAGTAATACCATAAAAGTGGCAAGCGAGAGTTAAGTCTAGGTAACTAATTTTTATTTTTACCACATAACCCATATTTAACGGTTAGCAACGATATATACTTCTACGCAGCGCTATGTATGTTTGTCCTTTTTATCTTGTATTGTGGTTGAGATAGACGCATACATAGCCCATGCTTCTCAATTTAAGATTATTCCACCATGTCTATTATCAAAAGATACCCATTAGGCGCTGTATGTGCCGCTATGCTATTGCTCACCGCTTGTGAAAAAACACCGCCTGATTATCGAGATCCGGTTACGCTGCCGCTTTATACTGAGGGCGATGCCGATAACGGTGCGCTGATATACCAAGACGCATGCGGTCAGTGTCATCAGCTTAACCCTGGGCTCAATAAAAAAGGGCCGCAGCTGATGAATATTTATGGCGCAAAAGCCGCTGAGCTAGAGGATTATACTTATAGCGAAGGGCTTGCAACTTCAGGTTGGGTATGGGATGCCAAAACATTAGACACTTATATCGCTGATGCTGAAAAAGCCATGCCCGACTCAAAAATGCTGTCAGATCCGATGCCCGATAGTAAGGAGCGTGCCGATGTGATTGCCTATTTATCTACGCTGCGGGCACCGGTACCAACAGTTGATGAAACAAAATAGCAGCAACGCCTGATTGAGAAGTACCTGACAGAGAGGTGTTTTTTTTTAACCTATTTCATTAAAAAATGAGCCAAGAATCGATAATGAACCAAGCCACCAATGACTATCGCCATAATCAGCAAAAAATTGCTCAGCTAATGGCGCAATTAAATCAAATAGTGCTAGATAAACCCGAGGTGGTTAAACTGGCGCTCAGTGGTATTTTGGCAGGCGGGCACTTGTTGTTGCAAGATCTGCCAGGTATGGGTAAAACGACGTTGGCGCAAGGCTTGGCGCAATTGCTCGGGTTGAGTTTTAGCCGTGTGCAATTTACCAATGATATGCTGCCAGCAGATATCTTGGGTATGAGTATTTTTGATCAAAGTCAGCAGCAATTCGAGTTTCGTGCCGGTCCTATCTTTACGCAGTTGTTACTCGCCGATGAGATCAATCGCTCTAGCCCTAAAACCCAAAGCGCGTTATTAGAAGCCATGGAAGAGCGGCAAGTGACGCAAGATGGTCAAACCTATCCATTGCCGCAGCCATTTTTTGTCATAGCCACCCAAAACCCTTTGCAGCAAGCGGGCGTCTATCCGCTGCCTGAATCGCAGCTAGATCGTTTTTTATTGTGTTTGTCGCTTGGTTATCCATCGCCTGCCGCTGAGCGCGAGCTGTTAAAGGGACAAAATCGCCGTGAGCTATTAAAACAGCTTGGCGCCGTACTAGATACCGAGGCGGTCCTATTAGCGCAGCAAGGCGTCAAGCAGGTTTATGTCGCTGATGTAGTATTGGATTATCTGCAAAGACTGGTTGCAAAAACGCGTGCAAGCTTTGATTATCATGGTTTATCACCGCGTGGCGTACTATCACTACAGCGTGCGGCGCAAGCCTATGCTTATGTATCGGGACATATGGAAGTGACGCCTGAAGATATTCAAGCGGTGTTTGCGGCGGTCACTGACCATCGACTTGGCCAGCGTTTCGTGCCTGCACACGTGACTGGCGGACAAGTCACACAAACTATCGCTCAACGTATATTGGCAGACGTGGCTGTCGTTATTTAATTGTTTGCATCTTTTATGGTAAGGATAGGGTAGTCATGAGCATATTGCCAAAAGCCTTAACCGTACCAGCTAGATCATTATTAAGCCGTTGGTTTGCCGCGCGTGCCCCCAAAAGCGATAATGCGACGCTGAATTTGCGTAACGTCTATATCTTTTTTAGCCGTGAAGGGTTGCTGTTTGCCGTTTTATTAATCATCACCTTTATCGCTGGTATCAACTATGGTAATAACTTGGTATTGGGGCTGTGCTTTTATCTCATTAGCGTCTGGCTCATTAGCTTTCATGTAACCTTCGCCCATATCTCGGGTCTGCAAGTCCGTCTGCTTGATGTCACCATGGCGGAAGCCGGCGCGCCTGTTTGGGTCACGTTGCAGCTGCGTAATGACAGCCGCCGACCAAGACGACAGTTATTATTTACCTTTGAGCAAGTTGCCTCTGAGCAGACTGAGCAAAAGCCTTATAAAAAAGCCGATAAAAACAACGATAACCAGCATGAGATTAATGCTGATAGTCAGCTCTCAGTATTGGTCACGCGCCTACAAGACGAGCAAATCATTCGTTTGCCGGTGCAGACTTATCGTCGTGGGCAGTTGCAACTACCAAGATTAAAAATAAAAACCGTTTACCCCTTAGGGATTATGCGCGCATGGTCATATGTCTATTTCGCCCGTAGCGCGTGGGTTTACCCAAAACCTGAAACCTTTGATTGGCAAGCACAATATGCCATTGCCAGTCCGGAGGATTTGCCGATAGGCGGGCAATATCGCCAAGGTCAAGACGACTTCGAGCGGCTTGATAACTATATCGAAGGCGAGTCGTTAGCACGCGTTTCTTGGGGTCACGTGGCGCGCGGCCAAGGGATGTTTACCAAGCATTTCGCTGATCCTGTTGGCCATGAGCAAACCTTAGACTATACTGATATGCCAGCGGCGCAGCATGAACAAAAACTGGCGCAAATGGCGTACGGGGTGCTGACATTGGGTGAACTTGGCGTCCCATTTAACATGCGCTTACCCAATGAGATAACGGTTAATAAGCATGCTACTGCAACGATGGGCGAAGGCGAGGCGTTTGCACAAGCCTGTTTGTTAAGATTGGCAAAATCACCATGAACAACTTCAAACACCATGCTGCAAGTGAGACACAGATAAACCCTGCGAACTTTGCGCAATTGGCATTGGGGCAAAATATCAGTGCCCCTAATGGCGTGAGCAGCCATCATAAATGGACTCGCAAGCTACTTGCCTTGCCAGCCTATTATTGGGTATTGATTGCGCAAGTTATCGTTATTTTACCGCATGCAGCGCACTTGCCGTTATGGCTCATAGGTTTTGCGCTGGTCAGTATCATTGCCCAACTACCGCGTATTAAAGCTAAGTTTAAAAAACTGACGCATTTAAAACGTGTCTATCAAAGTATGCAAATGCTTGGCTTTTTACTTGGGCTAGTAGGTTTATGGCTGACCTATAACACGGCATTTGGACTGGATATGGGCGTGGCGTTTTTAGTGCTGTGCCTTATCAGTAAGCTGTGGGAATTGTACAAGCGCCGTGATGCTTATGTGGTGCTCAATTTATCTTTGTTTGTCCTTGCTTCACTGTTTTTGATGGATCAAGGCATTGTGACGACAGTAGAGGTAATCATCGGTGCGGTCATTGTATTATTAGCGTTTATAGCGCTTAACGATGATGGCAATACTCGCGGTGATGGTCGCCTGCGTACTTTGGGTGTGCTGGGTATTGGCGCATTGCCGCTGTTGGTCGTGCTGTTTTTATTCTTTCCACGCTTGCCGCCACTATGGTCAGTACAGCTCTCAGGTCAGCAAGCGACTACAGGTGTCTCTGACAGTATGTCGCCCGGCGACTTTGCCAATTTGGGTCAGTCAACTGAGCTGGCTTTTCGGGTAGAGTTTGCAGATAAGCGCCCGCCACAACAGCAGCTCTATTGGCGTGGTTTGGTTTTTAGTGATTTTGACGGGGTCACATGGCGTCCCAGTTCGCAGCAACGAGAATGGCAACCCGCGCCGCGAATGCCAAATTGGATAGCGAATGCCTTAGCGACTGTTCCTGATGAGGTGAAAACTACCCCGAATCGCTATCAAATTATCTTAGAGCCGACGCAGCAAAACTGGCTATTTGGCCTGGATTATCCTTTTGCTCAGCAGCAAGATATCAGTATTACCTCAAATTTTACCTTAAAAAAAGATCAGCCGGTTACCCAGCAGCTGCGCTACGATGTCTTGCAGTTTGCGCCGATGCGTATCGACCCTGTACTGTCTGATGAGTCGCGCCGTCTTAATCTTGCATTGCCAAGTAGCGGTAATCCGCAAGCACGCCTACTGGCGCAGCAGTTATTTGCCCAGTCTGACTCGGATCCCGTGCGTTATATACAGGCAATCGAGCGCTGGATAAATCAAACCGAATTTCGCTATACGCTATCACCGCCACGTTTAAATACCAACCGTATTGACGAGTTTTTATTTGACACCAAAGCGGGATTTTGTGAGCATTATTCTTCTAGCTTTACCTTTATGCTGCGCGCTGCTGGTATTCCTGCGCGAGTAGTGGCAGGCTATCAAGGCGGTGAGCCTAGCCGTAACGGTAACGTTTGGGAAGTGCGGCAAATGGATGCGCATGCTTGGACGGAAGTCTGGCTTGAGGGTCAAGGCTGGGTACGTGTCGATCCCACGGCTTTTGTCGCCCCTGAGCGCGTCGAGCAAGGCATGGATGCGCTGACACAGGCGCGAGGAGCGACAATGTTCGGCGATGGTGCTGGGGCACAAATCAGCTATCAGCAGTATCAAATGCTGCAAACCTTACGCCGTCTATCAGACCAAGCGAGCTACTATTGGCAAAAAGACGTCGTTGGTTATGATCAGGATAAGCAAGCTGACTCATTGCTCAAATGGTTTAATATTCGCTCAATTATGCAGCAAATCACTTGGTTGGCAGTAAGTGCCATTAGCGTTATGGCGATTCTTGTGTTTGTTATCTGGCAGCGTCGCCGCAAACGTTGGCATCCAGCAGACCTGCCACTTGCCCAACTCTCAAAACGCATCGCTAAAGCGGATAAGTCGCTTGCTCGTGATGATAGCGAAGGCCAATTGGCTTGGCTTGCGCGTTTGGCAAGCGTAATTGATGATGACAGTGGTCAAAATAGTAGTAAGCATAATAATGCCAGTAAGCTAACTGCTAGTGGTGACTCAAAAACTGTTCAAGTAAAAATTGAGCAGATTCAACAACACTATCGCAAGCTACGCTATGGCCGTTTAAGCACACTTGCAACCAGCGATAGCGAATATCAAACGGTGCTTAAACAGCTCAAGAAAGAGACAAGTGAATTGTTCTAAATAATTTTAAAAGAATCACTTAATCACTTAAACTATACAAAGAGGCCCTAATCACAAGATTGGGGCTTTTTTGCATCCATCATAACTAACTAAATTTAAACGGGAGGTTTACGCTATCAAAAGAAAGTCGTTTTTGAGGCTTATTTTAGCTAGGAGGTGAATGACTGTTTAGTTATATACCTAGCATAGACTTTAGTTCTATATTATCTACCTATTATTAATAGAATGCTATTTTCATTATATGTATTTAAATGAATATAATTTTAAATAAATAAGTTCTATCTTACTGAAAAAACTGATGAGCGGTTCTAATTTTAAGATGAGTGACGTTGTGCTTCTGTACATATATGTATTAAAATGTAATAAACAAAAGTTCTAAATGTTTATAGACTTTTAAATCTTAATTAAGTAATTTTTAGATATAGCAGTTTAGCGTATTAGTAGTTTGTGCTCATCTATGCTTCGCCATAATCACTAAGCTATTCATCTTTTAATGAAGACAGGGAAATTCAGTATGAACCGTAATTACAAAGTTATTTGGAATACCTCATTAAATTGTTTTATGGCCGTCGCAGAGTATGCTAAAAGCCGTGGTAAGTCATCTGGCGGTGTTGTCAGTTCTAATGCAGGTGCTAGTGTGACAACAGGAGGCACGCGACTATTGCGCTTGAGTGCTTTGTGTGCAGGGTTAGTGGCTGCTGGAATGAGTGTGCCGACGATGGCTGCTTGTACAGGTACTAATAAGGTTCTATGCGGAGATAATACCTCTGGTGGTACTAGTGCAGTTGTTGTTGGAGCATATGCTAATGCAGCAGGAACTCAATCAATAGCTATCGGTGGAACTGATGGAGGAGGCACTCCAACCACCGCTAGTGGCGATCAATCTATTGCTGTTGGTGCTAACGTTGTATCTTCAGGCAGCTCTTCTATTGCTATCGGTGGAGATGATTTAAATAGAGCTTCAAAAACTAATATAAACGGTTCAGAAACTAGTGGTGCTACTACTAATAACGGTGAAGTAAATACAATTTTTAAAAAGTACTCTGGTGGCCGTAACTTAGTAGGAAGTGGGTCAGCAGGTACTCCTGAAGCCCAATACGTAGATACGAAAGCTAGTGGCGCTGCATCAGTGGCTATTGGTGTGCAATCTTTATCAAGTGGCGCTTTATCAACTGCCTTTGGCACGCAAACTAGAGCTTCGGGTATTGCTTCTGCCGCGTTTGGTGTATCAGCAAATGCTTCTAAAGAAGGCTCAGTTGCTATAGGTGCAGGTAGTCAAACTGACGGAAGTGCAACTAAGATCACAAAACAGACCGTGAATGGTGTTGAGTTTACAGGATTTGTAGGTAACTCTAGCTTTGCTGGTACTGCCGCTGATGCTGGACGCCAAGTGTCTGTGGGTCTTATTGGCAATGAGCGCCAAATAAAAAATGTAGCACCAGGTGAGTTATCTGCAACTTCTACCGATGCAATAAATGGCAGCCAGATTTACGCAGTAAGTAGCAAGTTAATTGATAATATTAATGCAGTCAAAACAACGACTGATGCTGTCGTTGCCGGTACTGCTGGTTTAGTAAAGCAAGCAAATGGTACAGCACCAATCACAGTAGGCGCTCAAACAGGCGGCACAAGCGTTAGCTTTGCGAACTCAGCTAATGTAGATCGTCAATTAAAAGGCGTAGCAGATGGTATTAATACTAACGACGCCGTAAACGTTGGTCAGTTGAATACCACCAATACAAACGTCACCAATGCTCAAAATGCAGCCAATGCAGCACAAACTACTGCCACTACCGCCAATACAACCGCTAATAGCGCATTAGGCAAAGCCAACCTAGGCATTAAAGTAGGTAATGGTACAACCAATAACCAATTTGCGTTAGGTAGCACCATCAACGTAAAAGGTGATAACAACCTGACTAGCACCACCACAACCGATGGTGTGCAAGTGAGCTTGAACAAGACTCTTAATCTTGGGGCAACTGGCAGTGTCACCACAGGCAACAGCACGTTAGATACCACTGGCTTGATCATCACAAATGGTCCAAGCGTAACGGCGAGTGGCATTAACGCTGGCGGCAAAAAGATCACCGGTGTGTTAGCAGGCGTGGCTCCCACAGATGCAGCCAACGTATCTCAGCTTAAAACCAGCTCAGTTGTAGCGGGTAACAACACCCGCGTCAGTTCGACCACCACAGGCAACAACACTGAATACAC
>NZ_DFQS01000065.1 GCF_002377905.1 Psychrobacter sp. UBA3483 | reverse complement strand
GGGTTTATCACAAACTTGCTGTCGGGTTTGATTGCTTATTGCTGGTTTCCCTATAAGCCCACCATCAAAAACATGCCTCAGCAAGGGCAGGTGGCTACATTGTAAATAGTATCAATGAGTTACAATGTGGCTTATCCCGAACTGGGGTTAGGTAAGAAGAATATTGAATTAGTTAACCGGACTTATAACAGCCTAATGCCATCTAAATAAGACCTAGACGATCACACCTGAAAGACAGGCGCGAATCCACCGCCTGGCGTACGGAAGTTAGTCACCTGACCTTGATACACACGCGCAGCAGGTAGTAACAGTTTTCCGCCATACGTATAAAGACGTATATCTACCTTTCTTGTTGTTACGATGTCATCAATTTTGAGTGATCTCTCTCCTGCAGGGACAAAGGTCTGTGCGATATAATCTTCATCCAGAATGTTTTCGAAGACGCGTCGAGTCAGTTTGCTACCGCGATAAACGCCTTTGCTTCCATGACCAGCAACTGGCTTAAAAAACAGTTGCCGCCGAGTAAGCCACAACTCTGCTGCATCGTCTCTTGATACAATCTTAGTCCTCGGTACAGACCTTTCGAGGCACTCCACTGCAGCCTCATCCAGACCCCAAGAGCGCAATATTTGGGAGTCTGATAGCAATGTCAGGTTTTGCTTATTGGCCAACATAGCATGTACGCGGGGATTGGGTGTCACTACCACAGCACCCTCTAAATAAGCCTGCTTAAGCAATACATGGTCAGGGTCCTCAAATGCAAAGTCGACAAGCCGATTGTAAATCATATCGATTTTCTGGCCATGGGCTGTTAACGTACCGTCGATATACTCGAGTTCAGAGGGATCAAGTATCACAGTATCAATACCTCTAGCTTGGAGCAGTTGACAGGCTAACTCAAACTCTAAGAACATGAACTGACTCTCGGGGTCATTGTCCACAATGGCTATCCGATTGGGCATAGCAACAGCGGACTGTCGCTGCCATTCCTGTTTGAACATGTCAAACACTGCTTCCTCGAACCTATCTAGCATTTGATTGGTTGCAGCGCTTTGCTCTGAGGGGTTGCAACAGCGTTTTTGTGCGCGAGCGAGCAACACATTCAGAAATGCGCCACCGGCATTAGTATTGACCTCGATGAGCTGAGGTCCATCGCTACCCAAGTGAAAGTCATAACCCATGAGGGCCCCTATTGGGCCTGGGTCGAAAGCAGCTATTTCTGGTGCCCACGACAGCACTTGCTCTTGATACAATGGCAGTTCGGCAGCTGACTCGATAGCCCTGACGATTCGCTCCATCGCCTCTATCTCTGTTTTGGGAACGAACACGGGTGTTGCTGAAAAAAGCTTATTAAGCTCGTTCGCTCCTATTGGATTGTTTCTAGTTTCTACCAATTGATCTTGAAGGCTTGTATTAAGCGCTTTACGATCAAGGGTAATGCAGTAGCACTCTTGGTTAAGTCGATTTGCAAGACCGTCATTTTTTTCGTTGTTATTAGTATTAGTTGGGTGTTCCATTTAGAGTCCGTCGCTAAGTAGAGTACTCACGCTGACATACTCTAGTAAAAAGTAAAAAGTAAAAAGTAAAAAAGGTTCTTGGCGTATTTAAGTAGTGCTAGCTACTTTCTAATGTTTCATTCCCTGAGACTAAATCATTATTTCGTTCATTTTTAATTAATATCTTTGCTAAGAGTAAACCCAGCTCAAATAATAGCCACATAGGAATCGCCAACAACAGCATTGATACACCATCAGGCGGTGTCACTACCGCGGCGATCCCAAAACAGCCGACTATGATATAACGACGCTTATCTTCTAAAATTTGAGTAGAAACGATTCCGGCCATTATCAGCAATAAGGTAACCACTGGAATCTCAAAAGTCAGTCCAAACACCATAAATAGCTTGAGGGCAAAGCTCAGATAACTGTCAATATCGGTCATTGGTATAACGTTCTGCGGAGCGAACATAATAAAAAATTTCAATACCCCTTTGAGTACGACAAAGTAGGAAAAAGCAACACCAGCATAAAATAGAAATATCGAAGATAGCAGTACAGGAATGGCAATTTTCTTCTCTTTTTTATATAAGCCGGAAGCTACAAATGACCAAATTTGATACAGGATATAAGGCATTGCTAAAAATGCGGCGACGAATATCGTTAAGCGAATGGGTGCCATAAAGTTTGACGTTATATCAGTGGCAATCATGGTCGAATTGATGGGTAACTGCGCCACTAATGGGTCTGATAAAAGATTATAAAGCTCGCGTGAAAATCCCACCAATACTAAGAATATAATTAAGACGACCACGCATATTCTTATTAAGTGCGTACGCAGCTCGATTAAATGTCCGGTAATAGGCATATCGCCAAGCGTACCTAACGTATCTCCAGACTCACTATTCTGTGTTGTATCTGTTGGCGCCTCAAACTCTATATCTGTTATTTTTTCTTGTCGACTTTTTTGCCGTTTAAATAGGCTCACTGATCCGCCTCCTGTTTAATGAACGAGGAGGTAGTATTCTGTTGATGGTCTTTATCATAAGGGGTGATTGACTGATGTGAAGCGTCTAGGCTTTGGTTCTGTGACTGCTCAAACTTTTGCATACTGCCACGCATTTCTGCTAATTCGCGCTTCATATCCGACTCGGTCTGACGGATTTTCGCAAGTTCATTTTGCATTTGTTGACGTGTTTCAGCTAGATCAAGCTCAGCTTCTATTTCAGATTGTAGAGTGGATACTGTACGGCGCAGTTTGGCATACCATTGCCCAGCGGTACGTGCGGCTTGCGGCAGTTTTTCTGGGCCCAATACGATTAAAGCAATGACGCCAAACAAGAGTAATTCGGAAAACCCAATATCAAACATAACAGTCACATATATTAATAGACTACTTAGTGCCGCTATTTATAAGCGGCGCGCTTCATACTTTAGGCTGGTCATCAGTGGAAATAGGGCTGATTTCCATATCATCAGCCTGATTACCTACACGCGTATTTAAATCATTACTTGCAGCTGGCGTACTATTTTCATGGCTAAGCACATGATTTTTGCGAGCATTCTCGGGTTCTTCATCTTTGACCGCTTCTTTAAAACCCTTCACCGCACCGCCTAAATCTTTACCTGCATTTTTAAGCTTGGCAGTACCAAATACGACCACCACTACGACCAATAAAATCAGCCAATGTGTAATAGAAAAGCTGCCCATAACGGTATCCTTATATTTTGTGATCTTGTTTAGACCAGTATGTGTCAGTGTGCTTTAGAACACTTTTTACCGTACCAGAATTATAGTTTCAAACGGCGCAATCGCAGCGCGTTAGCAATCACCGAGAATGACGACAAGCTCATCGCTGCCGCTGCTATCATCGGACTGAGCAGAAGCCCAAATATGGGATAGAGCACACCTGCGGCAATAGGAACACCAAGTGCATTGTAGATAAAGGCAAAAAACAGATTCTGTCTGATATTGCGCATGGTGGCGTGGCTAAGCTTATAAGCTTTGGCAATGCCCATTAAATCACCTTTTAGCAGGGTAATGCCCGCACTCTCCATCGCCACATCGGTACCGGTTCCCATAGCGATACCAACATTAGCTTGCGCTAGCGCTGGTGCGTCGTTGATACCATCACCCGCCATAGCGACCAATTTACCGCTGTCTTGCATTTCTTTGACGATACGGTTTTTATCCTCTGGTGAGACATCCGCATGAACTTCATCAATACCTAGTTTATTGGCGACTGCCTGCGCGGTTTTTTCGTTGTCACCGGTTAGCATCACAACTTTTAAACCTGCGTCATGAAGCAGTGAAATAGCCTCTTTAGTGCTTGGTTTAATAGGGTCAGCAACTGAAATAATACCAGCAGCTTTACCGTCTATAGCCACAAACATTACCGTTTCACCGTCTTTTCTACGGACATCAGCTTTAGTGGACAGCTCATTATCAAAACTATTTAGGCTTTCCATAAGCTTAGAGTTACCAATAGCGACTTTCTTACCATCGACCACGGCTTGTACGCCTTCGCCAGTAGTCGAATTAAAGTCAGTAGCTTTAGGAATAATGAGTGATCTTTCTTGAGCTGCTCTAACGATAGCTTCTGCTAAAGGATGCTCGCTAGCGCTTTCTACTGAGGCTACCAATGCGAGGAACTCGTCTTCATCTTGACCTACCTGCGCATCAATTGCGGTAAGCTCGGGCTTACCAGCGGTCAGTGTTCCGGTCTTGTCGACGACAATGGTATCGACTTTTTCCATACTCTCTAACGCTTCAGCATTTTTGATGAGGACGCCGTTTTGCGCGCCTTTACCAGTACCGACCATAATAGACATAGGTGTCGCCAGACCAAGGGCACAAGGACAGGCAATAATCAGTACCGCGATAGCGTTAACCAAAGCATAGGCCATAGCCGGCTCAGGGCCAAAGATTGCCCAGACAATAAAGGTTATGATAGAGCTGACAATAACAATAGGTACGAACCAACCCGCCACTTGATCTACCAAGCGCTGGATAGGCGCGCGGCTACGCTGAGCTTCGGCAACCATTTGTACAATTTTGGATAATACCGAATCTGCTCCAACATTGACCGCTTCGACCAATAGCGTTCCGGTGCCATTTACCGTACCACCAGTCACTGTATCTCCTGCTACTTTTGATACAGGGATTGGCTCACCCGTCACCATTGATTCATCAACATTACTATTACCATCGATCACTGTACCATCTACGGGTAGTTTCTCACCTGGTTTAACCCGTAGCTTATCGCCAGTGACGACCTCATCAAGCGAGACTTCGACTTCTTCACCGTTTTCATCGACACGTCTTGCGGTTGGTGGTGCGAGCTCAAGCAAAGCTCTAATCGCACCTGAAGTTTGACTTCTAGCTTTGAGCTCTAATACTTGACCCAGTAGCACCAAGGTCACAATGACCGCTGCCGCTTCATAGTAGACTCCGACTTGACCAGAGGCATCTCTGAAACTGTCTGGGAAAATATCGGGAAAAAAGGTCGCGACAATACTAAAAATATAAGCAGCGCCTACGCCTATCGCAATCAAGGTAAACATATTTAGATTGCGGCTTTTTATAGACTGCCAGCCACGGACGAAAAACGGGGCGGCGCCCCAAAGCACTACAGGGGTCGCGAGCACTAACTCAGCCCATTGTAAGATCTTTGAGGAGATACCATACTGACTAAAATTAACTACGTTTAAGTCAAACATACCGCTCATCACATATATTAATAGCGGTACAGTCAACACGGTACATATCCAAAAACGACGAGTCATGTCGTCAAGCTCTGAGGTGTCCTCTTCACCGATAGTAAGCGTTTCGGGCTCAAGCGCCATACCACATATCGGACAACCGCTATTTCTAACGTCTCTCACTTCAGGATGCATAGGACAGGTATATACCGTGCCATCGTAATCAGCAGGTACTTTATCGTATTTACCGCCTTTAACAGATTTTACTCCGCTACTATCAGTATCCTTTCCATGACAGCTAGCGTGACTATCATCTTTAGCAACTTCGTCTTCAGGTTTAAGAAACATGCCACATATTGGGCAGTCACTTTTTTCAACATCTCTTACTTCTGGATGCATAGGACAAATATAGACCGTACCGCTATAATTTTCCGGTATCTTGTCGTACTTATCGTCTTCGACAGAATTTACCTCATTACTATTATTAGCATCCGCTCCATGACAATGCGCATGACTATCTTCATGGTTGTTGGATTCAGCAACCTCGTCTTCAGGTTTAAGAAACATGCCGCATATCGGACAATCGCTCTTTTCAGTATCTCTAACCTCAGGATGCATAGGACAAATATAGACCGTACCGCTATAATTTTCTGGTACTTTATCGTACTGACCACCTTTGATAGATTTTTCATCGGCAATATGTTTCATAAAACCACTCCTTGAAGACAATAAATATTTATAATAAGTACAACTCTTAAAGCACTATCATCAATCCTCGATTGCTATTCATCTAATCATTAATCTAAAAACCTCTAAAAAATAATTTCTATACTTTTCAATTGGAATTTAGTTTTTATCACGCAAATACTTGAGCAGTGCCATGATTGTTAGTACTAGTACTGCGAAAAATAGTAGCGCAAACAACAAGCAGAGAGCCATCCAACCCCAACCCATGCCTTCCATCATAGTATTTCTCCAAGACTCATAGCACTCATATTGACAGTGGTGGGCGAGCGTATACTTTTAGATGCTTACTATCACTCAAGAATAGCAATCGACAGATATTGAACATTTCGATATAGGAATAAGAGGTTTTGAAATAAGAACAGTAAAACAAAGAGCAGTTACTGCAGTTGAAGGGGTAGGTAAAAAATCACATTAATTATCTGTGCAATCTGTCCTTTTAAGGTAAAGGTACCAGCGAAGACTATAGCGCTGATACCAGGTATCACCATTTTTTCATAATCAATTTCTTAGCTTGCCATACCTCTATATATAGCCGTCTATTCGAGCTCTTCAATAAGCGCTTGCATCTCAGCGATTTCACGCTTTTGCGCTTTAATAATATCGTCAGCGAGCTGTTGTACTCTAGGGTCTTCAATATCTGCTCTTGAGCTCGTCAAAATGGCAATCGAGTGATGAGGTATCATGGCTTGCATCCAATCGACTTGATCAACCGTTGCTTGGGAACGCACACCCCAAATACCTACAGCAAACATTACTACACTTATTCCATAAACCAGTAGATTTACCTTGGTCTTCTTATACATATTACCCATAAAGGCCAGCATAATGACGGCCATACCGGCACCCATGTAGAGCGCCATATAAGCTCGGGTCTCACTAAAATAAACATGATCCAATTGATAGGTATTAAAATACATCATGATAAACATTACAATCGTAGACGTCAGAATCATCAAAGTGAACTTCACATAAGGATTCATGCCCTGTTGATGGCTTTGATGATTCATGCTGTTTTGATCAGAAGTATTCATAATATATCTCCTATAATTTTGACAATGTTAGAACCAGAATTTAACACCGGCAGTCAAACTACTGCTATCAACCGATTCATTTTCTTGACGCCGCTGGTCACGCGCACTGCCAAGAGCCGTCTCATAGCTCACACCGACGTAAGGTGCCAGTTGACGACCTAAGGTTTCATAAGTCAGTCTAACTTCAGTCTCTAATTCATTGAATCCCTTGGTGATATGATTGTCAATATCGTCTTTACTAAAAGCTGACAGACCAACTTCCGGTATCACAACCCAGTGCTGACTCAAACGCCATTCATATTCTGCACCAAGATCAAGCCTAACTTGACCATCGGTGTAGAGATATGCTCTAGCATCTGTTTCAATAAAGTAAGGCATTGTGCCGACAATACCGGCCATAATGGCAGGCTTATCATTCTTGGTATCATAGGCGACCCCTGCTTCGCCATTCCAAAAAATACTTAGCGGCTTCCAGTAAGACAATGAGGTCAGACTATCAATGTCTTTCTCATCTTTGGTCTGAACACTACCTTCACTACGTAAAGATAGACGGCGCTCATCTAGGCCATACCAAGCACTAACCTCATAATTAATCTGATCGTCATCAAACTGATAGCCTAAATCGTCTACAGAAACGCCCCATAATGGCATATCACCCATCATCATAGGCTGACCATAGCGTCCATAGGGAACACCGTTTGAATAGTCAGGACTGCGAGCATCAGCTGGAGCTTTACCACCTTGCATACCTGACATATCCATACTGCCATGGTCCATGCCTGACATATCCATACTGCCATGGTCCATGCCTGACATATCCATGCCACTGTGATCCATATCCGACATGTCCATACCAGACATATCCATTTTGCTATGATCCATATCCGACATGCCCATACCAGACATATCCATTTTGCTGTGATCCATATCCGACATGTCCATACTACTATGGTCCATATCTGACATAGTCATGTCTTTTTTAGCAGTGGCAGGGTCAGCAGCATTAGCAAATGATGATGCTAGTAATACCAATGATGATACCCCAGCGAACCGTAAACCCACTTTATGTATTTTCATCTCATCTCTCACCTATCAACCAAAGATTTGCTTAAACGACCGCCACTTCTCTGAACATACCGGCTTCCATATGATAGAGCAGATGACAATGCCATGCCCATCGACCAGCTTCTCCTGTGACATCAAAGCTAATTTTTTGAGCTGGTTGCACCATCATAGTATGCTTGCGCACCTGAAACTCACCGTTAGGCATGCGCAAATCGCTCCACATCCCATGTAAATGCATCGGATGATTCATCATCGTGTCATTGACTAAGGTAATACGCACGCGCTCACCCGGCTTGATATTGACCGGCGTGGCCTCACTGAACTTAACCCCATCAAACGCCCAAATATAGCGCTCCATGTTACCGGTTAAATGTAGCTCGATCTCTCGGGTAGGCTTGCGCTGCTCCGCAAATATTGCCTCATCGACAGAGCGTAGCTGACTATAATTCAATACCTCTCTATTAATATTGCGCAGGTTGATACCTGGATCGTCAAGGTTCATACGTGGACTGTCCACACGCATATCAGACTTAAAGTCATATTCTGTTTTAGCGTGCTTAGCTTTATAACCATTAGCACCCATAGCACCCATCATATCTGCCATGGTGAGCCATTCAATTTTGTCCATAGCAGGCGTTGCCGCACGAGCACCTTCTTTGGTGGCAAGCGTTGCTGCGACATAGCCCGAACGGTCTATGTTTTGGGCAAATATGGTATGCGCATCTTTGGTCGGGGTGACAATGACATCATAGGTCTCAGCCACGCCAATACGAAAATCATCAATAGCGACTGGTGCGACATCATTACCATCCGTTGAGACGACTGTCATTTTAAGACCGGGTATGCGTACATCAAAGATGGTTTGCGCTGAGGCATTGATAAAGCGTAATTTAACGCGCTGTCCTGCTTTGACGATTTGCGCCCAATTAGCTGCGGTCGTTTTGCCATTGATAAGGTAGGTAAATGTGTTTTCACCCGACAAGTCCGTAAAATCAGTGGGCATCATGCGCATCTGATTCCACATTTTGCGCTTATCAAACGCGGTTTTCATATCCGTTTCGGCAATATCAGCAAGCAGTTTTTTGAAGTCTGGTAGATGGTAGTTGTCAAAGTCGGCGCGCTGTTTGAGCAGCTTCAAGAGATTATGCGGGTTGCGGCTGGTCCAATCACTAAGCACGATCACATGGTCTTCGTCGATAGGATGACGCTCACGCCCTTTAGGTTCAATCACAATGGCACCCAGCATACCGGTTTGTTCTTGGAACCCACTGTGTGAGTGATACCAATAAGTGCCTGATTGTTTTAATTTGAATTTATAAGTAAAGGTGCTGTTCGCAGGAATGCCATCAAAGCTAATGCCCGGCACCCCATCCATCTCAAACGGTACTAGTAGTCCATGCCAATGGATAGAGGTTGATTCATCCATCTGATTATGAACACGTATCACCACCGTATCGCCTTCACGCATTTTTAGCGTCGGTGCTGGTAGTGAATCATTGATGAGCGTCGCCATGCTCTTTTTGCCGTTCACAATAGCGGACTGTTTACTGACGTATAAATCAAACTCTTTCCCTGTCAATACAGGTACTTTATGAACGTTTTGATCACTATTAATAGTAGCGCCCTGACTGCCTGAGCGACTCGATTGTCCCAATGCGCTACTAGCAATAGTCGGCATCAAGGAGGCACCAAGGACAGCAGAGGATCCGGTTAAAAAACGTCGGCGGTTCAGTATGTTCTTTTTATTCATAATGATAACCTGATTTAATTTGAGAGATGGTGGTTAAGCTTATAGTTATAATATTTTCGATATTTAACAGAATCTATTCACATCTAAGCCAACACTACAGCTGCTGCTGAGGAGACTCAATAGCAGCATAGACTTCTGTGGTGCCGTCTTTATTAAGCTGCATTACCTTATAAGGCATGAATTTACCTTCATACTCCATACCGGGGCTACCAACCGGCATACTCGGTACGGCAAGTCCAATAGCTTGTGCAGGAGGATTTGCTAAGAATTCAGCCATGTGTTTAGCAGGGACATGCCCTTCAAAGACAAAACCGTCGGTGGTAACGGTGGTATGACAAGAGCGCATTTGCTGTGGTACGCCATAACGCTCCTTAAATAAGGATAGATCTTCCACATCGTGCGTGGTTGCACTTAATCCATTGTTTTTTGCATAGCCTACCCATTCTTTACAGCAGCCGCAGTTGGCATCTTTATAAACCGTGGCTGAGACGTTTTTGAGTAATGATGACGAGCTGTTAACGGGAGCATTTGTAGGAGCAGAACTTTCATTTTGTACTTGTGCATTCTGGGTAGCGGACTGTTCAACCTTTACTGGTTGAGAATCAGAGCCACTGGTATTAGATTGGCTGCAAGCGGCTAGCGTTAACGAGAGTGACGATGTCACCACCAATAAAAGGACACGACCGGATAACCAGCTATGTCCATTAGAAAGCACATGTGTGTAATGTCTCATTAAATTACTCCTAAACGTCTATTGTTATGCTCGATATTCTAAAAACTTACACCCTATATTTGAATTCTTATGTACTTAACTAAAAACATTAAATGCAGCACTGTTCAGTACTGCATTATTAATAGCGACAACCGTGAGTTAGGAGGCTTTCATATCTAGAAAGTATTAATGCTGCATTCCAGATCCATCATCCGACATATTCATACCCATATCACCACCATCTGACATATTCATATCACCGTCAAATGACATGTCCATCATATCGCCATCTATCCTAGTGGTTAGCATCGTGTATTGGCTTTCATCTAATTCAGGTAACGATCTAATGAAGGCTACCATTGCCCACATTCTACCGTCATCATGGGACGCGCCCCACGCAGGCATTCCAGATGCCATAATACCGTGCTTGATTGCCCAAAAGCTTTGCTTTGCACCGTCTTCTGTTTGATAACGTTTGACAATATCAGCCTTGGTAAAGTTGGGCGGCTTTGGATATAAGCTCTCACTAAAGTCAGTTTGTGCCACTCCCGGAGACAAGTGACAGCCTGCACACATATCCTTATAGTCCGCGCCACCAGAACTGATTAGCTCAACCTTCTCTAAATCTGGTACCACAATATCTTTACTGGCATTTTCTATGGAACGATTGCGAGCAGTTTCTAAAAAGCTAAACATCATTGGGCTATGCTCTTGGTCAGCTCCCACATTGACAACGCCACTAGTAACAACCGCAAACACGCTAACGATTGCCACAAATACGGTAAAGAGCGCACCCAATAAAAATTTCATATGTTTTCCTAAAAATTTATTTCCGTTAAGTGTTGACTGCTATTTAACAGAGCTAAAATTTTTAAGATTTACTGTCGTTAGTAACGCAGTGTTTTTGGTACATTTGCTTCATTTTACCCATGTTAGCCATCATCGCTTTCATGGCAGGATCGCTCATGTCCATCTTGCTATGATCCATTTTTCCCATCATATCCATATGCTTTTGCATTTTTTCACAGTTCATTTGATCTTTTTCAGCATGCATTTTAGGGTCATGCGCCATAGCTGAGGTCGATACGACAAGAGCGATGGCCGTCATTGCGATTGATTTAGACAGTAATTTAAATTGTGACATGATTAATTCCTATTGTTTGGATTAAAGGCTATTGAGTTCAATAGCTGTTAAACCAGCCTAAATGATACATCATTCATTCTGACTGGCAGATGACGTTAAGATTACAATGCTGTCATTCTCACTGCTTTAGATTTTAATGCGCGATATATTCATTTAATATGGCTTCAGCATTTCTATCACGATCGCTACCATATTTTTTTACAAAATACTTTTCAGACTGCAAATGTTGATCTTGATGTTGAACCTGACAAGCCACTCTGGCGTCGACATAACTTTTCTTTTGCTCTTTGGACATTTGTGCATCATTATGATCTGCGTTTCTTGCAAAACTAGTGAGCGCATCACAATTACCGAGAACAGAAGCATCTAAGTTTGTGGTATGCGCATTGGCCGCTGACATGCCCACTAACATCGATACTGAAAGCAAAGCTGCTTTTTTTAATGAACTATAATTTTTCATATAAGACCCTTTAAAGATAAATAACAAACTGTTTAAGTAGGATAATTGCTTTACTCGTAGAGGCAGTCTGTATCAGAGACAAGCCAATATGCGGCGTTGATTTAGAATACTAAATGGTGGCTGACAGCTAGATGACACGGATATTACATGTTCGTTAGGAACAGCATAATATTGTCATCTTCTTGTCATTAAAACCAAATACCAGCATCTGTCTCTATCCAAAGAACACTGTTATAACAAGGGTTCCTGATAAATATATGGCTGATAAGCTAACAATGTTAGTGATACGCTGTTGACAACTATAATGATATAAAGGTAAGCAACGATGAAAGTACTGTTAGTAGAAGATGAGAAAAACCTTGGAGAATATATTAAGAAAGGCTTAACTGAGGCCGGTTTCATCGTGGATCATCACATGACAGGTTTAGATGGCTATCATGCGTTAATGACTGAAGATTTTAGTGTGGTGGTGATGGATGTGATGCTGCCTGACGTCAGCGGCTTTGAGCTGATACAGCGCTACCGTGCTGCTGGAAAGCATACGCCTGTTTTATTTTTAACCGCTAAAGATGATTTAAGCGATCGGATTAAGGGCATTGAAATTGGTGGCGATGATTATCTGACCAAACCTTTTGCTTTTGCCGAGCTAATTGTCCGAATAAAAAGCCTATTGCGGCGTGCCAATCAATCAGACTATAAAAGCTCTGTCATACATATGGCTGACCTAAAAATGGATATTGCTAAACGCACTGTATATAGAGGCGATACCAACATAAAATTGACTGCTAAAGAATTTGCTTTATTACAACTTTTCTTAGAACGTCAAGGTGAGGTACTGCCACGCACTGTGATTGCCTCACAAGTATGGGACATAAATTTTGACAGTGATACAAATGTCATTGACGTCGCTATAAGGCGCTTGCGGATAAAAATTGATGATGGATTTGATATAAAGCTGATTCATACGGTACGCGGAATGGGCTACAAGTTAGAGCCACTGAATGTCGACGTGGATAGTGGCATGGGCGACGATGACACCAACAAAGATGATCTAAAATAAAATGAGAGATAAATTTAAGAATCGACGCTGGCCTTTGTTATGGCGTACTGTTTTTTTACTGACAATATTTGTTGTTATCTCTCAAGTTGTTATTTATATATGGGTTCAGCGCTCTGTTAACGAGCACTTTGAGCAAATGGACTCAGAGATTATTACCCATGCAGCTTTTAACCTGCGTAAACGCATGGTGAATTTTAACGATCACATAGAACCTTTTACAGTGTCAAAGTCGCAAGCGCTAATTGATGCCAATCATCTACATTCTTCTTGGTTAGACTATGATTTAAAAACGTTAATATCAGACAAAAACGGCAATTTATTGTCCAGCGATCCCAGTAATTTCATCAATGATCTACCGGCAGATTTTAGCTTGTTACAACTATTGCAGGACTATCGCGATCAGCAGTTTATGATCAAGATAAATAATAGGCATTACCGAGCCATTATCATTACACATCAAGAGGTTTTGGCATTTATTGCTCTACCTATCGATGTGCATCATCAATATCTTATCCAGTTTAATCGCCAGCTGAGCTTGATACTTATCGCCATTACCTTATTATTGGTTTCAGTAGCAGCACTAAGTGTACACTGGGGTTTTGCTCCCCTAGCTACTATCGTACAAAAGATGAAAGGCATTAATCTTCAAAGGTTAGATGAAAGAATTGTGGTTGGCGATATGCCGTTAGAATTACGTCCACTAACGGAGTCTTATAATTCTATGATGGTCAAGCTTGAAAGTAACTTTGAATCATTATCACGGTTTTCAGACAATATCGCCCATGAGCTACGTACGCCAATAGCGACGCTGAGTACGCAAACGCAAGTCATGTTAACTAAGCCAAGAGAAAGCGACGAATACATTGAGCAATTGCATCATCAGCATGATACGTTAAAGCAGTTATCCGCCATGATTAACGATATGTTATTACTGGCAAAAACTCAAAAAGAGCTGAGTGATTCGCAAATCAGTCATGTCGATATAGAGAGCTTGATCACAAAGCTTATAGATTATTATGAGATGATTGCTGAGGATCGTGAGATAATCTTTGAAAAATCGGGTGATTTTAAAACAGTACTAGGTGATAAAGGCTTATTGCAACGGCTGTTTGCCAACCTGATGTCAAATGCGATTTATTATGCGGCTAGTAATAGCACTATTATGATATCCGCTACTGTCCTCACTTCAAGCACCTCGCTTAATGCGCCAAAAGACGATATTCAATCCCCAGAGCAGCTCTGGTTAAGAATAACTATGACCAACCGTCTAGACAAACCATTAAATCAGATTGAAGCCGATAAACTGTTTGAGCGATTCTATCGTCATGATAAAACGAATACGATGCATTCAGGAACAGGCTTAGGCTTATCTATTGTGCAAGCTATCGCCAATGCTCATAATGGCAAAGTTAGTATTACTATCAAAGATGAGTGTCTTTTTGAGGTTGCTGTAAAGTTGTTGATTGCCAGGTAGTAAATACCTTCATACTGTCTATGAACCGCTCAGATTAGATCGAAGGCGAGTTTACTTGGAAGGTCTCTCTATCCATAAGATGAGATTCTGACTTGCGATAGTTGTACTTTTCAATTGTTGGACAAAAAATTTCTTATATAAGCCTATTTCATACATTCTATTACCAATAATTATGATGCCTTTATGATGATTCATCCTCAGTATGATCCCGTAGCGCTTTCCTTGGGTCCATTGGAAGTGCACTGGTATGGGCTAATGTATTTGCTAGCCTTTGCTGCCGCTTACGGTTTGGCTTGGTATCGCAGTACCAAACGCGACAATTGGACCACCGACATGGTCTCTGACTTAGTCTTTTATGGCGCGCTTGGTGTCATCTTAGGCGGTCGTATTGGCTATGTGCTGTTTTATCAGTTCGGTGAATTACTCCAAAACCCTGCCTATATATTAAAAGTCTGGGAAGGCGGTATGTCTTTCCACGGCGGCTTTATCGGCGTCATGCTAGGTATGTGGTTCTTTGCCCGTAAATATAAAAAGACTACCTTTCAAGTATTCGATTTTATCGTTCCTTGTGTACCAACCGGCTTACTGTTTGGGCGTATCGGCAACTATATCAATGGCGAATTATGGGGTCGCGTCTCAGACGGTGGCTATAACTGGCTGACCTACTTTCCGCAAGCCGCGGCGTTTGATATGGAGCAATTACAGAGCAATCCACAATTGCAAGAATTGATGATTGAAGTCAATGGTCAATACATATTGCCTCGTCATCCATCACAGCTATATGAAGCCTTTGCCGAAGGTCTGCTGCTATTTATATTCTTATGGTGGTATTCATCAAAACCACGTCCACGTATGGCCGCCTCCGCTGTATTCTTACTAGGCTATGGCATCAGCCGCTTTATCATTGAATTCTTCCGCCAGCCAGATGCTGACCAAGGATTCATATTATTAGGTTGGATGACCAAAGGGCAAATCTTAAGCGCGCCGATGATTATCGCCGGCTTAATCATGCTGATTTATGCTTACAAACGCGGTATTTATGATTGGGGTAAGCAGTCTGCATATTAGAAATAAGTGTCGACGGAGTTTTTCAAGGTAGTTGTCACCATCAAGCTAAATTAAGCGGCTTGTAATCTTTGCTGTTGTTGCTCTTTTACAGGATTTAGCGTTGTTGGCCCTACAGGCTCGCAGTTCCTCACCTCCTGAGTTCCCCAGCGTATCGGGTTTTCATCTTTAGCGCGCTGCATCGTGAGCAGACGCTTCGCCAGTACTTCCTTATCCTCACCCGTATGGCGCTGATTGGGCGTCACAAAGTTCAGCTGACTGTGCTTATGCTCATTGTTGTACCAGCGCGTGAAGCTCAGCATCCATCGTCTTGCCGCATCTAAGCTCTTAAAGCCATCGATAGGCCAATTAGGGCGATACTTGCAGGTTTTAAATAAAGACTCTGCAAACGGGTTGTCATTACTGACACGCGGTCTGCTGTAAGAGGTGAGTACCCCAAGCTCATACGCTTTCATGCGCATGGTTTGAGCTTTCATCGGTGCCCCATTGTCTGAGTGTAGCACCACCCCAGTGTGCAATGCATTCTCACTGATTAAAGTACGCTCAAGCAGCTGAGCTGCCAGTACACCTGACTCGTGGTCATAAACCTCCCAGCCAACAATTTTACGGCTATAGACATCCTCTATCATGTACAAATAATAGAACTGACCCCGTACCGGACTTGGCAGATAGGTGATATCCCAGCAGAACACTTGGCAAGGGCCAGTGGCAGTAAAGGTCTTTGGGGCGCTTGAGGCTTTAGGGGCAAGGGCAAGACCGCGGTGAGCCAATTGCTCATGCTGCCTCAGCACCCGATAAAAGGTAGACTCTGAGCCATGATATATCCCCTCATCAAGCAGGGTCGGTACAATTTGGGTGGGCGGCAGACTGGCAAAGCGGGGCTGATTGCACACGGCTAGGATGGCGGCTTGTTCAGAGGCGCTCAGTTTATTCTTAGGAGCTTGGCGCACGGCGTCACACCGTTTATCACCATTCACGTGACCTGCGCGGTACCAGCGCCGATAGGTGCGGATGCTAATGCCAACTTCAATACAGGCAAGGTTAAGTCTGGCTCCTGAGTGATTGGCCTCTTGTATCCAGTCTATGTATTGCTTGCGCTTAGGGAGCAAGGTCAGTCGTCATCAAACTCCTCCCAAAACGCTTCCAACTTTTTTCGCAATACCAGTAAGGCGGCAGTTTCAGCTAAAGCCTTTTCTTTTCGAGCAAGCTCTCGGGTGAGTTGTTTGATCTGTTTGCGATCGCTCTGCTGCTGACGCTTGTCTTTCAGGCTTTGTTGTTTGCTGCTGCTAAAGCCTTGTAAGGCGTCAGTACGCCACGCTTTGATTTGCTCAACATATAGGCCTTTGCTGCGGCAGTATTCGCTAAGTTCACTCTCGCTTAGGGTGGCCGTCTCTATAATGGTGGCAAGCTTGGTTTCGCTTGACCAGTCATCAGGGGTTTTATGGTTCGATGGCATGGGGTGACCTTGTTCTCTAGCTTGGGCACGCCAATTATACAGGGTCTGTAATCCGATGCCTTCACTTCTTGAAACCTCGGCAACACTTAGGCTCAGCGGGGGTAGCAGTTTGCTGAGTATAGCCTGTTTACGTTCTTCGCTATATCGTGGCATGATGTGTCCTCATTGTCCCCTTTGGAATTATTATTTAGGGGTGACAACTATCCTGCCATAGGGGGAGGCGGTTGGTGTTGGGGTAGCTACCGTTTATCGTGTGTTAAAAGAGAACTAATAGGCTCTTCTCTCTTTATTATCTCTTTTCTTTTTAGGCCATTAAACCTTTCTTCTTTAATGCCAACTAAAATTCCTACTTCTAATTAAAGGTTTTCTTATGCATCCAGTTGACTCTAGCCGTGTGGTTTTTTTCTCTATTCATGATATGGGTGGTACTACTCAGCTCAGAAAAGGTGAGGCTGTCTTAAAGCATCCTATTAAATCGGAGTATACGGATGTCAATGAGGTGATAGAACTCTTTAATATTAAGAAGTACTTTGATGCTGGACTTTTTCTGTCTACTTGGAGTTCTGATGAATTACAGCTCTTTCAAGAGCGTGTGTCTTGCTATGGCCAGGTTATTGGTAGATTCATATCCTGCCTTGATGATACTAATATTGAGAGTTTTTTCAATGCTACCAATCATAATTATATTAGTTCATTTTGGGAACTCTTTAACAGCCAAAATGTGGCTAAACGTGTATCTAATAGTGTCTTTCAAAGAATTTTGTTGCAAGAGCCCTACCTGATAAAGACTGTTTTAACTCACCCTAATGTGGTTAGCAAATATGGCTTAGTCCTAAAAGATTTTCTAATGGCTAATCCTAAGTCTGGTGAAATATTGCTTTTGATTTATGAGATTGATGACCCGTACAACAGAAATAAAATGTTGCTTCCTAAATGCCTCACTATTGAGGATAAAGAGTTTCTGATATCGAACTATCTAAGCTCTAGTGACGTAAACTTAAGCTATGTGAAGATAATAAGGAATCTGAAAAATAGAGGTGACTTTAAGATTTCCGATAAGACTAGGTTGCAAGCTAAACGTCTGTATACAAAAGAAACAGAGCGTTTGCAACAAGGTAATGAGTTGCATAATTATACTTATGGCGTGTCCATAAGTTTTGAAGAAAATATCGCTAATAATAAGCATGGATCCATGGATAATAATGTTCTGTACTATTCTTATAGCTTAGATTACGTTACTAATAACACAGACCTTTATACACTGTTTTCGAATTTTAAATACCTGTTTGAGTATCTGGATCATCAAAATAGAATAAGTCTAGTAAGTAATGAGAAAAATTTAGGCATTTTTGAGAGAATTATGGGCGTTAGCGCACAAAATGAATATAGAGGTGGAATAGCTTTCTCAGTGTCTGAAATGACCTCACAAGCCCAAATAGCTACTTACAGTAAAGTTGTAAATAAATTAGGGACATCATTAGAAGATATAGTCCATTACGTATTTGAGGAATCATTTCGAGAGAAGTACAACTTCGCAGATAACTCCAAATTCTCAATTCCTACAGCAAAAACGTTTCTAGAAAAAGTTAGATTGTTGGCACCGGAGTTTGAGTCAGCTCTAAAGCAGTTCAAAATTTTTGTAGAAGAAGGTCATATTGATTTTGAGCTCTTACAGATATCATCTTCTCCATCTTCGATAGGAGACATTCCCAGCCTTAACGAAGATAAATATATTTATTTAAACAATAACAACAATATATTGCTTCAATGTCTAAACTTATTCTTTTCAGACCAAAGAAGCCTTAATTATGTAGAGCCTTTCAAAGAGAAAGGATACAGTAATTTTTTTGATTTATTAGAAAAAGAAAAGGTAAAGTCTAGTAATTATGAAGAGTATCAACAGCCTGAGCTGAACTATCTTATAGATAATGGTTTTATAATAATTGACGAAAACGACTTTATAATAGTTACAAATCCTATAAGGCTAATCATACTCAGTGACTTGCATGATAACGATGTAGGATCCTACTATCATTATCCGCTTGAATATCGTCAGGAGGCACAAAGAATGGCTGCTGAAGGTATAGTGCAGTTTGAGAAGACACTATTTTCCAAGCCTGAGCAATCATATTTTAATTACTGCTTAAACAAAAGTGAGTTTACTAACGGGCTTGATTTAAGAAATAGCTACTTACATGGAACACAAGCGAGTCATGATGAAACTAATGTTCATGGGAATGCTTATTTTACTTACTTAAAGTTGATATTTTTAGCACTACTAAAAATTGAGGATGATTTAAATATTAATACTTCTATGAAAAGTATGACCACTCCTTACTAAGCTCTAAAACACTATAAAACATAAAAAAGACAGACCTGTAGCAGATAAACTTATTAAGGCTAATAACTTAAATATTAAGTTCAGGCCCCGTATTTACTTCTATAAATTATTTTCTATAGGCGATGATATACAAACAGTATTATCTCAAAGGTGGTTAAATACTACATGGCTAAAGTCTAGCAGATTATAAATACACAACATATGTTAAAATATAAGTTATCCTTAACGCTAGCTAGATAGGAAACGTACTGCCATGGCTGGTATCAACAAATTAGAACTATCCGAAGCTGATATTATCAGTAAATTTATTCTACCTGCCGTTATTAGCTCAGGCTGGGATGACATGACCCAAATTCGCGAAGAGGTGAAGCTTCGTGACGGCAAGGTTATCGTCCGTGGTCAAATGGCAGTACGTAAGACAGTTAAGTCAGCTGACATTGTTTTATACCACAAGCCTAACCTGCCGCTTGCTGTTATCGAGGCCAAAGCGAACAAACACTCCATTGGTAAAGGTATGCAGCAAGCGCTTGATTATGCTGGGCTGCTCGAAGTACCGTTTGTATTTTCATCCAATGGTGATGGCTTTATTTTTCATGATAAAACCAATACTACTACCCTTGAAACAGAAATTTCATTAGCAGACTTTCCGACACCCGCTGAGCTATGGGATAAGTACTGTCAATGGAAAGGCTATACGCAAGCTCAGCTGCCCATCATCACTCAAGACTATCATGACGACGGTAGTGGTAAAGTACCACGCTACTATCAGCTACAAGCCATTAATAAGACCATAGAAGCCATTGCTCGCGGACAGAATCGTATTTTGCTGGTAATGGCGACAGGTACAGGTAAAACCTACACTGCCTTTCAAATCATTTGGCGACTGTGGAAAGCCAGAGAGAAAAAGCGCATTTTGTTTTTAGCTGACCGCAATATTTTAGTCGATCAAACTCGAGTTAATGACTTTCAGCCTTTTGGCACTGCGATGACTAAAATAGAAGGCCGTACCGTTGATCCAGCCTTTGAGATTCATCTTGGTTTATATCAAGCGTTAACAGGCCCAGAAGAGCATCAGAAAGCCTTTAAACAGGTTGCGCCAGACTTCTTTGACCTAATCGTCATTGACGAGTGCCATAGAGGTAGTGCCGCTGAAGACAGTGCTTGGCGTGAGATACTGGAATACTTTAATAGCGCCACACAAGTAGGCTTAACGGCGACACCTAAAGAGACTGACGAGGTCTCTAATTCGTATTATTTCGGGAACCCTGTCTATACCTATACCCTAAAACAGGGTATTGAAGATGGATTTTTAGCACCTTATAAAGTGGTTCGAATTGATATCGATGTCGATATGCAAGGCTGGCGTCCAACCAAAGGACAGACAGATAAGCATGGTGAGTTGATTGATGATCGTATCTATAACCAAAAAGATTTTGATCGTACCTTAGTGATTGATGAGCGTACTGAGTTGGTGGCACAGACCATCACTAGCTACCTTCAGCGCACTGACCCCATGGCCAAAACAATTGTATTCTGTAATGACATTGATCATGCGGAGCGAATGCGCCGTGCTTTGATTAACTGTAATCCAGAGCAGGTCAAAAAGAACGAAAAGTATGTCATGAAAATCACGGGTGATGATGAGTTGGGCAAAGCCCAGCTTGATAATTTCATCAACCCCAAAAAGCTCTATCCTGTGATAGCGACGACTTCAGAGCTGATGACCACAGGTGTCGATGCCCAAACCTGTAAGCTAATCGTGCTAGATCAAAACATCAAATCGATGACCAAGTTTAAGCAGGTTATCGGTCGTGGCACCCGTATCAATGATAAATACGGCAAGCTATGGTTTACGATTCTCGACTTCAAAAAAGCGACTGAGCTATTTGCAGATGAGCGCTTCGATGGTATTCCTGAACGTATCATGACTGTGACGCCATCGCAGATTAATGAAGGGAGCGATGAGCTTGATGAAGTGGTAGATGGAGAGTCAGACGCAGATCTAGATATTGCTAATGGTACTGATTTAGCCTATACAACTCAAACTGATAATAACGACTTTGATTTAGGGGCTGGTATGGGTGATGACATGGGTGTTAGTGAGCCTGCTAAAAAATACCATGTGAAAGGCGTACCTGTAAAAGTAATGGCTCAGCGTATCCAGTATTATGATACTGATGGTAAGCTAGTCACCGAGTCTTTTCAGGACTATACTCGCAAAACCTTCAGCAAGCAGTTTGCTAGTTTGGATGAGTTTACCAAGCGTTGGAACGATGAGGAACGTAAACAAACCATTATTGATGAGCTGGCAAACGCTGGTATTATTTGGGAAGCCTTACAAGAAGAGATTGGGTCAGATATGGACCCCTTCGATCTGATCTGTCATGTGGTCTACGACCAGCCACCTTTGACACGTCGTGAACGTGCGAATGAAGTCAAAAAGCGCAATTACTTTACCAAGTATTCAGAAACTGCTCAAAAAGTACTTAACGCTTTGCTCGATAAGTATGCTGATGCAGGTGTAGAAGAAATCGAAAGCTTGAACGTGCTCAAAGTAAAACCACTTGATCAGTTAGGTAGTCCGATGGAAATTGTCAGAGAAGGCTTTGGTAGCAAAAAAGACTATCAGCAAGCCATTAGTGATCTCGAAGATGAAATATATTGGACACTACCGCCTAAGCAAGCTTAAGCAACTAGAAAGAATTAGCTACGATCTACATATCTAAGCCTCTTATTGAGGCTTGTTTTATTCCTATCGTTTATTAAAAAGAGAAACCACATGTCAATCAGTTCCGTTATCAAGTCTATTCAAGATATCATGCGCCAAGATGCTGGTGTCGATGGTGATGCCCAACGTCTAAGCCAATTGTCATGGTTATTGTTTCTCAAGATATTTGATGCCCAAGAAGAAGCGCTTGAGTTCGAACAAGAAAACTATAAAACGCCCATTCCTGAGAAGTATCTCTGGCGTAACTGGGCGGCTGATCCTGAAGGTATCACTGGTGAGGAGCTACTAGAATTTGTAAATGATCAAATTTTTAATGATTTAAAAAATATAACAGCGCCAGTAGACACCAATCCGCGTGGTTTTGTGGTACGTCAAGGTTTGAGCGATGCCTACAACTACATGAAAAACGGCACGCTACTACGCCAAGTGATTAATAAGCTCAACGAAGTAGACTTTAACCGTTCAGATGAGCGTCATCTGTTTGGTGATATTTATGAGCAACTGCTACGCGATTTACAGAGTGCAGGTAATGCAGGTGAGTTTTATACCCCTCGTGCCGTGACACGCTTTATCGTTGACCGTGTCGATCCAAAGCTGGGTGAGCGCGTCATGGATCCAGCCTGTGGTACAGGTGGGTTTTTGGCCTGTTCGTTTGATCATGTCAAAAACAACTATGTCGAAACTGCTGAAGATCATCAAATACTACAAAAACAAATCTTAGGTGTTGAAAAGAAGCAACTGCCACATTTACTCTGTACCACCAACATGATGCTGCATGGTATTGAAGTACCTGTACAGATACGCCACGATAACACCCTAAATAAGCCGCTATCGAGCTGGGACAGTGATATTGATGTCATCGTAACTAACCCACCTTTTGGCGGCACTGAAGAGCATGGTATAGAGAAAAACTTCCCTGCTGAATTCCAAACACGCGAAACGGCAGATTTGTTTTTACAATTAATCATCGAAGTGTTAGCAGAAAAAGGTCGCGCTGCTGTCGTGTTACCTGATGGCACCTTGTTTGGTGAAGGGGTAAAAACCAAGCTAAAGAAAATGCTGACCGAAGAATGTAATCTGCATACCATCGTGCGCTTACCAAACGGTGTGTTTAATCCTTATACCAGTATTAAGACCAATATTCTTTTCTTTACCAAAGGTCAGCCAACCAAAGATATTTGGTTTTATGAGCATCCTTACCCTGAAGGTGTCAAAAACTATAGCAAAACCAAACCAATGAAGTTTGAAGAGTTTCAAACCGAGATTGACTGGTGGGGTGATGAGTCTGATGGTTTTGCCAGTCGTGTCGAAAACGATCATGCTTGGAAAGTCAGTATTGAAGAGGTCATCGAGCGTAACTATAACCTTGATATCTCAAACCCTTACCAAGGTGAAGTCATTGATTATGACCCTAATAAGCTACTGGCTGACTATGCCAAACAGCAGCAGAGCATCGATACGTTACGTAGCCAGTTGAAAGATGTACTGGGCGCTGCGCTTTCTGATCACATGACAGAAGGTAAGTAGCTATGAATGTAAAAACGAGCTTAGAGATGAGTAAAGACATAAGTAAGCCAGAACAGTTAATCACTGAACACATAGATATCTGGACCAGCTCTATATTGACTAAATCGACTAGTGGACGTGGTAATAGCAAAAAGTATGAGCTGTACGGAATTAGTAAATTACGTGAGCTGATCTTGGAGTTAGCAGTACGTGGCAAGCTGGTACCACAAGATACTAATGATGAGCCTGCATCTGTTTTGTTAGAGAAAATCGCTATTGAAAAGGCTGAGTTGATTAAAAAAGGTGAAATAAGAAAAAGTAAGTCTTTGCCTAAAATTAGTAAAAAAGAACAGCCATTTGATTTACCTTTAGGTTGGGAATGGATTCATATAAACGAAATAGTTAGCTTGGAAAATGGTGATCGAGGTAAAAATTATCCTAATAAATCAGCGTTAGTCGATAAAGGCATACCTTTTATCAATGCTGGTCAGCTTGAAGGAGGAGTCGTTTCAAAGAAAGAGCTTAGCTACATCACTCAAGATCGTTTCGATATTTTAAATGGTGGCAAATTCCGAAATGGAGATATTCTTTTTTGCTTGAGAGGCTCTCTTGGTAAATGTGCTCTAGTAAGTAATTTCGGCATCGGAGCAATCGCATCATCTCTAATTATTATGCGTCCTATAATAAGTCGGTTAGAACATTTTATTATGCTAGTACTAAATAGCACTCTAACAAAGAGAACTATATCTAAATATAATAATGGAACAGCTCAACCTAATCTATCAGGTGCAGATTTAGCTAAATTTCCTGTACCTGTACCTCCACTAGCAGAACAAAAACGCATCGTCGCAAAAGTCGATGAGCTGATGCTACTATGTGATCAGCTAGAGCAGCAAACCGAAGCCAGTATCGAAGCTCACGCTACGCTTGTAGAAGTATTATTAGCCACTTTGACAGATAGTTCTGATGCTGATGAGCTGGCACAAAACTGGGCAAGGATATCTGAGCATTTTGATAGCCTATTTACCACCGAGCAAAGCATCGAAGCCCTAAAGCAAACGGTATTGCAGTTGGCAGTAATGGGTAAGTTAGTACCGCAGGATCCAAATGATGAACCTGCTTCAGTGTTATTAGAAAAGATAGCTAAAGAAAAAGAGCGGTTGATTGAAGAAAAGAAGATTAAGAAAGAAAAACCATTACCACCGATTAGTGACGGAGAAAAATTCTTTGAGCTACCAAAAGGATGGGAATGGTGTCAAATAGATAGTTTATCTTTAAGCTCGGAGGCTGGTTGGAGTCCCAAATGTGATCCTACGCCAAAAGAAGGAGATAATTGGGGTGTACTTAAAGTAAGTGCTGTAACTTGGGGTAAATATCAGCCTGATGAGAATAAAGCCTTGCCAAACTATTTAGAGCCAAAACCTCAGTATGAAGTAAAAGCTAATGACTTCCTTATTTCCAGAGCTAATACGGCCGATTTAGTAGCACGTTCTGTTGTTGTTCCAAAGAACACACCCGAGAAACTAATGATGAGTGACAAAATCATTCGTTTTAGTTTTACTAAAGATGTATTTAGCTATTATATAAATTTAGTGAATAATAGTAGTTATTCTCGCGAATATTATGCAGAGGTAGCAGGAGGTACTAGCAGCTCTATGAAAAATGTATCTAGAAGTCAGGTCAGAGCTTTAAAGATAGCTTTACCTCCTCTAGCTGAACAACATCGCATCGTTGCTAAAGTTGACGAGCTAATGGCTATTTGCGATCAGCTAAAAGCTAAATTACAACAGTCTCAAGAAACGCAAGTTCAGCTTACTGATGCGTTAGTTGATAAGGCCTTAGGGTGAGTTTTAGTATTGGAACAATCACGTTTTATATGCTCTAGTACAACCAAAAGAAATAAACAAGACCTTCTATTAGCAGTGATATTTTAAAATCAGGTATAATAACCTTGTATGTATAATCCATATTGTGCAGAATTAAAAGTGCACAATGCTATTGCAGCTGTTAAGGCTATGTTATTAGGCGTCTTGTGCATAAATTAGGGGTTATAATATTCCTCGGTGTGCCGTTTAATATCGCCAGCTATGCATTACTGACTCATATGGTGGCGCAAGTATGCGGCTTAGAGGTTGGTGAGTTTGTTTGGACGGGCGGCGATTGTCATATTTACCAAAACCACCGTGAGCAAGTAGAGTTACAGCTGACGCGCTCGCTATATGAGCTACCAACCTTAACCCTAAACCCTGACATCAAGGATATTTTTGCCTTTACCTTTGAGGATATCAGCGTTGAAGGTTATGAGTCGCATCCAGCTATTAAAGCCAAGGTTGCTGTTTAAACTTTACTTTTAAAAGACCATAAAAAGGATAGGCTATGAGCTATGCCAATACTGAAGTTGCCCAAATCGCGGCCATCAGTCGCAATCGCTGTATCGGCAAAGGGAATGATTTGCCGTGGCATATCTCAGCTGACTTGCAGCATTTTAAAAGCATGACGACCAAACAAACCGATGGTACGATACAAGGTATCGTCATCATGGGTCGCAAAACCTTTGAGTCAATGGGCAGCAAGCCGCTACCAAAACGTATCAGCTTTATCATCACCAGCCAACTAGACTACGCCGAGCAAAGTGGCTTGGTCGGTAGTGAAAAAGCGTATGTAATGCACAATTTAGATGATGCGCTGACCCAAGCTGCTAGCCTTGCTCATGGTGCGCACCTTGATACCATTTGGGTGATTGGGGGCGAACGCGTCTTTAGTGAGGCGATGATGTATACCGACCGCGTCGAGCTGACGCATGTCGATACTGACATCGTAGATGGCGATGCTTTTTATCCTGAGCTGCCAAATGAGTTTGTAGTCGTAGTAGAATCTGAGCAAAAACACGATGAAAAAAGTGGGCTAGATTTTAGGTTTGTGACTTATAAAAGACAAGCAGCTGAGTAATAATTACCGTTTATTGAAACGAAAAAAGGCTGTTCTAGATATTCTAAGACAGCCTTTTTTATTGTTGGGTTTTATGAGCAAAAACTTAAATTTAGCCCAAACTGCTTAAACTACTCATGCAGCACTTTATAAACCGTTTTCGCTAATACTGGACCAATCCCCTGCACCCCAGCCAGCTCTTGCTGCGATGCGCCAAGCAATTGCTGCATACCGCCAAAGTGATTGAGTAAGTCACGGCGGCGCTTTTCACCCAGCCCCGGTATGACTTCTAGCACCGATGAGGAACGGCGTTTATCGCGCTTCTTACGGTGCGCGGTAATGGCAAACCGATGCGCTTCATCGCGAATATGCATCAATAAATGCAGCGCTTTGCTATCCATCGGCAAATCAAGCGGCTCGTGATCGATAAAGTGCAATACTTCCAAGCCTGCTTTACGCCCTTCACCTTTTGCCACACTAATGAGCAACGTATCATTAAGAATACCCAACTCGGTCAGCACCTCTTTAGCGATGCCTAGCTGACCTTTACCGCCATCAATCAGCAATAGATCAGGCAATGGCTGCTTCTTATAACGCCGCGTCAGCACTTGCTTCATCGCCGCATAGTCATCACCACCTTGAATATCATGAATCGCATACTGACGATAATCACGGCGGCGCGAGCCACCTTGGTCAAAGACCACGCAGCTACCGATGGTCGCCTCGCCCATGGTATGCGAGATATCAAAGCACTCGATACGGTCAATGGTTCGATCAGTGACATCAGCTAACACGTCTTTCAATGCACTAAAGCGCGAATGTAGTTCTAAATAATCACCCAGCTTAGTCTTAAGCGCATTATTGGTATTAAGTTTGGCTAAGTCCAGCCACTCTGAGCGGTGCTCACGGACATTGGTTTTGATAACGACTTTGCTACCAAAATGGCTGGCCAGTGCCTCACTAACGGCTGTCTGATCCGGTAACTTATGACTGAGAATAATTTCTGCAGGCAAATCATCAGTCACCTGAAAGTAGAAAGACGTAATAAATGCCGATAAATTATCTGCCAGCGGCTCGCTACTATCAATATCAGGGAAATAGTTTTTACCGCCAAGCACACGCCCGCCGCGGACGGTCAGTACGTTGACACAGGTCATGCCTGCCTGACTGGCAATAGCAATCACGTCTGCCTCACCCTGCACGGTATAAACGGCTTGCTTCGCTTGTACTTCGCGCAGCATAGAGAGCTGATCACGATAAAATACCGCCTTTTCAAAGTCTAAGGCTTCCGCTGCGCTCTCCATCTTTTTAATTAACGTCTGATGAATATCGCTAGAATCACCTTTTAAAAAACGAATGGTATTATTGACGTCCTCGGCATATTCTTCTGGCGATACCAAACCCACGCAGGGCGCACGGCAACGCTTAATCTGATACTCAAGGCACGGACGCTTACGCTGTTTAAAAAAGGTATTGGTACATTGGCGCATCTGAAACATTTTTTGCATGAGCACCAACGTCTCTTTCGCCGCATGTGCCGACGGAAACGGACCAAAAAAACGACCTTTTTGATGATTGCCTTTACCGCGACCATAAGCCAATCTTGGATACGGCTTATCCGCTGAGATAAACACATAAAGGTAAGATTTATCATCGCGCAGTAGCACATTATAAGGCGGACGATGCTCTTTAATCAGGTTTTGCTCGAGTAATAGCGCTTCAGTCTCACTACGAGTAATAATGGTTTCGATATTATGAATCCGCGCCACCAATGCCCGCGTCTTTGGATGGTCAATGGTCTTAGCAAAGTAACTGTTGACACGACTTTTCAGCGATTTGGCCTTACCGACATACAAAATATCGCCATTTTTACCCAGCATCTTATACACCCCTGGCAGATTTGGCAGGCGCTGGATCAAGTGCTTAAGGCGGGCTTTTTTATCGTCGACGGGACTCGATGCGGAGACATTGACCATAGAATTTTTAACTCTTAAATTAGGGCTTTAACGTTAGTACAGAGTAAAAACAGCACACCGTAAAAACGTAAGTAATATCATATATATGGGGCAACGGCAGGCATTTTGCAAGCCAATAATTGGCTTAGTCATAGTCATAAAAAAAGTCAGCATCGAGGCTGACTTCTTATCGAAAACGTTAAAAAATTAGTGACGGAAATTTGGCAAAAGCGCTGGAATACCGGGCAACATGCCGACGATTGCCATCACTGTGGTTAAGATAACAAAAGTCACCACAGGAATAATCCAGCGGCTCATTTTTGTTAGGCTGGCACTGCGCTCTTTTGAACCAATCAAGCCTAAGTTATCAAGCACCAACGTAATCGACCAACCAAAGGCTGGATTGACCAAGGCAGAGGCGAAAACGACAATCGCTGCAGACTGCGTCGTTTTACCTTCGCGTGTCATCTCCATGCCTGCTTCAAGCAAGGGGATAAACACACCAACAATCAAGGCGACGCACATTACTGGTTCCCAAATAGCCAAATCCATGGGATAACCCCAAACGCCTGCAATAATACAAAATAGCGCCGTTAAAATCGCACCGGCCGGAATCGGACGCTTGGCAATCGCTGCCGGTACAATATACGTGCCCCATGAAGAAGCAAAGTTCGCGCCGCCCAATAAAGAGCCTGCCACCTGACGAATGGACGCACTGGTCATGGTGTCATCGATATCCATCAGCACACGCTCAGTACGTTTTGGATAGCTGATTTTTTGAAAGACCTGATGACCTAAAAAATCCGGTGACCACATAGCAACAGCCAATACCGCAAAAGGCAATACCACGATAAAGCTTTCGACAGTCGGCAAGCCTAACATCCAGCCGGTATTTTCGCCCCACCAATACATCGGGTTCATATTTGGTAGACCGGGTGCAGTTTTAAAGGCAAATGGCGCGCCCATGGCAAAGGCAACCCCGCCACCTAACAAACAACTGAGTGGCACTGCAAGCCAGCGTTTTTGATAATTCTCTAACAGCGCATATAAGATAATCGTCAGTAGAATCACCACAAAGGCGATATGCGACATGCCAATGCCTTCTGCCCAAGTAAATAAGTTTTTGACTTGGGAGGTGGTGCCGATAAAGCCCAAATACAGCAGTAAGCCGCCGCACACGCCTTTACTGGTCAAGTTTGCCAGCAGACTGCCGCCTTTACTAATCGCAAGTAACAAGCCAAAAGCACCGATTAGCAGACCAAAGGCCATCGGGTGACCGCCAGCGGCAACGACGATAGGAATGAGCGGAATCAGTGGACCGTGCGTACCCGCAAGGTTGGCAGTTGGTAGCAGGAAACCTGAGAATAAAATCACAAAAAACGCCACGATTAGCAGCTCATAGCGGACGTTTTCTAGGACAAAGGCATCACCCAAACCAAGCGGGCCGGCAAAGGTTGCGGCAATAGCACCCACCATCACCACTTTACCAATGGTCGCCGCCATCGCTGGAATCGTATCTTCATACTCAAAACGATAATCACGGAACGGCAAGTTTGGACGCCAGCGTTTTGGCTGCATGATTTGCAGTTCATGATTGAGATAGGCGTTACGATTTTTAAAACTGGAGCTGGGCTTATGTAAATCTACATAGCTGTCTTGCAAATCGTTATCAGAAGGGATTGGTTGCTGCGGATTGGGCCCTGAGGCGGGAAGCTGTGTACCACTCATCACATTTCCTTATGTCGACTGAGGTTTGCGCGATCCTACGTACCTGATTACGGCGTAAACCAATACAGGGAAAATAAAACCGCTCAAAACAAAATGCGGCTATTGTAAGGCATCGCCAAAGATAATGCGAGGCTTTAACCATTAAAAGATACTATCCGTATCGTTATGAAAAGTATTTTTTATGACTCACTCAGTTATACTTAGAAAACGGTAATGAATACAGTTAAGATTTACGTTTTATCATCACACTTGCCCTTTCGTTACGCTTTAAAACTGGCGAGATTCATGGTTTTTCACTATGATAAATGTCTTTTTATGGCCCGTTGCTTGAAAGCTCGCCTTACATACAACACCCCTTGCTGTCATACTCAACCTAATACAATAAAAGCAACCCCGACTCGCAAGATTAAAAAAGGGAATAGGAAATATTGATGAATTTACTGCCTAAAAGACTTGAAACGCTTAAACGTAATGCGAAAAAAAATATCCTGCCGTTACTTACGCCTTACTTGCTTAAACTGCGTATCAATACTTATGCACCCTATATCGGCGCTGGCATCAAGATTGAGCACATGAACCTAGATCAAGGTTTATGTGTGGTCAGCATGGGTTTAAATAATTTAAACAAGAATATCGTTGGTACCCAATTTGGGGGCAGCTTATACTCGATGGTAGATCCGTTTTATATGCTGATGCTCATGCACCAACTGGGCAGCAGTTACGTAGTATGGGATAAAAGCTCACATATCGAGTTCATCGCTCCCGGTAAGAGCAAAGTCACCGCAAGGATCAAGGTTAGCAGTGCTGAAGTAATCGCTATTCAAGAGTTGGCAAAGGATGGCGAGCCCGTCTTTCGTGAATACAGCGTCGATATCGTCGATGAGCAACAAAAAGTCGTCGCTACTGTTACTAAGACTCTTTATATTCGACTGCGTAAGTACAGTAAGTCTAAAGACCAAACCAGCCGCGTAGACAATATTGAGACCTAAAACATTGAAAGCCAACATGTCACGCAAATCTTTAATGAAAACAGCATGAAAGCAGCAATTAAAGCCTAAATAAAAGCGGCAGAAACAAAAACCCCAATCTGGCATAAGCACAGATTGGGGTTTTGTCTTTTTTGGTATGGCCCGCTTATTTATAAATAAACCTATGAATAAGGGCTTGTATCTACTTTCGCCTTGCCAAGCATCAAGCGTCCAATCAGACGACTAAGCGCAGCAAAGCAAACTGGTTCTTAAATACCAGGAGCAGTATCAACTGCTTTAGGTACGCCAGCGTCAGTTTTTTTGTTTGCAGCTGGACGAGCACCAAGTTTTTCGCGGATACGGGCTGATTTACCAGAACGCTCACGTAAGTAGTATAGTTTCGCACGGCGAACTGCGCCACGGCGTTTCACTTCGATGCTATCAATGATTGGTGAATGCAATTGGAATGCACGTTCTACACCAACACCGCTTGAGATTTTACGTACGGTAAACGCTGAGTTTAGACCGCGGTTACGCTTAGCAATTACAACGCCTTCAAAAGCCTGTAAACGCTCACGCTCACCTTCACGTACTTTTACTTGAACCACAACGGTATCGCCGGGTGCAAAGCTTGGGCGCTCAATCAATTGCGCATTTTCGATGACCTGAACCAATGGATGCTTGTTGCTCATGAGAGTTATCTCCTCACATTAGATAATAGAGGCTTGACGCATATCACCTGTTTGTAATAATGAATCATAGCTATTATTAATATCTTGGATTAATAATAACTACAACGTAAATGGGTTATGACCAACGGCCATGATGCTATGACACGTTTTATTGTTGCTCAAAATATTATTGCTTAACTGTTTATGTTTTTAACCGCTATTAACGCTATTTTTTATCTGCTTTTGCCAATGCTTTGAGCCACTTTGCTTGCTCGACCGTTGGCGTAAACGCTTGCCATAAATCTGGACGCCGCGCTTGCGTACGTTCGACCTGTTGGCTAAAGCGCCACTTAGCGATATTGCTATGATGACCTGAAAGTAGAACTTCAGGGACCGCCAACCCAGCAAATTCATGCGGCTTGGTATAGTGCGGACAATCAAGCAAACCATCGACAAACGAGTCTTGCTCAGCGGATTTATCATCACCCATAATATCAGGCAGACGACGTATCACACTATCCATGAGCACCATTGCTGGTAGCTCGCCACCGGTCAACACATAATCACCAAGTGATATTTCCATATCGACATACTGCGTCAGTAAGCGCTCATCAATACCTTCGTAACGACCACATAATAAAATCATGCCGTCATACTCAGTCATGCTGACCACCCTACTCTCGCTCAGCGTCTGTCCTTGTGGTGACATATAAATCACCGGACAGTGCGCACTGTCGACACGGCAACCGTGCTGACGGGCACGCAGGCGGGCATCCTCAATCGCTTGGGATAATGGCTCAGCCATCATCACCATACCGGGACCCCCACCATACGGGCGCTCATCAATACGGCGATAATTATCCGTGGTATAATCACGTGGATTGATGCATTCAATCGTGACTTGCTCCTGAGTGACTGCCCGTCCCGTGATTCCAAACTCACGAATCGTGGCAAACATTTCAGGGAAAATACTAATCACGGCAAAATACATCAGATCTCTACTTGCATAAAAACTGCGTGAATGACGTTTTTATCAATCAAAAGAAATTACGATTAATAATCACTTTGCCATGCCACAAGCACGGTTTTCTCAGCCAAATTGACCTCAATCACCGTTTGCTTATGCCAAGGTATCAGGCGCTCCTCGGCGTCCAAACTGTCTGATGTTGCCGCGACACGCATAATGTCGTGAGCCCCGGTTTCAAACATTTCAGTAATCTCGCCTAAGTTCTCGTCCTGCTCGTTTATCACGCGCAGGCCAACCAAATCTGACCAATAATATTCGTCTTCACCGGTTTCTGGCAAAACGTTTTGCTCAACCCAAATGGTCACGCCATTCATGGTCTCTGCAACGTTACGATCAGGGACTTGTTCAAATTGAGCGACAATTCCCGTCCCTTGCTCGCGCCACGCCTTTACAATTAAAGGCTTCATGCCATTAGCAGTTTTCATCCACCAAGGCTGCATGTCAAAGATTGCCGTGCGATCATCCGTGTCACTAAATACCCACAGCCAGCCTTTAATGCCATAAGGCTTTTTTAGCTGACCGATTTTCATAAGCGCACTAGCGTTTGGAACAGATGACATAACGGCTAACCTAACGATGACTAAAACAACAATGATAGATACAGCAATGACTAAAAAACGAGGGTAAATACAATTCAATCAACAGCGCTAAGCGCAATCAAAAGTCATAAACAGTTAATGGCGCACCCTGGTCAGACCAGTTACGCTATGTTTTCTAAAGTCTGTTGAGACTGCCATAGACAAGGACAAGCTATCAGCGCCTCAGTGACGGTACAAACTTAAGCAGTTGCTTCAGTTTGAGCGGCAGACTTATTATAAGCTTTTGCTAATGAAGCAACGCGATCTGAAGGTTGTGCACCTTTAGCGATCCACGCATTGTACGCTTCCATATCTAGGCGTACTGCTTCTTCAGACTCTTTAGCGAGCGGGTTAAAAAAGCCGATGTTTTCAATGTAGCGACCGTCACGCGCGCGGCGTTGATCAGCAACAACTACTTGATAAAATGGGCGTTTCTTGGCACCGCCCCGTGCTAAACGAATAACAACCATGTGAATTCTCTCTTTCGCAGGTATACCAAAAAGGGCATAATTATAGCACAGTCTTATTTTATTGAAAACATAAACCGTGCTTATTTAATTATTTATTAACAATAGCTTAAATGGCAAAGCATGTAAAATACAATTCAAAATATCTTGTTGATTATGGCGACAGAATGCTATTTCAGGTCTGAGTCTTCTTGCAAACTGACTATAGTAAAGCAACCTGTCTTATTATTTGATTATGCTATGCTAGCAGCAGTGATAGAAATCCATGAAACATCAGCTTGTAAGCGCACATACAGCGAGTTACTTTTTATCTAGATATTTAATTTATATAGACATTCAATAAAAATACTTTATCTACCTGCTTTACCTGCAATTTTAACAAAAATTACCTTACCCATATTTTGATTAATTTTTTGGATATATATGACCACCGCAAAATCACAGCCTCGGCGCAAAGGTCGACTTGCCCGCTCCTACTCTAACAGTTGGCTCACCACTTTGATGGTCGCTTTTATTGTCATTATTAGTGTCGGGGTATCGATTTCGTTTTTTTGGCGCAGTCTATATTTGCCAGAGCTTAAAAACCATGCACGCTATCTGACCAGTGAATTACGCTTGATGAACAGCGTTAATAAAGACTGGAAAAATGAGCCGGCCGTACGGCAATGGATTTATCAGCATTCGCATGTGGTGGTGGTCAATAATCCTAGCGATTTTCCGGTGATAGAAGATAAGGCGTTTGTTGGCGTCTTTACCGATGTATTGCAACGCGAAATCGGTGCGCAATTGGGTCGTCCCGTAGAGGTGTATTTTAAGTTTAAACCAACGCCGCAGCTATGGGTGCAAGACAGTCGCGATACCAGTTTTTGGATTCGCGAACCGGTGGTATATTACTCGCAGTACAGCCCCGCTTTATTATTATTATTTTTAGTCGGCCTACCAATTTTAACCTTGCTCACCATCATTTTATTAGCGCGGCAATTAAATCGTCCACTACGCTATTTGCAGCGCGCGGCGACCAATTATATTCGCCTCGGCCACGCTACCACTTTACCGACCCATAATGGACCCACTGAGATACGCCAAGTCAATATGGCATTTAATCGCTTATTTACTACCCTCAATCAAGCGCAAAAAGAGCGGACGATTATGCTGGCGGGCATTTCGCACGACTTGCGCACGCCGCTAACCCGTATGCGCTTAACCGCTGAAATGCTGCCCGATGAATTTTTCCGCGAAGGTTTGATTTACGATATTGAGGATATGGATGCGATTTTGGAGCAGTTTATCTCATTTATGAAAGATGGTTCCGATGAGCCGATGCGTCTGACCAATTTAGACACCATATTTAATGAAATTATGGTGCAATTTGCGCCGCTGGAGTTTATTTATCAATCCGAATGTCACAAAATGGTACCCGTACGGCCAATGTCTATCAAACGCTTGGTGATTAACTTGGTTAATAATGCCAAACGTTACGGCAAACCGCCCATTTATTTATCCGCGACTGTGGTGCCGACATTTATAGAAAAAACAGTACTAGAAGACAGCGATGTAGTGACTGAAAATGAGGTCAATAAAGAAGCAAAAGAGCAGTTATTGATATGTGTGCGCGACTGCGGTGATGGTGTCGCAGAAGACCAATTAGAGCGTATCATGCAACCGTTTGAGCGCGGGGAGTCAGCGCGTACTACTCAGGGTAGCGGTTTAGGCCTGGCGATTGTCGACCGTATCGCGCGCCTGCATCATGGGACAGTCGAGGCCATCAATCACCCAGATGGTGGCCTACAAGTCTGTGTCCGTATTCCACTTATCTCTAAAGTTGCCGGAGAGCCATCATTGGCTGCTGATGATGAAAAACTACCCAGTGCTGATAGCAATATAGATGGCTAGGGTTTGTCCTAGTAATTGAATAGAAATAACAGAAAATAATAAAGTGTCGCTAATAATGGTCAGTTATTAGCGACACTTTAATAGCCCTACTTTTTAGTACCAATAACTGGAGGAATATACTCGGCACTATTGCTAAAGGTTAAAGGCTGAGTTATTTCGTCCTGCGCGGCCTTTAGCGTCTCAGTGCTGGTCGGCTGCTGCAAAAATAAATAATACCCAAGTGCTGCTGCGTTCAATACCACTAAACCACCAAACAAATACGGCATCCTTTGCCCTCCTTTACTATTAAGCTCATTTCAATCATTTTAATGCATCACCAATATCAGCTTATCCGTCATTATAAAAGATTAAGCATCGAAATCGCGTTCACTTTTTTCTTGCGTCAACTCATCGGCCGCAAGGACTTGAGTCAAGGGTTTAATCGGCCAAGTCATGACAAAGCGTGCACCGCCAAGCTCACGGCTTTCGTCTACCTTCATATTGCCATTAAACCAAAAGGCGATACGCGACACAATAGACAAACCTAAGCCATAGCCACCTGAGGCACGGGTGCGACTATCGTCCAAGCGTGAAAACGGTATAAAGACTTTTTCACGGTCGGCTTCAGGAATACCGTGCCCATCATCTTCCACACTGACAAAAGCATTACCTTTTCTCACCCCAGCACTAATGATAATCGTGGTCTCAGCATAACGTAAAGCATTTCCGGCCAAATTCTGAATCACACGATGCAGGTAACGTCTATCCGCAACTGCCGTTACTTTAGCATTGGGCAGGTTGGTCACTATCTTGATAGGCTTACCTAAAGCATTGGTTTCACGCTCAATTTGCTCGAGCAACTCTCGCAAATTGACCGGCTCTAAATCTAGTTTCGGTGAGCCCTCTTCAAGCTTGGCGTAAGTTAAAATCTCATCAATCAAGCCGTTAAGCGCTTCGATATCCTCATCAATAAAATCACGCTGCATAAAACGTGAATCTTCATCATCGGTATCCGCTAGCATATCAACAGCGAAACGAATACGCGCAACCGGCGTACGCAGTTCGTGCGATACTGCCCGCGTCAGCTCGCGCTGTGACTCAATCAAACGCTTAATATGTGCCGTCATCGCATTAAAGGTCGCGGATAAGCGCGCAATTTCATCTTGTCCGATGACCTGTACTTTGATATCAAGATTTCCCTTACTGACTTCATTGACGCCCACTTGAATCAGTTGCAGCTTGCGTTCAAGCGGGAAAATAAGCGCATACACGCCTAAGCTGATTAGGAACATACTGATCAAAATCATACTGACAATCAGATTGAGCGGGAACCAGTTAAACAAAGGTACCGGCCCGATTAAAATCGCCATATCGTTGATTTCAGACGGCACGACCACTTTAATCGACGAGTTACTTTTGCTGGTATTGGTATCTTGTAATAAAATGACCACCTCATCGCGGCGCAAACGTGCCATCTGATCAGGATCTAAATTAAGGGTATTAATCGCTTTAAATTCTAAGGGAAAAGCAAACTTTTTCTCTAGCTCAGCCAAGCGCGCCCGCTTATCAGACAAGGTGGCATGGTACGATAAGTCATCGAGCAAAAATACAGCGATGGCACGTACTTGCTGCTCAGTAACTTGCGAGATACGGGCGGTTAAAACGCTCTGGTTGTCCGGTAAGCGGTAATAAACATCGGCATAAATAGGCTGGGCAACATAGCGAACGACGGTGTTGCCCTTCTCAAAACGGCGTAGCTCACTGGCATTAAAATCGACCTCGTTAATAGGCACAATGTTAAATTCTGCACCGAATAAGCTACTGGCATCAGACAGCCAATATTCACGCTGGGATTCGCTTTCTTGATGGGCAATGCCTTCAGCGACAATATGAAAAGCGCCCGTGGCCATGTTTTCGCGGTAAGATTGGACGCGTTCTTTGTTGATTGTGTCCATCAACAGTTGCGCAAATAATGCCACACACAAACATACGATGAGTAGTCCGGCATAAATACGAACAAAGATACTGTGTTTAAGAGAAGAAACTAATGACATACGTGCCGTGACCAACCTAATAAAGAATTATTGATAGAGGAAGAAGAGAAATCCTTGCTGCGCAATTTATCTCATACTATTTATCTAGCATCCATAATTATCGCTTAATTAAACCACATAACGCAGCATTTAAGTTTAAAAATTAAAGTTTAGACCATAAAAAACCAGCTTTACGCTGGTTTTTTATTAAAAAGCACTTTAGAAAAGATAGTGGCATTAACAATACGTTCTTAATTGCCTTCTTTAACGAACAAATAACCTTTACTGCGGACAGTCTTGATACGTTTAGGATTTTCTGGATCATCTCCAATTTTTGGACGGATACGCGAGATACGCACGTCAATTGAGCGATCTTGACCATCATATTCGATACCGCGTAGACGCTCAAAAATATCTTCGCGTGACAAGATACGACCAGCGTTAGACGCGAGTAACCATAATAAGTCATATTCAGCACTGGTGAAATCCACCAACTCATCACCCAAGTTCACTGAGCGACCGCCATTGTCGATAACCAACTCACCAAACTCAAGACGCTGCGGCACATCTTCCGATGGCGCATTTTCTGAACGGCGTAGTAAAGCACGGATACGGGCAAGCAATACGCGTGGCTGTGCAGGCTTAGCGACATAGTCATCAGCGCCCATTTCAAGACCCAATACCTGATCCATATCTTCTGTGCGCGCGGTCAGCATCAAAATAGGATTCTGATAGTGTGGACGTACTTCACGGCATACCGTCAAGCCATCGCTACCAGGAAGCATGACATCAAGTACGACCAAATCTGGTTGTTCGTTGACAATACGGCGAATGGCGCGATTACCATCTGTTTCAATTGCCACTTCTAACCCATTTTTAACCAAGTAATCTTGGGTCAACATGGCTAAGCGCTCGTCATCCTCAACAATCAAGATTCGGGGGGTGTTGTCTTCTTCATTCGTTGTCATTGTTATATCCTCTAATACATCTTATTTAAAAGCGGTGAAAATAAGAGCGGTAAATTAATAGCACCGTAACTCAATCAATTTGTAACCCAGTACAAGTAGTGACCGTAACACTGTTACAAACTTGGTAGCACAGTATACTATTAAACACACAGCTTCCTATACTATAGCTTATAGTTGGTAACAAAACCTATAAACTACATCCTTTAAAACGTTAGTTTGCGTCCAAAAATTATACCTCTTATCCATATAAAAAGGCATAGGATAAATTTTATTCAATAATTCTACTGGTCTTATATCGAACCAACGCGCTAAAAGCCTAAACATTAAATATTAGTGAATGTCGTCAAAGAACTGCTGGGCTTTTAAAATAAAAAATGTGGTTACTACGCTCTAATATAACCATATATTAGCGTTGCCGCTAGTCACTTTTCTACCATTCCATAAAAATTAGTTCAGTTTTTGATAAATACTATATGACCTAGGAGATTTTTAAATATAGTGATTGAAAAGTAATATAGATATATCAGCAATAACGTAGTGTTTTTAGAATATTTTGACTATAGCTAAGGGTTGACGCATAAAAAATATTGCAAGCTAACTATTAAAACGCTAGATATTAAACAGACAGGCATAAAAAAACAGCCTCTAATGGACTAATGCCAGTCAGTTAACGCTG
>NZ_DFQS01000024.1 GCF_002377905.1 Psychrobacter sp. UBA3483 | reverse complement strand
ACTATATATTTTGGGTTTGGTATTACTTTATTATTATTGATGTTCTTTGCTTACCGCAGCTATTCCGTGCTGATTTTGGCACCGATTATGGCGATGTTGGCTGTATTACTTTCAGGTGATTTCTTAAGCAGCATTCCCGCCTATACCGATGTATTTATGGGTGCATTAAGTGGATTTTTGCTGAAATTTTTCCCTATATTCTTACTAGGCGCGCTATTTGGACGTTTGATGGCAGACTCTGGCGCAGCGACAGCCATTGCCAATACCGTGGTCGAAAAGCTCGGTGCCAGCAAAGCTATTTTGGCAGTTATATTAGTTTGTGCCATTTTAACTTATGGCGGTGTGTCTTTATTTGTGGTGGCATTTGCTATCTACCCAATTGCCAAAGACTTGTTTAAAGCCGCTGATATTCCTAAACGCTTGATTCCAGCTGCTATTGCGTTAGGTTCATTTACCTTTACCATGACAGCGTTGCCGGGCACGCCAGCCATTCAAAATGCGATTCCTATCCCTTACTATAATACCAACGTTTTTGCCGCTCCTATTTTAGGTATTATCGGCGGTCTTATCATGTTCTTCTGTGGCTGGTTGTGGTTACAATCACGGGCCAGAAAAGCCATTGCAGCAGGTGAAGGCTATGGCCAGCATGATGAAAGTGATGTAGGCGATGTTGGTAGCGCACCAGCAGAAACCAACTTGGTAAGCACACATCACACTTCGTTTACTGTGGCTATGATTCCGCTGGTGCTGGTCATCGGCCTAAACGCCCTACTAACTTATTTTATTTTTCCATCGATGGACTTTAGTGGTTTGCAAACCCAGTTTCCGGACTTAAATATTGCAGGTTCACTTGGTCTATGGTCAATTATCATCTCATTGGTCGTAGCTTGTACTGTGCTCATTGTGCTGCGTATTGGTCATTGGAACAATCTACAAAAAACCATTAACCGCGGTACTTATGATTCGATGTTGCCAATTTTTAACACGGCATCAGAAGTTGGTTATGGAGCGGTTATTGCCTCATTAGCAGGTTTTCTTCTTATTCGTGACAGTATCTTAAATCTAACCCCTGGCAACCCACTTATCTCAGAAGCGGTCGCGATGACCACACTCGCTGGTATTACAGGTTCCTCTTCTGGAGGTTTGAGTATTGCACTATCGACGCTGGGTGAAGACTATTTAAGAATGGCTGTCGCCGCTGGTATCGACCCAGAGCTTATGCACCGAGTCGCTGTAATGGCAGCAGGTGGTTTGGATACCTTGCCACATAGTGGTGCGGTCATTACCTTACTGGCGATTTGTGGTTTGACGCATAAGAAATCCTATCTAAACGTTGCTATGGTCACTATAGTAATCCCACTGATTGCGGTGGTTGCTATTATCGTTTTAGGAACGATGTTTGGCTCATTTTAAGAGAATATTTAGCTCGTTCTAAAAAGTAGCTAAAATGTAAAAATGGACTTTAAATACCACAGAAATCTACCTTTTTAACAAATCTGCTTATTCATTAAACCCACTTAGCAAATGGCTTGGTGGGTTTTTTATGTCAGCTTTAGCATAGCTCACTTTAAATAAAGCTAATTTCCCCTATCAAACAATTAACAATATAAATGCTAAATATAGTTAATCACCGTCTTAGCATCGATTTAATTACCAAGGTAATATCACAAAATCAGCCGAATTACGGTATCATAGGCGCACTTTTTTAATTTTTCTCTTTTTTAGAGTTTTCATCAGTTTTAGACGTTTTCAGTGTTGGTAATTTAACATTGATAATACGGTGCTGACTCCTCATAAAGTGTTCAAGACATTTGATAACCAACCCGTTTATATAAAAATATAGGTGATAAAAGTGCGTGAGATTTTAGTAACCAGTGCGCTGCCCTACGCCAATGGCTATATCCATTTGGGGCATCTTGTAGAATATATTCAGACCGACATTTGGGTACGTGCGATGAAAGCACAGGGCCATCAGGTCACTTATGTCTGCGCTGATGATGCTCATGGCACTGCGATTATGCTCAAAGCAGAAGCCAATGGCGTGAGCCCAGAAGAGCAAATCGCCTCAGTAAAAGCCTCACATGAAGCCGATTTTGCCAAATTTTTAATTGACTTTGATAATTATCACAGCACCCATTCAGAAGAAAACAAGCATTTCTCTGAGCTTATTTATCGTCGCCTTAATAGCGCCGGACATATCAGCACAAAGGACGTTAAACAGCTCTTTGACCCTGAAAAGCAGCTGTTTTTAGCCGATCGTTTTGTCAAAGGAGAGTGCCCTGAATGCGGCGCGCTGGATCAATATGGCGATAACTGTGAGGTATGCGGTACCACTTATGATGCGACCGACCTTATCAATCCGCATTCAACGCTATCCAATGCGACGCCTGTGCTTAAAACCTCAAAGCATTATTTCTTTGACTTACCAGAGTTTGAGCAGTTCTTAAAAGATTGGACGCGTAGCGAAAATCGCTTGCAAGTCTCCGTCGCCAATAAACTGCAAGAATGGTTTGACGCGGGCCTGACCAGTTGGGATATCTCGCGTGATGCGCCGTATTTTGGTTTTCAAATTCCAGACACACCAAGCGATGAGCCAGAAAAATACTTTTATGTCTGGCTAGATGCGCCAGTCGGTTACATGGCAAGCTTTAAAAACCTATGTGATAAGCGCGAAGGTACAGAGCAAGCGCTTGATTTCGACCGTTATTGGATGCAAGAAAACGAGCACAAAACCGAGGTTTATCATTTCATCGGTAAAGACATCGTGTATTTCCATGCGCTATTTTGGCCAGCAATGCTAGCCGGTAGCAAGTTCCGTACCCCAACCGGTGTTTTTGCCCACGGTTTCTTGATGGTCAATGGCGAAAAAATGAGTAAGTCACGCGGCACCTTTATCAAGGCCGAAACTTACGCGGAGCATTTGCATCCTGAATATTTGCGTTATTATTTCGCCAGTAAACTGTCTGACAAGGTTGAGGATATTAACCTTGATTTAGAAGACTTTATGCAAAAGGTCAACTCTGACTTGGTGGGTAAAGTGGTCAATATCGCCAGTCGCAGCGCCGGTTTTATCGTGAAGAAATACGACGGTATGCTGTCAGACAATTGCGTAGAGTCTGAATTATTAGAAGATATTACTAAGACCGGCGATGAAATTGCCGCCGCTTACGAGAATCGTGAATTCTCGCGTGCGATGCGCCTAATCATGCAATGTGCTGATAAAGCCAATGAATATATCGACGAGAAAAAACCTTGGTCACTTGCGAAGATCGAGGGAACTGAGCAAGAAGTGCAAGACGTCTGCTCGGTGGCGATTAATATCTTCCGCCAATTGATGGTTTATTTGGCACCAGTATTGCCTGAGCTGACAGCCAATGCTAAAGCGTTCTTAAATATTGATGATTTAAGCTTTGCTAGCCGAAATCAATGGCTACTTGGTCATAAAATCAATAAATTTAAACCTTTGATGCAACGTATCGAAGAAAAAGACGTTGCGGCAATGGTTGAAGATTCAAAGGCCTCGTTAGCGCAAGCAGACGCTCCTACTACTAGCAGCGATAATAATTCAGATAATAAAACAGCGGCAGTAAACACTCAGCCAGCAGAAAAGGCTGATACTGATACAAATGCTGAACAAGCTGACTATATTGGTATTGAAGACTTTGCCAAAGTTGAGATGAAAGTTGCGCACGTTTTAGCCTGTAATTATGTTGAAGGCGCGGACAAGCTTTTACAATTTACCTTGGACGTTGGCGAAGACAAACCACGTAATGTCTTTAGCGGGATTCGTAAGTTTTATGAGCCTGAGCAATTATTCGATAAAAAAGTGATTTGCGTCACCAATCTTGCGCCGCGTAAGATGAAATTTGGCATCTCAGAAGGCATGGTGCTATCAACAGGCAATCCAAAAACTCAGTTAACGGTAGTGACATTACCGGATAACTGCGTCATTGGTGATTTGTTGGCTTAACTCACATGTCTTGATGAATAATACAATAAGTATAGGAGAATAATAGTGATACTGCTGAGACTATTAGCAAATATTCTCCTTTATTTAACTATAGGCTTGTTGGTCTATTGGCATTTTACCAAAAATATTACCGCGCTATTTATAGCCATTGCTAGTGCTGTCATCAGCGTATTATTATTTATCATTACTACAGATGTTAAACAGTCACGAAACAACCGTCGTTCAGAGCCTTCGAGTATGTGGGATTGGTTAAACTTTATTGATATAGTAGAGATTCCTTTTTATCTGATTGGTTGGCTACTACGTAGTCTATGGCGTGTTTTTGATTAATAAGTCAATGAGATAATAAAAAAGATGCTTTCGTGGCATCTTTTTTTTGCCTAAAATTCATTGGTGATCAAATATAAAAAGAATAGTTAATCAGTAAAAATATCAACAAAAATCTGCCCGTATTTACCTTTATAAAATCAATGACAAATACGTTTTATTTTCTTATTGCCATAAGTTACATTGCTGTCATAATATGGACGTAATGATCAAGGGATTGATTACCTTTATGTTCGCCCGTTATCTCAGCATGCACATAACATTGACTCGGGTAACCTGCACTCTTTAACCTATGAGCCAAAATAAAATGACCTTTGCCACTACTTTACGCCTTAGCCTGTGCGGCGCTGCTATTAGCGCGGCGCTTGGATTAACCGCCTGCTCTAATAATGCGACCGACCCTGCTGCCAGCGCTGATGATAGCGCAACTAACGATAATCCTGCCAAAACCTTGGCCATCACCCAGATTGTCGAGCATCTTTCTTTAGATGAGATGCGCCGCGGCATTATTGATGAGCTGGCGGATAACGGCTACATAGAAGGTCAAAACCTAACCGTTAATTTCCAAAGTGCGCAAGGTAATACCGCAACGGCTGGGCAAATTGCCAAGCAGTTCGCTGGTGACAATCCAGATGCCATCGTCGCCATCTCAACACCTTCTGCGCAATCAGTGGTGGCCTCGACCAAAACCGTTCCCGTTATTTATACCGCCATCTCAGACCCTGTGGCAGCCAAGCTGATTGACGAAAATGATGTGCCTATCCAAACCAACGTGACTGGTCTGTCGAGCGAATTGCCCATTGAGCCACAATTAGACAATATTCAAAAAATTGTCCCAAATGTAAAAACCATTGGGTATGTTTATAGCCCAGGTGAAGCCAATTCTGTCGTGGTCCTTAAACAATTGGAAAAAGCAGCACCGGCACGTGGGCTTAAGATATTGGGCGTCACTGCCAATCGCCCTACCGACGTTGCGATGGCGACTCGTAGTCTGGCAGGCAAGGTAGAGGTTATTTATACCTCATTGGATAACAACGTGGTCTCGGCTTTTGAGGCGATGGCAAATGCGGCTAATGAGCTTGATATCCCAGTTGTTGCCTCAGATGAATTTAGCGTCAGACGTGGTGCGACGGCGGCGCTTGGGGTCAATGATTATGACTTTGGCCGTACCACGGGCAAAATGGTTTATCGGGTATTAAACGGTGAAGCAACCAAAGATATCACACCGCAAGTGATGAATACCTTAACGCTATACGTCAGCCCGAAACACGCCGCTGAACAAGGTACCAGCCTATCGGCAGACTTACTTAAAAACGCCATCAATATCGATAAAGAAGCACAAAAGGCCAGTAAATAGCCACTAACAAATAATAGTTGCGATTCAATAGTAAAGAATAAACGGACAATACTTAACAAACAGCTATACAACGGATTATACCATCAGCTAGGATAACGGCTGGCAGCGCTACCCCTTTTTTATCTTTTATATAATGTACGGACACATTATTATTTTCAGGAGTCAGACCCATGTTGTATCAAAATCGTTTTGCCAAAGCTTTATTATGGGGCGGTGTTTGCACCGCTATCTTGACCGGCTGTAATCAGCCCGCACAAGATGCCAACACCACTGACGGCGCTGCAACGGGCGGCGATAGCAAAGCTGCCATGAAAACGGTCGCTATTACCGCCATCGTTGAACATCCAGCACTCGATGACGTGCGTAAAGGCGTTATCGACGAGTTAAATGACGCCGGCTTTAAAGAAGGCGAAAATTTAACCATCAATTTTCAAAGCGCCCAAGGTAATACCGCCACTGCCGGTCAGATTGCCAAGCAATTCGTCGCTGATGCACCAGACGTTATCGTAGCGATTGCCACGCCATCGGCTCAGTCTGTGGCGGCCTCTACCAGCAGTATTCCTATGGTCTTCTCAGCGGTCACCGACCCTGTAGCAGCCAAACTGGTGCCCAAGCTTGATGGCTCTGGCACCAACGTTACCGGCGCCTCTGATGCGCTTCCTTATGCGCCGCAAATCGATTTAATGCGTCAAATTATCCCAAGCTTAAAGAACGTCGGTTATGTTTATAGCCCAGGCGAAGTGAACTCAACCATCGTCTTAAAAGCACTAAAAGAGAATCTGACCCCACTTGGCATCAACGTTCACGAAGCGCCTGCGCAGCGTAGTAACGATATTGCGATGGCCGCTCGTAGCCTTGAAGGTAAAGTGGATATGATTTATACCTCAACGGATAATAACGTGGTTTCAGCGTACGAATCGCTATACCAAATCGCTAAAGAAAGTAAGATTCCATTGATTGCCTCTGATACCAGTTCTGTTGAGCGCGGTGCCGTTGCAGCCTTAGGGGTAAACTATTACGATTTGGGCCGCGAGACTGGTAAAATTGTCACGCGTATCTTAAACGGTGAAAAACCAGGCGAAATTCCTGTTTATACACCGCAATCACTTGATTTACACGTCAGTCCAAAGAATGCGCAAGCCGAAGGCATTACGCTACCACAAGCCGTTATCGATAAAGCAAAAGTAGTGTTAGAATAACTGCCGCTTTTAACTCTAATGCTTAAACGGTAGTTTTTATCAATTATCGTCTAGGTTAATTTGATATAGCTATACAGGTAGCGCAGACAAACCCAGCTATCAGTCAGTAGGCTGGGCTTGTTTTTTCAAGGCTTTAAATAAGCAAGACTTAGGGTTATTAATAGTAATTATAAGTTTTGCTTGACCCTAACTGCAGATACCCCTATCTGTTAAATTCACCGCTTAGTCGTTTAATCAAAGTTGGTTGATAGCGCGATATGTCGCCTATCTCAATTATCACGCCACAATTTATTAAACGCTGGGTTATGACTTACTGATCTCTTATGTCTTTAATTGCTTTTTTTGGTGCGCTTGAAAGTGGTCTGATTTATGGCCTAGTGGCGCTCGGCGTCCTTATCTCATTTCGTACCCTCGACTTTCCGGATTTGACCGCTGACGGTAGTTTTCCGTTGGGCGGCGCTGTCGCGGGTATTTCTATCATCGCTGGTGTGAATCCTTGGCTGGCTTGTGCCTTTGGTATGCTAGCGGGGTCAGTTGCGGGTATCGTCACCGCATGGCTACACGTTAAACTGGGCATTTTACAGCTGCTTGCCAGCATCCTTGTGATGGTCGCTTTATACTCTGTCAATCTACGGATTATGGGCGCGCCAAACTTACCATTATTAGGTGAAACGACAGTATTTAGCACCTTGGTCAGTGATGGCAATGGTTACTGGATGCGCTGCCTGATTATTGGTGTCGTTGTGCTACTGGCCATGTTGTTTCTAAACTGGTTTTATAGTACTGAGACGGGTTTATCGATGCGGGCAACTGGCTCAAACCTACGTATGGCACAAGCGCAAGGTATCAATACCTCATGGATGACCATCATTGGTATGGCGATTTCTAACGGTTTGATTGCGTTAGCAGGCGCACTATTTGTGCAGACGCAAGGTGGCGCTGATATCTCCATCGGTATCGGGACGATTGTCATTGGTTTGGCAGCAGTCATCATCGGTGAAACCATCATTCCTGCCAAGCGAATTTGGCTGATTACCTTTGCGGTGGTCGTTGGTGCGGTGCTTTATAAGCTCTTTATTCAGGTGGCTCTATCAAGCAGTACATTACGTAGTATTGGATTTGGTCCACAAGATTTAAACTTGATTACAGCGCTACTCGTGGTATTAGCCTTGGTCTTACCAAAAGCTAAAAATAAATTTTTAAGTCGTAAAGTTCGGGCTTAATGTCAATGTGCAACCATAAGGAATAATTATTATGATGCAAGCTACAGATTTGCGGTTGACCTTTAATCCTGGAACGCCCATTGAAAACCCTGCCCTACGCGGTATCAATTTAAATATCGCCGATGGTGAATTTGTCACCGTCATCGGTACCAATGGCGCAGGCAAATCGACCTTTTTAAATGCCGTCAGTGGCACCACGCGCGTCGATAGCGGTTCAATCTTGTTAAATGGTATTGATGTCACCAAAAAAACCGCGCACCAACGCGCTCATTGGGTCGCTCGTGTCTTCCAAGACCCGATGGCGGGAACTTGTGAGGCGCTAACCATCGAAGAAAACATGGCGCTTGCCTATAAGCGCGGCGGCAAACGTGGTTTGAACTTTGCCCTTAATCAAAATAACCGTGACTTATTTCGTGAGAAATTATCAGTATTAAAATTGGGTCTAGAAAATCGTCTTACCGACCGTATGGGCTTGTTATCCGGTGGTCAACGTCAAGCCGTTAGTCTGCTGATGGCATCATTGCAGCCGTCTAAGATTCTACTGCTTGATGAGCATACGGCGGCCCTTGACCCTAAAACGGCGGCGTTTGTTTTAGAGTTAACTGATAAAATCGTTACGGACAATCAGCTGACAACGATGATGGTCACGCACTCGATGCAGCAGGCCTTAGCCCATGGCACGCGTACTGTGATGCTTCATCAAGGGCAAGTAGTATTAGATGTATCTGGTGATATCCGTAAAGGCATGAACGTGCATGATTTACTGGATATGTTTGAGCAGACGCGCGGTGAAAAGGTCGAAGATGATAGCTTGATATTAAGCTAACGCATTTAGCTTAATAATTTGAATTTAAAAAATAAAACGCCTGTTTAATAGCAGGCATTTTTTTATAACTGTTTTAGTTATTGAGAATCAAGCATGACCAATTTTTGAATCAACTCACTGACATGCTGCGCTTGCATTTTTTTCATCACCTGTGAGCGATGCACCTCTACCGTACGTACCGATATGTCTAAATGGTCGGCGATATTTTTATTCAGATTGCCTTGCATCAGCTCATTGGCCACTTGTTTTTCTTTCTCAGTCAGCTGCGCATAGAGCTTTTTGATACTATAAAGCTGAGCACGTTTAATTGTTAAGGCTTGCGCACGCGCAAGCGCTTCTTGTAAACGGTGACTATTAATCGGTTTCTCTAAATAATCAGCCGCGCCTAGTTTGAGCATGTTAACCGCATCAGCAATCTCACCCTTGCCAGTTAATGCAATAAGAGCTATCGGACTGTCATATTCATTGAGACGCGATTGCAGTGCCTGACCGCTCATTTCTGGCATCATCAAATCACTAACTATCACTGCTGGGCGATAGATATCAACTTGCTGTAAAAACATCAGCGCACTTGACCATACTTGGGTCGGTAATCCTAAACTGCTAATCAAAAAATCACATGATATACGCACGCTTTCTTCATCGTCAATGATATAAACCAGTAGAGGTTCGCTAACGATAGCAGCTGAACCATTACCAGCTGTTTGAGAATCTAAGTGTTTTAAGTGCTTATTGAGATGATGCTGAGCATTCATACGCAACCTTATGATTAAGTTAATTTGTAAAATTTATAAATGCTTGGTTGTTGATAACCCTCTCTTGCTCATTTTCGCTTTTTCTTACTGTCTCTGTTGATTATCTTATTTCTGCGCATCATCTGCCAAATGTAACGGCAGATAAAAAGCCACTTGCGCACCTACCCTGTTTGCTAATGGATAAGTGTTTTCAGTTTTCATCAATCGCACTTTACCATTTAATGACCGCTTTAAGCGCTGCTGATAACCGTCTAGCGCTTGTATAGTATTAAGCTCCTGCTGCACTTCGATATTGCTAAGCTGCATCATACCGCCAAGTGACTTGCACAAACGCTGACATATCATCAGACCTAAGCCTAAACCATTTTCTTTGGTTGATTTGGTGGCGTAATAATTGGTTAAATGCTGTTGTGATTGTCGGTCGACTAGCTGCTTATTACCAACTAACGGTTTATGGTCAAGCAACTGCGCCTTATCAAAACCGCCTGCATCATCGGTTACATGCAGTACTAGATAGGGTTTTCCATTATAATCTTCTGCCTGACAACGCAACATTATCTGCGTTGCCCCTTGCTGCTCGGCATTGAGCATACTATTGATGAGTAATTGATCCAACAATAATTTTGGTAGTTGTAAATACTGGTAGTCACTTACAAACCAAAAAGTAATGCCTAAGCTTTTATCGCCTAATAATAATATACACTGCTCGTAAGTTGCCGCAATATCGGCACTAACCTCATTGAACTCATTGGCCTGTGACTGCCCTGCCCAATGTCTGATATTTTTAATCACCGCGGCAGCACGCTCCGTCTCATTGACGATTTGTTGTAAAGCCTTTTCTATGCTTCCCTTTTCTAGTGTTTGTTTTTTATCCAATTGATTATACTGATTGCGTATTAATAGCCCTTGGGCATAATTTTGAATGGTCGCCAGGGGCTGATTGATTTCATGGGCGATTGAACCACTCATCTCACCGATGACAGCGAAGCGTTCTGATTGACGTAGCTGAAGGTCATAATCACGAATCAGTTGATTTTGCAGAGTGATTTTTTGCCGTCGTCGCCATGCCAGCCAGCTCATCCACGCATAATTTACCGTCGATATCAGTACAATTAAAACCATAACGGCCATCCACAATCGATGCGCCTTTACCCAATCGACCATATGCGCGCCCAGCTGCTTTTGTGCCGGATGGCGGTTCATGTCATAAAGGATACGTTCTGCATCGCTACTTGATTCGGGTGGTAGCCAGTGCTGTCCTATCCCTAACGATTCTTGCTCTGATTGACTTGTACCAAATAAATTTTGATTGATTTGCCGAATCAAGGCAGCTGGCGCTTGCTCGGTCGCCGCCAATGTCCAATTGGGATATATCTTTGTTGAAGACTGACAGCTAGAAGCGGTCGCCACAGGGTGAATAAGTCGGTATTGTTTTTTACTAATCTTTCCTTGCTGCGCCATCTCTTCCATGAGGCAAAGCGGCGCAATCGCTGCATCTACACTGCCACTCGCCAATGCATGTAAGGTACGCTCAATAGGATAGCCGAAGAACTGGGTCTGATAACGGTTGGACGGTACGCCGTTTTGTTGTAATAAATGCGCGACCAGCAGATAACCGCCGAAAGCCTCACTATCGACAGCAGCAATTTTACGCTGCTGTAAATCTTGCAACTGATAAATACCGCTGTCCGCCTTTACCCAAAGTGCACTGGCGACCGCTTCCATGGCGCTGGGTTCTTTTAACTGCCTATCTTGAGTCAGTTTATTAAATTTATTGGCCAGATTGACCGTTGTAGAAAGCTGCTTATCAGCGGTTTTGGTGGTAAAACCTTTTTCATGAAAAGCTTTTTCCTTAAAGTTTTTACCATTGATATCAGCAGGTTCATGCAATTGAGTGGGGTCTATATCGGCTTGTAAGGTCGCAAGCCAGCGCCAATGGGTGGTATTCATTTTAATCAGCTGTACTTGCGGACCAAGCACTAGGGCAAACTGCTGCGCTTCGATTTCTTGCTGCCAATTCTCTAACGCTAGGGGCACCAAGACCACGGTGTCCTCTTGCAACTGCTCATTAAGTTGATTAAGCCACGGTTGCCAACGCTCTTGCGCTACCGTTTCACCTTGCGGCGCGAGCACACCCAAATAGTAGGTTTGCGCATTGGCGCGGCCTAGCATTAACCAAGTAAAGGACGCTACCACGATAATAAAATAAGCCTTCAAGCTCGCCCAGACTTTAGACTTTTTATCCATACACCTAGCCTTACAGTTGAGCTATCAAACCTTCATTATAAATGAAAACCATAATTATAATGTGGTTTTCCACAATATCGTAATGTTACCCTCCACTTTATACTAGATAACAATCTTGTAACTTTTCATTTACTAGGCTTAATTTTTAAATATTTCATAGAACTATCTAATAGTCCTCATAGAATGTTTATGACGAATGAGAAGCTCAGTAAAAATATATTATGGAGGGCAGGCTTATGAAAAAGTGGCCATCAATCATTATTATGGCAGCCATTGTCGGGCTGATTTTGGCGTTTATCATTGGGCAAATACTACCTAAGATGCGCACAACTAGCAGTGACATCGAGGTCAATATCACTGACCCTGCCCTTATTAAACAAGGGCAATACGTCGCGCGTACCGCTGACTGTGTTGCTTGCCATACGACGCTTGACGGTGGAACTTATGCTGGTGGCCTGCCTATGCTGACGCCGCTAGGTGCCATTTATTCAACCAACATTACCCCTGATAAAGAAACCGGTATTGGTCAGTATACCTTTACTGACTTTAAAAACGCCGTCAAGCATGGCGTGCGCCGTGATAATAAAGCGCTATATCCTGCCATGCCCTATCCGTCTTATCAGCTCATGCCAGATGAAGATTTGGCCGCGATGTACGCCTATTTTATGTCTGACGTCAAACCGGTCAAGCAAGCCAACTTAAAAAGTGAGTTGCCGCCAATAGCCAATTGGCGCTGGCCGCTGGCTTATTGGCAAGCACTGTTTGACCCAAAACGTGATTTTGTGCCAGAAACTGATGATGCGCTATTGACCCGTGGACAGTATTTAATTGAAGGTCCTGGTCACTGCGGCTCTTGTCATACTGGACGCGGTATCGGCTTCCAAGAAATCGCCTTAAATAATGCAGACTCAGAAGAATATTTGAGCGGTGCGGTTATCGATGGTTGGCGTGCCAAAAGTATCCGCGGTGAGCATCGCGGTTTGGCTACGTGGACCGTCGCAGAATTGAATGACTTCTTTAAAACCGGTCGCACTGACACCACGGCTGCTTTTGGCGCCATGGCCGAAGTGGTCGAGCACAGCACGCAATATATGACAGACTATGATATCAACGCCATGTCATCTTATCTAAAAACACTGTCTCCTGCGCCAAATAAAGAAAAAACCTTGCCGGCGAAAAAAGACATGACCACGCAAAAACTACTTGATGGCGACTATGATTCGCGCGGCTCGATTCTATACGCCGAGTATTGCCAAGTTTGTCACCGTACCGATGGTAAAGGCGTGTCGCGTATCTTCCCAGCACTTGATGGCAATAGCGCGGTATATGCTAAAAATGCTGACTCGGTACTCCAAATCACCTTGAGCGGTGGCCGCATGCCCGAAACGCCGCACGACCGCATGGCCTTTACCATGCCTGAATTTATCAACCTGAGTGATGCGGATGTGGCAGAAGTGGTCAACTATGTCCGTAATAGCTGGACCAACCAAGCGCCTGAAATCGGTGTTGACGATGTGGTAAAAATGCGCGCTTTTCTTGCCAAAAAACCAAAAACCAGTACCGATATCGCCCCAGACCTAAGTATTGAAGCGCAAACAAAAGGAGCAAAATAATGAAAAAACCTTCACTCAACTTGCCTGCTGTTGTTAGCGTTATCTGTGAAAAAATGACCATGAACAAACTAACCACCGCTGCCCTGACTACTTCAGCACTTAGTATCGCCGTTATCAGTAGTGGTTGCTCACAGCCCGAGCCTATCGAGCAAAATGCCCCTAAATATGGCTTGGTCACCGCTGATGATGCCAACGAAGACATCGGCACTTATGTACTGCCGCAAGATACGTCTATCTTGGATGAGCCAAACGCTGATGAAATTTTTTATGGTAAGCGCTTATTAAACGAAACCAAGCGCTTATTGCCCGAGCACGTCGGCGCGCAAATGAACTGTAATAGCTGTCATATCTCGCAAGGTAAAATCCCGCTTGGTGACCCGTATATCAACAGTTATAACTTTTACCCACGCGTGATGCCGCGTGCGGGTAAAGAAGTCGATTTGACCAAACGCATTAACGGCTGCTTCCAGCGCTCGATGAATGGCAAACCCTTAAGACCTGAATCACCTGAGATGCTAGCAATGTTGGCCTATATGAAATGGCTATCACAAAATACGCCAAAAGAGCAAAAGGTTGATATCCAAAACGCGGGTAAGGTTGATGAATCCTTGGTCGGTAACCCTGTACGCGGTGAAAAAATATACCAAGTACAATGTGCCACCTGTCATGGTGATGACGGCGAAGGCATGAAAGACAGCCGCGGTGATATAGTCTTCCCACCATTATGGGGCGATGAATCTTTTAATATCGGCGCGGGTATGGCGCGTACTTATAAAGCGGCAGCTTTTGTGAAATACAATATGCCGATGGGCATTCAAACCAAAGGTCTATGGGGTCATGGCAACGTGCTCACTGATCAAGACGCCATCGATGTCGCTGAATTTTTTACCCATCAACCGCGTCCTGACTTTGCTGGTAAAGTAAACGACTGGCCTAATGGCAAAAAACCCAAAGACGCGCGTTATTAAGTGAGAAAGTAAGCCAATACAACATTAATGCTCATTTTATTAATAAACAAACCTCAAACGCGTGAATTGCTTTGAGGTTTTTTGTTATCTATGGTTAATGCGACTAAAAAATTTTGGCCAGCCATTATATAGTAGTGCTTAAGGCAATGACTTTTCTTACAGTCTTACTTACTTATCGCCATTCGCTTATGAGGTCTATCATGCGTAAAATTCCTATTTACTCTCACCCTGCTGCTGGTTGGCCAGCTTTGGTTGCTTCTACTCGTAAGTTAATGGATTACAAAGCTTTTTTGCGTGGTAGCATAAGTATTTTGCATAGTAATCAGCCTAATGGCGGCTTTGACTGTCCGGGCTGTGCATGGCCGGATCATAAGACCCATAAAAGCCTTGATGTCTGTGAAACGGGTATTAAAGTCATTGCTAGTGAAACAATGAGTAGGCGCGCCGATGCCGCATTTTTCGCCAAACATAGCGTTAAAGAACTACAAGGTTGGTCAGGCTACGAGCTTGAGCACAGCGGGCGCTTATCAGAGCCGTTATATTATGATGCGGGGCAAGACCGCTATGTGGCGATTTCGTGGCAGGCGGCTTATGAGCGTATTGCTGATACGTTAAAAAATCTTGCTTCGCCAGATGAAGCGTTATTTTACACCTCAGGACGCGTCACTAACGAGCCTGCTTTTATGTATCAATTGTTTGTGCGCTGTTTTGGCACCAATAATTTGCCAGATTGCTCAAATATGTGTCACGAGCCAACGTCAGTGATGCTCGGCAAACAGTTAGGCGTCGGTAAAGCCACGGTGGTTTTGGAAGATTTTGAGCAAGCGAAGCTGATTATGCTGTTTGGGCAAAATCCTGCCACCAATCATCCGCGTATGCTTGAGATGCTGGCACACGCTCATAAGCAAGGCTGCAAAATTATCTCTATCAATCCGATGCGTGAGCAAGGTTTAAGCAAGTTTAGAAATCCGCAAAAACCTACCCATATGGCCGCAGGGCAAAGTGATGAAATGGTTGATGAAGTCATTCAAATTCAAATCGGTGGTGATACTGCTTTATTGACGGGCTTGGCCAAATGGCTGACCAAAAATGGCAAAATTGATAATGATTTTATTGAGCAGCACACATCAGGTTATGAGGCGCTCGATACTTGGTTACGCCAGCAGTCTTGGGCAGACGTAGAGCTTGGCTGCGGTATTAGTAAAGCAGACATTATTAAACTTGCCAAACTTGTTGCTGATAGCCCAGCGACCATTTGCACCTGGGGCATGGGTATTACCCAACATGTCCAAGGCGAAGATAACGTCGCCATGATTACCAATTTGCTGCTACTCATGGGTATGATTGGGGTCGATGGCGCTGGCGCTTCACCGGTGCGTGGTCACTCCAATGTGCAGGGCGATCGCACCATGGGTATCCATGAGCGCCCTAAACAGAGCTTACTTGATAGCCTTGAGCGCGTGTTCAAGCGCCCTATGCCGCAAGAAGATGGGCTTGATGTCATCGCTGGGGCAAAAGCATTAATGCAAGGTAAGCTCAAAGCCTTTATCAGCATGGGCGGTAATTATGCCGTCGCCGCACCCGATAAAAGTACGATTCAAACGGCCTTAACCACTACCGAGCTTAATGTTTTTATTGGCACCAAACTCAATGAAACCATGCTATATCCGGGTAAAAACAACCTTATTTTACCTTGTATCAGTCGTACCGAACGCTTAGTAACGGCGAAAGGTGAGCAGTTCGCGACGATTGAAGACTCTATGTGCCAAATTGTTGCTACGCGCGGTCGCATTGAGCCGATTAGTGATGATTTAAAATCTGAAGCGCAAATTGTGGCCGATATGGCAACCCACGTCCTTGGCACTGATTCGTCTATTCCATGGCAAACCATGAGCAGCGACTTCGATATCATCCGTAATTATATTGCTCAAGCTATTGAAGGCTTTGAGAATTTTAACGATCGTATTCGTGAAAACGAGCGCGGTTTTCATTTATATCACCCTGCCCGTCATCGCGTTTGGAATACCGATAGCGGCAAAGCGCAGTTTGAAGTCCCACAATATCCGATTACTTATGTCGCAGCACAGATGGCAGAAACCACATCGAGCTATCATAGCCATGCTAAAAATAACAATGCTAAAAGTGACCATAGCAAAAATAATGAACCCGAGATTCATCCAAGCAATAGCGATCACAATCACACCCAAAGCGCTGAGCAAAAAGTATGGCAGCTAACCAGTGTCCGCAGTCATGATCAATTTAACACCATGATTTTCGGGTTTAAAGACCGCTATCGCCAGACCAACCGCCGCGACGTGTTATTTATGCATCCCGATGAAATCAAGCGTTTAGGTTGGCAAAAAGGCGATAGCGTTATGGTATCGCGTCAAGACAGCCAAGATGAACAGCGCACCTTAGGTCCATTAATACTGACTGAGATGGATATCGCTGCCAATGCGGTGGCGACCTATTATCCTGAATGTAACGACCTTATCGACTTAGACACTCACGCGCCAGACTCAAGGACGCCTTCTTATAAATCCGTCACCGTTGTTCTGCAGCGCGTTAATGAGGGCACACTAGCCGCCAGCGCTTAATAAAGATGGTTTGATAAAGGTAATGGTTAAAATATAATGCTCAGTAAACATAACGCAGTTGCAGTAGAACCTTGGATAAATGACTCAGCGGCCGATTTAGAAACCAATGCTGATCATGCTGCTGCGCCAATAATGGATGTGCAGACTGTGCCTTTATCGCGCCTACATTTAACGCAAAAACATGCTTATTTATCTACAGCAAATGTCTCTTCTAAAAATGCAGAAATAGAGGTTAATGACAAATCAGCGCTGCTGGCAGTAGAGGCAGCGGTTGCGATTGTCATTAATGGTATCCATTACGCTATATTGATGGCAAGCCCCTATCAGCTTGATTTTCTTGCCATTGGCTTTTTATATAGCGAAGGATTGATTCATCATAGTCATGAGTTATTAGATTGGGAGGTGACGCAACTGACCGATATTGCCAGTTATCGAAGATTCACCAGTGATTTAGCAGATGACTTGCTTGACGAAAAGACGGCATTTGAGCAATTTTCAGCGCAGTTGCAAGACTATGATGTATACGTAGTAGAGCTGGTATTAAATCAGCGCTGTCATCAGCGTATTCAAGCGCAAAGGCGACAGCTAGCAGGACGTACAGGCTGCGGTATGTGCGGTATCACCGGGCTTTCGCAAGCGCTTCCTGATTTAAGTCATTATTTATCATCTGGCTTGCAACAAAAACAGTCAGAATCCTCCGTGCCCAGTCTTAATTATTTACAGCACATGCATCAGCAAATTAACGCCGCCCAGCATACCCATCAACTCACTGGTGCGGTACACGCTGCAGCCACCATGCAAGGCAAGGATTTGTATTTATTTGAAGACGTAGGGCGTCATAACGCACTTGATAAACTCATCGGTTGGCAATTGCGCAACAAGACCAAGCTGACATGCGTGGTGATGACCTCGCGATTGTCTATTGAGCTGGTACAAAAATCCATTCGTAGCCACATTCCTTGGCTCGTTGGTATGTCGGCACCGACCAGTACTGCAGTACGCGTCGCTGAACACTATGGTTTGGGACTGGCAGGGTTTTTACGCGATGACCGAGTTACTTATTATACCAATTATAAAGACGCTTAAAACAACAAGTTAGGGGCGACTCTTTTATTATATCCATTTAACTCTATCACTAAACCGCTAAGCAATAACTATTTTCTACTTATTTTTACTTCAACTTAACTCTCCCTGTAAGTTCGTAAAAGAGCCCCTAGCCTTTATCGTTACCTTTCCTTAATACAAGAAAATTTGTTTAAACTTCATAGTTTCTCCTAACCTCTTCTGCTTATTAGGATCATTTTAATGACGACCTATTAGTTTATCTTAATGCTGGCTGACTAAAAAGTCTGCGGTAAAATTTGAGATAGCAGACAGAATAGGTTACTCTTACCGCACAAACATGTTACGATAATTTAACATCGCTGTAGTTTTATTTATTAATGAGAAGTAAATACTGGCAATAACTGCCGTAAAAATTTACTTATTATCACGACAGCGGATGTTCGCTCACAAGCAATAAAGGGATGAAAATCCATCCTAACTGTTGCTTAACGCAGCTACTATAAACAGCTCTATTTAGCACCGCTCAAGCAGTTTAGGCTCAGTGCTTATCCGTATTTTTGCTAGAGATGCTTAGTCAATAAGCGTCTTTTAGCGTCTCGTTACTATCGAGTAGGCATCACTTGACAGCGTAATGGTCAATCCATTAACAGACGCCTATTGAGAGTTGCCGCCGTTATTTCTAAGACAAATTTTTAGTCTATATTTTTTGTCAAATATTTGTCTAACAGGCTGTGCTAAATGAAAAAGCGGCATCACATTTAACGTGAGCGTTTGGCTTGCCTCATTGCGTGCTTGTGCGCTGTATACAAGCAGCGAATAGAACCAATGCGTCCTATTACATTCCTAACAGTTTGTGGCATGACTTTTATTGCAAACCTTTATTCTTCAAACAATTGCGAGGTATGAATTTGAAAACTGAGTCATTGTTCCAATTTTCATCAATCACCATTCTTTTACTTTTATTAGGATTTTATGGCGGTACTTACCTGCTGTCTTTATTGATTAAAAAAGATAAGGAAACCACTTCTGGATTTATGGTCGCCGGTCATGGTGTCGGTTTTGGCATGGGCGCGGCGAGTATGACTGCAACTTGGATTTGGGCAGCCTCGTTTTATGCGGCTGCAACCTCCGGTTATAAATACGGCGTTTCAGGACCGCTACATTATGGTTTTTGGGGCGCTTTGATGATTTTATTCATCTACCCTTTTGGCATGCGCTTTCGCGAACTTGCTCCTAATGGACACACCTTAGGTGAACTTATCCACGCCCGCCACGGATCATCAAGCCAATTAATTTTAGCCATATCTAACCTTATGGGCAGCTTAATTAGCTTGATGGTCAACTTCACCGCTGCTGGTGCTTTGGTATCAGTATTATCACCGTTATCGTTTCAGACCGGCGTCATTATCGCAGGTGTCGGAGTGCTCAGCTATACGTTAACCTCTGGATTTCGAGCGTCAGTATTTACCGATTTTGCTCAATTGGTTGCTTTGATGGCGATTGGAGTCATCATCATCCCTGCGGTGCTATTTGCCATGGGCGGGCCTGCGGTCATGGTCAGTGGCTTATCAAACTTAACCTTAGAGCAGCAAAACCTGTTTTCTTCTGAAGCCTTTTTTCAGCAAGGGGCGCCTTATTTTGTCGCGGTATTGGCTTATGCCATCGGCAACCAAACCATTACCCAGCGATTATTTGCCATTGATAAAACCAAAATCAAAGCCACTTTTGTCACTGCAACGGTCGGCTACGCGGGCATCGTCATTGGTCTTGGTATGATTGGTTTGATGGCTTTGACCATTGGTATTGAACCGCTTGATGGCAATATGAACAACTTAATCCCGCAAATGGTTAGTACTTATTTGCATCCGGTCTTTATTGCCTTGTTCTTTATTTTGGTCATTGGCTCGTTATCCTCAACCGCTGACTCAGATTTATCCGCGCTATCAACGATTATGATGGCGGACGTTTATGGCAAAAATATCGCTAAAGGGCGCGTAAAACCAAAAACCATGATGCTGGTTGGACGCTCAACCATGATTATTGCCACCGCTGCTGGATTGATTTTTGCCAGCTTTAAGCTTGATATATTGGTCATGTTGGTCTTCGTTGGCGCATTGTGGGGCACCATTGTATTCCCTGTGATTGCCAGTGTATTCTGGAATCGCGTGACCAATCTGGCCTTTACCTCAGCTGTCATCGTCGGGTTGTTATTATTTTGCGTCGCACGCTTTGAGCTGATTCCTATTGAAGGCTTCACCGCACTATTCTTTGAGATTTTGGCCAGTGTTGGCGCTGCTGTCGTGATTGGACTCATGGTCTTTGGCTTTTTAGGACGCAAAATCGGTATGGTCGCCGCCGCTATTACGCTATTACTGATGCTCATTTTCGCCACCGGCTTTTTACGCCAATATATGGTCTTGCTGGCTTCCTTGACCGCTTACGGTGCCAGTACCATCGTCTGCGTGATTGTTAGCCTTATGGGTGACGAGCATTTTGATTTTGACCTCATTAAACAGCGGGTGGGCAACTACGATAAACAGCCGCAAGCACAAGCATTACCAAAATCTTAGGCAAAATCTTATTAGGCATTGATGGTTAACCAATGCTTGGCTAGCCATTGTTACTGAAGTCTAGTAAGCAAAAAATTTATATAAACACTATAAGGAGACATCATGGACAACGTCTTTATCTATGGATTTTATATCCTCGTCTGGCCGGCGATTACCCTTGGGGTGCTGACATTAATCTGTACCGCAACTTATCGCGATTTCAAAAAAGCAAAACGTAATAATCAAGATATTGTCTAGCAAGCGCTAAACTAGAATAATTATTTTTAACAAGTCATCACTGAATTTAGGTTTGGCGATGACTTCATTTGCACCACTTTTGCTGTCCTTTTACCTTATTGAAGCTTAAATAATGCCTCATTTATGGTTAAATAGCGGCAACTTAGCAAATAAGCGCTGTTTCGTTAAAAAATGACTTGTAATTTAAATTATTTTTGCTAATATAGGCATCCTTGATTGGCTGGGTGGCAGAGTGGTCATGCAGCGGACTGCAACTCCGTTAACGCCGGTTCGATTCCGACCTCAGCCTCCAATTATTTAGCTATAAATATATAAGTATGATGTTAATTTTAGCTTGCTTTATTAATGGAAATGCTTATAATAGCGACCACTATCTAATAAGTAGAAAGCTTACTTTTAGATAAGACAAGTTTTGCCCGGGTGGTGAAATTGGTAGACACAAGGGATTTAAAATCCCTCGCTAGTAATAGCGTGCCGGTTCAAGTCCGGCTCCGGGTACCATTATATTAAAAGGCTTCCAAGCAATTGGAAGCCTTTTTCTTATTTCAGATTTTCCTAAGTAAATTTCTTGCGATCGTATGATGTAGTTGTTTCTTTTTAGTAGTTTCCATACTGTTTAATTTTCTTCTTAGATTAACACATGAAGTGCAATGACCCCTGCCATCAAATTCATAGACATCAACTTGATAATGAATCTTACAATTTAGGTGTAATGGACATTTTTCATGC
>NZ_DFQS01000070.1:32783-33132 GCF_002377905.1 Psychrobacter sp. UBA3483 | reverse complement strand
ATTCTATTCTTGGCAATGACGCCACACTGTCCTTTATAAGATCGATACTTCTGCCTTCTGATTCTTGCACTAAGCTTAAGCTCGTTCATAAGCCGCGCGATGAGCTTGTGGTTATACCTTAACCCTTCACTCTTAAGTGTCTGGGTGATTCGACGATAGCCATACCGACCTTTATGGTGATGATAGATGCCACTGATACGCTGTTTAAGATCGGCATACTTATCATCAGCTTTTAATGCATGTACATGATAGTAAAAGCTGCTTCTTGCTATACCTGCAATGAGTAGTAGTAAAGCGAGCGGATGCTGATCTCTTAGTCCTTTGACGAGCCTTGCTTTGTCTGGTTGGC
>NZ_DFQS01000070.1:0-32500 GCF_002377905.1 Psychrobacter sp. UBA3483 | reverse complement strand
CCAACTTATGGGGGTCAGTTCAATGAGTAGCGCTTTTTTATAAGTTAAAGGTTAATGCTAAGTGGTTAAACTTCTTTATATAGCTGACGACCTTCTTTATGATATTTTTCGCTCATTTCTGCCATACCTTTATGAATCTCATCGAGGCTGGCTTCGCCTACTTGTCCAACCAGCTCAGTATCCACTTCTTTGATGACATGACCTGCATTAGTTAAATCGCCCGTATGCGGGGTGACTTGTTTATTAGCGGCATCTTTATCTAATCCTGCTGCATATTCACGCACGTTTTGGGTGATTTTCATTGAGCAAAACTTTGGTCCACACATCGAGCAAAAGTGCGCCGATTTATGGGCGTCTTTTGGCAAGGTTTCGTCATGATATTCACGCGCGGTATCAGGATCAAGGGCCAGATTAAACTGATCATCCCAGCGGAACTCAAAACGGGCTTTGGACAAAGCATTATCACGCGCCTGTGCACCCGGATGACCTTTAGCAAGGTCAGCAGCATGAGCAGCAATTTTATAAGTGATAATGCCGTCTTTGACGTCCTTTTTATTTGGCAGACCTAAATGCTCTTTTGGCGTCACATAGCAAAGCATTGCCGTACCAAACCAGCCAATCATCGCCGCGCCAATGGCGCTGGTGATATGGTCATAACCGGGAGCGATATCAGTCGTCAAAGGTCCTAGGGTATAAAAGGGGGCGTCAGCACATAGCTCAAGCTGCAAGTCCATATTTTCTTTGATGCGGTTCATCGCAACATGCCCGGGGCCTTCAATCATCACCTGTACATCGTGTTTCCAAGCGACTTTGGTCAACTCACCAAGGGTACGCAGCTCACCAAACTGCGCTTCATCATTAGCATCTTGCAAACAGCCAGGACGCAGTCCATCGCCTAAGCTAAATGCCACATCGTACTGCTTCATAATCTCGCAGATGTCTTCAAAATGGGTATATAAAAAGCTTTCTTGGTGATGGGCAAGGCACCACTGCGCCATGATAGATCCGCCACGCGAGACGATGCCCGTCAAGCGATTGGCGGTTAGCGGTACATAACGTAGCAGTACGCCGGCGTGAATGGTAAAGTAATCAACGCCTTGTTCGGCTTGCTCAATCAATGTATCGCGGAAAATCTCCCAAGTTAAATCTTCGGCAACGCCATCGACTTTCTCTAAGGCTTGATAAATAGGCACGGTACCAATTGGCACTGGCGAGTTACGAATCAACCATTCACGGGTTTCATGGATATGGTTGCCTGTCGATAAATCCATAATAGTATCGGCGCCCCAGCGCGTTGCCCAGGTCATTTTTGACACTTCTTCATCGATAGATGAGCCGAGCGCTGAATTGCCGATATTGGCGTTAATTTTCACCAAGAAGTTACGCCCGATAATCATCGGTTCAGATTCTGGGTGATTAATATTATTGGGGATAATGGCGCGACCAGCCGCGACCTCGCTGCGCACAAATTCAGGGGTGATGATTTTTGGCGTATTGGCACCGAAGCTCTCGCCGTCATGTTGGCGCATATCGGTCAGTTCATGCTGTTTTTGCGTCTCACGAATGGCGATATATTCCATTTCAGGGGTAACAATGCCGCGACGTGCGTAGTGCATTTGCGTGACATTCTCTCCTACTAAGGCGCGACGTGGTTTATCAATATGCGCAAATCTTAAGTTAGCAGTACTGATATCACGGGCGCGCGCTTGTCCGTATGCGCTTGATAAGCCGTCTAACTGTTCAGTATCGCCGCGCTCAGCTATCCAGCCTTCGCGTAGCTTTGGTAAGCCTTTGGTCAAATCAATCTCGACATTGGGGTCGGTATAAAAGCCTGAGGTATCATAGATGTAAAACGGTGGATTTTTTTCCCATTCGGACTCGCTTACCCCTTGTATGGGGGTAGGGTCAAGGGTGATCTCGCGCATCGGTACTTGGATATCGGGCCGTGAGCCCCCGATATAGACTTTTTTAGAAGCGGGTAAGATGCGGTGTAAGTCGCGGGCGTCTTCTTCAAAACGCGCATCATTGGCGGTACGGTGAGCAGGCGTTTTGAGGGCGTCGGCTTTTTTATCGACAGTTTTAGCAACAGGGGTCGAGGGGGTTTGGGCTGTTTGTAAATCTGAAGTAGTCATATGCTGTCCTAGCGTGTTGGTTTTTGAATAAAAGCAACACCGCCAGTAGCTGCGGGGGCAAGACGATGCAACATAGACAAATTCAATCATCAAAAACGTGCACTATTCTTAAATTCAACTTTCATTGAAAATGAATCTAATGCGGTTGTTAAATGATTGGTAGGCGCCGCTTTTTATTGCTTGCCTCATAGCCGCGTAAAAACGCTAGCATATAAAGTATCAGCAATAATAAAAAAGGCATTTCTGCGCGCCCTTTGTATATAAAACATAGTCTTAAGACTTCCCTGCGTCGGTACTAACCGCATCAGGTTCGGCGGGTGATCTCTCAGCGAATGTATGACAACCTTATAAACTAAGCTTGTCGTACACCGCACCCCGAGTCTGTCAGTGTTGTAAATCAGTCTCATACTAACAAACTATAGGGTTGCTGCCTAGTCATTTGCCGTTTGTTAGTAGAGAGGCAATTTTGATGTCATTAATGTAATCACTGTCTTTTAAACAATGACAGTTTTTTCAATTACTAACCATCATCATGCGTATTATTTTTCTGGTGTCCAGCCCTGCGCGCGCTCATAGTCTTCGTTGTCCAAAAACTTCTCGCGTTGCTCGGTTAAGAACTTTTTGGCTTCAGGGTCCATCATGCTGAGATGGTTTTCGTTAATCAGCATGGTTTGCTGCTCAAGCCATTCTTTCCAAGCTTTGTCAGAGACGGTTTCTTGTAGCTCTTGACCTTTTTTATTAGGAAATGGCGGATGCGGCATTTTTGGCAATTCTTGCTTATATTTGCGGCAAAAAACGGTATTGGCTTGTGGATTAAAAGTCTCAGTCATCAGGCAATCCTCATTAATTAGTGGTATTAAATTATTGTCTCGAATATTGGTATTCATCTATCATAACGCGCTTGCACGATTTAGCAAAGCGTATCAGGTGTAGAGAAGGTAACATCAAATCTATCTAATGCTGGCAAAAAAACACCCGCGCAATGGCGGGTGTTAGAGAAAAGCGCTGGTTTTAAAGCACAGTTTTATTGCTAGCTTCAGCTTTAACAAGGCTTTTAAGCAAACGCTTTTAGGCGCGCACGTCCATTAACCACTGCCTGTTTGACTTGATTTGGCGCGGTACCGCCTAAATGGTCACGAGCGGCCAATGAGCCTTCTAGCGTTAGATAGTCAAAAACATCATCGCCAATCGCATCGCTAAACTGCTGCAACTGCGCCAATGACAAATCGCTCAAATCAACGCCCTCGCGAATACCCAAAGCAACGGCATTACCGACCACTTCATGGGCATCACGGAAAGCAACACCGCGTCGAACCAAATAATCAGCCAAATCGGTCGCAGTTGCATAGCCTTTCATGGTGGCGGCGCGCATATTTTCTTTATTTGGGGTGATGTTCGGCAGCATATCTGCAAAGGCGAGTAGCGAGCCTGTCAAGGTATCAACGCAATCAAATAGCGGCTCTTTGTCTTCTTGGTTGTCTTTATTATAAGCAAGTGGCTGACTTTTCATCAGGCTAAGCAGCGTCATCAATTGGCCAAAGACACGCGCCGCTTTACCGCGTACCAACTCTGGTACATCAGGGTTTTTCTTTTGCGGCATGATAGATGAGCCAGTACAGAAGCGATCTGGTATTTGCACAAAGTTAAACTGCGCTGACATCCATAGAATAATCTCTTCGCTCATACGCGACATATGCATCATTAAGATAGAAGCCGCTGAGGTAAACTCAATGGCAAAGTCACGGTCTGAGACAGCGTCTAAAGAGTTTTGGCAAATACCTTCAAAACCTAGCAATTTGGCAGTGATGGTACGATCAATCGGAAAGGTTGTGCCAGCAAGGGCAGCGCTACCAAGCGGCATCTGATTGATACGGCGGCGCGCATCTACCAGACGCTCTGTATCGCGATATAACATCTCAAACCATGCCATCACGTGATGACCGAAGCTGACTGGCTGCGCGGTTTGCAGATGGGTAAAGCCTGGCATGATGGTATCGGTATGCTGCTCCGCTAAATCTAATAAACCACTTTGCAAACGTACTAGTAGCGCGATGATATTGTCGGTTTCTTCACGCAACCACAGACGAATATCGGTCGCAACCTGATCGTTACGACTACGGCCTGTATGCAGTTTTTTACCAACCGCACCGACGATATCCGTTAAGCGTGATTCGACGTTCATGTGCACGTCTTCAAGTGCAATAGACCAGTTAAACTCACCAGCTTCAATCTCGCGCAGCACCTGCTGTAGACCATCGATAATGGTCGCAACGTCATCAGCGCTTAAGATGCCACATTCTTTCAGCATGGTCGCATGCGCGATTGAGCCTTGAATGTCATGACGGGCAAAGCGTCGGTCAAAGCCGACGGATGCGGTAAAGGCGGCAACGAAGCTGTCCGTCGCTTCACTAAAGCGACCGCCCCACATCTGCTGACCTTGACCACTCGTAGCGCTTTGCGGCGCAGTAGTGTTGGTTATAGAAGCATCTATGCTAGAATCAGAAGTAGATGAATTTTTATTTGAATTAGGATTAATACTATTTGAAGAGTTGGCGTTCATATCGGTACAAGACAAGTCAAGAGAATAAGAACTCAAGTATAGCAAATGATGAGGTTGCCTTACTAGCGGAGCGCTTAGAGTTTTTTATGCCCAAGCTCATGGAGATGATGAAGCCTTGGCAATGGCTGCTAGCAATCTTTTTTTGGTCGCTATTTGTGGCAATCGTCGATCGGCATAGCGTGGTCAATGAAACGCAGTTTATCATCAAGTTTATGGCAAGATTTATTCAAACCAGCTTGGCTTTGATTCCTTCTTTTTATCTGATCGATTATCTACGTCCAGTCTTTAAAGGCTTACGTGTAGCGACTGTCAGTCTCTATACTTTGCTCATTTTGACCACAGCCACAGCAGTGACTGTCGCGTTAGTCTTATTAATTATGATAAATGCTGGCTGGTTTGACTATAGCTTGGCAGACTTTATCTCAATCATTGTTTTTAATACGGTGATTGCCGCCGGATTTACCGTTGCCACCTTACTGTTTTTTTTACGCCGTTATCGTGAGCTGAATGCGCTGAAGCACTCCTTTGAGCAAAAATTGAGCGCCCAAAATGATGTGTTAAAAGCTCGCCTTGCGCCGCATTTCTTTTTTAACACTATCAATACCTTGATGTCGCTGATTGAATCTGAGCCGCAGCGCGCCGCTGTTTTATTGCAGCACGTCTCAGCGCTATTTCGTGCCAGCTTTAATGGCGCGCGTGAGATCAGCTTTGAAGAAGAGATTGCCCTGTGTGAGCATTATTTGGCCATTGAATCTATCCGCTTGGCGGATAAATTGGTAGTCAGCTGGCAGCTGCCAAAAGAAGACGTGATGTATGACATGGTGATTACCGCGTTAACCTTACAAAGCGTGATTGAAAAAATGCTAGTGAACGTCATTAGGATGACGACTGAGACCATTTATATTGATATTAAAGTTACTTGGTTGCAGCATCGGGTTGACATTACTATTAGCGTGCAGCTGCCGAAAAAAACCTTAATGATTAACCATGACTTACGCCAACATATGGACTTTACTATTCAAGCACAGCGCCTGCGGGCCTATTTTGGTCAAAGTGCCGACATCCAAAGCAGCATAACGAATAAACAAATTCTTACTAATATTAGCTATCCGCTGCAAGATGTCAGTTTATAATTCTTCCTCTTTAAAACATTTGCTCTAGTTGCTATGCATGAGCCAATTATCGCCAAGCATTTATCGTGGCATATTTATTGCACCGTCTAGAGTGTGATGCACCGCTAAAGCATTTAAATGTCAAAGTTTGATTCGTGGCTTGCACAAGTGCGGCAGTTGGTTTATAACTTAAGTAGGGAGCTGCATTCTTACTAAGGGATGAGTGTTACATATTGATAGGCTGTTAATACTTTAAAAGATTTCTAAGTAGGCACTTATAAAGGAGTTTGGATGCGGATTGTTGTTTGTGATGATGAGCCCTTAGCTCGCGAGCGTTTGGTTAGAATAGTTAAAGAGTCCGGTCATGAGGTGGTTGCCCAAGCTAAAACCGGCATTGAGGCCATTATCGCCGTAAAATCTGAGCAGCCAGACATTATATTGCTCGATATTCGCATGCCTGAGATGGATGGCGTGGAGTGCGCGCAAGAGCTTGCAAAGCTAAACCATCCACCCGCCATTATATTTGTCACGGCGTATGACCATTATGCAATCGCGGCGCTCAAAGCCAATGCGATCGGTTATCTGTTAAAACCTGCCAATAAAGATGAATTATTAGAAGCGCTAAAAAAAGCTACTAATCTTAATGCGGCGCAATTAAACGAGATTCGAAAACTTGAGAATCCAACCGCTCGTCCAGTGCGCGAACATATCGTCGCGCGTACCCATCGCGGCGTAGAGCTGATTGAACTCAAAGACATCTACTATTTTACCGCCGATCAAAAGTATGTCAAAGTACGTCATAAAGATGGCATTGTACTTATTGATGATACGTTAAAAGAGCTTGAGCAAGAATTTGAAGGCAAATTGTTTCGCGTCCATCGCAACGCCATTATCAATATTAAATATCTAGACTTTTTAGAAACACTCGATGCAGGACAGTTTCAGCTGCACTTTAAAGGTATTGATGAAACCCTAGCAGTCAGCCGCCGCCATCTACCGGCCTTACGTGAAAAGATTCAAAATATGTAACGGTACATCAGGTAATGCTAAACCATGCTGAAAAGTATTCAGTAACAAGCGCAGTAATTTGTTGAAATAATCCTGCCATATCATCAAACCCTTATTTATGCTTAAATAGGGGTATTTTTTTGTGGCATTCCGCTTTAAAAATCATTTGAACGGCGATGTTGAATGCTACATTCGCATTATTATAAAGATACTGAAACCGTTATTGTTGAGCGATTGTTTTTAAGCGATTATTGCTGAGCAATGCGATTTTATATCGAACCTATTGAGGCCTTTTATGAGCACCATGCAGCAACCTGCTTTGACTACCTTAAATATCGCCACCCGCCAAAGCCCATTGGCGTTATGGCAAGCGGAGCACATTCGTGACCGCCTACTGACGCTGTATCCTGAGCTGACCATTAACCTGCTAAAAATTGTCACCAAAGGCGATAAGATTTTGGATACGCCGCTGGCAAAAATTGGTGGTAAGGGTTTGTTCGTTAAAGAGCTTGAGCAGGCGTTATATGATAAGCAGGCAGATATCGCGGTACACTCTTTAAAAGACGTGCCAATGGAATTGCCAGAAGGCTTGACGCTTGGTGTCTATTGTAAACGCGCTTCGCCAACCGATGCCTTCGTATCGAACACTTATCATAATATCGATGAGTTACCACACGGCGCAGTGGTTGGTACGGCAAGTTTGCGTCGTCAATGTCAAATCAAAGCCTATCGCCCCGATTTGCAAATCAAGACCCTGCGCGGCAACGTTGGTACGCGTTTGGGTAAGCTGGATGCCGGCGAGTATGACGCTATTATTTTGGCAACCAGTGGTTTACAGCGTATTGAGCATGATGCGCGCATTCGTAGTGAGTTGGATATTGATATTTGCTTGCCAGCCGTTGGCCAAGGTGCCCTCGCGATTGAATGCCGCGAAGGTGATGACGAAGTTCTAAAGTTATTGGCACCGTTAAACGATGACAAAGCTCGTATCCGTCTTATCGCTGAGCGCGCGCTAAACCGTCATTTACAGGGCGGCTGCCAAGTACCGATTGCCGCTTATGCGGTATTACAAATGGCTGATAGCGCCGACGATAGCAGTAGCAAAAACAATGGTCAAAACGGTAATAACGACAATGGTAATGTATTGTGGTTACGCGGCCGCGTCGGTCAAGAAGACGGTAGCGAGCTACTCAAAGCTGATAAACGCCTAACCTTAACCGGCAGCCAAGCTGAGCAAGAAGCGCAAGCCAACCAGCTAGGTATTGAAGTCGCTGAGATGCTACTAGCCATTGGTGCGGGTGATATTTTATCAGCCATTTATCAGTCTAAATAAAGCGCAAAATAAATCACCTTTAAGTTGCGTCACAATAAAATTTCGCTAATCATTTACTCATAGAGTTACTGAATTGACTGTATGAGTAAGCTCACTTTTCAAAACTTCTGTCACGGTATGTTTATGTCTTGGTCATCCTCTGAGTCTACTGCTTCAAACCAATCCATTGATAAGCCAGCATCGCTGCCGCAAGTAGTCATCAATACGCGCCCCATTGAGCGTGCGGCGCCGCTGACCAATCATTTACAAGCGGCAGGATTTTCAGTGGTTGATATACCAATGTTGACATTGGAGATGCGTCCAACGACCAAGCAAGACATGGCATTGATGCGCCAATGGTTTGCCGGTGATTATCAAGCGCTCGTTATTGTGAGTCCGACAGCGGCAGCTTCTGGCTTAGCCGTTTGGAAGGCGCTTGAACATGAGCGCCAAGCTCAGCTGGTTGAGGGAGCTAATAGCGCGCAACAGGACGCTAGCCTTAAAGGTTTAAAAGCACCAAGCCATCTGATAGCAGTAGGAGAAGCCACGGCAGCGGTATTAAATGACGCCAAACTCGATGCGGCAAGTTATCAAGTATTGCAACCTCTGATTGCTAATAATGAAGGTATGTTAGCGATGCCAGAAATCGACAGCCTACAGGCTGGTGATAAGCTGTTGGTATGGCGCGGGCTTGGTGGGCGGCGTTTATTGGTTAATACCTTACAGGCGCGCGGTGTCCATATCGATAGCATTGCTTGGTATGAGCGCAAAATGCCTAATGATGCTATGGCGCAGTATAAAGAGTGGCAGGCCCTGTATCTTAGCCAAAAGTCTGAGCAGCCGAAACCTATTGTGATTGTCAGTAGTGGCACAGCGTTTGAGTATTGGCAAGCGATTGTTACAGAGGTGGCAGCGCAAAAAGCCAATGCAGAAAAATCAAACCGTTCGCCGCTGCTACTCAACGATTTTGCTTATGTCGTACTAGGTGAGCGCTTAGCCAATATGGTTGCTGGTCAGGATTTAAGTTATTGGCGGGTAGAAGATTTGGCGCCCGAAACCATTGTTGCGGCAATCCATACACCCCTAGTCGATTGCAGTTAAAAAAACGCTTTCTTTTCTCAAGCCATTTATTTTATATTTGCTTAAAAAATTACTCACCAACGGTGCTGCCTTATGTCCATGAATTCTGACTCGTTAGCTAAGGAACCTTCTGCGCTTCAGCAGCGCCGGCAAGCAAATATGTTTTTGGTGCGTTTACAATGGCTGGTCATATTATTGCTTATTGCTGCTTTGCTGTGGTTTTTTATCAGTCAGCAGCGCTTTGAGCGCAGTATAAATGAGCGTTTGCAAAGTAATGAGCAAGTCGTCAGTCGCCTGAACGAGATGGACGATCGCATCTTTGCGATGAGTCAGCAGACACTGCCAGAGCCTCGCGTTGCCGCTAGTAGTCAAGCGCAGAATCAGCTCGATTTATTGCGCATTCAGATACAGGCGGCGGATAGATTGTTGGCGGATAATAACGAGAGTGCGGCGATTGATTTGTTGCGCGGTCTGCATTGGCAACTGTCTCAAAGCAGTAATGAGATTGCGCCTGCGCTCACCGTGGTGATCAAGCAAAGTTTGATGAAAGACATTGAACGCTTGCAAGCAAGAAGCTCGCAGCCGAGTCCTTGGCAGTTACAAAACTTAGCCATTCAAAATATCCAAGAGTTTTTACACAGTTATCAGCGTCCTGCTCGTGTAACTGACGCGCCTAATACTAGCGCTAACGATGTCAGCGTAACCCGTAAAGAGCTTATCATTCATGAAGTGATTATGACCTTAAATCTTGCCAGTCAAGCAAGTAATATGCGTGAAAAAGATCAGCTGATTGGCTATCTGCGTCAAGCACGTAAACAGCTACAAACTCTAGTAGATACGTCTGCGTCAAAATCCGTTACCGATAATAAAAACGCTCAAACAACAAACAACGCCGCTTCTAAGCAAAATAATAATCAAACCAAATCTGCCCCGCATAATATCGCAGAAGTTGTCGACTGGTTAGATCGCCTAATTGCCACGGCGCCACAGTCAACACCATTATTGACCACGCAAATTTTGGATAAACCTAAGCGTTAATTGACCTTTTTACAATTTTATAAGAAAAATAAGAGAAATATAGTGATAAACCATTTTGAAAAAAATACGAATCTAAATAGTAAAGGCGTAGATGACAACCGTCCTAACGAGTTGGCACATTATCCAATCATTCATCAGCAGCCGATTCATTGGGGCGAGATGGATGCCTTTAATCATCTAAATAACGTGGTCTATTATCGTTATGCGGAGTCAGCTCGAATTGGCTATCTGCAAGCACTCGGGATGTTTGATGGCAGTATGGTGACGGTATTGGCGCAATCAAGTTGCCAGTACTTACACCCAGTAACGTATCCCGATACGTTATTACTAGGCGTGCGTTGTCAGCGCTTGGGCAATACTAGTATTGTCATGGAATATAGCTATTATAGCTGCGCTCAAGAGACGATTGTCGCGACCGCTGATGCTGTTATCGTCCGTTTAGACAGTAATGGTAAGGATAAATTGCCGTGGAGCAATGCAGAGCGCGAGCGTTTATTGGCATTAGAAGCAAAATTTAACCATACGCCCAAACTTTAAAAAATCGGCTAATTTACTAAGTCCTTAATAACAATGAAATGATACTGCTAAAACAGAGTTTATCTATGAACACTCAAATATAGAAAAGGCACGCTAAATACTATTAGCGTGCCTTTTTATACTGCTGTATTTTTTAATTTATAGTCTTTATTTTTGCTTAGGCGCATGAACAAAGTCCACTACATTTAAATCGAAACCTGACAGCGCATAAAACTTCATCGGTGAAGACAGTAAGCGCATATCACGCACGCCTAAATGACGCAAAATCTGCGCGCCAACCCCGATACTACGATAAGGCTGCTGAGCGATGGTAGACATTGACTGATTCTCAGCCGCTTTATCCAGCGCTTCTCCCAAGTCAATCGGCTGATGATTGCCAATCCAAACCAATACGCCGCGCTCTGAGTCGTTTATTTCTTCTAGGGCTGAGCGTACGCTCCAGCCGCTACGACCAGTGGTGTCATTCTTCGCCGCAAACAAGTCACGTAAAGGATGAAAGCCATGTACACGAACGGTACTGACGCCTTCACTGACATCGCCTTTTACCAAAGCTAGGTGAGTTTCGTCTGCACCAAACTCGCGGAAGCGATGTAAGGTAAAGGTACCGTATTCGGTCTCAAACGGATGGGATTCAACCTCTTCGACCGTTTGCTCATTGGCGATGCGGTAGTTAATCAAATCAGCAATCGTACCAATTTTCAGGTCATGCTCTTTGGCAAATATCTCAAGGTCATCACGGCGCGCCATCGTGCCATCATCTTTGATGATTTCGACGATCACCGCTGCTGGCTCCAGCCCTGCTAGACGCGCCAAATCACAACCGGCTTCAGTATGACCCGCACGATGCAGGACGCCACCGTTTTGAGCCATAATCGGGAAGATATGCCCAGGCTGGACGATATCTTCTGGTTTTGCTGAAGAAGAAACCGCTGCTTGAATGGTACGCGCGCGGTCAGCGGCAGAAATACCGGTGGTCACGCCTTCAGCCGCCTCAATAGAAACGGTAAAGTTGGTGCTGAATTTTGCTTCATTGCGGTCTGACATTAGCGGCAATGCCAGCTGTTGGCAGCGTGCTTCTGACAAGGTTAAGCAAACCAAACCACGCGCGTGGGTAATCATAAAATTAATATCATCAGGGCGTACGTGGGTCGCGGCCATGATGATATCGCCTTCGTTTTCGCGATCTTCGTCATCCATTAAGATGACCATTTTACCAGCACGAATGTCTTCGATAATTTCAGGAATCGTATTTAAACTCATAAGAAGTCTCAATATTTTATTATTTATAAATGGATTTGATGAGAAGGTTAAATTATTATTCGTCTATTGTAGCAGCAGAGGGCGTCAAGCGCTGTTGTAAAGCATAGCGCGGCTTAATAACAGCCATATAAATAACAGCAATAATAAAATGCTGTGCTCAATCGACTTGTATATATCATTATGAGGCCATTTTAACGCTTTTCATCCTACTGTGCTGTGTCATCTTGCCAATATGTCCATTAATAGCCTAAAAATAGCGATAAGTATTATCAATGATGCAAGTAAATATGCTGTTATTCATTACTAGCCGCTTGACTCTTTAGCCAGTCCATAAACTGCTTGCTGTGCTGCTCGCGCTGATTGTCAGCAAATTCATAAAAACTTGTCCCGACTAAATTATCCGGCAGATAGCTTTGCGGATAATAGTGATTGGGGTAGTCATGAGGATAAGCGTAACCTTGACCATAACCTTGATTGCGCATCAATTTGGTCACGCCATTCCGCAGATGTAGCGGCACAGGCGAGGCGTCTTTTTCAGCCAGTGCCATCGCTGCATTAATGGCCTTATACGTGCTATTACTTTTAGCACTGGTCGCAAGATACACCACTACTTGCCCTAAGATAATGCGCGCTTCTGGCATGCCAATAGACTGTACGCTACGCAAAGCAGCATCGGCAAGGAGGAGGGCGTTTGGATTGGCATTACCAATATCTTCACTGGCCAAAATAACTAAACGCCGCGCGATAAAATCAGCAGGCTCACCGCCAACCAGCATCCGCGCCATCCAATACAGCGCCGCATCTGGGTCGGAGCCGCGTACGGATTTTATCAGGGCCGAGATGATATCGTAATGCTGCTCGCCATCTTTATCGTAGCGTACCAGTGCCGTTTGGGCGACACGAGCGACCAATTCATCATTGATAATTAATGGCGACTGTTTGCTATCTGCCGTTTGAATGGCAAGCTCTAATAAATTGAGCGCTTTTCTGGCATCACCATGTGCCAACTGGCTAATCGTCTCTTGCGCCTGCAAATCAACTTTTAGGTTTTTAAGGATATTGTCTTCTAATAACGCGCGCTGCAATACAGCACTGATTTGCTCAGGTGTCAGCGGCTCTAGACGATAAACTTGGCAGCGCGATAGCAGGGCGTTATTCAAACTAAAGGACGGATTTTCGGTTGTCGCACCAATTAACGTAATATCACCTGACTCTACCGCGCCAAGTAAGGCATCCTGCTGCGCTTTGTTAAAGCGGTGAATCTCATCGATAAATACCACCGGCGATTCAAAGCTTAGTGAATCCTTGGTATCTAACACCTCGCGTAATTGCTTAACGCCCGTATTCAATGCCGATAACGCATGAAAGGGTCGGCCAACGGCATCAGCCAATAGCATCGCTATGGTGGTCTTCCCAATACCCGCTTCACCATGCAAAATAATCGATGGCAGGTGTCCTTGTTCGACTAAGCGCCGTAACGGTGCGCCTGCTGCTAATAGGTGCTCTTGGCCAATAATATCATCAAGGGTCGCAGGGCGCATACGCTGAGCAAGGGGCGTATCAGCATGAAAATTGGGCGGCATAAGCATCTCTATTATCAATTAAACGGCTGTTTTTTATTTTAATGTGACTATAGCTAGGCTAACGCAGATTTGCGTTAATAAAAGTCAGCTAAGTGTACAACTTATGTCTTAAAGACTTTGTTTTAAGCAATTGTGACCTTATTAATGGTTTATCAGTGATGACCAATCATATTATTACAAACCATCAAATATAAAACGAGCAACCAATACAAGGTAAGACATTCATGCGGTCGGAATCTACTTTGAAGCGTTTATTTAAGCGTGCGGAGTCTCTTCGTTCTGAGTCTCTTAAAGCGACCAAGCGGCGTTCGCGTCAGCTGACTGCTGGAGAGATAGCACTGGCCCGTTCGGTGTTTGGCGATAGTATTGGGCTTGAACAGGTTCAGCTTAAAACCGCTTGGTGGGTACTAAAAAACTACGCTGTCAGTCCTAATGGTAATATTTATTTCCACCCGGCCGACTGGGTCACAGATTTTAGTCAGTGTTCCTTGGCTAAGCAAAGCTGGCTTATTCATGAATTGACCCATGTGTGGCAATTGCAGCAAGGTCTTAAAGTCGTACGCGGCGCTATGATTAATCGCCGCTATGATTATGTCCTTAACGCTGGCAAACCCTTTTTCAACTATGGTATCGAGCAGCAAGCACGAATGGTGCAAGATTATTTTATCAGTCGGCAGCACGGTCGCGATTGTCAGGGTTTTGAAAATTGTATTCCTTTTTTAGCGACACAAAGAATCGATAACAGCCATGACCATAATAAAACTCGCGACGAACATAAAACTCATGACACATGTAAAGTTTAATCTTTCTTTTATGCTATAAAATTTATATGATGACTGAAACTTTTGATAATAATAACAAGCTGCTAGAGATATAGAAAAATAAAATAGCTAGTAGTCTCAATATATAAGCGAACTGCTTTTAATAAGGATGAGAACTCGGATGTTTAAAAATTTATTAACAAAGCCTGATGGTGAGACTCATCATACCTGTATAAATGCAGGGTCGCTAAATAAAGCAATGATGCCGCCGCGTACGCACTCCTTGCTAGCCGCCGCTATGATTGGGGTTTTGTTGTTAAGTGGCTGTCAGCAGCAAGCAGAAGCACCAGTAGCTGATAATAGTCAACCCAAAGAAAAAACTAGCGCAGAGGACAGTCAGCCGATGCGCAAAAGTGACTCCGCTGCTGCGCGTATAGAGCAATTTCAGCCGTTGTACCTTGCGCAAGCAAAAAGCCTACAGCAGCGTTTGCAAGCCGAATATGAATCGCTACAAGCAGCAGATGCGTCAGACAGTGGCAGTGATTTTAATGGTAATGATTTGTTGCCTGAGGGTACAAATGCGGCGTCAGTAGACAATGCTAAGCGGTCTAATACCGCTAATCCAGTTGCAAATAATACAGATTCTGAGCAAATAGCAAAACCACCTGCTACGGATTCAGCCGCAGCTATGGACAATAACAATAGTGAGTCAGACGTTAGCATCGACCCTGGAGTCGACGCCAATGCGACTACGGACACTGATATCAATACCAGTACCGAAGTGGGCGAGCGTGATTTGACTGTGCTAAAACGTATCAGTCTTGAGCCGCGTAAACCTGTGATGTGGACAGATGAGCAGATTATAGACAGTTATCAGCAAGCGATGGACGCGCTTTATCAACCTGTGACCACGCCGCTTAGTGCAGAAGAGGTTGATACTCTAATCAATATCGCGACATTGGTGCCGCAGTTATTTGAACATGCAGAAATCGCAGGTCGACTGAGTGCAAAAAGTCCGGCGCTGGCGCGTTTGATTATCCAGCATCAAGTTTGGGAGCAAATAGAAGCCCAACAAGTGATGGATATGCAGCAGATGAAACTCAATCAGCAGCAAGAGTTTGAGAGACTGATGGCAAAATTTAATGAAACCATCCAAGGTTATGACGAGCAAATTGCCAAATATGAGCAGACCTTAAAAGAGTTTCAATAAAGTGTCATTTTTTATTTCTTTATTGAATTTAGACCATAAAAAATCCCGCTCAGTCGCGGGATTTTTTATGCTGCTAATAATAGCTGACTATTTGCGATCTTCAACTTTAACGAAGTCGCGATGCGTTTCACCAGTATATAACTGACGTGGGCGACCGATTTTGAATGGTGCGCTGTGCATTTCTAACCAATGGCTGATCCAACCAGAAGTACGCGCGAGTGAGAAGATAACAGTAAACATTGACGTTGGGATACCGATGGCTTTTAAGATAATGCCAGAATAAAAATCAACGTTTGGATACAAGTTACGCTCAACGAAGTACGGGTCTTCTAAAGCAATTTTCTCAAGTGCCATAGCAAGCTCAAGCTTAGGATCATTGATACCCAATGCACCTAGTACTTCATCGCAAGTCTCTTTCATGACTTGTGCGCGTGGGTCAAAGTTTTTGTAAACACGGTGACCAAAGCCCATCAGTTTTACTTCACGGCTTTTTACTTTTTCCATGAATTCAGGAACGTTTTCTACCGAACCAATTTCATCTAGCATTTCAAGAACAGCTTCGTTAGCGCCGCCATGTGATGGACCCCAAAGGGCTGCGATACCTGCAGCGATACACGCGTAAGGATTGGCACCAGTAGAACCTGCTAGACGTACGGTAGACGTTGAAGCGTTTTGCTCGTGGTCAGCATGCAAAGTAAAGATTTTGTCCATGGCGCGAGTAATCACGTCATTGGTTTCGTAGTCAACATCAGCAGGGGTTGCAAACATCATGTATAAGAAGTTTTCTGCGTAATTGAAATCATTACGTGGATACATGAACGGTTCGCCTTGTGAGTATTTATAACTCATCGCTGCAAGCGTTGGCATTTTAGCGATTAGACGAATAGCGGTGATTTCACGGTGTGCTTCGTTGCTGACGTCTAAGTTGTCATGATAAAACGCGGATAAGGCACCAACGACACCAACCATAATCGCCATTGGGTGCGCGTCACGGCGGAAACCTTCAAAGAATTTACGTAATTGGTCATGAACGCCGGTGTGTTTACGAACCTTTTCATAGAAATCTGCTTTTTGCTCAGCATTTGGTAAATCGCCATGAATCAGCGCATACGCCACTTCTAAGTATTCAGCATTGTTTGCTAACTGGTCGATAGGGTAGCCACGGTGTAATAACTCACCTTTACCGCCATCAATGTAAGTAATCTTAGATTCAACAGGAGCGGTTACTTTAAAACCTGGGTCATAAGACCAAAAGCCTGAATCTTGTAGAGCAGCAATATCGATAACTGGACGCCCTAAAGTACCTTCAATAATAGGAAATTCGTATTCTTTACCATTTACGCTTAATTTGGCATTGTTGTCAGCCATAAACTGCTCTCCATTGTTTTTAACTTGTTGGAATAAAATTATATCGACGCATACCCTCGCGTCTTCACTTGTTAAACGGTCAAAAAAATTTAACCCATTTAATATGCAGGCTATATTAGCAGTTATTACTGAGGTTTTGAAAAGACTTTTAGCAGTAATGTCTGTAATAGGTGTGCGTTAGTCGTGCTAAACGACTGTAAACTTTGTATCAAAATATGTCTATTCAGTAATTTAGCGGTAATTCAGCAGCAAGTCCGCTGGTTGCTTCTAATGTAATGATTCTCATTAACATTATAATAATTAAGACTTTATTACAAGATAAACGTCCGTCATATTTGCAGCAACGCACCATGGCATAGACAGAGTATGCGTAACCGACAGATTAATTTGGATCAAAAATTGATTCTGAAATACCAATACTAATAAATTCGCCTTACCAATAGCTAGCTTTTTGTTAAATAATCACCGATAACCACTATTTAGGGGATAAATTTGTAATTATGGCGCAGTCATTTTATAATTGGAGGGATTTAACTGGCACTAGCTTTGCGCAAATGAATAGGTCGCTCTGATAAAGTAGCTGGTAAAGCCCCGCTTTACTGATACTTTGTGATGATTGACTGTTCGGTTTATAGACCAAAACCTGGCTTATCGTTTGAATATTCTTGTTAACTGTTCTATTCTTAAATAGTCAACAGTGAAGTTTGCCTTAATAAAAAATGATAATCTACAGATGACATTATGGCGTTATCTTTTTTGTTGATGCAACGTCGTAAAAATAGAATAGTTAATCGATTTATCCCACGTTATGAATTTCATGCAACTCTTTATTGGTATAAAGAGCGTGAATGGCTTGTCATAAAAAGGGGTTATCAGTTCAGCGAGCGATAGGGAAGTCTATAACCACTTTATAAATGGAAACTACCCAAATAGCAATTAAATAAACAGTCGCTATAGGCATAGATTTTATCTATAGAGTTTATCTGAACGTCAGATAAATAAGACTTGTCGACCTTGCATATTTAGCGCAAATTAAACGACGTCAGCTAGCCCTTCCTTACTTTATTCATCTCATGTGTTGCTTGCCGCTTATGGAATAGTATTGATAAATAGTATTTCATAAGCGTTGATAGCAGATACAGGAGTATAACCGCAAAAAGGATGCCCGCTGTGAAAAGCAACCGACCTATTAATCTGCCCTTAAGCCAAGTGATTAGCGTTAACCGCTCACCGATTGCAATTGCTTCAATCTTGCATCGTATCTCTGGCATTATTTTATTTCTACTTATCCCAGTCATGCTGTGGTTATTACAGAATTCTTTGGCGTCGCCTGAGAGTTTTGAAACCGTGTTTGACAATGTCTTTATTCGCTTTTTAGCGTGGATTTTCGTCGCCGCCATTGCTTATCACTTTGTGATGGGCGTGAAGCATTTATTTGCTGATAATGGTCAAAATGAAGAGCTACAATCGGCGCGTATGGTGTCTGTTGTCAGCTTAGTGATTGCAGCGATTTTAATTGTCGCGTCATTTGTATGGGTGATGTTCTAATGATAAAAAATGATTCAGGAATCAAAAGCGCCACCGGTCTAACAGGCTCAGGCACCCGTGATTGGATGGTTCAGCGTATCAGTGCGGTTATTCTAGCCGTCTACAGTGTGGTGTTGCTGGGCTTTTTCTTAACCCATGGCAATGTAACCTTCGTAGAGTGGTCTGATTTTATGACCAGTTTACCGATGCGCCTATTCAGCTTATTGGCCATTTTGGCATTGGCTGGTCACGCGTGGGTGGGTATGTGGACCGTATTTACCGACTATATTACTTCTGGCAAGATGGGTGAAAGCGCGTCCAAGCTGCGTTTGTTTTTACAAACATTGATGATTATCGCTATTTTAGTCTTCCTATTTTGGGGCATTATGATTTTTTGGGGTAACGGCTTCGGTGTTGTTGCTGTTTAACCTTTTATCATACCTGTAAATATTTATTCATCGGCTATTTATAAGCTTAGTATTAGTAGTATTACCAGCCAAATATCGATGCATAATAACGGATTCATCTAACCACATTTATAGCTTTAGTGATCTAAAAGTACTGACTTAACAGTGCGTACTTAAAAAATTGTAGGCTTGAAAGCGTCTAGATAATAAAAATCCGTTAGTAGCCAAAATAGACAGAGCCAATCATAGCGTTGGGTGTTTATTCATTTAACTTATCATTGCTATCAGTGCATGCTTATCAAACAGCTGCATGACAGTTAAGCCAATAGTTAAACAAATGGATAAGCCCAATATAACGATAGATATGCAATTTAAGTGGTTAAAGGGTGTTTGTAGCAGATTTTGTTGGTTGAGATTATTGTCAGTAACGTGAGCGCAAATATTAGCCAACGTTGCTGCATGATAAAATAGAAACCCGCATAGACATCAGCCTTTTTATTTACTTCTAAGCATTAACAGGCATTAGGAAAACCGTAATGGCAACTAGACAAGATAATACCATTAGTAATATTAAAACCCTGAACTATGACGCGGTCATCGTTGGTGGCGGCGGCTCAGGTATGCGTGCTTCATTGCATTTGGCCGAAGCGGGCATGAAGGTTGCAGTCTTGACCAAAGTATTCCCAACCCGTTCGCACACCGTGGCGGCGCAGGGCGGTATTGGCGCAAGTTTGGGTAACATGAGTAATGACAACTGGCACTTTCACTTTTATGACACCGTTAAAGGGTCAGATTGGTTAGGTGACCAAGACGCTATTGAATATATGTGCCGTGAAGCGCCAAAAGTGGTGTATGAGCTTGAGCACATGGGTATGCCGTTTGACCGTAATGAAGATGGCACCATTTATCAGCGTCCATTTGGTGGTCATACCTCAAACTATGGCGAAAAAGCTGTACAACGTGCTTGTGCTGCTGCTGACCGTACGGGTCACGCGCTATTGCATACGCTTTATCAGAAAAACCTACAGCAAGGCACTGAGTTCTTTATCGAGTGGATCGCGCTTGATTTGATCAAAGATGACGCAGGTAATATTAATGGCGTTATCGCGCTTGAGCAAGAAACCGGTACGGTTGCGGTATTCCAATCACCGATTACTGTGCTAGCCACAGGCGGTGCTGGTCGTATCTTTGCGGCTTCTACCAACGCTTACATCAATACGGGTGACGGTATTGGCATGGCGGTTCGTGCAGGCATTCCACTACAAGATATGGAATTCTGGCAGTTCCACCCAACGGGCGTTCATGGTGCTGGCGTACTATTGACCGAAGGTTGCCGCGGTGAAGGCGCTATCTTACGTAATAAAGATGGCGAAGCGTTCATGGAGCGTTATGCGCCCACCGTAAAAGACTTGGCACCACGTGACTTGGTATCACGCTCAATGGACCAAGAAATCAAAGAAGGTCGCGGCTGTGGTCCAAACGCTGACCATATCGTGATGGATATGACCCATTTGGGTGTTGACACCATTATGAAGCGTCTGCCATCAGTCTTTGAGATTGGTAAAAACTTCGCTAACGTTGATATCACTAAAGAGCCAATTCCAGTTATCCCAACCATTCACTATATGATGGGCGGTATTCCAACCACGATTCATGGTCAAGTGATTGTACCGGATCTAGAAGCGGGTACCGATGAAGACGGTCTATATGCTAAAGGCAACGTCGTTAAAGGTCTTTATGCCATCGGTGAGTGTGCGTGCGTCAGTGTGCACGGTGCCAACCGTTTAGGTACCAACTCGCTACTTGATTTATTGGTCTTTGGTCGCGCTGCTGGTAAGCATATCGTTGATGAATTCCATCATGCTGACCATAACTACAAGCCGCTTGATCCACACGTGCTTGATTTCACTGTGCGTCGTTTGGACAAATTGCAACAATCAACTTCAGGCTACAATGCGCAAGACGTGGCGGACGAGATTCGCGCTATTATGCAAAAGCATGCCAGTGTATTCCGTACGCAGGCGATGATGGACGAAGGCGTTAAGCAAATTCTAGCGCTTGCTGATAAAATTGACCAAATCCATTTGGCTGATAAATCACAAGTCTTTAATACCGCGCGTATCGAAGCGTTTGAAGTAGCAAACTTGTATGAAGTGGCAAAAGCAACGATGATATCGGCCGCTAACCGTCATGAAAGCCGCGGCGCGCACAGTGTGTCTGACTATGATCGCCCAGAAGATGATGATTACGCACCAAACGGCCGTAACGATAACGATTGGATGAAGCATACCCTATGGTATTCTGAAGGCAATCGCATTATCTATAAGCCTGTGCGTAAAGTGCCATTAACGGTCGATTACGTCGAGCCAAAAGTTCGCGTTTATTAATTCTAGCGTATGCAGTTTTGTGCATACATAGAATTAACGTTTTATCCCTTATTCATTTATTAAAAGGTGAGCGCCAGCGACAAGCTTTTATCAGCGCTATGAAATAGTCATACTAGCGCTGATAAATAGCAGTCTTTAGACTGTACGCTTGTGAGCCCGCATCGCCAATGTGTGGAGTTTAGCATTATGAGCCGAGGTACTCGCACCATCGAAATCTATCGCTACGATCCTGATGTGGACGCAGCACCACGCATGCAAACTTATACGATTGAGTTATTAGACTCAGATCGTATGTTGCTTGACGTGTTATTACGCCTAAAGAAAGAAGACGAAACCCTTACTTTCCGTCGCTCGTGCCGTGAAGGCATTTGCGGTTCAGATGGCATGAATATCAATGGTAAAAACGGTCTAGCCTGTCTGATTAACATGAACACCTTGCCTGAAAAAGTAACGGTTCGTCCGCTACCAGGTTTGCCAGTGGTGCGTGATTTGGTCGTCGACATGAACCAATTTTACGAGCAATATGAAAAAGTTCATCCGTTCTTAATCAATGACCAGCCAGCGCCAGCAACAGAGCGTTTGCAGTCACCTGAACAGCGTGAAAAGTTGAACGGTTTGTATGAGTGTATTTTATGTGCGTGCTGTTCAACCAGCTGCCCATCATTCTGGTGGAATCCTGATAAGTTCTTAGGTCCAGCAGCACTATTGAATGCCAACCGTTTTGTTTCTGACAGCCGCGATACCGACATCCGTGCTCGTCTATCACGTTTAGAAGACCCGTTCAGCTTATTCCGTTGCCGCGGTATCATGAACTGTGTGTCAGTATGTCCAAAAGGCTTAAATCCAACCAAAGCCATCGGTCATCTGCGCAATTTACTGATCGATCAAGCAGGTTAGTCTACCATTTATCGATAATTAGCTTTATAATAGCGCTGTTAAAAAAACACCACCTCTCATTAGGTGGTGTTTTTTATTCGAGGTTGTTAACCAGGAGCCATCAGTTATAAAACCAGAATAGCCAAGATGGTATCTTAAAGGACATCGTTGAGAAGTAGTAGTGAATCAGTCGATGAAAGTAAGGCTGTATTAACGATACGTTGCTTGTATGTAAGAGGGCATGCTATATCGCGCGCATGTCTATATAATTGGCTATAACCCTGTGTTTCGCTTAGATTTATCTAAAGGCAATAGTCAGCCCTCAATATTTACATTGCGCAAACCTTATAAAAATGCAGAAATTAGACTATAAATATGGGTAACTTTAATGTTGGAATAACGGTTAGCGATAGCGCCGTTATTGGTTCGGATAACAATTAACAAGTGGCAAAAAATGATAATTGATATTCATTTCGTAAATACCTAGTATTGAACAAACAAACTATGGCGCCATAGGTGGGCATGTTACTCTATACAGCAATGTATGTTTGGCGGAATATCGCCTTTATTTCTACCATAGCACGGCACTTCAGTGCAAATAGCCAATTAAAAGACTAACTGAAGACAGGATTTTTTGATTAAAACCTTACTATTAACAATTTGGTTATAGCTGCAAGCATTATATATAAATTAATGTTGTCAAACGAGCGGCTAAAGAAAACCGAGCGTTCACAAATAATTTAATGGTAGGTGTGGTATTGCAATTATCTTTTTTATGACGAGATAGCTTAGACGGGATTTCAAATTAACCAAAAGCTTAACTTATAGATATTTTTAAGTAAAAAATAGTTGTAAGCGTCGTTTTAACGGTAAAAAGTGACGAGCAATATCGCTAACCTATAACGAATAACACAATAATAAGCACGATTCCATTCATTTATCTATCAAATAGACGATTATTATGAATAGTATAACTAAAGAAACAGCGAGCCTAGATCACACTGAACTGGCTGCCGACAACGCCCAATATATCGAAGCGCTCTATGAGCAATATCTAGATGATCCTAGTAGCGTTGATAGCGATTGGCAAGCGTATTTTGAACAATATAAATCTCCAAATGATGCCAAGCACAATGCAATTAAAGATCAATTCTTGTTGCTTGCGCGCAATCAGACGGCGAATAAAGTAAGCGCTGACACATCAGCTTCAACAGCTGGTGATTCCAGTAACTGTGCTGATCCGAAGCAAATGGGTGTGCAGCAGCTGATTTCAGCCTATCGCCGCCGTGGTCATCGCCGCGCCAAGCTTGATCCGTTAGATTTGCATCCACGTGCAGAAGTGGAAGATTTAACCCTTGCTTATCACAATCTTTCTGAAGCCGATCTTGATACGGTATTCCCAACCAATGATTTAAATATTGGTAAAGATGAAGCGACGCTACGTGAAATCATCGAAATCATGGAGCGCGTATACTGCCGTTATATCGGTACGGAATATATGCACGTGACCACCAGCACCGAAAAGCGTTGGATGGAAAAATACCTAGAAACCAATCTGGGTTATATCGAGTTTGATAAAGAAAAACGTTTATCTATTCTTGAGCGTTTAACCGCTGCCGAAGGTCTAGAAAAATACTTGGCTCGTAAATATACGGGTGTTAAGCGTTTTGGCCTAGAAGGTGGTGAGAGCTTTATTCCTGCTATCAATGAAATCATCCAACGTGCTGGTGGTTATGGCACTAAAGAGATGGTTATTGGTATGGCTCACCGCGGCCGTTTAAACCTATTGGTCAATATTTTGGGTAAAAACCCTGCCGATTTGTTCGATGAGTTTGATGGTAAAGTACAGCCAGAAAAAGGCTCAGGTGACGTTAAATATCACAATGGTTTTTCATCTAACGTGATGACACCAGGTGGTGAGGCGCATTTAGCATTGGCGTTTAACCCATCGCACCTTGAGATTGTGGCACCTGTACTACAAGGTTCGGTACGCGCGCGTCAAGTTCGCCGTAATGATCAGCCATTACAAGATAATAAAACCGGTAACTCAGTCTTGCCAATTGTCATTCATGGCGATGCTGCCTTTGCTGCGCAAGGCGTGGTACAAGAAACTTTCCAAATGTCACAAACCCGCGCTTACACCACTGGCGGTACGGTACATATTGTTATCAATAACCAAGTTGGTTTTACAACTAGCCGTCAAGAAGACGCGCGTTCAACTGAGTATTGTACTGACGTTGCTAAAATGGTACATGCGCCTATTTTGCACGTAAACGGTGATGATCCTGAATCAGTGGTTTTCGCGGCACAGTTGGCATTAGATTATCGTCATGAGTTTGATAAAGACATTATCATTGACTTGTTCTGCTATCGCCGTAACGGTCATAACGAAGCCGATGAACCATCAGCAACTCAGCCACTCATGTATGCGGTGATTAAAAAATTACCAACCACTCGCACTATCTACGCACAGCAACTGATTAAAGCAGGCGTATTGAGTGAGAGTGAAGCTCAAAAGTATGAAGACGAATATCGTGAGTCGTTAGACCGCGGTGAATACGTTGCCAACTCTTTAGTAAGTGAGCCTAACGAAGAGCTATTTGTCGATTGGAAGCCTTACTTAGGTCATGATTTGGTTGATGATTGGGATACCAGTGTTGATATCGAAGTACTAAAAGGTTACGGTCGCCGTATGGCAGAAATGCCAGAAGGTTACAAACTGCAGCGCCAAGTACAAAAAATGGTTGAGCAGCGCTTAGCCATGCAAACCGGTGAAGAACCACTTAACTGGGGTGCTGCTGAAACACTTGCCTATGCGTCATTAGTTGACCATGACAATGTCTTAGTACGTATTACTGGCGAAGATGTGGGCCGTGGTACCTTCTCGCATCGCCACAGTGAAATCTATAACGTCAATGATGGCAGCATGTATGTGCCGCTTGCGCATATTAGTGAAACCCAAGCACGCTTTGCCACTTATAACTCATTGTTATCAGAAGAAGCGGTACTAGCCTTTGAATATGGTTACGCAACCACTGTGCCAAATGCGCTCATCGTTTGGGAAGCCCAGTTTGGCGACTTCGTGAACGGCGCGCAGGTAGTGATTGACCAGTTTATCTCAAGTGGTGAGACTAAGTGGCAGCGTGTTTGTGGCTTAACGATGTTGTTACCACACGGTTTTGAAGGTCAAGGTCCTGAGCATTCTTCTGCGCGTCTTGAGCGTTTCTTGCAGTTGTGTGCTGAAGACAATATGCAGGTGATTACCCCAACGACGCCGGCTCAAATTTATCATGCACTACGTCGTCAAGCGGTACGTCCGATTCGCAAACCATTAGTGGTGATGTCACCGAAGAGTTTGCTACGCCATAAATTGGCAACCTCAACTCTTGAAGAGCTGGCGAACGGCAAGTTTGAAACGGTATTGCCTGAGATCGATCAGCAAAATACCGACAACGTAACGCGCATGGTGCTATGTGGCGGTAAAGTTTACTATGACTTACTAGAGCAACGTCGCGCGCTAGGTTTAGATCATGTAGCAATTGTGCGTATCGAGCAGCTATACCCATTGCCAGAAGAGCGTTTGATTGCTGAGATTGAAAAATATAGTAACTTGGCTGAGATTGTTTGGACGCAAGAAGAGCCACTTAACCAAGGTGCTTGGTACTATTTAGCGCCGCATATGTTCCGCATTGTTGTGCCACACCCAACCAAAGCGAAAGTGATGGAGCCGGTTGCGCGTCCTGCTAGTGCGGCGCCAGCGACAGGATCACCAAAACTACATGTTCAACAGCAGCAAGCACTAATCGCTGGTGGCCTTGGTATCAGTGTGGATGAGCTATCTAAATAGTAGCTCGTTTAAGCAACAGATTATATAAGATACACGAATCAGGCGATGACAGTCCGTACCGCTATTACCATTGAAGTAAGACGATTGAGAATGGTATTGACTGCCTATCACGACTTAATAATAAAGAGTAATATCAATATCTAAGGAGTATATCGATGGCTGAAATTAAAGCCCCCGTTTTTCCAGAATCGGTTGCCGATGGCACCCTCGTGGAATGGCATGTCACTGAAGGTCAAGAAGTTAGCCGTGATGACTTATTGGCTGAAATCGAGACTGATAAAGTGGTACTAGAAGTGGTTGCACCTGATAATGGTGTGGTCACTAAAATCGTTAAGCAAGTGGATGATACCGTTTTATCAGACGAGCTAATCGCCGAGTTTGAAGCTGGTGCTAGCGGCAATTCTGCTGGTGGTAGTAGCGACAGCGCAGATGAGCCTGCAGTAGACCCAGATCAGCCAGCAGCGCCTGTACAGCCAAAACAAGCTACTGATGGCGGTGAGCCAGTTCAAGCGACAGATAAAAAAGACGAAGCAGATCATAAAGATCAAAGCCCTGCAGTACGCAAAGCGGCAAAAGAATCTGGTGTTGACCCTAAAAACGTTGAAGGCAGTGGCCGCGGTGGTCGTGTCACCAAAACCGACATGGCAAACCCAACGCTAAAAGCGGACAGCTCTATCAAATCGGATAGTGGTCGTCCAGTCGCCGAGTCAACGGGTGAGCGTACTGAAAAACGCGTACCGATGACGCGCCTACGTAAGACAGTTGCCAATCGTCTGCTAGCTGCTTCACAAGAGACAGCAATGCTAACCACGTTCAACGAAGTCAACATGAAACCGTTGATGGACATGCGTGCTAAGTATAAAGAGCAGTTTGAAAAGCGTCATGGTGTACGTCTAGGCTTTATGTCATTGTTCATTAAAGCAGCAACCGAAGCATTGAAACGCTTCCCAGCGGTTAACGCTTCACTAGATGGTGATGATATTGTTTATCATGGCTACTATGATATCGGTGTTGCCGTATCTTCAGATCGTGGTTTGGTGGTTCCTGTCCTACGTGATACTGACCGCATGAGCATGGCTGAGGTCGAAGCTAAGATTCGTGAGTACGGCGGTAAAGCACAACAAGGTAAACTTGGTCTTGATGAAATGACTGGCGGTACGTTCACTATTTCAAACGGTGGCGTATTTGGTTCACTCATGTCAACGCCTATCTTGAATCCACCGCAAACCGCTATCTTGGGTATGCATGCGATCAATGAGCGTCCGATGGCAGTCGACGGTAAAGTTGAAATTCTACCAATGATGTACCTAGCGTTATCTTATGATCACCGTATGATTGACGGTAAAGAAGCGGTACAGTTCTTAGTCACTATCAAAGAGTTGGTCGAAGATCCAACCATGTTACTCCTAGACCTGTAAGCTTTTAAGCTTGTATCGGTAACCACTGATACAAGCTTTTTCACTTTGGACTGGATGATTGTGGTTTATTGATAAATAACGGCGACATTGTTTTGTCGTGTATTAACGACAGAATGAAAGAGTCATTGATCAATCAACCGCTTAACCAATCGTTTAATCCTAATAAAACTAGAAAAAATCTAGAAATAAATTAGAACCAAATTAAAAATAGGAACGTACTATGAAAGACAATTATGATTTAGTCGTCATCGGCGGCGGTCCTGGTGGTTACGAAGCCGCTATTCGTGCAGGCCAATTGGGTATGAGCGTGGCTTGTATCGAAAAACGCGTTTATAAAGGTGAGCCCGCTCTTGGCGGTACTTGCTTAAACGTCGGTTGTATCCCATCAAAAGCCTTGCTTGATTCATCACACCGTTATGAAGCAACCAAACATGATCTTGCTGAACATGGTATCAGCACCGGCGACGTTGCTATCGATATCGAGCAAATGATTGCCCGTAAAGAAGGCATTGTTAAGCAATTGACTGGCGGCGTGGCGGCATTGCTAAAAGGCAATGGCGTTGACTGGCTACAAGGCTGGGGCACATTAGAAGATGGTAAAGGTGCGGATAAAAAAGTTAAATTTACCGCCCTAGAAGACGAAAGTGAAACCATTATTACTGCTAAAAACGTCATTCTTGCAGCAGGTTCTGTTCCTATTGATATTCCTGTGGCAAAAACTGATGGCGACCGTATTGTTGATTCTACTGGCGCGCTTGATTTTACCGAAGTACCAAAGCGTTTAGGCGTCATTGGTGCTGGTGTTATCGGTCTTGAGCTAGGTTCAGTATGGCGCCGCTTAGGCGCGGAAGTGGTGGTCTATGAAGCGCTACCAAGCTTCCTAGCAGCGGCTGACAAAGACATTGCTAAAGAAGCGGGTAAAATGCTGAAAAAGCAAGGTCTTGATATTCGCGTCGACACCAAAGTGACCAATGCTGAAGTGAAAGGCGATCAAGTTGTTGTGACCAGCGAAGCAAAAGGCGAAGCCTCGGATGAAAGCTTTGATAAGCTAATCGTTTGTGTCGGTCGCCGTGCCTATTCTGAAAAATTGCTTGGCGAAGACAGCGGTATCACGTTGACTGAGCGCGGTCTAATCGATGTCGATGACCAATGTAAAACTAACCTTGACGGCGTTTATGCAATCGGTGACTTGGTTCGTGGCCCTATGCTTGCGCATAAAGCCATGGAAGAAGGCATGATGGCGGTTGAGCGCATTCATGGCGAAAAAGCGCAAGTCAACTATGACACGATTATCAATGTCATTTATACCCATCCAGAAATCGCATGGGTTGGTTTGACCGAGCAAGAAGCGACAGAAGCGGGTTATGAAGTGAAAACCGGTTCATTTAACCTCGCAGCGAACGGCCGTGCGCTTGCCCAGAGTGAAGCACAAGGCTCTATCAAAGTTGTTGCTGATGCCAAAACAGATCGTTTGTTAGGTATGCATGCCATTTCTGCTGGTGCGGGCGATATTGTCCATCAAGGTATGATTGCGATGGAATTTGTGTCTAGCATCGAAGATTTGCAACTGATGACATTTGCGCATCCAACCATCTCTGAAGCCGTTCATGAAGCCGCTTTATCAGCAGATGGCCGTGCAATTCATGCCATTCAGCGTAAAAAACGTAAGTAGTTTTTGAGATTAAATTGCTTAAAATGAAAAGCATTTAAGTAAATATCAAGTTTAACTGGATGGTGCGACCGCTATCACTATTAAGATAACGGTCGTCATCATCATAAGTGCGGCAGCGTTATTCTGCCTCGCACTTGTTGTCACTTTTTATTAATTGTAAAAAATAAAGGATACAATCAATGAATTTACATGAGTATCAAGCAAAAGAGCTATTGAAAAGCTACGGTTTGCCTATTCAAGAAGGCATCATCGCCCATAACGGCGACGAAGCTGCTGCTGCTTTTGATAAAACGCCTACTGATATTGCAGTTATTAAAGCGCAGGTTCATGCTGGTGGCCGTGGTAAAGCGGGCGGTGTGAAGCTAGTTAAAACTCGCGAAGAAGCGAAGCAAGTTGCAGAAGAGCTTATCGGTACCAATCTGGTCACCTTCCAGACTGACGCTGATGGCCAGCCAGTCAACTTTGTCTTAGTTGCAGAAGATATGTACCCAGTACAAACTGAGCTATATCTTGGTGCGGTTGTTGACCGTTCTACGCGTCGCGTAACTTTCATGGCATCAACCGAAGGCGGCGTTGATATCGAAGAAGTCGCAAGCGAAACCCCAGAAAAAATCTTTAAAGTAAGCGTTGATCCATTGGTCGGTCTAATGCCTTATCAAGCACGTGAAGTGGCATTCAAACTAGGTCTTGAAGGCAAGCAAATCAACCAGTTCGTAAAATTGATGAGCGGCGCTTATCAAGCATTCGTTGACAATGATTTTGCATTATTAGAAATCAACCCATTAGCGGTTCGTGAAAATGGCGAAATCGTTTGTGTTGATGGCAAAATTGGTATTGACTCAAACGCCCTATATCGTTTGCCTAAAATTGCTGCGCTACAAGACAAAACGCAAGAAAACGAGCGTGAGCTAAAAGCGGCTGAGTTTGACCTAAATTATGTTGCTCTAGAAGGCAATATCGGTTGTATGGTGAACGGTGCAGGTCTTGCGATGGCGACCATGGACATCATCAAATTGTACGGCGGCAAACCTGCTAACTTCTTGGACGTTGGCGGCGGTGCAACCAAAGATCGCGTTGTTGAAGCGTTCAAAATCATTCTAGAAGACAGCAGTGTTGAAGGCGTTCTCATCAACATCTTCGGCGGTATCGTACGTTGTGACATGATTGCAGAAGCGATTATCGCTGCAGTTAAAGAAGTCGACGTTAAAGTGCCTGTTGTTGTACGTCTAGAAGGTAACAACGCTGAATTGGGCTTACAGATTCTAGAAGAGTCTGGTCTGAAACTGACTTCAGCTCAAGGCCTAGCAGACGCAGCACAAAAAATTGTCGATGCGGTTAAAGCATAAGTCTTTAATATAAGTTGTGAGTCAAAGCGCCGTTTATTTATAACGCGCTGAACCAAACGCTTAAGCATTATAGTCAAAGCGTGATGGCGGTTTTTAGCAAAAGCATTTATCGTTAACATTTAACGCTAAATGGGCGAGAAAACTGCTATTGCAAGACAACCGAATAAGGAAAAAATAATGAGTGTATTAATTGATAAAGATACCAAAGTCTTGGTACAAGGTTTTACTGGTAAGAATGGTACATTCCACTCTGAACAAGCAATCGAATACGGTACTAAAGTGGTTGGCGGCGTAACCCCAGGTAAAGGCGGTCAAACGCACCTAGGTTTACCAGTCTTTAACACCATGGCGGAAGCCATGGAAGCGACCCAAGCTGACGCATCTGTTATCTACGTACCAGCGCCATTTGTACTAGATTCTATCGTTGAAGCAGTCGATGCTGGCGTAAAATTGATCGTAGTGATTACTGAAGGCGTACCGACTATCGATATGCTAAAAGCCAAGCGTTATATCGAAGAAGCAGGTGATGTACGTATGGTTGGTCCAAACTGCCCAGGCGTTATCACCCCAGGTCAGTGCAAAATTGGTATCATGCCAGGCCATATCCATCTGCCAGGTAAAGTGGGTATCATCTCACGCTCTGGTACGTTGACTTATGAAGCGGTTGCTCAAACGACTAAGCTTGGCTTTGGTCAGTCTACTTGTATCGGTATTGGTGGCGACCCTATCCCGGGTATGAACCAAATCGACGCACTAAAACTGTTCCAAGACGATCCACAAACCGAAGCTATCGTGTTAATCGGTGAGATTGGTGGTACGGCTGAAGAAGAAGCAGCGGCTTATATCAAAGAGCACGTGACTAAGCCAGTGGTTGGTTATATCGCTGGTGTTACCGCACCTGCTGGTAAACGTATGGGCCATGCTGGCGCTATCATCTCTGGTGGTCAGGGTACTGCTGAAGAGAAATTTAAAGCCTTTGAAGACGCTGGTATTGCTTATACCCGCGATCCATCAAAAATTGGCGATAAGTTAAAAGAAGTTACCGGTTGGTAATTTAGGTATTAATAGATAGTCTAATACCAAAACATCGTTGAAAAAAAACAAAGGCACTCCTACAATGGGGTGTCTTTTTTTATTCTAAAAATAACTTTCCTTTGATTAAAATGTAGCAATTATGAAAAACAAGATATTGGTAACCGGTGGCGCTGGATATATCGGCTCACACACTTGTATAGCTTTACACGAAGCAGGCTATGATATTGTTGTCTACGACAATTTGTCTAATAGTAGCCGTGAGGCCATTGGGCGTGTCTCTAAGCTCATTGAGCAACCTATCGAGTTTGTTGAAGGCGATATCCGTGATACTGATCTACTTAAACAGGTCTTTGCCGAGCATCAGTTCTTTGGGGTGATTCATTTTGCGGGTCTAAAAGCCGTTGGAGAATCGGTGGCCAAACCATTGCTGTATTACAATAATAATGTCAGTGGCACCATTGCTTTATTGGAAGTTATGAAAGAAGCCGATGTTAAGAATTTGGTTTTTTCATCTTCCGCGACCGTCTATGGAGATCCTGAATCCTTGCCTATCAATGAGGAATCAAAGCGTTCTTGCACCAATCCTTATGGTCAGAGCAAACTGATGGTCGAACATATTCTAGAGGATTTAGCAGCAACCAATGATGGCTGGAATCTTATTCCACTTAGGTACTTCAATCCCGTCGGCGCGCATCCATCTGGGCAAATTGGCGAAGATCCAAATGATATTCCTAATAATTTAATGCCTTATATTTCGCAAGTCGCCGTTGGCAAGCTTGAAAAACTCAGTATTTTTGGTAATGACTATCCTACCGTCGATGGTACAGGGGTACGCGATTTTATTCATGTGACTGATCTTGCCCAAGGTCATGTAGCAGCACTTAACTACCTACAGAAACAAGTAGGTCGAGATAAATACAGTTCAATAGGTTTTTTACCCATTAATCTAGGAACAGGTAAAGGAACGTCTGTTTTAGAATTGGTCACGGCTTTTTCTGAAGTATAGTCAGTTCAAAATAAAAAT
>NZ_DFQS01000011.1 GCF_002377905.1 Psychrobacter sp. UBA3483 | reverse complement strand
GCTGTTCGTCCTGTTCGTTAATCAAGATAACACTACAATTTATCATTTACATGCCTATCGTGATGATCTTAAATACATTAGTAGATAGTATTGTTAGGTATACTTAAAAAATCTGCTAATTGTCTGACCAAAATATCCCGATTTTGAGTGTACGGCATTGACGGTATAGGTTAAATTGCCACTACAAGACAGCACTTTAACCAATTTCAACAGCAACATCCCCAACTATATTTAATATAAATTAAGCATGAGATATAAAAATGCACGCCTTTGATATTATCATACCCCAATATACAGGTATCGCTGAAGATGATGACAGCCACGACCATGATGTATTTTGTTATTTAGGAGATTTAGAAGGCAACGGACAAATATTACCCCGTAACCATCATTTAGCTGTTAGCCAAAATGATATTACTCGCGTGACTGTAGTGTGTCCTGAAATGGATGCCCTTGACCGTAAAAATATGAACAGCTATGCCCAAGAAATGCACAATAAAATCGAACAGTTAGCAGGTAAACCCATTCAAACCTTGTATATCGGAGAAGACCATGATTATCCTCTTCCCCGTTATGCCGTACCAACGCAATCTGAATTTTACATGTTGCGTTGGGGCTGGAGTTCGCCTTTACTAGATGGAGTAACCTTACAAGGCATTCCTCTATATAAAACCCCATATACCCAACCTGATCACCCTTGTTATGATAATGTGTGGTCATGGTATCGACAGGCTGAAGCGTTATATCGTTTGTGGCTTGGTTCTCAACCAGTAAGTGAAGCCTTTGCCTTAGAGCAAATGCAAAATCCCAATTCTGAGCATAGCAAAATAGGTCGAGAATTGTGCCGTATCATTGAACAAAGCACAGGTGTACCCACCTATTATTTTTTAATGAATTACCGTGATTGGACAAAGGCAGAAGATATGGAACAAAAATGTCCACTGACAGGGCAGGATTGGCTATTGCCTGCCAATACCTATCACTATATTGATTTTAAATGCGATGAGAGTCGTTTGGTGAGTGAGTTGAGTCAAAATTGGTCGGATGAAAGCGAGGACTGACCGAATGAAAAAATTATTTGTGGTAAGCTCATAAAGCCTATCAAGCATAGAGATAAAAATAATACCCAAACTATCTGTAACCAACCGTGAATCGTCTCGATATTTTCGGAGAGTGTTTTACTGGAATCAGGCACAGGACAAGTTTATTTTCAGTATACCCCAACGGAACCAGCTATTTAACCCTCTAAACCTATTAACAGACCACTTAAAACAGACTGCCATAATGGAACCACTTATAACAGACTAGCCAAAAATTCGCCACATTATCCAAAATAACCCTGCCATCACCGCAGTAATGACCAATAGCCGCTTTGCCCAATAAGGAATAAGCGGTTTTTTATAGCCCAAGTCATTAAGCTGACTGTCAACACCGTCTTGTAGACTTTGGAAGCCTTGCTCCGTTGGCGTAGTCTTAACGCGAGTCTTCGTCAGACGCTCCGACTCTTCTTGCACTTGTTCTCTATCAAAGCTAAAGGCTTGGCTTGGGATACCTTGTTTATTGGCGATAGTATTGAGGGTTTGTTGCTGCTTGTTCTTTAACGCAAGCTCGTAAGCATCTATGCGAGATTTGGCGGCATCCATACTGATATTTTCATCAGCGGCCAAGGTTTTAATTGCCTGCACCAAATTGCCTTTTTCGACCATCATCATCACGGCTTTTGGCAGTTTTTTATTGGCGGGCGTTGAGCCTGAATCAGAGTCAAACATGACAGTCCTTATTTGGGTGTGATAATAGGTAAGTGAGGGTATTATAACCATTTTATCGGCGCAAAATTCAAGCAAAAAAATACCGCAACCATTATCATGTCTGCGGTATTTTCATGGCGCTTATCCTATTTTAATAAAAAAATGGCAATAAACGCTTCTTATAAATTATCTAGGACAATTTATAGGTCTTTCCAGCGTTGGATAGACTCTTTGATGACTTCTTTAGCTTCTGCGACGTCACCCCAAGATTCGACCACCGTTGTACCGGCTTTTTTAAGGTCTTTATAGTGGCTGAAATGGAATTGTAATTGGTTGATAAGCTGCTTTGGTAAGTCTTCTAGGCTGTTATAAGCATTGCCTGTATCACGGTCGTCAGCCGGTACGACGACGATTTTGTCATCAACTTCGCCATCATCAACGAATTTCATCACGCCGATTACTTTCGCTTTTAAGAAAATACCAGTAGGCAAAGGCTGTTCTGTGATGATAAGCGCATCTAACTCATCGCCATCTTCATCAAGGGTTTGCGGAATAAAACCATAGTTACAAGGTTTAGCAAAAATCTGTGGATCAACACGGTCAAGCTCAAAAACTGCCAATTCGCGATTCCACTCAATTTTATGGCTGCTACCAGTTGGGATTTCTACGACCACATTAATGATGCCGCCATCGACGTCGCCTGCGTCCAAAATTTTATTAAAATCTGCCATAAATTGCTCCAAGGTGCTTTTGTTATGAATGCTTCAATGATAAAGGGTTAGATGTTGGCGCGCTAAGGTTATTGCTGCGCCCAATTTGTGCGCCTGCGATTATAACAAGTTTGACTCAAATTTTCTCACAATGCTTAAGTCTAAGCGTGCACGATATTATGCAAAAAAGGATTATGCAAAGAACAGTATTTAATTTAAAAAACTGTGTAAGCAAGACTGTATAAAAAAACTTGGAAAATTACTTTGGGGCGAGGGCACGTAATTGGATATGTCCAGCATGACGCTTGGCAATATTATCGATAAGTTTTTTGGTCACTTGCTCATAGCTTAAACAGTTGGTCATTGCTGGCATAGATTTTTCCGCTACCTGCGCTGCCAGTTGTTCATCCTGCGTTTGCCGATCCATCGCAACGAAGTCAGCCAGTCGTAACATTTGCATGCCCGCATAGCCGCACGGATTAATCGCATTAAAGGCGGATAAGTCACAATCTAAATTAATCGCAACGCCATGATAGCTAAAACCATGCTTGATTTTAAAGCCAAGTGAGGCGATTTTACCCAGCATAATGGCGTCATCGGTCGGAAGCTCAGTGAGTGGTTGAGCCTTGTCATTGCTGGCAGTATTTAGATGGCTATATAAATAAACACCGGGCGCATCACGGCGGGCATGGGCGCTGATATCGGCACTGGTATTGACACTATTAGACGCGTGGCTCTTTAGGCAGTCATTGACGACATCTTCAATCGCTTGCTCGGCGTGCGATACCATATTGCGCACACTCCAACCCAGACTTTCCAAATCAAATAACCAATAGATAACCAACTGTCCATGCCCGTGCCATGTCACCTGACCGCCGCGGTCGGTCTTGATAATCGGCGTATTGGTACGTTGTAGGATATGCTCTTCTTTACCGGCTTGTCCAAGCGTATAGACATCATTGTGATCGACAATCCATAGCTCGTCAGGCGTGCGTAGACCTTGCTCTTTTTTCAGCGCGATACGCGCTAACGTACGCGATAGCATAGCATCAAGGGTAGGGACGTAATCAGCAGCTGAGAGTGATTTGCTGACCAGCATATCATTGAGGGGTTGCGCGGTATTTTGCATGAGAGTGATTGTCTTATGGTTTTGTTATTAAAAAAGGGGCTTCTTATTGATATTTAGTGTAGCAGTTTTAGCTTTTGTGCCCAAATCTAAATTTTGCTGTTTAATGTATGAATTAATTGTCCGAGCTGCGTTAAAAATACTGTTAAATTGCGGCAATATAACCCTTGCCTGACACGTATTTCATACAAACCCAGTAGTCAATCAAAGGTGCTGTTCATTGATTGGACAATGCGCTACATTAAACGGCATTGAATAAAATAGTGTTTAGCAGCATTGAATGGAATCTCAGGCGCTTTTCGTACTTTAGCGACTGCTTATTTTAACGACCATAGATTCAGAGTCCTAAATCGATAATAGCGTACCGACTCTAACGCTTATAACAAGGAAGGTAAATGACTGATAACAATCAAACGACTGCGTTTCAAAACGAGCAGTCTTCAAATAACCAAGATGTAAGCAATCAAGATTCAAATAGCCAAACTCAAGCCTCAAATTATACCAATGATGCCAACGAATCCCTTAGCATTATTAAGAGCGTCGCTGATATGCAGGCGCAATTTTCGCGCTTGCAAAAACTGAGCCGCACGCAGCCTATCAATGATTGGGCCACGCGTGAAAATCAACTCGACAATTTAGAGGTGATGCTGAGCGACAATCAAGAATTACTTGCCAAAGCGATTAGCGCTGATTTTGGTTATCGCAGTGAGTCGGAAACCCAGTTTGCTGAGCTGTTTCCAAGCTTTACTGGTATCAGTCATGCCAAAAAGAATGGTAAAAAATGGATGAAGCCGCAGCGGGTATCGATTTCAGCGCTTTATATGCCAGCTCATAATGAGATTCAGCCGCAGCCGCTTGGCGTGGTCGGTATTATGGTGCCTTGGAATTACCCGCTATTTTTAGCAGTCGGACCGATGATTGATGCGCTGGTAGCGGGCAATCGCATTATGATTAAGATGAGCGAGGCGGCACCGCAATTTGCTCAAACCTTTGCTGAGACTATTTCGCGTTATTTTTCACCGGATATGGTTTCTGTGGTGATTGGCGAAGTTGAGATTGCCGAAGCCTTTAGTAAACTGCCTTTTGACCATTTATTGTATACCGGCTCGACTGCGGTCGGCAAAAAAGTCATGGCGGCGGCGGCACCGAACTTAACGCCAGTCACCCTTGAGCTGGGTGGTAAGTCGCCGGTTGTCGTTTTAGAAGGTGCTAATTTAGAAAACGCTGTTAATCGCGTGATGATGGGTAAAACGCTTAATGCGGGTCAAACCTGTATTGCGCCTGATTATGTATTGGTTCAACGTCAATATCATGAGGAGTTTACCCGTCTGGCAAAAGAGTGGATGGAAAAGCATTATCCCAATATTGCAGACAATCCTGATTACTCGCACATCATCAACGGCGAGCAGTTTAAACGCGTCAAAGGCTATCTCGATGATCTAGAAGATGACCATATCCATCAGTTGACGGATGCAGATGCTGATCACGACAGCCGCCTGATGCCGCCAGTGATTGTCAAAGAGCCTGCGCCTGATAGTGAACTGATGCAAAACGAGATTTTTGCGCCGATTTTGCCCTTGATGCACTATGACACTCTCGATGATGCTATTGATTTTATCAATGAGCGTCCACGCCCGTTGGCACTTTATGTCTTTGGTGACAACAGCAGCGAGATAGATCAGGTGCGTAACAATACGGTGTCAGGCGGTCTGTGTATCAATGAAGTCATTATGCATGTGGCGCAGCATGACTTGCCGTTCGGCGGGGTTGGGCACTCAGGTACGGGCGCTTACCACGGTAAAGCTGGTTTTGAGCGTCTTAGTCATATGAAGCCGGTATTCATACAATCGAAGCTCAATGGTCTTAATATTTTATTGCCGCCGTATGGTGGTGTATTTAAAAAAGCCATGGCACTGTTTTTAAAATAACAATACGCTCTAAATAAGTAGCGTTATAAAAAATAGCATCTACTCAGGTAGGTGCTATTTTTTATCTAAAAGTTAATCCATTACCTTCAGAACATTCAAAATAAGTAGTTAAAAACCGCTTTTTAGAATGAATGAGCATTTGTCATCTTGTCTATAAATAGCTACACTTTGTAGACCACCTAAACAAAATGAAGCTAGTTTTTAGACGCACTCTAAGTAAATAAATTAATAATAAACAACAGACTTTAGGTGTAAAAATAAGCTTTACTAAACTTAGAGATAATTTTAAGAATAATAACGATAAATAGGATCTGCCGTGCGCCAATGGATTGCTTTTAGCTTATTATTGATAAGCTCACTCATATTGTCTTTACCAGTATCTGCTGCTGTATCAAGTTGTGATGCGCCGATTAAATTTGGTGCGCTCACGTGGGAGAGTGGGCAATTTACCACTGGGGTGTTGAAATATATCACTGAAAACGGCTATGGCTGTCAAGTGACTGAGATACCGGGCGCAGGTCCGGCGCTTGAAAATGCGCTGCTGCAAGATGATATCCAAGTCATCGGTGAGCAGTGGATAGGGCGCTCGCCGATTTTAGAGCAAGCGATCGAGGACAAAAAGGTGGCGATCATTGGCGACACGCTTGAAGGCGGTGCGACCCAAGGATGGTATGTGCCTAAATATGTTCTAGAGGAAAATCCGGGTCTGCGTCGTTATCAAGATTTGCCCAAATACGCTGAGCTATTTAAAGATCCTGAAGACCCGCGCAAGTCGCGCTTTATGAACTGTCCGTCAGGATGGGCGTGTGAGATTTTTAATACCCGTTTATTAAAAAATACCGGTTTAGATAAGACTTTTAACAGTGTTCATCCTGGTACTGGCGCCGCGCTCGATGCCGAAATATCCTCTGCTTTTGAACAGCATAAACCCTTATTGTTTTATTACTGGCAACCAACTGGGCTCATGGCAAAATACGACTTTGCGCCATTAGAGTTCCCTGCGCACGATGACGCCTGTTGGCAAGATTTATTAATAGCTGATGGTACTTCTGATTGCATCTCAGGCTTTCCTGTTTCTCCTTTAAGTATCGCGGTATCGACGCCTTTTATACAATCTAATCCTGAGCTGACCGATTTTTTTAAACAAGTTAAATTTACCCCGGATCAGCTCAACGGCGCTATTTTAGAGATGAGTGAAAACAAGCGCAGCGGTGATGAGCAAGCGCTGGTATTTTTACGTCAAAATCCTGATATTTGGCAGACGTGGATAACGCCAGAAGCGGCGCAGAAGATGGCGGCGACGCTTGGTATCAGCCTGAATGGTGGCGCTTTGTCAAATAACGCTGCCTCAAATAGATCAACAAACAATAATACCGCTAACTTATTCAGCGTGTCCTCAAGCTTTCCTGCATGGTCGCTTGAAACGTCGCTCAATAACGTCTTAGCGACTGTGGTTAGAAACTATGGTGACGTTTTTCGCAGTGTTAGTAGCGCCGCTTTAACCTATCTATTGTTGCCCATCGAGCGCTTTTTAACCTTTATGCCGCCGTGGCTAATCATTGCGCTGGTGACCGTATTGGCATGGTTTGGTGTTCGTAAAATATGGTTCGCGTTGGCATGTGGCGTCGGATTATTTCTAATTGGTGCGTTTGGACTATGGGGTGCGCTGATTGATACTTTTGCGCTGCTTATTGTATCAGTACTGGTCACGGTGGTGGTTGGTATTCCAATCGGTATCGCCATGTCTGGCAGTAAAATACTGCGTAAAATTATCACACCGATACTCGATGTGATGCAGACCATGCCAAGCTTTGTCTATTTAATACCCGTTCTGATGTTATTTGGCATCGGTAAAGTGCCCGCGCTATTTGCCACCATTATTTATGCCTTGCCGCCGCTGATTCGGCTGACCACTTTGGGCATTACCCAAGTCAATCATGAAATGATCGAAGCGGGGCGCTCATTTGGTAGCACGCATCTGCAATTGCTGATTTGGATTAAATTGCCGCAAGCGCTGCCCAGTATCATGGCGGGTATCAATCAAGCGGTCATGATGTCGCTGTCTATGGTGGTGCTAGCCTCTATGATTGGCGCGCCAGGTCTTGGTGAAGATGTATTGCAATCGATTCAAACGCTCAATATCGGTCAAGGCTTACAAGCGGGTACTGCTATTGTCATTGTCGCTATCATTATTGACCGTATCACGCAAGCCTTTGGCCAAGGAAAACGGGCGCGGCAAAAAACCATTGATGCCGGCAGACGCCCGATTGGTTAATGATGAATCGTAAAAATAAAAAATGAGAGCTACAATGAACCATATTCAATTAGAAAATATCAGTAAAATTTATAATGCCAATAGCTCGCAAGCGCAGTCGGCCTTGGCATTATTGGCAGAAGGTATGGACAGCATTGCCGTCAAAAAGCAGACCGGCTATTCAGTCGGGCTTTATGATATTAATTTAAGCGTTAAAGCGGGCGAGCTGCATTGTATCATGGGCTTGTCAGGTTCTGGTAAATCAACCTTGATACGTCATATCAATCGTTTAATTGACCCGACTAGTGGCAAAATTTGGGTGGATACCGCTATTAACGCGAAAGAATCTACAGAGGGAACTGTCTCTAATTCAGCGGTCGCAAGCGAAGAGCAATTACCGGCTAGAAACGAAAAGTCTTCTGCTATTAATATCCTAGCACTCAATGATAAAGAGCTACAGCACTATCGTCAGCAAACAGTCAGTATGGTGTTTCAGCATTTTGGTTTGGTGCCTCATATGACGGTGCTACAAAATGTCGCTTACGGTTTACGTGTGCGCAAAATGAGTACCAAGGAGCGCCATGAAGTGGCAAGTTATTGGCTCAATGAGGTCGGGCTACCCAATCTAGAACGCAGCTATCCTGATGAATTATCTGGCGGTATGCAGCAGCGGGTAGGACTGGCACGGGCGTTGGCGACCGACAATCCAATATTGCTGATAGATGAGGCATTCTCCGCACTTGATCCCCTTATTCGCGCGCAGCTACAAGACCAGTTGCTTGATTTACAAGAACGGCTTAATAAAACCATCGTCTTTATTACCCATGATATCGATGAAGCAGTCAAAGTTGGTCAACGTATCAGTATTTTAAATGGTGGGCGGCTGGTACAAACTGGTAGTGCAACTGAGTTACGCAATAATCCCGCTGATGATTATGTGGCGCAATTTATGGGTGCTAAAAGTTAACTACCTTATATTCTTAACCTAACTGATATTGACTATTAAATGTCTTATTAAGTGATTGATTAGTTTCGTAATATTGATTTTTTATTATTTTATCCTCATATAAATATAATCGCCCATTAATAATTGCTCACATCATTTCTTTGTGCTCACTTGTGTATATCACTACTCTTACGGCGTTGTTAAAGAAGTGTAGCAACCGCTTATTTACTATTAAAGTAGACTCCACTAACTATGTATACTATTAAGATGGTCTAATGTCTTTGTCATTCTTTTTATTTTCATATATCTCGCAATCTATTTGCTTTCACTAACATTCATTCTGCTTTATTGATTTTGAATACGCTTGACAATTATTAATCATTAAGCGGGTGCACGTAATATTTTGTGAAAAGGATACTTCATGCTACCTGATAAACAAGATAATAAGTCTCATCATACCAATCGCTTTGATAAGGGCAGCAACCCTCATGATTTAGCGACACAGTCCCCACGAACAGCTGCGCGTTGGTTAAAAAACGTCAGTGCTTTTGGGGTAACGATGGTGTTAAGTGCAGGGATTTTGGTTGCTTGCGGGCAAATGAGTGGCGCAGAAAATAATGCTAAGAACAATGCCAGTAGTAGCACCAGTAGCCAAAACAGCGGCGTAAAAAGCTCACGTGATATGTTGCCATCTGACATGCTGGGGCAAATGCAGGCTTTACCGCAACTGACCAAGGGTTTGGGCAACACAGGTGCGGCGGTCATTGACCCCAATAAACCTACTTTGATTAAGTTTTGGGCAAGCTGGTGCCCGTTATGTCTAGGCACGCTTGCAGAAACCGAAGAGTGGCGTACCGATCCTAAGTTTGCCGGTTTAAACCTTGTTACCGTTGCCAGTCCCGGTCAGCTTAATGAAAAAGCCGAGAGCGATTTCAGGACTTGGTATGCAGGCGTGCAAGCCGACTATCCAAAGCTACCGGTATTATCAGACGCTTCAGGTGAGCTGATTAATAAGCTTGGCGTGCAAGTGTACCCAAGCTGGGCGATACTCGATAAAAAAGGCAATTTGGTGCATTTGGTCAAAGGTAATATATCAGCAGAGCAAGCCTATGCCCTTGCTGAAAACGCTGATAATGACTTTGCCGAGCTAAAAGCCGGTAATGCCAAACCGGCAAACGCCCAAGCATTAGATAATAACAGTAAGATTGAAACCATCAAGCAAAAAGATGGCGTCTACTATAACGATAAAGGTAAGGCAATTAATACGCGCTCAATCTACTTGGCTGGTGGCTGTTTCTGGGGCGTCGAAGCTTATATGGAGCGCGTCGAAGGTGTCGTTGATGCGGTCTCAGGCTATGCCAATGGCGACACGGCCAATCCAAGCTATGAGCAAGTGATTCGTGGTTCAGGTCATGCTGAGACGGTTAAGGTTACTTATGATGCTGATAAAACCGATCTCGATACTATTTTAAAATACTACTTGCGCGTGATAGATCCAACCAGCCTAAATAAGCAAGGCAATGATCGCGGTGTCCAGTATCGGTCGGGCGTTTATTACACCGATAAAGCAGACAAAGCGGTGATTGATGCGGCGCTCAAACGTATCCAAAGCCAGTATAAACAAAAAGTCGTGGTAGAAAATAAGCCTTTAGATAACTTCTATTTAGCTGAAATGTATCATCAAGATTATTTGGCAAAAAATCCAAATGGCTATTGTCATGTCGATTTAAGCCTTGCCGATGATAAACCAGAAGGCACGGCGCGAACCAAGCTTGCACCGGTCAGCACGGTTGCTGAAACTTTAGATCCCAAACGCTATACGAACTTTGATAAAGGCGCGCTAAAAAACACCCTAACCAAAGCCCAGTACAATATCACCCAAGAGGCAGCGACAGAACGTGCGTTTAGTCATGAGTATGATGATTTGTTTGCACCCGGCATTTATGTCGATGTGGTGAGCGGTGAGCCGTTGTTTTTATCCACCGATAAGTACCAATCTGGCTGCGGCTGGCCAAGCTTTACCAAGCCAATTGATAAGCAAGTCATTACCCAACATGAGGATGCCGCCTTTAATATGGTGCGTACCGAGATTCGCTCGCGGGTCGCAGACTCGCATTTGGGTCATGTATTCCCAGATGGTCCCAAAGACCGTGGCGGTTTGCGCTATTGTATTAATGGCGGGGCGCTACAATTTATCCCAGTCGATGTGATGCCACAGTCAGGCTATGCGCCGTTGGTAAAATTGGTAAAGCCTGCAAAACCTTAATGATTGATATTGAAAATTAAAACTATGATGAGACGTTAAGCTTATGCCTGACGTCTTTTTTATGGCTGATATTCCAAACTTATAGATCAGAGTAAAAGGATGGATACGTTTATTATCGTTGTATTTTTGCTGTTATAAGCGTTGAGTTATGAAAAACAAGGCAAACTTCGTTATACTCAAAATCTGAACCTTTTTTATTATTGGCATCTTGATAATTATTGATAGCTATTTCGTCGCTCGCTTTGTTTGGCGGCTTTTCTTTTTTGCATTTAAGGCTGTAACATGACCGTTACTCATACTGCTAAAACTTTTGAACCTATTATCACCTCGTTACTGGATAACGACTTATATAAATTTACCATGCTACAAGCCATGCTGCATCAGTTTCCGCAGACCCATGGGGTGTACCGTTTTCGCTGCCGCAATAACGAAGATACGCTGTATCCGTTGGCAGATATCAAAGAAGATTTAGAGCAACAGCTAGACAGCTTGTGTGAATTGCGATTCTTAGAAGATGAGCTGGAGTATTTGCGTGGATTGCGCTTTATGCGTTCAGACTTCGTTGATTATCTAGAATTATTTAAGCTAAAACGCCGTTTTATCACCGTTAGCACCGATGAAAAAGGTCGCTTGTTTATTGACATCGAAGGGCCTATGATTCAAGCGATGTTCTTTGAGGTATTTGTCTTAGCCATTGTTAATGAGCTATATTTTAGTGCTTTATCTAATGTCAGCGTCATTGAGGAAGGGCAGCGCAGGTTGGATGGAAAAGTTGAGTTATTGCATCAGTATGCGGTGAAGCAGGAAAAATATGATAATAATACACCGCCATTTATCGTCGCTGATTTTGGTACTCGTAGGCGTTTTAGCAAAGTCTGGCAAGTGCATGTGGTTGAGACTTTACACAAAGCGGAACCAAAAATCGTTAGCGGTACGTCAAACGTTTATTTAGCAAAAAAACTCGGCATGACGCCAATTGGTACAATGGCACATGAGTTTATGCAGGCATTTCAGGCATTGGATGTGCGTTTGCGTGATTCACAAAAAGCGGCGCTTGAAGCGTGGGTACATGAATATCGTGGCGATTTGGGTATTGCACTGACCGACGTCGTTGGCATGGATGCGTTCTTACGCGATTTTGATTTGTATTTTGCCAAGCTGTTCGATGGACTGCGTCATGACAGCGGCGACCCTTATATTTGGGGTGACAAGGCCATTGCCCATTATAAGAAATTAAAGATAGACCCAAGAACCAAAATTTTAACCTTTAGTGATGGCTTGGATTTAAATAAAGCTTGGGATTTACATCAGTACTTTAGAGGTCAAATAAGAACCAGCTTTGGCATTGGCACCAATTTGACCAATGATATGGGTATCACACCGATTAATATCGTCTTAAAATTGGTTGAGTGCAATGGGCAGCCGGTTGCCAAATTGTCAGACAGCCCAGGCAAGACCATGATCAATAATGATACCTATCTTGCCTATTTGCGCCAAGTATTTGAAGTCGATGAGCCAGAATAAAGCTGACTTAACTTAGTTTAAATGTCGCTGTTCTCTGTATTGTCATCTTCGGCGAAAGCGGCATCTAATGCTTGCTGCACGGCATTGATACGAGTTTCGCAAACACGATAGGCGGCAATCGACTCTTCAACCGTTGTCATCAGATTATCGATATCTGGCTCGTCTTGCTGCTGTAGTTCAGCGGCATTGGTTTTTAAAATATCATAAGCTGCCTTAAAAGTTTTTGGGGCGGCTTTTTTACGTTTGCGAGTAGGGGTCGTCATAAGGTTTCCTAATATTCACATTAGTTTAAGAAAAAATATAGAAAGAAAGGTAGATAAAAAGTTGTTAAATATTTTAGTTTTAGGAGTCTGCTGCTGGTATAAGTTTTCTTTGCTTGCTGTGTGACTTCGTCACTGTTCGAGGCTACGCAAAACTTATCCCAGCAGCTCTGTATTTTTATGGCAAATAGACTATAACTAATTGGTCTCCACATCAATAATTTGTGCTTTTGCCTTACCGTCCTTTAAGACGATATGTACCGTTTGTTCAGGATACAGCTGACTACTGCTGGTCAGTATCTGTTTGTCCTTTTTTGCATCAGTGAGCATGGTATAGCCTTGCTTAAGCACGCGAGAGGGACGATGCAAGAGTACGATATCGCGCAGATGTTCGCTATCACGCTGTGCTTGTAGTAACTGCTGCTGGGCACTATGCATAATCGTTTTTTTATTGATTCGACTGTGCGTCGATGCGCTTGCTAACTGCTGATAAGCAGATGTTTGAATTTGCGCGTGCAAATCGTTGGTGAGTCTGGCAGCTTGCTTGACTTGGCGTTGGGCGCTTTGCTGAATACTACGCCAAGCATAGTCGCTGTCTTTTTGCAGGGCGGTCAATTGGCCAATCGTTTGCGATTGTATTTGGCTTAATTGACGTGTTGTCTGTTGCTCAGCGCTATTTAATTGCCGCTGCGCTGCTTGTTTGATTTGCGCTTGGTATTGCAGCGTTTGCGTGACGAGCTGGGCTAAATGCGCCATGATAGCAGCAATCACTTTTGATGGCGTATCGAAGCTGGTGTGCGCCACTTCATCTAAAATCACTTTATCACGTTCATGACCGATACCGACCCAGACAGGGATAGGCTGCTCGGCCACGAGGGCAGCAAGCTCGTAATCATTGAGATAGGCTAAATCACCAACCGCGCCGCCGCCACGGATAATGACTAATAAATCAGGTAGGCGCTGATAGGTGTCATAAAACTGTTGCCCCGCGCTGACGATAGCTTCACGGATTTCGCTTGGTGCGTGATTGCCTTGAAAAGTGGCGTGATGATAATGAAAATGACAGGCACCTGTACAAGCTAAGCGGTCCGCATCGGCTTGAAAGTCGCCCAATCCCGCCGCTTTTTCAGGGGCAATGACTAAGACATGCTCGATATCAAATGGGGCGGGTAGCTGCTGATTCAGGTTTAATAAGCCTTCGCCCGTCAAGCGGTCGACCATCTCCGCATATTGCCGCGCCAAGTCGCCTAAAGTGTAGCTTGGGTCAATATCTTCAATCGTCAGTGAGAAACCGTATTGTGCATGAAAGCCTGCCGATACTTTGAGTAAGACGGTCAAATCACGGTCAAGCGGCATGCCGGTTGCGCGCTCAAACTTTGCTAAGACGCGCGCCGCTTTAAAGCGCCAAAGATTACCACGGCAGCTGGCAATAACTTTACCGTCGTCATCTTTTTCTGCTAGCTCAAAGTAATAATGCCCACCTTTACTTGATAGGTTGCGAATCTCAGCTTTTACCCATACGCGGTGATTAAAGGTCTGTTTGATGACCATATCGACCGCCGATAAGTAATCACTTAGGCGCAAAACCGTATCTTCTAAACTGACTTCCAGACTGTTTTCTTGCTCCGCCAGTTCAGCCTCCAAGGTCGCTAAATCTTTGGCAGGCACCAATACTTTGTCTTTTTTGGAGCTGGTTTGTTTCATATTTGCTAGATTGGGTTTGCGCATAATAGGAGACCAAAGGTAATCGAGGCTGAAAGGCTGAAAGGCTGATGGCGTTAGATTAACTCATCAAAGTAGAGGTTGCAGATATAAAATACCAGACAGGATAGTTTACCCCAAAAGTGCCGCGACAAAAAGTAAAGCCAATAAGCTGCGATGAATATAACAGCTATCTCGCAAACTTATTGGCTAAAGGCTAAATAATGACGGCTTTATTGGCAACGAAAATTAATCATATACTCATAATCATCTTTACGTGATAAGTCTGGTGTGCCCGTCCCAAAGATTGAACCGATGACCGCGCCTGCTTGTCCGACCATACGGCCCGTTTGCTCATTTAAAATACCATTATATTTTACTTTGTCATCAACGATAATCACTTGTTTTCTTCCACAGGTTTTTTGCGCACTGTCTATCGCATTTTGCTGAGCTTTGACTTTACTCTCAGCGATGCCCGTGGTTTCATAAATAGAATTGGCGCGCTGAATCACCGGTGAAGAAGGAGTGCTTTGACAGGCACTCAACGCTAACGCCGCCGCTAATGTCGCCGTTAAGGTGGCAGTTTTATTAAAGGTATTCATAATGGTTTCCTTTTTTTCCTATAAGTTAAATATATTGCTCGACAACTTGTATGAATCTAACGTATTGCGACGAGGAGTGTCTAGGCGGTTATTGTGTGCAACGTTGCAGGTACACAGCAAATTACTTGAAATATAAACCATATCTAGGATAATTGACCTATTCACTTTTAACCAATAAGTAAATTTATGCAACTGATTCCTGCTCCTGCTGGCGTGCTCGAAGTCGACGCGCTATGGCAACAAGACAATCCTAAAGATACTAATACCGATACAGTGGCGCTACTTTGCCATCCCAATCCGTTATTTGAAGGCACAATGAACAATAAAGTGGTTACGACCATGTATCGTTTTGCTCGTGATAACGGCATGCATGTGGTACGTTTTAACTTTCGCGGCGTTGGTCAGTCAACCGGCGAACACGACTACGCAGATGGGGAGGTAGTCGATGCGATGACCGTGCTACAATGGATTGCAGAGCAGACCAACGCTCGTAAGTTATGGCTAGGTGGCTTCTCCTTTGGTGGTTATGTGATAGCGCGTGTCGCTGAGCAAATTATGGTATCGCCGCACATTTGGGGATTGAGTGATTTTGAAATAGCAAACGTTGCTCTTATCGCACCCTCAGTCGAAAAAAACGCCACCGATGATTTGAGCTTACCGATTGAGAAAACCTTTGAGATATATGGTAATGAAGACAATGTGGTTGCGCCTGCTATCATGCAGGAGTTTGCTGAGCGTCTCGGACTGCCGGTTAGTATCGTTGATGGCGCTGGGCACTTTTTTCACGGACGTTTATCTGAGCTTAAAGGTTTATTAGAAAAGCATAGTTTTGGGTCTAAAGATTCGCACTAAAATAGATTTTGTTAGCCCGTTTAGCTAACAATGCTTTTAGTTTTTTATATTTATTTTGTCTAATGATGAGTCGTATTATGAGTTTATCTCCCTTGCAACGTTATGAGCAGGCCATCAGCACTGATGAGTTTACTCGAGATGAGCAGCAATATCAGGCAATGAGCTATTTAGATGGTTTGTATCATCAGCTCAATGATAGCGTGGCGCAAAAAAAAGGCTTTTTTAGCTTTCTAAAATCAAAACCCGCTGCGCCCAAAGGCTTATATATGTGGGGCGGAGTAGGACGCGGTAAAACATGGATGATGGATATGTTTTACGACTCTTTGACCATTGAGCGTAAGATGCGCCAACATTTTCACCACTTTATGCAGCGCGTTCATCAAGAGCTAAATAATCTACAAGGCCAGAGCGATCCGCTAGAAAAAGTCGCGGATATCATTTATGCAGAAGCAGTGATTATCTGTTTTGATGAGTTTTTTGTCTCTAACGTCTCAGACGCCATGATTTTGGGCGATTTGTTCACCATGCTATTTAACCGCGGCGTCACCTTGGTTGCGACATCAAATATTGAACCATCAGGACTTTATAAAGATGGTCTACACCGTGATCGCTTTATGCCAGCTATCGCCGAAGTTGAGCGTCATACCACGGTGATGAATATTGACTCTGGCATTGATTATCGTCTGCGTGTCTTACAGCAAGCGGAGTTATATGAATCGCCGTTGACTAAGGCCAATCACCACTGGCTTGCCAACCGTTTCGCTAGTTTGTCTAATAATCAAAAAATCAGCAACGCGCCTATTACTATCAATGGTCGCGAAATCAAAATCAATGCCCGTACTGAAGATATTTTATTTTGTGACTTCCGTCATTTATGTATGGAGCCACGCTCAGCGTCTGATTTTATCGAAATTGCCAAAGAATTTAGCACAGTGTTAATCAATTCTGTGCCCGCTTTGGATGATGATTTGCGTGATCCCACCCGCCGTTTTATTTATCTGGTTGATGAGTTTTATGATCGCCGCGTCAAACTATTGGTAAGAGCAGAGCAGCCAATTCTCGAGCTCTATCAAGGACAAAAATTGGCCTTTGAGATTGAGCGTACACGTTCACGCCTGCTTGAGATGCAGTCAGAAGATTATTTGCGCATGGATCATCGCATCGAAGGCTCAGAAGCGGCGTAAGGCATATCGCTAATGCATTTGCATAATAATAAATAAGGATAAAATATGAATAGTTCTGAAGATAATATGGATAATAGCAACGAACTGAACAGTGATAGTGAAGAAAATCAAGCCGAAAGCCCGAGAGGGGCAAATGCGCAAGTAACCGATGAGCAACTGATTAACTGGATTAAATCAAGACGTAGTATCGGCAATTTGAGCATTCCGGCACCGACAGAAAGCCAGATTAGAGCAGCTATTGATTGTGCGGTTACCGCGCCTGATCATAAAAAACTGCGTCCGTGGCGCTTTATCGTCACTCAAGGTAATGCCCGTCATGACTTGGGCCGTGCTTTTTTAGCAGCTGCTGAAGCACAAGCGGCGCAAGAGGGCGAAGAGCTGTCTGAGAAATCACGCAAGAAAACCTACAATATGCCGCTGCGTGCGCCCGTTATTATTACAGTCGTCACCCACATGCAAGTGCATAAAAAAGTGCCACCTTTTGAGCAAATGCTCAGTGCAGGTGCAGCAGTGCAAAACCTTATTTTGGCACTACAAGCTCAGGGCTTTAGTACGGTTTGGCGTACGGGATTATTGGCTAATGAGCCTGCCGTCAAAGCCTATTTTGACGTTGGCGCAGATGATTATGTCACGGCTTTTGTTTATACTGGCAGCAGTCCTTGCGATATGCCAGCGCGCAAGCCGATTGATATTGAGCCATTACTGCGTTTTGAGTCATAGCGTCGAGACAGGTCTATGATTACGGCGATGTTTCAATAAGGTAATGGCTGTCATAACGCGACACAGCAAAGCAAAACAATGACCAAACTGGTCACGTTATTTCAATAAAATAACGGTTCTATATCAATAATTGTTGAAACATACCCTCAATCTCACTGTATACTCAGCACAAATTCTATTCATAATTCAGTCAGTCAATACGGATAAAATAATATGACCAGCGCTAATGATAAAAAGACAGATGCAAATATAGAGGACAGTCAAACAGATGACAAAGGGGCTGAAAAACAAAACAGTTTGCTATCCGGTATCATTGAGCGTGCCACCAGATCTGGGCTTGGACGTAAGAAGTTAAATCCTAGCGCGGTTGAGTCTGCGGTGGCAAAAAATATGGCAGAAATCCATAACAATCCAACCAAATTGCGTTTGGCATTTTTAGGTGGCGGTAGCTTTGGTACGGCGATGGCAAACTTGGCTGCCCGCAATGGCTGTGATACCACGCTGTGGGTACGCAACAAGCGTACTGTTAAGGCTATGGCAAAGACGCAGACCAATAAAAAATACTTGCCTGGTTATAAGCTTGATGATCGCCTCAAATACAGCCACGATTTACAAGCGGCGGTCAAAGATACTGACATTATTTTTATCGCTGTCCCAGGCCTCGCGTTTCGCGAAACCCTTAAAAGCATCGCGCCCTTTATTAGCGGGCAATCTATTGTCTCTTTAACCAAGGGTATGGAAAAAGATACCTTTGCTTTGATGAGTGATATTATTAAAGATGAGCTGCCGGAAGTAAATTTTGGCGTGATGTCAGGGCCAAATCTCGCCATTGAGATCATGAAAAATATGCCGTCTGCTACGGTCATTGCCAGTGGCTCTGAGCCACTACGCCATGCGGTACAAGCAGCATTACATAGTGCTTTCTTTAGAGTGTTTGCCAGTGATGATGTTCGCGGTGTTGAGCTTGGTGGCGCGCTGAAAAACATTTATGCCATTGCCATGGGTATGGCGGCAGCTTATGAAGTGGGCGAAAATACCAAAGCCATGATATTGACCCGCGGTTTAGCGGAAATGAGCCGTTTTGGCGTCCATGCCGGTGCCAATCCGCTGACCTTTTTAGGTCTGTCGGGCGTCGGTGATTTATATGCGACTTGTAGCTCAGAGCTGAGCCGCAATTACCGTATTGGTAATATGCTCGGTCGCGGTATGACCATTGATGCGGCGGTCAAAAAATTGGGTCAAACCGCTGAAGGCGTCAACACCATTCAGCAAGTACATGAAAAAGCCACCAAAGAAGGCATCTATATGCCGATTACCCATGCGCTTCATGCAGTCATTTATGAAGACAAAGCCGCGCTTGGTGTTGCCTTACATCTTATGGAGGCGGGCTTCCGTAGTGATGTTGAGTTTGTTATGGAGCATGACCATAGTAATGCGGCACTAACGGCGCAAATGCAAACGGCAAGCAAGACTAAGCATAAAAAAGATGCTGACGATAATAAGTAAAGCGTTTAGCAGAATGTAGCTATTTCATTGTTAACATTACTTTATCATCAAAATAGTCAGGTAAACGTAACACACAAGGTGGTTAAGATTATGAAAATTATCTTAGTACGTCATGGTCAAGCAGAAGATGAAACGCGCCCAGACAGTGCGCGGCAATTGACGGATTTTGGCGAGCAGCAAGCGGCGCAAACGGCAGAGTATATTACCACCCATTATCAACCTGATTGTTTTGTTGTGAGTCCTTATAAGCGGGCGCAGCAGACGCTGGCGGCATTACAGTTACGCGCTCCTAACGTGCCCTCACAAATACAAGATAATACCACGCCGTCCGATGATGCCCATCAGGCGCTCATCGACATTGGTAATATTGAAGCGGAGTGTCTGGTGGTCGTCTGTCATATGTCTATCGTTGCTCACATTGCAGGCCTGCTAACGGGTGATTATCCTGAATCGTTTTCTTTAGCAGAAGCGCGCGTGTTTGAGATGGATTTTGTGCTGGCGGGTATGGCAACCGAGATAGACCGCTTTGTCCCAGAACAACCTTATTAGTATCAATAACACACACGCTCATAAAACATTTAAATGCTTGCTAGACCATAGCTTTAATAAATGACAGCTTCAATTAGCAATGACTCTAAACAACAGCTTTGATAATTAAGGACACATTTGGTGTTACATGTTTGGTTAAGAGCGCAGCACAGTCCTTTAGCGGTCTGGCATGAAGACATAAAGCAATGGCAATTGGTTGACAGCTGGCAACAGCTACATGACATCTATGGTAGCTATAAAACCAATAGCCAAAAATCGGTTTGTCTGTATTTTCCCTCAAGCCATGTCTTACAAGTAGAGTCTGAGCTAAATATGGCTCAGCTCAAACAATTGGGTATGAGCGGTAAGCAGTATTTATTTGAAGAAACCTCTCTGACGCCGGTTGAACAGTTAGCTATTCGCCAAATGACTGAGAATAGCAGTCATCATCTCTATGCGTTGGCTCAAAGCGATATCGAAGCATGGCAGCAAAGCACTAAGCTGGTTGGCATGAACATCGTAGCGTTACTGCCTGATTTTTTATTATTGCCAACGCCAGAAGAGGGCGCAGGTCAGCAAATTGTACTGTACCAAGACCAACAAACCATGCTGCTGCGCCAATCCTTACATCAAGGCATGGCCGTCAGTTACTTGCCTTTGATCTTTGAGCGTTTTCCGCATTTAAGCGAAGTGCTGCTATTGCCAGCTATTGATGATGCTTTTGTAGATTCGAGCCACGTGGCTGATATGATTAATGAGCCTACGTTCGCTGATATTGATTTAACCAAGCATGAAACTACCGCCAAAGCATCTTCTCAAACGGCGGCAATGATTGCCGAGCATCAATTATTATTAACCACGCTAGCCGCTGCGCCTAAACCGCTTGAAATTCCTGAACGTCATGCGCTGAACTTTTTTATTAAATCGAACGATTCACAATTATCACCGTATCTGCGGGTGGCGATGATGGTGGCGCTGTCAGCATTGGTATTACAGATGGCGACCGATGGAGTGCAATGGTATCAGTATCAGGCGGCGGCAGCAGCGACCAAAACCGAGATTGCCGCTCAGTATCAGTCTTGGTTTTCTAATGAGCCGCTTAGTACGCGCACGAAATTGCAAGTGCAGTTGCAGCCAAAACTGCGTAGTGACAGCCAAGCGCCTAACGCTCACATAGCGGTATTATCACGTATATCACCGCTGATTAAACAGTCGTCATTACGCGCGCAGGCGTTAGTCATGCAGCCAGCAGCGCTCAGCTTTACACTGATTGCGCCAGACCGCGGCAGTCTTGATCAATTTACCAATACGCTTGTCGCCCAAGGCTTAAATGCTAAGTTGGAACAAGTGAACGGCAATGAGCAAGGGCAGTTTAGTGGTCAAGTGACCGTCGATGTGGTAGAAAACAATAGCAGCGTTAGCAATAAAGGGTAACCATGAAAAGATTACAACGCCTCGCCAAACGCAGCACCATAGAAACTAACCCTCAAAGCAGTGTGTTATCAACGCGCATAAGCAGCTATCAAAGTGTCCTAGCGACACGTTGGCAAGCATTGTCTGCGCGCGACCAATTAGCCTTATTGTTATTGTCGGCATTTTTACTGTTATTTGTTGGTGGCTATGGCGGCTATAGCGTCCATCAAGCAGCAAAAGCGAGCAAAAATGAGTATCAAGAGCAGGTTGCCGATTATTTTTGGTTACGTGCCCAAGCCGTTAACATGGATAGCAATGCGTTAAATGCGGCTAGTGCTGCTGATGGCGCTGAAGCGATGCCGCCGGCTAGCAGTATCAGTGCGCTATTAAATAATTCAGGGATTGCCGATGCCCAGGTCGTTGCGGCGGGCGATGCAGTGCAATTAAGCTTTACTCATCCAAGCCAAGCGGTGGTGAGTGGCGCACTCGGTAAGCTTGAACAGCAAGGTTGGCAATTTACTCAACTGTCGATGCAGCAAGATTTGGTGACTAAAGCCATTCAAGTACAAGCGACCGTGACTTCTTAGTATTTGTACTCAATTATGTTGAAACATATTTAGCCATGTCGATGCTTTAAAGTTTGCCACATTGAAAACCTATTTATCTGCCACAATAAAAGTGCTATTAGCCACAGAATATAACGAGTGATAGTATGATAAACAATCCTAATAATACGATGAGTGATGATAAACGCCGTTCTTTGACGACTTATAACCACATCACGTATTTGCTTTATGTGCTCAGCTATTTTACCGCTGGGCTACTATGGATTGTGCCTATCTTTATGAATTATGCCAAACGCCGTGATGCGGATGGTACTTGGCTCGCCACCCATTTTGACTGGCAAATTAAGACATTTTGGTACAGCATTGTCCTATTCGTTATTGGGGTGCTTATTGTCACCTTTGCCTTAGGCGGTTTTGGTGTCAGTATGTTCGCTGAAACCAACAACATTGCCATCGGCTCAGTATTATTGGCTATTTTAGGTTTTGTTATTATGGGCTTTACTTTTATTTGGCATCTGTACCGTATTGTACGCGGTTGGATTGCGCTTGCTGATGGCCGCCCAGTGCCTTAATCTGAAAATATGAATATCAATAAGTGGTAGATGTGGATAAAAATGCTGTCTGATAGGGGTTTCTTTACTAGGTTAAGTCAGTCAATTAACAGTATTAACGCTTATTTATTCGCAGGATAGGGCGTAATTTTCCTGATGAAACTTTGGTCTTATTTCAGTTAAGCTGATATAATCGCAGCGCTTGACCTCATCGGTTTTTCTCATTCATTATTTCTTTTCAAGCAGGGTCTGTCATTACTATGTCTTACGCCTTACTTCGCCCTTTTTTGTTTAATATGGACCCCGAGCACGCGCATGAGATGACCTTATCTTTATTAGATAAAGCTCATAAAGCGCGTGTGTTGGGCTTAGTATATGGTCAGTCAATGCAACCAACCGATTGTATGGGCTTGCAGTTTGCCAATCCTGTTGGGCTTGCCGCCGGCTTGGATAAAAACGGCGATTATATCGATGCGCTAGCAGAGTTGGGTTTTGGTTTTATCGAAGTAGGTACGGTCACCCCAAAGCCGCAAGTTGGCAATGACAGACCAAGACTATTTAGAATCAAGCAAGCCGATGCCATTATTAACCGCATGGGTTTTAATAATGAAGGCGTTGACTACCTGATTGAAAACGTTAAGCGCTGTAAATACCAAGGCAATATCGGCATCAATATCGGTAAAAATGCTGCGACTCCGGTTGAAAATGCGGCTGATGATTATGTCTATTGCTTAGAGCGTGTTTATCCGCATGCGTCTTATATTACGGTTAATATCTCCTCGCCGAATACCAAAAATTTACGTGACCTACAAAGCGGTGAAGCGTTAACCCAATTATTAGATACCATTAAAAATCGCCACAATCAGCTGGCAACCGAATATGGTTTTTATGTGCCTTTGGTCCTAAAAGTCGCCCCTGATTTAGACCCATTACAAGTCGATTATATCTCTCAGCAGTTGCTGGACTTTGAAATCGATGGTTTGATTGCCACCAATACCACGTTGAGCCGCGTAGGCGTTGAAGATTTGCCCGATGGTGAGCAAGCAGGCGGTTTATCCGGTCGTCCAGTCAGCCACATTAGTACCCAGATTTTACAACAATTCTCCGATCAGCTCGGTGGTAAAGTCACGTTGATTGGCGTTGGCGGTATCGATAGCGGTGACAAAGCGGTCAAAAAAATCGAAGCAGGTGCAGATTTGGTGCAGCTTTATTCCGGGCTTATTTATAAAGGGCCTGGACTGGTACAGTCTTGCATTCAATCTATCGGCGGCTATTACGATGCGATGGAAGGTTAAGACTTTTAACGACTTTCACAATGGTAAGCTTTTTAACTTTACTGAAGTACACCATATAAGATGCAAATGAGGCGATAAACATGAGTGGTTTAGACATTGTGATTGCTGTGGTTGTCCTGATTGGCTTATGGCGGGGTTTTCAGGTAGGTCTAATTAAGACAGCTGTCGGTTTGGTCGGTTGGTTTGTCGCACTTATTGCTGCCACGCGTTTAGCAGGTTCGGTCGCGCCGCAATTATCAAGTATGGTAGAGAATCCTGTCTTGCAAATGGCGCTGGCGTTTTTAGTGATTGTAATTGCTATCTTAGCCATTATGCATCTGGTTGCGTTTGTGTTTTCTGGGGTACTTAAAACCTTACGTCTTGGCGTCCTTGATAAAATGGGGGGCGGGGTACTTGGCGCGGCAAAAAATGTGCTTATGGTTTTGGTGGTGCTTAGCGTCAGCGCGCCATTATTGGTGCAAATGCCGCAATGGGAAACCTCGGTGCTCGCGCCTGAATTGCTGCCTTATGCGCCCATGGGTAAAGAGCTGGTCTCAGATATGTTTGGGATGGCCTGGGATCAGGTCAATCAGTCTTAAGTTTTATAAATTCAAAGGCATGCTAAGCGCTTAAAAAAAGCTATTCAAGCGTCTTTAATATTCGTAAAATACACCTCTATTTATCATCATTAACTTGTCTTATGGATAATCAGCCTTATCTATTGTCCGTAAGACGTTATTCTCAGCAAGATCATCAGCTTTGCGGCAAAAGATAGGCAAACATTTAAGACACGCTTATCAGCCGTTATTGTGTTATCAATGTGTGGTACAAAATAGGATACAACTATGTGTGGAGTCGTTGGGGTCGCAGCTCATGAGCCGGTCAACCAAATTCTTTATGATGCCTTAACCATGTTGCAGCATCGCGGGCAAGATGCGGCAGGTATTGTGACTTTACAGGATGGGCGTCTTTATTTACGTAAAGAAAATGGCATGGTACGTGACGTGTTTATGAACCGTCATATGCTAAAACTGGTGGGTAAGTTTGGTATCGGTCACGTCCGTTACCCGACCGCTGGCACCTCAAGTAGCGCCGAAGCACAGCCTTTTTACGTCAACTCGCCTTATGGTATTACCCTTGCGCACAATGGTAACCTAACCAATGCTGAAGGTTTGGCAAAATCTTTGTATCAAGAAGATCGCCGTCATTTAAACACCGACTCAGACTCTGAGGTGTTGCTAAACGTGCTTGCGCATGAAATGCAAAATATCAATAAAACCCACCCAACGCCTACGGATATCTTTGCAGCAGTAACAGCGGTTTATAGCCGTATTGAAGGCGCTTATGGCGTGGTTGCCATGATTACGGGTCATGGTTTGCTGGCCTTCCGTGATCCAAACGGTATCCGCCCGCTGATTTTTGGTAAGCGTATGGCTGCTAACGGCGGCACAGAATATATGGTTGCGTCAGAGTCAGTCGCTTTGACAGGTTCAGGCTTTAGCATCGTCCGTGATGTCAAGCCGGGCGAAGCAATCTTTATTGATTTGGACCATAAACTGCATACACATCAGTGCGTTGAGCAAAAAGAATACACGCCTTGTATCTTTGAATATGTGTATTTTGCCCGTCCAGATTCTATTATGGATAATATCTCGGTTTATAAATCACGCCTACGTATGGGTGAAAAACTGGCCGATAAAATCCTTGCTGAATGGGGTGAGGACCATGATATTGATGTGGTTATTCCTATTCCTGATACCTCGCGTACCTCAGCGATGGAGCTGGCGCTCAAGATGAACGTCAAATACCGTGAAGGGTTTATGAAAAATCGCTATATCGGTCGTACCTTTATTATGCCAGGTCAGCAACAACGTAAAAAATCGGTGCGTCAAAAGTTAAGCGCCGTACCACTGGAGTTTAAAGGCAAAAACGTGCTTTTGGTCGATGATTCAATCGTTCGTGGCACGACTTGTCATGAAATCATTCAAATGGCACGTGATGCCGGTGCTCGTAAGGTATTCTTTGCCAGTGCTGCGCCGCCGGTTAAATACCCAAATGTCTATGGTATCGATATGCCGGTACGTAGCGAGCTGATTGCTTCAGGTCATAGCGTTGAAGAAGTACGTGAGATTATCGGTGCCGACCGCTTGATTTTCCAAGATTTGGACGATTTGATTGAAGCGGTAAAAGATACTAAGCATAGTAAGGTTGAAGGTTTTGACTGTGCGGTGTTTAATGGCTGCTACATCACAGGGCAAATCAACGAAGCGTATCTCGATCATCTACAAGAGCAACGTAACGACACGGCGAAGATTGGCAAAAAAGGGGTGCAAATCGTTGCTGATACACCAGTCGATATGATGGGCGTAGAAGAGCTGTAAGGCAATAAACACTTTAAAATGATACAAGTAAAAAGGCTGGATTCGCAAGGATTCCAGCCTTTTTTATGGGTATAAATACACGTAGTCAGTATGAAATAAAATGATGAATGAACAGCCACAGGCGACTGGTATAAATTTTCCTTGCTTACTTACTGTTATCACAAAGGCTACGAAAAATTCATCCCAGCCGCGTTGTATCTTTTTAAAGTCACTATACTCTATAAAATAAACTTTTAATCAACCCAAGAAATGAGTAAATAGCCATAAGAAGCCATTAATCGCCGCGATACCAACGATCATACTGACCAATAATTGACGACTTAGATGATAAACGACTAAGACTAATAATAACGCGCCAATTTGTGCCATGAATAAATGTACTTCGGCACTATTTAAGCCGGCTTGAGAGCCAGCATCGCCTGACAAACCTTGATAAGAAAGACTGGTCAAAATCAGTAATACCATCACAGATAGCGGTAAGCTTTCATTTAAGCGATGTAACCACGGCGTATCTAGCAGCTTTTTAGGTATTAAAGCGGGGAGAGCGCGGGTAATAAAGGTCACGGCTGCCATCGCCAGCGTGGCAAGAATCAGATAACTACTGCTCATTGCGGTCTCCTTGCACACTGCGCTGCAACCAAAAACCACGCGCTAAAATCAGTAGCATACAAATCGTAATCGCGACGAGTAACAACCAATTACTGGTAAATAATGAAGCGATCATCAAAGCAATTACAGCAATACCGATGGGGAAGTAACGTTTGATACTTTGAAACTGCTCATACGCCAAAATAGCAAACAGACACACCAAAGCAAAATCTAAATGGGGTATTAAATCGCTTAGAGCGCTACCAATCATCACACCAATCGCCCCAGCTATTACCCACCAACTTTGGTTAAACAAACTAATCGGCAATATGAGTGCTTGTCGTGACTCGTTTGGCAAACTGGTCATCACCGAAAACGTTTCGTCCGTTAAGGCAAATAAACAGTAGGTTTTAGCGATTTTATTACTAGGCATCGCATGCAGCAGTGGCGCCGCATAAAATACATGGCGCAAATTAATCGCTGCGATATTACTGGCGATGCTGCTAATAGCCTCGCCAGCGCTCAGCATCTTCAAACAAGCATATTGCGCCGCACCTGCATATAAGACCACGCTTAGCATGATAGTCGCCCACACTGGTACACCTGCCACTTGTGCGAGCACGCCAAAGGCAATCCCTGCGGGCAGATAACCCATGGCGACTGGCAAGCTTTTTTTAAAGCCTTCGGCCCAATGGTAATGAAAGGCTTGATTTTGATTTATCTCATTAGATTGAGTAGTCACGTAACATCCTAATTTTTCTTACTTTAATTTATTGTTTATTTTCTTCTTTTTTAAAGCGCATCGTATTGGCTGCAAGTTCTAATCATTAAGCGTCAGGCTGCAATTTTTCATAGCTGCCTGTTTGATGGGCATGGTATAAAAACCCACCAAGAATCATCAATCTTAATAATAATAAGCACCAAACGCTAAGCCAAATACCGGTCATATCCCATTGTTGGTAGAGCAGCCAACTGACAGGAAAAAAGATAACCGCCAATATCAGCGCGGCATTACGAATGACGCTACCAGCCGTTAAACCAAAAAATATCCCATCGAGCCAATAAGCGCCAACGCCAACAAGTGGCAGTAGTACCGCATAAAGGTGATAGTCATAAGCCAGCGCAAAGACGGGTTTAATATTGGTCATAAAATCCAAATAAGTTGGCATCGCCAGCCACCAAATCGCGCTTAGCATCATGGCAAGGCCGTAACTGACCACGCCTGTGCGTTTGACGATAATACGAAAGCGCGGCCAATCGCGTCGTCCTGCTGCTTGTCCGCTTAAGGTTTCTGCCGATACCGCCACGCCGTCAAGGGCGAAGGCTGAGATGCTTAATACCTGCAATAAAATAGCATTGGCGGCCAAAATAACATCGCCGCTTTGGGCAGACAGTCGGGTAATCCAAGCAAAGCTTAGGGTTAAAATAAGCGTACGGATAAAAATATCTTTATTTAACGAAAATAGCCTAAGCATCTTATCTTTAGTAAAATGTTCCTTATTAGCATTAAATAACGCGCGCCAAGAGATTTGCAAATGTCGACGGCTAAGCCACAATGCTAAGACCACCCCAAGCCAAAAGGCAATGGTCGTCCCTAATGCTACCCCAACCAAGCCCATCTGCAGCACATAAACGAAAAACAAGGTCAGAATAATATTAAGCATGGCGATAAAGCCTTGCTGATAAAGCATATAGCGGGTTTTGCCTTGACCAGCAAACCAGCCGATAAAGGCAAAATTCATTAGCTCTGCGATAACGCCCCAAAAACGGACATCTAAATAAGTCTTGGCTGCACGACCGCTATCAGGATTGGCAGAAAGCGCCTGCAAGCCAAAATCAATGAGCCAAGGTTTTGCAATAAGTAGCACTGCGCCAATCATAAACGCAAGTAATAAAGCTCGCTGCAAAATTGATAGCAGCGGCGATTGCGTTTGCTTAGAAGGGTTATTGTTAGCAAGCTGACCGAGTGCTTGTGCAGAAAGACCAGAGGAGGCATATTGCAAAAAGTTAAAGCTGACTAATATCAAAGACAGCAGCTGAATAGCCAAACCCATGCCAGCAAGCTTGGCAGTGTCATTCATATTACCGACAATCGCCGTATCAATGACGCTTTGTAGCGGCATTGCTAGATTGGCTAACAACACAGGCAAGGCAATCGCGATGATACGCGCATAGCGAGTATCAATAGGTGGCATAGCACTTGGCGGCAGGGTAGATGACATAGCGTAGTCGCTTATATAACCATATAATAAGACAGAAAAGTTTAGTGATGACTTATCGAATAACATTAAAAGATGAATAAAAATAGTATAAAGACAAAAGCACCTAGAGTTTAGGTGCTTTTATCGTGATAACGTTTGTGGGCTGAATAACTAAAAGTCTAGTTATTGGCTTCTATACAAGCGTTAGTCTTGCTCATACATTTTTGGATCATTAAACGTGACGATTTCTTCTTCAAACTCAGGTTTTACTTTCACGATAAAGTCGTCACGTGATAAGCCCATTCTTAAAGGAATAGAGCTTGCGATATAAGTTGAAGAATAAGTACCCGCAAGTAAACCAATAAACAGCGCCACTGAGAACCAGTATAGACCATCACCGCCTAAGAATAACATCGCTAGTACAACCAAAAGTACCGTTGAGATGGTCATAATCGTACGGCGTAGCGTCTCTGTTAATGACAAATCAATTGTTTGACGCGGCGTGATACCACGCACGCGGCGGAAGTTTTCGCGGACACGGTCATAAACAACAATCGTATCGTTTAGCGAGTAACCAATCAGCGCCAGTACAGCAGCTAGGACGGTTAAGTCGAACGGAAAGCCAAATAAGGCAAAGACCCCGATGGTTACCACCGCATCATGGAATAGCGACAGTACTGCGCCAAGCGCCAACTTAAACTGGAAGCGTAGGGCGACATAGCCAAGCATACAAGCCAATGCTAGTGCCAACGACATAACTGAGCTTAAGTAGATTTCGTTACCGACTTGGCTACCGATGATATTAACGTTACTGATTTCAACGTTATTATTAGGCAATGCCAATGCTTTACTCAAGCTTGTGCTTAGACCGTCGACGTTATCTGATTGGGGTGGCAAGCGTACTAAAAGCTCTTGGCGCGTACCTAGATACTGTACGACCGCATCGTCAAAGCCATTATCGGCTAGCGCGTTTACCACGTCGGCTTGCTCAGCAGGCTGCTCATAACGCACATCTGCTGACACCCCGCCGGTGAAATCAAGACCTAGGTTCAGTCCATTGACCGCAATCGCGATAATACTACCAATGACCAAAAGCAGCGATAAGATGGCCATCGGCTTTTCTATCTTCATAAAGGGGATGATACGCTGATCCCCAATCGCTTTGATACCACCTTCTGCGTAAGCAGCGGCATCTTCGGCAGAATCACCTAACATCAAATTAGGATCAACCGCTGCTGTGTTACCAGATGCTTGGGTCGCCAAGGCTTGATTTTCTTTCCCACCGCGGCGTGTTTTTGAACCGGTCGATTTAGAGCTTCTAGGATTATTGGTTTGCGTATTACTGCCTTTGCCATCACGGCGCGGTTTTTTACGGCGGCGCGTACCAGTAGTATTTGCTTCACCGTTTGAGCCATTTCGATCTGGGTTATTTTCTTGTTCTAGCGGATTGTTATTATCGATAGCCATAGTTTTCTCCTAACCGATGCTCAGACGTTTGATAGATTTGCGCTTGCCGTAAGCAATTTGTATCAGCGCACGCGTCACCAAAATGGCGGTAAATAGCGAGCTGACAATACCAATCGCGAGGGTAATCGCAAAGCCTTTAATCGGACCTGTACCTATCGCAAATAAGATAAAGGCGACCAGTAAGGTTGTGATATTGGCATCGAAAATACTACTAAAAGCACGGTCAAAACCTGCGACGATGGCGGATTTTGGCCGGACACCATTTGCCAGCTCCTCACGTATCCGCTCAAAGATCAGCACGTTGGCATCGACCGCCATACCAATGGTCAAGACAATACCAGCAATACCCGGCAGGGTGAGCGATGAGCCTAAAATTGACATGATGGCAATGATAATAATGACGTTAATCGCAAGAGCAATGTTGGCAATGACCCCAAACAAGCGATAAAAAACAATCATAAAGACGAAAACTAATAGATAACCCACTTGGGTAGAGAACAAGCCTTTTTCGATATTTTCTTGACCGAGCGATGGACCAATCGTACGCTCTTCCACGAAATACATCGGTGCAGCTAGTGCCCCTGAACGTAATAAGAGTGCAAGCTCAGCCGCTTCAGCACTACTATCAAGTCCAGTAATACGGAACGACGAACCTAGTACCGCTTGAATATTGGCACGGTTAATGACTTTGGTTTCTGCATACGGCGTACGTACTTCGACCGTCTCACCAGTCGCTGGATCTTCTTTATAAACGATACGTTGTTTATTCTCAATAAACAGCACAGCCATTTGTTTACCAACAGCAGTACGGGTAGCGTTTTGCATCAGCTTACCACCAGCGCTATCTAGGGTAATACTGACTTCAGGCGAGCCATTTTCATCGATACCTGTCTGAGCATTGGTGACTTTATCACCGGTGACAATCGCTTGGCGCTCAAGCAATACTGGTGGACCGTCAAGTGTTTCAAAGGGAAACGCTTCAGTACCAGCAGGCGGAATACCGCCCATATAGTTTTCAGCACCCTCAGCAACCATACGGAACTCAAGATTAGCAGTACGACCAAGGACACGTTTTGCCTCAGCGGTATCTTGTACGCCCGGTAGCTCAACGACGATACGGCTAGCACCTTGTGATTGTACCAAAGCTTCAGTCACCCCAAGCTCAGCAATACGATTGCGTAGAGTAGTCAAGTTTTGGTTGACCGCGTAGCTATTGATTTCATCTAAAGTGGCATCGTTATACGCTAAAATCAGCGCAGGGCCCTGCTCATCAATCGATGACTGTAAAGTGAAGGTATTACCCATCGAGCCTTGTAGGATGTTTTGCGCGCGGTTACGGGTATCGGTATCAGTGAAATGCAGCACCACGCCACGCTTTTCAGTTTTGATACCTTTTACAGCAATACGTTCAGCACGTAAGTCACGACGCATATCACGACTGGCGCTGGTCAAGCGCTGTTCGAGCGCCTTATCCATATCCACTTCTAGTACAAAACGTACACCGCCACGCAAATCAAGCCCAAGCTTCATCGGTTTTGCACCGATATCACGCAACCACTCTGGGGTGGTTTGTGCCAAGTTTAGCGCGACCACATAATCCTCGCCCAAATTCTGACGCAGCACTTCTTGAGCTTTTAGCTGATCGACTGGATTGTCGAGACGCACCAGCGCACTGTTGCCCTCAAAGGTGCCATCATGATTATTGATGCCAGCCTCTTCAAGTAAGCGTTTAGACTCAGTTAAGATGCCTTCAGATAGCTGCGTACCTGCTGCGGCACTGGTAATCTGTACGGCAGGTTCATCAGGATAGAGGTTAGGGGCCGCATATAGACCGGCAATGATAAGCACGACGGCGATGAGTAAGTATTTCCAAGCGGGATATTGCATAATCACTTCTTTAAGTTGATAAACTACTGGCGACGTAGGCCACAAGTTAGCAGATGGGAAGTTAGCGATAACAATGGCAGGTGACTAAATGGAGAGCTACTATGTGTTGTAGTCGTACTGAATCATGCACCACTGCGATCATCCGCGATGATAGTAAAGCAAAAAACGGTTAAGCGTAAATAGTAAAGCGAAAAATGACCGTAAATAATGTACGGTCATTTTACAGTCATTACAACCAATAATTGATAACGGGTAGTAATTAAGCACAATAAATGTTTGTCAATTATTGGTTTATGAATGCCAATTAAACGCTTTCAATCGTACCAGCGGGCAATACTGAAATCACTGACGCCCGTTGTACTTTAACATCCGTATGGTTGTTTAAGCTCACAACCGCGTAATCGCCTTCCAATGCCTTGATACGGCCCATAAGACCACCAGCAAAAATAATTTCGCTGCCAACGGTCAAGGCGTTGACCATCGCACGGTGTTCTTTGGTACGCTTAGACTGTGGACGAATCACCAAAAAGTAAAAAATGGCAAAAAAGGCAACCGGCAACAAGATTTGACCAAACATTGACGCAGCTCCGGCAGTTTCTGGTGCCGCATGGGCCGCTTGAATGAATAAGCTCATAATTTCTCTCAGTAAGTCATAGATAAGAATAAATTTACACGCATAGTAACAAAAAATCTCAGGCTTGGTAACTGTTAATCATAGGCTGAGGGCGTTTTTGTTACAACTCAGGGATTGGCTATCCCAGTTATAGCGATAGAGGATTTCTTATTATAAACAAAGCCAGGGCAAATTATGCAGTGGGCATAAAAAGTCAAATGTTAAGTGAATATAAAGTTGCTATCATTTTATAAGTGTTAAAAACATGGGTAGGTGACTCTCTAAATAATTGATACTAATGGTTATTTGTCAAAAGTCGCTGGTGTCGGCAGCGGCATGAAACAAAGCCTTATCATAAACCAAATGGCTGTATAATAGAGTGGTTTGAGTACGTTTTTAGGGATTGGGTAGAAAAGCATTCGTATTTATCGGCTATTATTTTCTATCTGCTAGCGCTTGCTCATGATATATTGTGATTTCCTTTTTCTTCTTTGTTTAGGTTACCTAACTTGTTTACCTTTTTTATGTCTGTACCTCGCTTATACCGTCCGCGCGCTTGTCGTAAAGACGCCTCTGCTGAACCTCCCCCGACGATGGGTGACAGTGGTCGCTCTTATATAACACGGTTTAATAGCAAATCGTTTTCGGCGTTCATTTTATTGCTAACTTCTTTGCTACCACAAGCGGTCTTCGCAGCGGGCGAGGTAGCAAACCCTACTGCTAGCAGTGTGTTACTGCTCATCTTATTTGTGCTTGTTGCCATTGGCATCTCGTTTATTTGTTCGTTAGCAGAAGCGGCACTCCTCAGTATGACGCCGTCGTATATTGCTGACTTGCAGGAAACAAACCCCAAAAAGTCCAACATGCTAAAACGTTTAAAGGTTGATAATATTGATCAGTCGTTGGCAGCCATCTTAACGTTAAATACCGTGGCGCATACTTTAGGCTCGATTGGGGCGGGTGCGCAGGCGACGATTGTCTTTGGTAGCGCTTGGTTTGGACTGTTCTCGGCGTTCATGACCTTGGCTATTTTGTTTTTATCCGAAATTATGCCAAAAACCCTAGGCACTATCTATTGGCGACAATTGGGCGGCATGGTTGCTTATTTTGTCCGCGGTATTATTTTATTGCTGTATCCCCTCATTTGGATATCAGAAAAATTAACCAAACTGCTGGTACGCGGTAAAGAGCCGCAAGCGTTTAGCCGTCGCGAATTTGCGGCGCTCGCCAGCATCGGCGAAGAATCAGGACAAATCGATCCCCTAGAGTCGCGTATTATTCGTAATCTATTGGCATTCGGGGCGATTAAAGTTGAAGATATCATGACCCCGCGTTCGGTGATGCTGGCGTTTGAAGAGCATAAAACTGTCGCTGATCTGCTAGTTGATCGTCCAAAACTGACCTTTTCGCGCTTACCAATTTATGATGGCGATTTAGACAATATCACCGGTTTTGTCTTAAAAACTGACATGCTCTTGGCAAAATTTAACCATGCGGCTCATAAACCATTGACCCAATTTAAACGTGACATTACCTTTGTATTTTCAAAGATGAAATTGTTTGATTTGTTAGAGCTGATGCTAAAAAACCGAATTCATATCGCCATTACTGTCGGTGAGTACGGCGAAGTTAAAGGTTTGGTGACTTTAGAAGATGTGTTCGAAACTTTATTAGGGCTTGAGATTGTCGATGAGATAGATCGCGTCGAAGACATGCAAGCCTTAGCTCGGCAGATGATGGACAGACGCGTTGAGCGTTTAGGCATGAAGCTGAGTGATGACGAACGCTATGAAGACGGTCACAATGAGCCCAAGCATTAGAATTCAGGCATTAGAGCTCAGGCATTAGAAAATATAAGCATTAAAAAGTAGCTAGAGAAAACACAGCCATTAATTACACCTTTGATTAAGCGATTAAATAAAAAATTTGTATGACACTGAGGTTCGCAATAATCACACAGGGTGTCACATGGCTGTGAGAATTGAGTGATAGGCTAAAACTAGCATAACAATATGTCGTTAAATAACCTGAATATCGTTAAATAATCTAAGTTTTAAACATAAAAATATTTTATAAATAAGTGATAAATTAAGGTTTTATGTCAATGTTCGGCCAAATGACGTATGACCACAATGGTACTTGATTTTAACGACAACAATGATAATAGTATGACTAAGGAATATTATGAAGCGACTATGGGGAAAAGGGCTGCTGGCTCTATTGATAAAAAGTGCGGGCGTAACGGCAATAGTTGCCGCTGCTAGCGCTGTCAGTATCAGCGCGCAAGCGGCGACCATGACTGAATCATTGGTACAAAACTACGCCGCTGCCATGAAATCAGCTGCCAATAGCCAAAACACCAATCAGGTTGCGCGCTTGGTGTCTGATGATGCGCTGATTTCGATGTCTAGAAAAGGCAAAACGACCAGCCTTGATAAAGACGCTTATCTGCAATTATTGCAAAGAAGCTGGCGCGATACGTCGAACTATCGCTACGATATTACGGTAGATAATATCGTTATTACGGGTGACCAAGCCAAAGCCAATGTCACCACCAATGAAAGCTGGGTAAAAGACGGTCAAAAAGTTTCATTTGTTACCTCATCGCGGGTCACACTTACCTTATCTACGGGTAATGCAGTACTTTTACGGGCGGTCTCACAAGTGACCATCAACTAAAAACTAGTCATATATCAAGTTATATCATGAATTAAGCCATTAAAAGATAGGGCAGATGACTTTTTGCGCATTATCTTTACGATTAGGCTAGTTTTTGTTTGATATTGCGTACTATACTGTCGATTAACTTTATTTTATCACTTATTGTTGTTAGGAAACTTCCACTATCATGTCTACTGTGTCATCAAAATCTCGCTCCTTTATCGCTTTACCACTGACGCTTGCGGTGTCAACTTTACTTATCAGTGCTTGTAGTAATACCTCAGCGGTCAAAAAGACGGGTGCGACCGGCAGCTCAGCTGTGGTTACCAAACGTCCTGTTACTCAAGTGACTAAGCCAAGCACGGGCGCTGATTATTCAACGGCTTTTTTGGATGCTGAGAGCTTAGATGAGCTAGCAGATTTATTAGAAGCGACTGATATGACGATGGTTGAAGGCAATAAACTTGCCATTCAACAATATGGTGACTTGTGGAATCGCTTGCGCGCAGGCTACCGCATGAATGGTGGACGCCCTGTTTATAATCAGCGTATCGAGGCGCAAAAAGGCTGGTTTACCAGTCGTCAAGACTATCTCAACCGCTTGACCGCCCGTGCCAGTCGCTATCTTTACCATACCGTTCGAGAAGCTGAGCGCCGTAATATTCCAACCGAACTTGCATTATTGCCAGTGATTGAGAGCTCCTACGATCCAAGTGGTACCAGTAGTGCCGCCGCGGCCGGTTTATGGCAGTTTATCCCAAGTACAGGACGCATTTATGGTCTAAATCAAAGTAGCACCTATGATGGTCGCCGTGACGTGATTGAATCAACGCGTGCTGCTTACGACTTTTTGACCGCATTGCATAATCAGTTTGGCAGTTGGGAGCTGGCATTAGCCGCTTATAACGCTGGTCCTGGTCGTGTGCAAAAAGCCATTGATGCCAATGCTGCACGCGGGCTGCCGACCGATTATTGGTCGCTCAGATTACCGACTGAAACCATGAACTATGTACCACGCTTTTTAGCGGTTGCCGAAATCGTTGCCAAGCCTGAGCAATATGGCGTCTATCTGCCTGCTATTGCTAACCGTCAGCATTTCCGTAGTGTACCGGTCAATTATGGTGTGAGCCTAGCGGAAGTGTCACAAGTGACTGGGGTCAGCTATGATGAGTTAGAAAGGCTAAATACGGCGCTGACATCAGCGCGTGTTGACGCCTCAGGCCCGCAGCGTATTATCATTCCGAACGATGTCAGCTTGACGACAGATGCCAAGCTTAGCTCGTTAAGAGGTAATGGTAGTAGTAACGTGATTGCTTCTAGCAATACCAGTATTAGCACGACGCCAAGCTATTCAGGCTCAACCACACCGAGCTACAATAATAAACCATACACCAGTAGTGGCTCATTACCGACTACCGGCAGCGCCCTTGCAGAGTATGCAGCGAGCGCAAGCGTACCACAGCAGACCACCAGTTATATTCCACCGACGGCTTCACCAACCAGCAGTTCTGTCTATAGTAGCAACAATACTATTCGTACTGAGCCACCGCTGACGTCTGCTGAAACCAAAAAGATTAACGCTGAGCTAAAGAGTAGTAACAGCTTACCGACCACATCAGCGCAAATCACGCAAAATAATACCATCATTCAAGAGCCGCCATTAAGTAAAGCGGAACGTGATTACATTGCCAATCAGATTCGTATTAGTACGCCTGAAACCAATGTCGTCAACGCCGATGGTAATATCAACCTATCAGCCGTTCAGACGCAGCAGTCTATTTTAGAAGCGACGGGGCAAGAGAAGAAACTGAGCTTCCCGAAAAAATCGGCTAGCAAGCCAAAACCAGAAGGCGCACGTACTACTTATACGGTTAAACGTGGTGATACGTTAGCAAATATCGCCAGTCGTGCCGGTGTTAGCTGGCGTGATATTGCTGAATGGAACCAGATAGATGCGAGTGCCAATCTGCTAGCAGGCAGCACATTATACTTATATAATGCCAAATCTATTGAGCCATTAAGTAGTGCCAGCAATACGGCAGCAAGCCAGCCTGAAAGCTATATCGTTCAAGGTGGTGACACGTTAATCGGTACCGCCAACCGCTTTGGCTTGTCAGTCACCCAGCTCGCCACCTACAATAATCTGAGCAGTAGAGCAGACTTGCTACGTGGACAAAAACTGTGGTTGGTGCCGGGCAAAGTCACCGCGCCAGCGACTACGCCCGCTGCGCCATCAACCAAACCTAGTAAATCAAGTACGGCTACCAAGAATTATAAAGTCAAACCGGGTGATGGCTTGATTGCATTATCGCGCCAATTTAATGTACCGACCGCTACCTTAGCAAATTTGAATAATATCAGTACGACGGACTCGCTATATGTCGGTCAAACTTTAAAAGTACCCGCTAATGTAGACTTTACCGCTACAGATACTCCCTCTAGTAGCGCTAGCAATCCTGTAAAAACCAGTGCTCCTGCAAGCACAGTGGCAACGACCAACTATAAGGTTAAATCAGGCGATACTTTAATTGGTATTGCAACTAGTGTTGGTATCAGTCCTGAAGCGTTGGCAGCCGTCAACCCTAACTTTGATGCCAAAGCGCGCTTACAGCGTGGTCAGACAATCAAAGTGCCTGTCACCAAAGATTTGGTCGATCGTCAGCTTAATGACAAAGCGGTTAGTTATAAAGTCAAATCAGGCGATACGTTAACGGGCGTTGCTCAGCGTTACAATATTGGATTGAGTGATTTGGCCGCCGCCAATAATTTAAAAACCAATGCCAATTTAATATTGGGTCGGACGATTACCATTCCTGCAAATGGTACGGTCAGTGTTGCTAGCACGACTAACAGTAATGCTAGCAGCAGTAGTAAGAGCAGCACTACCAGCCCAGAAACAGCCACTAGTAGCGCAAGCAGTAGTGGTAAAAAGCTTGGTAATACTGAGAGCTATAAAGTAAAAGCAGGCGATGGTCTGATTGCGCTAGCGCGTCAGTTCGGTGTCTCGGTAGAGGATTTGGCAGCGACCAATGATTTGGCAACCAACGCGCAGTTACAACGTGGTCAAACCATCAAAGTACCAAAAGCAACCGTCAGCTATACCGTGGGCTCAGGTGATAGCTTGATTGGTTTGGCGCGTAAATATGGCGTATCTACCAAAGAGCTTGCCGATATGAATAACATTGCTGTCGATACCATGCTGCAACGAGGTCAACGTTTAACCGTACCGAATCGTTAATGCAGAATGTAGTCGCATTTGACAAATTTTAAGTATTAAAAAAAGCTGCTCTTTTATAAGATCAGCTTTTTTATTGGCATTATTTTGTTCAAGATTTAAGACTTTATTCAAGGTTTAGAATCTTTAGCACGACCATATTAAACCGTTTGGGTTTTAATGGTTTCAAGATAACTTCTAATATTACTCACATAATGCATCGCCTGACCATAACGGCTGTTCGACGCTCTATTTTCCGACAAATAAGCATATATATTTGCCCAGCTTTTATCATCGATACCATTGGCGCTTAATTTACGCTGGATACTTTTTACAGCATTTGGACCCATATTATAAGCGGCGAGGGCAAACCAGATGCGATCAGTCTTTGGTACATCAGCAAAATCGGCTTTCATTTGCTCCAAATAACGCGCACCACCACCGATACTTTGATAAGGATCAACGCGATCAGAGACGCCCATGGCCTTAGCGGTATTATTGGTCAGCATCATGATACCGCGCACGCCAGTCGGAGAGACGGCATTGGCATTTAAATGCGATTCTTGATAACCCATGGCGACCAGCAGCTCCCAATCATGATTATAATTGCGCGCTTGCTCTTGAAACGATGATTGATAGTCAGGCAATTTTTCTGTCAAGGTCTTTTTAAAATGGTCCTGGCTATAAGCATCTTTTAACAAATTCTGATTATAAAACGCCGCCAGTTTTTGCGTGTGATCAAGCTTCATACTATCACATAAGAAGTAACTGGCTTTTTGTGATAACGGGTCATTAGCGGAATTAAATGTCCAACTAACTTTAGGGTGTAAGCCGTTCTTAGTTAAGCTGGCATCATAGCCGCAGCTCACATTAACAGAGGCTAAGTCTAGCTGGCTTTTTAGCTGTGTGCTGGCGGTGGTCAAGGCCATATCGGCATCGCCTGATTTTAAGGCTCTAAGCGCCGCCTCTTCATTAGCATAAGCCTTTAGATTGATGTTGACACCAAGCCCATCTGCATAGCTACGCACTAAATCGTAGCCAAAACCGTGCTGAAAGCCGTCGGTTGCAAAGTAGGTACTATCACCCGGTACAGCAGCAACCGTTAGGGTATTTTCCAACATGACATGAGCATAGGCTGGTACTGGCGTGCTCATCGTCGTCAAGCTCTCAGCCGGTAAAGAGAGCAGAGCGATACTTGATATTTGTGCCAATTTCCTGGTTTTGGAAAATTTGGTTTTGGCGAAACGAGTCACTTTGATAGGTGCAACTGCTGGAACGAAGTTACTTTTGGTGTGCAGTAAGCGCTTAGATGGACGCAGTAGATATGAAATACGGCTTTTGGCCCCTTGCGCAGATACCTTCACACGGTAAGTAATACGCTGCATGGATGTCTCCTGATTTTAGCCATCCTGCATACCATAAAAATGCCTGATCAATTTATGCTGCTTATATATTTATATGGCGCGTATGGCTATATAAGTGGCATAAACTGGCGTTACATTTTAGATAACATCAGCCTGATAAATAGCTTAAGGTCACTGTCATCTTGTTTACATATAGGGCTGCTAACCTTCGATATATAACCGTTAGCACCACCGTCTTTTCATCATTTAACTCATAGTTGGCTATTTTTTAGAAAATAAAACAGGCACTTCAAACATCATTCTAAAAAAAAGACGCATCACACGGCGAAGGGTATAAATCGGATGATTCCTTCATCGATATAAAACGAGTTATTGATCAAAAGACTGGCTATAAAACCATATTAAACATAGGTAAGGTCATGAATAAATTATTGAGACAAATACACAGCATAAGCGCCGTACAACTGCACTTAATCGTTGCTGTGTTTATATTAATTGCTAGCTAATAATATGGTTTGCTCAGCGATAAAAATAAGCAAACATTCTATCTAACTACTCATTAACAATAAGTAGCAGACAAACTTTGCTTAAGCAGTATCGCGACGCTCAAAACAGGGCAGACTATTTAATTAGAAAACAAATTAATAAAAAAAACTAATTAAAAATTAACCATATAAAAATAATATTTGATTGCTCACTGCCAAAAACCTAATGAGTTAAAAATAGGCTTTTAGATGATAAGCACTGTTTTAGCGCCATAACCGGAAGCTATTAAAATGGGAAGTCTCATGACAAGACATTCTTTCTTCAGGAACCAATATGCGGATATTCGTTATATTATTCAAGTAGAGTTAATAAATTAGCGATAAAACTTAACAATAGCACTATAAACGGTAAAAAATGTCCTTGTTTTGGGAAGGTTGTGACAAGAAGCGCTATAAGAAAAGATTGCGCTTAAGCAGTATTTTCTGTATTTAGCGCAAAATATTAATATTAACGCTTAATAAACTTAGTGCTTCAACTGAGAAAAAACAATTGTGGGTAGATAAAACTGTTTGATTATCAGGCGGAGCCTAATGGTTAGGCTGGATTATCAATGTCAATAAAAGTCACTGGCAAGCCAAATTGCTGAGCCAGCAGTTCGCCCAGCGCTTGAATACCGCCGCGCTCTGTTGCATGGTGACCGCAGGCAAAATAATCAATGCCAAGCTCGCGAGCGCTATGGGTGGTACGCTCTGATATTTCACCAGAAATATAAGCATCACAGCCCATCAGCGCTGCTTGCTCAATCATATCTTGCGCGCCGCCCGTGCAGATACCCACGCGTTCAATCAATCTGCTGTCCGCTTGCCCAGGCTCAGCGTTGGGTGCGGCGTTATAAGCAGCGGGGATATGTAACGGTATCCGACCTAAAGCAGCGGTAATCTGGGTAATAAGGCTTTGGGCGCTTTGCGGCTGGCAGGTGGCAATATTACCAACTGGATGCATCTCATGCGGATAAAGTGCGCCGATGATGTTCATATCAAGTAACTCAGCAAGTTTGGCATTATTGCCAATGCTAGGATGGGCGTCGAGCGGCAGATGGTAGCCAATCAAAGAGATGCCATGTTGCATCAGTTTGCGGATACGCTGACCTTTCATCCCAGTGATAGTCGCAGGCTCGCCTTTCCAAAAATATCCATGATGCACCACAATAGCATCAGCGTTATCAGCAATCGCGGCGTCAATCAACGCCTCACATGCGGTGACACCTGTGACGATACGACCGATAGGTCGTCCGCCATCTACTTGTAAACCATTTGGCGCATAGTCTTTAAAGGCTGAGGCTGATAAGTAGTCGTCACAAAAATCCGTTAAGGTTTGGGCGCTAATCGTTTTGCTTGAGGTTTGGTTTGAGAACTGATTTGAAAGCTGGCTTGAGGATTCGGTTAAGCTATTGTGTTCGGTCATGGTCATTCCTTATAATTGTTGCCATTCATTACGCACGGTTCTTGATTTGATTATCCGTTGCTTGCATATTTCAGGCGTTCAGTGCTGTAAGTATCGCGGTTAAAGAACTAAGATATTTGTTTGTAAATATCTTATGTTCTAAGTTGTCAAAGTGATGGTTAGCGCCATTTTAACATGGGGCTGTAAAAGAGTAGACAAGACGAATAACTGAAACGGTACACGATACGTTACTATTTATCGATGTGGCCAGTTATAATTTGCATACCTGAATCTACGTGATCTGTAGCGCTTATAATGCTCAATTTTGTCTTAGGTAGTATTAGACATTATTGTTCAACAAGAAGCGTTTGCGCGTAGTCATTATTCACTGTTTCCACAAAACTATTTTTACAATAGAGAGGTTTTTATATGTCGTCATCTCGGAATACCAATAACAAGGCCGGCGCGTTAACGTGGTTGCCTTGGGTTTTGTTGCTGATAGTGGTTGCAGCGTTTATTTGGTTGTTTACGAGTATGAAAACGGCATCAGAGCAAGCGTGGGAGCCGCCTAGAACCATGCCTGCCGAGCAGCAAGCCTCAGCGCCTGCCTCTGATACACCCGCGCCGATTGCTTCTTATCATAATGGCGTTGCTCGTGCGTCACAATCCGTCGTCAATATCTATACCACGCAAACGATGGCCGAGCATCCTTATATGAACGACCCAGTATTGCGCCGGTTTTTCGAGTTTCATGGTGGGCCATCACAAGAGCAGGGCAATACTAACCTAGGTTCTGGGGTTATTGTTTCAGAAGACGGTTATATCGTGACCAATGCTCATGTTCTTGAAAAAGCCGATGAAATCACAGTTGCCTTTAATGATGGGCGCAAGAGTCGTGCAAAATTGATTGGTACTGATCCAGACAGTGATTTGGCGGTGATTAAAGTCGATATGACCGATTTGAAACCCCTTGGTTTCCGTAAAGACCCTATTCGTGTTGGCGATGTGGCATTGGCGATTGGTAATCCATTCGGGGTCGGTCAGACGGTGACGCAAGGTATTATCTCGGCGACAGGACGAACAGGACTTGGGGTTAATAAGTTTGAAGACTTTATCCAAACCGATGCAGCGATTAATCCAGGTAACTCAGGTGGCGCGCTGGTTGATGCTTACGGCGAGCTCATTGGTATTAATACTGCTATTTACTCGCGCTCTGGCGGCTCAATGGGCATTGGCTTTGCCATTCCTACTGCCATCGTTGAGCAAGTGATGAATGCCATTATTAAAGATGGAAAGGTTAGCCGTGGTTGGTTGGGTATCGAAATCCAATCACAGCTACGAGATCCTACGCAGCTTGAAACTTCAACTGGGGTAGAAGTGTTTAATGTCGTGCCTAAAAGCCCAGCGGCTAAGAGTGGCTTGCGCATTGGTGATATCATTTTGTCAATCGACGGTGTTGAGATGACAGATGCCAATACCTTAATCCAGTATGTCGCTCGTAAAGCGCCGAATACCACGCTTAACGCCCAAGTATTGCGCCAAGGCAAAAACAAGCAAGTAAAAATTCTGCTCGAAGAGCGTCCAGCGCAAGAGCCAATGGCACGTCCTGTTGTCATTCATGATGAAACGCTTGGCGGTATGGGCGATCCTAGTCTACAAGATGAAGGGACAGAGGTGCCCATGATGTCAGAAGCGGAGCGTGACCGTATGCGCGAAGAGCTATTGCAGCTATTTGAAAGAGATGGCGCACCTTTATAACGCCAAGCTTTACATATAGTGCTTTACACTTTAAAAGATAATAAAAAAGCGCGCTATCTTGAAGATAGCGCGTTTTTTATTAGCATGTTTTTTTAATCATAACTCTATGAATTCAGCAGCTACTTTTCTATTAGCTCGTGATTGATATAAATAACGCCTTGCACGCGGCAGCAGCAGGGCAATATTTCGTCTTCTTCAATCATAGCAAGCGGCTCAAACGGATAATCAATAACGTGTGAGCTGGCGATGCGCTTGATGCGGCAACTGCCACAGTAGCCTTCCTTACACTGATAATTGATATCGTGTCCGGTGCGTAGCAATCCATCGAGCAGACTTTCGTCATCATGCAAGTAGAATTGCTTCTTACTCGTCATTACCCAAGTCATAATTCAACCTTATCTTAATTTTCCCATCGCATATAGAGTGCCTTTAATAACCCCACTCTCAACTTGAA
>NZ_DFQS01000006.1 GCF_002377905.1 Psychrobacter sp. UBA3483 | reverse complement strand
CATAAGTGGATTATACTATATATCTTGGGTTTGGTATTATCTTTGCTTTTAGTGGTGGATGTAATGAGCTTATGGTTTTTTTCAAAAAAAAACGCTTAGCGCTTACTATTTATCATATAAAGTTTTTTGTTTTATTATGCGTCATGTAATAAATATTCATTGTTAATCCCTACCTAAAAGGCTTATGCTATAAGGTCAACCATATAGACTTACCAATGCAAGGCTATTACTGTCATGTTAACAAATGACGGTATCTTTGCGTCTTAATCAGGGCTTTTTATTGAAAGGATTTATTGCATGACAACTGCTACTCGCCAAGAACATGACCTACTCGGCTATCGTGACGTGCCCGCTGATGCTTACTATGGTATCCAAACCCTACGTGCTTTTGAAAACTTTACTGTCAGTGGAGTGCGCTTAAACCAGTTTTCGACCTTTATTCGTGCCTTTGCCACCGTTAAAAAAGCGGCAGCGATTGCCAATAATAAAGTAGGTGTACTAAATGACACCGTTAAAGACGCTATCGCAGCGGCGTGCGATGATTTAATTGCTGATAAATATCATGATCAGTTTATCGTTGATATGTTCCAAGGCGGTGCAGGTACGTCAACCAATATGAACGCCAACGAAGTGATTGCTAACCGTGCTTTAGAAATCCTAGGCTACGAAAAAGGCGACTATCAGCACGTGCATCCAAATAACGATGTCAACTTGTCACAATCAACCAACGACGCCTACCCTACAGCGATGAATGTGGCGTTAGATGAATACTGTGTCCATCTATTAAGTAAAATGGATATCTTGTATAACAGCCTTAAGAAAAAAAGCGCGGAGCTTGCCGATCAATTAAAAATGGGTCGCACGCATTTGCAAGACGCTGTGCCTATGACCGCGGGTCAAGAGTTCAACGCCTTTGCAACCATGATCAAAAAAGAGATGGATCGTATCGAATCTACTCGTGCGCTGTTTCATGAAATCAATATGGGCGGCACAGCAATTGGTACGGGCTTGAATGCACCAGCGGGCTATTCTGAAGAAGTTGCCAAAACCTTGTCTGATTTGACTGGCAGACCTTATTATATTGCTGAAGATTTGATTGAAGCGACACAAGACACCAGTGCTTATGTGGCTTTGTCTGGCAATTTGCGTCTCTTTGCTGCGCGTTTATCTAAGATTGCCCATGACTTACGTTTGCAGTCTTCGGGTCCGCGAGCTGGTTTGGCGCAATATCGCTTGCCTGAAATGCAGCCTGGTAGCTCCATCATGCCGGGTAAAGTAAACCCTGTGATCCCTGAAGTGGTGAACCAAGCTTGCTTCCATGTCATGGGTATCGACCATACTATCGCTATGGCGTCAGAAAACGGTCAGCTACAGCTCAACGTCTTTGAGCCCGTCATTGCCTTTAACTTGTTTACCGGTATGAGCATGCTGGCCAATATCTGTGAGATGTTTGCCACGCGCTGTATCGATGGTCTGATGATGAACAACGAGGCATGTAGTGTCGAGGTATTCAATAATATCGGTCTGGTCACCGCGCTAAATCCGCACCTTGGTTATGACGCCTCTTCTTTTGTTGCGAGAAGAGCTCAAGAAACTGGCGGCAGTGTTTACGACATCGTATTAGAAGAAAAACTGATGGACAAAGAAACTCTAGATGATATTTTGTCTCCTGCCAATATGGTGTATCCAAAGGTTAGAGTATTGCTATAGTTTATCTATAGTTAAATAAAAAGGCTGGATTAGCGATTGCTAATCCAGCCTTTTTTTATTGATGATAAAGATTGTTTAGAGCAAGAAGGTGCATTCATTCACCCGTGCTATCAAAACTAGGCGCAGATTTCACTGACCGTTATTTGCTTTTGATATTTACCTAAAGGACCATATTTACCGATAGCGCTGATGTTACCAACGACGCAAGTCTCGAAATATTTATAATAGCCTTGTTGATTGATACTTTTTGAATCTTTCATTAATAGCTGCTGTGGATCTGATACGTAGTAAGTGACGCCATTAGAAACCAGTTCATGAACCTCAAAGCTTCTTTTAAACTTACCGCGTAACTGTACTTCTTTTGCCACATCATCGAGTGCGACTGCCTTTATGTCACTATTGCTACTGGCTTGTGTTTCACCACAGCCTGTAATCATAAATATAGTTGATGCAAATCCTAATATTATCAGTCTAAATTTAATCATTATTTTTTATCCTGCTAAAAAAATTACATCAATCTATTGTGTAACGCCCAGAAAAATGTGGTCAATAAATAAGTTCTAAAGCTCAAATTGAGCCTTAACTCACTTTCTCCCATATTTTATTTAGACGCTTCGGTGATACCGCCATGCGGGTTTTCATCGGCTGCGCGAAGAGTTGAATGCGATACTCCTCAACCATCCAGCGATATTCGCTAATGGCTTTATCATTGGCACGATTTGCCAGCCGCTCCATATGCTCATCAAGAGCGTAGACACCATCAAGATCCGCTTCAAGATTATGCTCAAGGCGCTCAAGACGAATCTCCAATGCCTCCAAATAGCGTGGATACTGCTGCCAATGGCTATAATCCATGCGATAAACAAAATCAGCCAATTGCAAATCCTCTAGCTGGTCTTCGATATCTTCGATAGACTCGCCAAATATTTCTCTATCAAGCATGAGTAAGCTCTGACGGATACGCTGCCAACGCGTATAGACATTTTTAAGCGTTTTTATGACATCTTGACCCGTTAATAGGAAGTTACCAGCGACGACTTCTAAGGTTTTTTCAAACTCCTCTGGCGTAAAAGGCAATTCTTCCGCAAGGGCTACGGCAGTATCATCAGCGCTTTCAGGTAAATCGGCAGTATGATCAAATAGCACATAATGCTCCTCAAGCGCAGCATCTAATGCCGCATCGATAACGATGGTTTTTAGCTTCTCCATATCACCAAGTGGCGCAAAAGCCAATTTAAATATCTTATCAATCTGACTGGTGAGCTGTTTTTTCTTCGCGCCAAGCTTAGCTTTTATTAAAGTCAAAACTCCGACACGGTGTGCCTGCAACGCGGCATTAACGTCGGTATATTGGTGAATCGATACCGCCTCGCCCGACGTGTCTGCGACCAAGGCGGCAAACTGTTTCATCACCACGCCTGCACTATGATGATTTTTGCTAAAGGCAAAATGCTCAGGAAACTCCGTATGCGTACCTTGTTGCTCATTCACCGCTTGGCGGGTTTCACTAGCATGGCGAATTTGTAGCGTTTGTAGGTCGCGACCTTTTTCGATAATGCGGTTTTTGTCATCGACCACGCAGATTTGCGGCTGTAAATAGCGATCAATGCTAGCAGGATTAAAACTCTCAGGCGTCACCGACATAATGCCGCGACGATTTAAAGCTTGGCACAGCTGCTTAAGCAACCCTTGTCCACCAGCGGGCTGCAATTCATCAAACAAGCTATCGGCAGTATCAGGAATGGGGACGATTTGACGGCGAATGTCTTTCGGCAATGACTTGAGCAATTGTAATACCAGCTCATAGCGCCAACCGGGCACACCCCACAATAGCTCAATTGCATCAAGCTGCGGTAGCGCTACCAGTGGCACACGAATGGTCACGCCATCATCATCGCTTGACGGATCAAAGACATAACGCAGCGGTAATTTTAAATCACCCAGTTTCCACACTTCTGGAAAATCGCCTGTCGTTGGCGCTTGGCTATTAAGCACGTCATCATCAGTGAAGAATAGATACTTAGTATCAGTTTTTTCCACCTCGGCCCGCCAATCTTCAAACGTTTTGCGGCTGGCAATATGCTCGGGGATTTTTTTATCATAAAACTGATACAGTGCTTCTTCATCAACCAATAAATCACGGCGACGCAATTTATCTTCGATAAGTTCAATATCAGCGATTTTATCCATATTATGCTGTAAAAATGGCGCTTGCCGACCCAAATTACCGGTCACCAAACCATCACGGATAAAGATTTCTCGCGATTCAGCCAAGTTCACTTGCTCATAGTTGGTCAGCTGTTTACTGATAATAATCAGCCCAAATAGGCTAATCTGCGCATAGGCTTTAACGCGTCCGGTCTTCTTCGACCAATGCGGCTCAAAGTAGTGATATTTTAATAAGTCGCCTGCCGCTGAGATAATCCATTCCGGCTCAATTTTGGCAACGGTACGCATAAAGACTTGCGAAGTTTCAACCACTTCAAAGGCCATCACCCAAGGCGGTACTTGTTTAAACACCGTACTGGCTGGGAAAATTTTGGCTTTTTGCTGGCGCGCAGCAAGATACTCACCACGATTTTCAGTTTTATGCGCGATCGTAGATAAAAGACCTGTTAATAGCGCGCGATGTAAATTGGCATATTTAACGGCTTTGAGTTCTTCATCTTCAATCGCGGTAGGGTCGCTCGTCACATTCTCTAAAGAAGCTTTTTTATTGCTACCTTTATTAGTAGTTTTTGCCTCCTTAACATCGGTCAGTTTTAGCTCAGTGACCATTTGTACCAGCTGACGATGGGTTTGATTCCACTCACGAACACGCGGGAAGCTCAAATAGTTTTTCTTGGTAAAATTCTTACGCTGATTGCCAGACAGTTTGTTGCCGTCTTCGTCCTTTTCAAACAAGGCTTTCCACAGGCTCAAATAGAATAAGAAATCTGAATCATCTTGACGAAACTCAGCATGCTTTTGATCCGCCTGCTGGCGCTTATTGGCAGGACGCTCGCGTGGGTCCTGAACAGCAAGCGCCGCAACTACGATGAGCATCTCACGAATACAATCAAAATCGCTACCGGCAACTAGCATACGTGCCAGCCTTGGGTCAATGGGCATGCGTGCCATTTTTTGCCCAGTCGGCGTCAGAACTAAATGATCGAGACCTTTTCTAGGCTTATTGGTTTGCTTAGCAGAAGCGGCTTCTTTTTTAGAAGTAATCGCGCCAAGCTCATCAAGCAGTTTGTGCCCGTCAGTGACCAAGCGACTATCAGGTGGCTCAATGAAGGCAAAGTCATCGACACTGCCTAAACGCAAATTGGCCATCTGTAAAATAACGGAGGCAAGATTGGTTCGCAGTATCTCAGGTTCCGTAAATTCTGGACGACCAGTAAAATCCTCCTCGCTATAAAGACGAATACAAACACCCGGTGCGACACGACCACAACGCCCTTTACGCTGATTGGCAGCAGCTTGTGAGATGGCTTCAATCGGTAAACGCTGCACGCGCGAGCGATACGAATAGCGAGATATCCGCGCAAACCCTAAGTCAATCACATAGCGAATACCGGGTACGGTCAGTGCCGTCTCAGCAACGTTGGTGGCGATAACGATACGCCGACCGCGACCTGACGGCTGAAATATTCGCTGCTGCTCTTCATAAGTTTGGCGAGCAAACAAGGGCAATACTTCAGTGTGCTTGGGTCCATGACGTTCAAGCACCTCTTGGAGCTCACGAATTTCAGCTTCTGTCGCCGCAAATATTAAAATATCTGCTTGATCGGCATGACCTTTGTTTTGTGCATCGCTAAAGCATTCCTCGACGGCAGCAACCACCGCACGCGGCAGATTCTCTTCAAAGTCATCATAGCTATCATCATCCGAACTGTTTACTGGCTCATCGGTCAGCGGGCGATAACGAACTTCAACAGGATAGCTACGCCCTTCGACATTAAAAATCGGCGCAGGAACGTTACGTTTCAGCTTCTTATCATAATGGCTAAAATATTCGCTAAAACGCTTGGTATCAAGGGTTGCAGAAGTGATAATGACTTTTAAATCAGGACGCTTAGGCAGCAGTTTTTTTAGATAGCCCATAATAAAGTCAATGTTTAAACTACGCTCATGCGCTTCATCAATGATGATGGTGTCATATTTACTCAAAAAACGATCATGACCCAATTCAGCGAGCAAGATACCATCAGTCATGAGCTTCACGACAGATTGTGCAGACCCTTGCTCATTAAAACGAATCTTAAAACTGACGGTATTACCGAGCTGCTCGCCTAATTCTTCAGCGATACGGTTTGCCACGCTGCGAGCTGCCAATCGCCTTGGCTGAGTATGCCCTATTTGCCCTGTGATACCGCGACCTGCCAGCATGGCCAGTTTCGGTAGTTGGGTGGTTTTACCAGAGCCCGTCTCACCTGCCACGATAATGACTTGGTTATCGATAATGCCTTGAACCAAGTCATCAGCACGTTGACTCACGGGCAAGTCAAGATTTAGTTTTTCTGCCAGTTTCTCTGGAATACTATCCATACGTGCCTGCACCGCTTGCTGTGAGCGGGTTTTAATTTTGTCATATTGCGCACGTTTTTTGGTTAGCCCATCTTCTGCTTTATTATCAGAATCCTTTTTATCTCTTTTATTATTAGCTACAGCGGCACGCGCCAGCTCACGCTCTAAACGGCTGAGAAAATAGCTGTCTTTGGCTAAAACTGGTAAGTCAGTGGCAACCTTAGCTTGCGGAGATGCGTTATCACTGTTTACCGTGATATTTGAGTCATCATTATTTGGGTTGGCAGCTTTACTTGCGTCATTAGCGCTTAGGTCATTGACGCTCAATTCCTTGGAGCTAAATTTATTAGAGCTTAGTTCATCGGCGGTTTTTTCAGTAGGAGTTTCTGCGATATTCTTAGAAGTATTGGGCATATTTACTTAGGCTATTTATTATTTGGAAGTGCTTAGATTATGGGGGTAATTTGGGCGTGATTCAAGATGGTTATAGTGCTTGGTTGCCTCACTAAAATATTAATCAATTACTGCTATGAATGAGCTGCCTGCTAGTTGCAGCTTCCGTAAAAAAGCTATGGAGCTTTTGCAGTGGCAGCATAGGAAAAGGTAGGTGCAATGAAAGTATTAATCTCTCAAACGCGATCACCTCATCAGCTAACGCCTGCGCTACATTAGGCTGAATCTGTGGATTTTCATAAAAGTTATCAATTAACCACGTCAGTTGTGGAAAATTGGCATTATTGTGAACCTGATAAAGCGTGGTCAATAGCTCATCAGATATCTGGCTGCGCGTTTTGCGTATGATGCCATTTTTATAGTACATATTTAAAGCCATATTATGCTAACTTCCTTAAATTCTTGATACTCAAATAACCAACGTACTCTTTATCATCAGCATACACAAGCTCATGACGCTCATTAGTAATCGGCTCAATGAGCAACCGAACATTGGAGATAAGGTCATTGACGTTGTATATGTCATCGATATCTACCTCAAACTTATCATCAATATGCGAGGCGGCATTAAAAGGCGATTCTTTATCTTTATAAGTAAAGGCTTTATAAAATTCGCTCTGTTTTGCTTGTTTAATAGCATCCGCTTGAGTAGCAGCAACGATGAGCAGCTTATAATGAAATTCCTCGAAACTACCGCGCTGATAGCCCCCTAGATTGATAAAGAACAGCTTTAAGTCGTTGGCACTCTGGACTTGGTTACTGGATTCGACCAATTTAATCGCATAATTATCAACTTTGCTAATCGCTCGATATGAGTCAATGTGCCATTTATTTTTAACCTCAGGCCAGTGCTGATTGATATCCTCTATCAGCTCGCTGACTTGATTGGCCACACCAAAAAAAATATCGTGCTGCTCAATTAAACGACCTTTTGGGCGACCACCAAGTTGCACCATAAATAGTGTTAGCATTTTACCCAGTCCTTTTTAGATATATAGAAACTATAGTTACCACAATCAATATTATCAGCTTGATCTAAAGACACTTTGACTATTCTCCAGTTACAATACCCGCCCTGTCCTTAATGCAAATGCCCAATCTTCACGACCATTTGCTAAAGCCAATTTAGCCGCTGCTTCATAATCGTAAGGCACTCTAATATGCTCAGTTTTCCACTGTTTACCTTGATTGTTTTCAACACATTTAATAAGAGCGTAACTGGCATGGGGCGAATAAGTCTGCATTTTATGCACGATTGGTAAATCATCTTTATAGGCAGGATATCCAACGCTACCTGTATTAACAACAATTTGTCCTGTCGATAGCATGACTGTACGCGGAATATGAGTATGGCCACATACGATAACTGGACTGTCGATACCCTTAAGCGATGCTAAAATATCTGTGTTATTACGTAGCATCGGCTGCCCTGTTTCTATGTTTTCCAATAGATATATCATGTCGTCCGCTGGTGACCCATGGCATAGATATATATCTTCATTCAAATGATAATCAAAAGGCAAGTTCTGCATCCATCTTATCGCCATTTCAGGCAAATCTTTTGCAATGAAAGCCAGTGTAGAATTGCTTTTCATCTCTACTGTCGTAGCTTCATAAATCTGTCTATCTTGATTACCTCGAATAGTAATAATATCGTCTTGATATTTCGTTAAAAGCTCATACGTGGCTTTAGGTGCAATCGGTCCGTATAAAATATCACCCAAATTAACAATTTGATCAATATCTCGATGTCTGATATCAGCAAGCACAGCTTTAAGTGCAAAGACATTACTGTGAATGTCTGAGATAGCTGCAATAGTATTGAATTGCTTATTACTAGAATACTCCATCCTTTTTTCTTCCTCACAAATCACTCTGTTATACACAGACTAACAATAAAAGGAAATAAAAAACCCGATATTTAATAAATATCGGGTTTTAGGGACTATGATGGACTTAATTGCTAGGCTATATTAAGAAAAAATACGCCCACAACCCGACGACTAGGGTAGCAAGAATATTTAAAATAACACCAACACGTATCATCTCGTTTTGCTTAATCAGACCCGTACCAAAGACAATCGCGTTCGGTGGCGTGGCAACCGGTAGCATAAATGCACATGAGGCGCCAATACCGATGACCAAGACGAGCACTTCCTGTGGCAGTCCCATTTGCTCAGCGATAGCAGCAAACACTGGCACTAACAAAGCAGCAGAAGCCGTATTAGAAGCAAACTCTGTCAAGAAGATAATAAATGCCGATACGGCAATCATCACTATAATAAGCGGTGATGAAGACAGCGCATTGGCAACCGTTTCGCCCAGTACCAAAGACGCACCTGATACTTTCAAAATCGTCGATAGCGCGATACCACCACCGAACAGCATGAGCACGCCCCAATCAGTATTATCAGACACTTGCTTCCATGAGACCAAACCCAAGCTCACTACAGCAGCAGCAGCGGATAAGGCAATTACGGCATCAGTATCCGTGATATCTAATGCAGCGCCGATTTTTTTGGAAAATATCCAACTAAGGGCGGTAATGATAAAGACGATAATCGTCACTATACGCGGTTTATTCCAAGCGATAGGCTCGTCTTCAAGCAGTACAATCTTACGGTTTAGATTTGGTTTTAAATACACATACATGGCACCCAATAATAATGGCAAGAGCACCAACATCATCGGTATACCAAACTTCATCCAGTCTACAAACGCAATATCAAGTGCCTTTGCGGCAATAGCGTTTGGCGGCGAACCAACAATCGTACCCAAACCACCAAGACTCGCTGAATAAGCAATACCCAGTAATACAAAAACAAAGGTGCCACGGTCTTTTTCACGGTCAACTTGGGTCAAAATACCGAGTGCTAGTGGCAACATCATCGCCGCGGTCGCAGTATTCGATATCCACATCGACAAAAACGCTGTCACACCAAATATCAAAAATACTGCCGTACTGAGCTTACCGCCTGACATCGATAAAATCTTCAACGCAATTTTTTTATCCAGTTGCTGTACATGTAGTGCCGCTGCCAAAGCAAAACCACCAAAGAATAAATAAATCGTCGGATTGGCAAAGCTTTGTAAGCCAATCTCCGCATCAAACTCTGGAATGCCAATCAACGCACCAACGACGACGACCAAAAGCGCCGTAATCGTAACGTGCACCGCCTCTGTCAGCCACAGTACCCCGATGAAAAACAACATCGCCAGGCCTTTATTTGCATTGATATCAAACGGCAAAACGTTATAGATAATCATACTGATAACCGCCGCAATAGCGACCACTATCAACCCTTTACCTGTACCTTTTGGAAAAGTATCGGTAAATAAATACTCGTTGCCATCATCAGGAAGATGGCTATCTAGTTTTTGCTCTGACATAAAATGTCCTTATTTTCCCCAAAGACAGTGTAAAAAACCTAAAATAAAAGCGTATTTTGGCGATATACCCTTCATCAATCGGTAACCGCAAAAATACGCCGTCATCATAGCAGATATATAACAAAAAACTGATTTAAGAGTGCTGCTGATAATTTTGCAATAAATGTGGTTATAGAAAAATTAAGCAGTAATCCTTGTGATGTATGGTTACACATCGTCACTAAACAAGCGTACACCGTGTATGTACAAGCGTACAGTGCTATCTCATACTAAATAAGTTAATTAAAGCTAAAAGCCGATAAATTTACCCATTATATTTTTAAAATTTTTATTGGACATTGATAAAAACAAACAGGAGTACTTTATGCCAAATTCAAATAAAACCGATTCGACCACAAAAATGGCGCCAAAAGACATCAATCAAGATGGCTTGGATAAAAAAGATCAGCAGCGTACCGACGACTCCGTATTAGATATGATGCAAGGGTTGCATGAACATGAAGATCACGAAGAAGACGATAAGTAGTTTGTCTCGTTAAGCTTATTTGAATCAAAAAGTTAAAATAAAAAGCGCTCATCAAGCAGATGGGCGCTTTTTTTGTCTCGGCTGTCTTTTTTCTGGCAAACGGTCTGACATATAGTTATAGAAAAAAGCTGCACTCAAAACAATGCTAATAGGCACAAATAACGCGCCATAGCCAACTTTGGCATATAAAAACGCCCCGACGGCGCCGCCACCGCAAAAGCAGTACCAAATAATCGCTTGAAAACCTAAGGTGGGTTTACTAATACGGCGACCTGCCAACCAGTTACCGATGGCAGCGCCCATATCCGAGGTTAGACCTGTCAAATGCGTGGTACGAATAACCGCGCCGCTATAAGTGGCGACCATCGCATTCTGTAAGCCGCACGCCATCGCCGCTGCCAATTGTCCTAAATAATCATGCTGCTGATATAACCAATAGCTCATCAATAATAGCGCCGCTTCTATATACAGGGCACTGCCGTAACGCCGACCCAGCTTTAATGATCGTTGCCCAATCACAAAACCGCTTAATATTGCCCCAGCCAAAAAAGACAGCAGCAAGGCACCGATATATAAAATACTGCGACCGTCTAAATGGGCAATCGCTGCTGAAAATAAGCTGACATTACCGGTCACATGCGAGACAGATAGATTGGTAAAACCCATTAATGCGGCGGTATTGACGCAGCCTGCACTAAATGCCAGTACAGCGCCGCCCCACAATATCCATTTTGGTAATCTGGTTATCATATTCGTTGCCTAATGGCTTAACACCAAAAAGCCCATATTATAACCAAAAAGACAGCCAATTGGCTGCCTTCCCTACTACTTAAGTCATATTAATTCTGCTTACAGCCATTATTTTGTCTCATCAAGCATCATTAATTGCTCACTGATGGCAACGGTATTAAAACCTGCATCTACAAACATAATCTCGCCAGTGATACCAGATGCCCACGGTGATAACAAGAAAAGTGCCGCATTACCGACTTCGCTCTGGGTAATATTACGCTGTAACGGGGCAATTTTTTCACTGATATCGAGCATTTTACGGAAAGACTTGATGCCGCTTGCCGCAAGGGTACGAATAGGACCTGCCGAAATGGCATTAACACGAATACCTTCACCGCCCATTGAGGTAGCAAGGTAGCGCACACTGGCCTCTAAACTGGCTTTTGCCATGCCCATGACGTTGTAATTTGGCAATACCGAAATACTGCCTTCATAGGTCAAGGTCAACATAGAACCATGACGCATAGCTAGCAGCGCGCGTGCTTCTTTGGCCAAGGCCACAAAGCTATAGCTTGAGATATCATGAGCAATTTGGCTGCCTTCACGAGTGGTGGCATTGACAAAATCGCCATCTAACTGGTCCATCGGTGCAAAGCCAATCGCGTGGACAACGCCATCAATACCATCGCCCCAATGTGCGGTCACTTGCTCAAAACATGCCGCAATCGACGCATCCGATGCCACATCACACTCAAGTACCAAATCAGCTTCAAAGGCTTCTGCGGCCATATCGACCCGTTTTTTAATTTTGTCATTGGGATAAGTCAAAATTAGCGACGCGCCTTCACGGTGCAGCGCTTCAGCGATTGCCCAAGCGATAGAAAGCTTGCTTGCGATGCCAGTGACGACAAAGCGTTGTCCTTGTAGTAGCATAATAGTTCCCTGTAAATCGATTTAAATGATAAGTTATTTTTAATAGCTCGCTCATAAATAGCGAGGAAAAGCATAAATTAGAAGATGACCCATTATACACGAATTGCTTTAAGTAAACACTCGTATACTGTATTTACTTATATGGTCTAAGGACTTAATTTCTTGTAATAGTAGCACCGAATATTGCTAAAACGATTATCTACTGACCACAGCAGTATGAAGTTGAGCGGATTTCAAGTATAATCACAACCCTCCCAGCTTGCACAATTTTTATAAAAATCCTTTACAAACGCTGTTTGTAAACAAGGATTAGCGTTAAGCTACACCCACATTTTGGATGGCTGCCAAACTTATGAGCAATACCCCAACAATAGCAACATATTTTCAAGAAAGTGTTGAATCCTATCGTCAGCTAATCACTTCAACTGGCGAAGACTTAGAACGTCCTGGCTTGCAAGATACCCCAATACGCGCGGCAAAAGCGTTTGCGCACTTGACGCAAGGTTATCATCAAAGCTTGGATGAAGTGGTCAATGGCGCGGTATTTCCATCGACCAATCGTGAATTGGTCTTGGTGCAAAACATTGAATTTTATTCATTATGTGAGCATCATATGTTGCCGTTTCATGGTGTCGCGCACATCGGCTATCTGCCGAATGGTCAAGTATTAGGGCTATCAAAGTTCGCCCGTATCGTTGATATGTTTGCCCGTCGTTTGCAAATTCAAGAGAATTTAAGCGAACAAGTGGCACAAACGATTATGGATGTAACAGGTTGCCGCGGTGTAGCAGTGGTCATGGATGCAGCGCACATGTGCATGATGATGCGCGGCGTTAATAAACAGCATTCGACCACGCGCAGTACAGCGATGCTAGGCGAATATGTACACGATAATCAAGCACGTAACGAGTTCTTAGATGCGGTGCCAAAGCGTAAACCTGCGTTCTAATCTCTATCAAATAAAACCAGCGTTAGATAAAAAAGTCAAAAAAAAAGAGCACATTGCGATATCAGTAATGTGCTCTTTTTTATTTTTAGAGAGTATTAATTAGAAACTATTAAATTAGAGCTATTAAGCAACTTTATCAGTTTTTGCCTCACGACTGGCATGTTCATCACTGGCTTGCTTAATCTTGGTTAAGATGGCCTTGATTTCAGAAGCGGATAGATAAGTCGGTACCGCATAAGTATCGCTGACTTCTTTTGCAGCGGCTTTGGCAATGTCATTAAAATCACTGCTTTGCATATCTTTAATGGTCGGATCTATATTCAACGTAGCAATCAACTCACGTACTTGCGCGATGAGATGATCGGCAATCTCGCTATCGCTTTTGCCAGCTTGACCTGATTTAACCATACCAGTCTTGCGAGCCAGCTCTGCCAATCTTTTCTTGCTGCCTTTACGATTGACGTCAAGCACATACGGCAGCACAATGGCATTGGCGCGACCATGGGGGATACTATAATGCGCCCCTAACTGGTGAGCGATAGCATGGACATAACCAAGACCGGCTTTATTAAAGGCGATACCGCCGTAATGAGCGGCAATACCCATCTCTTCACGGGCTTTGAGGTTGCCGCCATCTTTATAAACTAGGGGCAGGTTTTGCATCACAGATTTAACCGCAGAAGCGGCATAGTAGTCGGTCTCTACGCTGGCATTGGCACTCATCCAAGCTTCTAGAGCATGGGTCAAGACATCGATACCTGTATCTGCTGTGATATGCGCCGGCATACCTTTCATAATAACAGGGTCAATAGCCGCTGCTAATGGCACCATTCTTGGGTCGATAGACAGGGCTTTTTGGTGAGTTTTATCATCCGATACTACCGCACCCAAAGTCGCTTCTGAACCCGTACCCGCCGTGGTCGGAATACAATAAAGCGGAACCGAAGGCTTTCTAGCTTTCAAGATACCAATAAGCTGTTTTGGCTTGCAGTTATTGCCTTGTGACATCGCAATCATCTTAGCGGCATCAATGACCGAGCCGCCACCGATGGCAATAATTGAGTCGCATTTAGCGTCGACAGACTTGCGCAGTCCTTCTGCGACGACTTTAAAAGTAGGATCTGGGGTAATGCCGTCATAGACTTTATAGCTGATATTTTTGCTATCTAGGTAATCCGTGACTTTGGCAGGGATACCAAGTTTGTTTAATACCGCGTCAGTGACGATAAAAACATTGGTATTGCCTTCATTGATGAGCATGTCGCACAAATCTTCACACGAGGTCTCGCCGACGAATAACATAGGTCTTCTGATAGGGACAACATACGCAAAAGCTTTTAGCACTTTGGCACGCGTCTTGGCAACCGCCAAATAACCGGCGTGTTGTAAGCCCGTGCTACTGACCAATTTAGAAATAGTATTTTGTTTTTTCATGGGTATAAAAATCCTTTTTAATGATGCTAATACTAGCAATAACGACAACTTAAAGCAGTGATTTATCACCGCTGGCAAAATAAAAATGCTTGCAAAATACAGATGCTGTTTATAAGGGTAATGTTTATAAAAGTGCTGTGTCAGTGTCCACCTACAGTAAACTACTGTCCAAACTTATTGTACCACCGCTATTTTTAGGATGTCATGATTATTATGAACTGCGATGTTCTGATTATTTAGTGTCTATTGATAAGCCAGATTAATCCGCTTCTTTCACCAGCCATTGCTGATTATCTTGATTAAAATACCAAATCATCACCACAGGTGCCAAGATACTGAGCCAAATACCATAAGTAATTGGCAGTCCTTGTACAACCGCCATATAACTTAATCCAATAATTACCAAAGCAATAAGCATGGCAATGACGTTATGACGCGATTTACGGCACATTAATTCGCGCAGTATCGTGAGCGTTAATAAAAACACACTCAGCATACCCATCAACATACCCATTGCGTAAGGCTGGGAGATAATTTGATAGCCAGGCGCGCTGGTGTCAGCGGCAGCAGATTCTGTGACCAAATTTAACATACTGCCTAACCCTGCGATTGAGGCAAAGATAAAAAAGTGACCATAGCCAAACAAGAATAAGTCATGGCGACGACGCTCTTTATTCAAAATAGTATCGAATGGCACGATAAAGTATAACCACCACAAAGAAAAAACCAATGCCACTAAGCTTGAGCCTAGGAAGATGATGGAGCTGGCGGCTGAGGCAGAATTGACCAGAAAATACTGAATACTGTTACTGACGCCGACCACACCCTCACCCAAGACAATAATGGTCAATAGCCCGTAACGCTCCGCAATATGGGCTGGATGCCAATTATTGAACTGCTCTGAGCGTGCCCACATCGGCATGACAAGCTCAGCTAAAATAAACAAGAACAGAGCGGGCGTTTGTAGCGATGCGGGTAAAAACAGCCAACTTATCCAAAACGCTTGCAGAGTTAACAAGCCGACCATACTGCGGCCAGCGACTTTTTGGTGACCCGGTACTTGTCGATAGACGCGCCACCACTGACTACAACTCGCCAGCCGCATAATGGCATAGCCCGTCACCCCAATCCATGTCAGCCCTTGCTCATAAAACTGATGGATATTAGCCGCTATCATCAGTGATCCAAACATCTGGAACATCACTGAGATGCGATAAAACCAATCATCAGGATCATATCCTGACGCAAACCACGTAAAGCTGGTCCACGCATTCCACAAGATAAAAAACGCGATGATAAAGGTTAAAAACCCTGACAGGTCATGCTCACTCAAGCGATTATAAAACCCATTGGCAGCGGCGGCGACAGCAATGACATAAACCAAGTCAAATAGCAGCTCAAGCGTGGTTGAGGGACGATTTGGCTCACTGGTATCTCGGGCTTGGATGGGTTTTATACTGAGCCTACCGATCATATAGGATGTTCCAATTTCTTTGGGTTCGAATCAATGTTTGGTTTGCTGCTCAGGCTAAATCATACTCGCCTGCAACAACTGCTGCGCGTACGGGTGCTGTGGATTATTAAACACCTCTTCGCTAGGGCCCGACTCAATACACACACCGTCTTTTATCACCATCATATGCTGACATAAGGCGCGGACTACTTTTAAGTCGTGGCTGATAAACACATAGCTGATTTTCAATTTTGCTTGAATTTCCCGTAGTAAGCTAACCACCGTAACCTGCGTGGTGCTATCAAGCGCCGACGTTGGCTCATCCAATATCAACAGACTTGGTCGCATAACGAGTGCACGGGCGAGCGCCACGCGCTGACGCTGACCACCTGATAGCTCATGCGGATAACGTTGCACAAACTCAACGGGGAGATGCACAGTCGCCAAACTATCCATCACTGCTTGTTGGCGTGCTGCTTTATTGACACCTTGTACTAACAGCCCTTCTTCGACGATTTGCATGACCGTCATGCGAGGGTTAATACTGGCAAAGGGGTCTTGAAATACCATTTGAATTTGCGAACGGAAGGTGCGCAAATTACGTTTGGACAATGCTGTAATATCTTGTCCATTGGCCATTATCTGACCACTGACACGCGCTTGATTACTGAGTAATTGGCTTAGCGCAAGAGCAATCGTGGTTTTCCCAGAACCTGACTCACCAACGATACCTAATGCCTGACCTTTCTGCAGGGTCATATTGACATCTTTTACCGCATCAAACCAACGTTTAGTACCACCAAATAAACTTTTTTCAATAGGAAACTGTACTTTTAGGTTGCTGACCTGCAATACGGTTGGTTGCTGACTACTGTCAGCGAATAAATCCAATGCCTGTCCAAAGTCTTGCTGAATAAGCGAGCGGGTATATTCTGCTTTTGGCTCACTAAATACCGTTGCCGTTTGCCCTTGCTCAATCGTTTGTCCTTGGCGCATAACGATGACATCATCACTATAACGCCTGACCAGATTGAGATCATGGCTGATTAATATCATTGCCATATTGTGCTGACATTTGAGATTATCTAGTAGCTCAAGAATCTCATGTTGCAGGGTGACATCAAGCGCGGTAGTCGGTTCATCGGCGATTAAGATATCAGGCTGCTGCGCCAATGCCATGGCAATCATTACCCGTTGGCGTTGACCGCCCGATAATTCATGCGGATAGCGATTTAGCTTATCAGCAGGGTCGTTGATATTGACATCGTCTAGCAAAGCAATACTTTTATCGCGCCACTGTTTTTTGGGGATACCGCTGATACGCAAGGATTCTGCAATTTGTTTGCCGACGGTATGTAGTGGGTTTAGCGCCGTCATCGGCTCTTGAAATACCATACCGATACGCTGCCCGCGAATAGAGCGCAGCGCAGCATTGCGCCCTTTGTCATTGGCTATTGGCAGCGCGCTCATGCCTGTGGCGTTTGCTAGCCTTACCTGCCCTGTAACCGTCAAACTGTCCGGTAGCAAACCTAATAGCGCAAGACTGGCAATCGACTTACCAGAGCCCGACTCACCTACGATAGCTAATGTCTGCCCTTGCCGTAGCTCATAAGATAGCTTATCAACCAGAAGGATGCCTGCGTCCGTGACGATGCTAAGTTTATCGACGCTCAGCATAAGCTTATTTTGGCTATTGCTATGACTATGATTTAAATAGGCATTTTGCTCATTAGCATTTTGCTCAGTAGTCGTCGTCATATTAGCGGTTATTATTTTATCAGTTGACATATCAGGAGCGCCTCGGATCAAAGGCATCACGTAGCGCTTCGCCAACGAAGATGAGCAATGATAAGATAAAAGTTAAGCTAAAGAACCCTGATAGCGCAAGCCAAGGAGCATCGAGGTTATTTTTCCCTTGTACCATCAGCTCACCAAGCGACGGCGAACCAGGTGGCAGCCCATATCCTAAAAAGTCTAGCGCTGTTAAAGCAATGATATTAGCGGTTAGAATAAATGGCAGTTGTGACAAGCTTGATGCCAATGCATTTGGCAAGATATGCCTGAGCATGATTTGACTGTCTGACACCCCAAGGTTACGCGCGGCACGGACATAATCAAAGTTACGCGCACGTAAAAACTCTGCCCGTACCAAACCGACTAATCCCATCCAGCCGAATAACAACATCATGGCAAACAGCATAAAGATACTAGGGCTGAATAAGCTGACCAAAATAATAATCATAAACAGCTGCGGCATACCGCCCCATACTTCCATAAAGCGCTGCCCTGCCAAATCTACCCAGCCACCATAATACCCTTGTATCGCACCAACGATAATGCCAATGAGTGCACCCGCAAGCGTTAAGGCGATACCGAACAATAACGATACCCGCAACCCATAAAGTATCCGTGCCAGTACATCGCGGCCTAAGTCATCGGTACCAAGCCAGTTCTGGCTATTGGGCGCGGCTGGGTATGGAATACCTAACTCAACGTTTGGCGTCTGATCGGCAAACGGAATGGGCGGCATAATATAAAAGCCCTGCTCATCAATCAGCGTTTGCACTGCAGGGTCTTTATAGTTGGCTTCGGTCTCAAATACCCCACCAAAAGTTGTTTCAGGATAGGCTTTTAGGACAGGAAAGTAATAGTCGCCTTGATACTGCACCAGTAGCGGCTTGTCATTAGCAATCACATTGGCTGCCATACAAATGACAAATATCAGGGCAAAAATAAATAGCGATATCACTCCAAGGCGATTGTGACGAAAGCGGTTTAAGCGTGCCTGCCAAATAGGATTTAGACGACGTTTTTTTTCTAGTGGGATAGAAGAGGCAGCTGAGGGCGTTGAAGATAATGGATGACTTGACATTAGCGCCCCTCAAAATCAATACGCGGATCAATTAAGTGATAACTCAAATCACTGATTAACTGTAATAACAGCCCCACTAAGGTAAAGATAAACAGCGTGCCAAATATCACCGGATAATCACGCTGCTGAATGGCTTCGAAACCTAAGAGCCCCAAACCATCAAGTTTAAAGATAATCTCAATCAAAAAATTGCCGGCAAAGAAAATCCCAACGATTGCTGCTGGGATACCGGCGATAATAATCAGCATGGCATTACGAAAGACATGACCGTATAAAACTTGGCGCTCACCCAAGCCTTTGGCACGCGCGGTGAGGACATATTGCTTACCAAGCTCTTCTAAAAAGCTAAACTTGGTCAAATAGGTTAAGCCTGCAAAGCCGCCAACGGTACTTGCTAGGAGCGGTAGCGCCAGATGCCAAAAGTAATCTTTTACTTTACCAAGTACACTTAATTGATCGAAATTCTCAGAGGTTAATCCTTGCAGTGGGAAAATATTCCAGTAGCTGCCACCAGCAAAAAATACTAGTAATATGACGGCAAATACGAAAACGGGTATCGCATGGCCGATAGCAAGTAGCATGGCCGTTGCTTTATCAATTCCTGAGCCATGATGCATGGCCTTATACACGCCCAGTGGAATGGCGATCATATAAATCAGCAGCGTGCTCCAAAGCCCAAGCGAGATGGATACGGGCAGCTTTTCGACAATCAAATCCGTCACCGATTGACCTTTAAAAAACGACTCACCAAAATCAAGCTTGGCGTAATTCTTTAGCATCAGCCAAAAACGCTCAGGGGCTGACTTATCAAAGCCATATTGCGCATTAATCGCCGCCACCATCTCCTCAGATAGACCACGCGTACCTTGGTAAGTGCTATTGTTGCCACCGGCACTACCCGCGCCAAGATTACCACTTAGCGCACTGTCTTTTGCGCTTTGCTCAATAAGTGCCAGTTGCTGCTCAACAGGGCCGCCGGGCGCCGCTTGTACAATGACAAAGTTCGCCAGCAATATCAAAAATAGCGTCGGTAATATCAGTAATAACCTTTTTAAGATATAACGACCCATAATGGCGGCTTCCTAAAATAAAGAGAGATGACAACTTAGTATTTAGAAGTTATTTTTAAGCTCACGTAACGCGGCGAACACCGTCAAAGACTTATCATCGTCTATAGTCATTTTAGACTTCACCCCTGCGATCACACTTGGCTCTTGCGTCCGTAAAAACACATTGATTGCGCGTTCATGCTCTAAAGTGACTGGCAGCGTCGGGATACCTTGAGCGGTTTTTTCTTCTGCTTGCGCAAGCGCTTGCTGCATCGCTTCATTAGCCGGTTCAATAGATAAGCCAAAGCGTAAGTTGCTGGCAGTATATTCATGGGCTGGATACAGCAGCGTCTCAGCTGGCAAGCCATTTAAACGCTTAAAGCTGTCATGCAATTGCTCAATCGTGCCGGTAAAGACGCGTCCGCAACCGGCACTAAACAAGGTATCACCGCAAAAACAATGCTTCTGTCCATCGATATCCAAAATATATGCCACGTGGCTTGCGGTGTGACCGGACACATCCCATACTTGCGCGGCACAGCCCCAAGCACTGACCGTACTGCCGTCTTTAATAGTTTGATCTTCATCGACATTGTGCTCGGTATGCGCAACCAAATGCGTCATTGGATAAGATTCTTGTAGCTCGGCGACGCCGCCGATATGATCATGGTGATGATGCGTGGTCCAGATGGACGTCAGCTCTAAGCCGTTTTCTTCTAAATAGGCGATAACTGGCTCGGCTTGACCCGGATCAATGACAATCGCCTGCTTATTATTTTCATTAATGAGTGTCCAAATATAGTTGTCATTGAACGCTTTAATGGGGTGAATACGAATACTCATATAAAATCCTTAGCAGTGATTGTCTTTATTACTGATGTTTTTTATTAAATTTTAAAAACCAAATGAAACACGATTTTATTTACTGGTTTAAATGATAATTTTTAAATAACTGTTTTGAGCCATTATTTTAAACTATTGCTTTAAGTATAGATTAACGCGAGCTTCTGCTTCTTTATCTGTCCACCAATAATCGATACCGATAGCATTGGTCGGGAGTTTTGCAGTATGACGATATTGATTCCAGTAGGCAACATTGGTGCTAGGTTTGCCGTATAAAGGGACTAAATAATGTCCTGCCCGTAGCAGGCGATCAAGTACGTGCGTATATAAGACAATCTCATCGCGATTTTTAGCGTCGCCCAATTTTTTAATAACACTGTCAATCGCAGGATTTTTAATACCGATAGTATTATGATTACCTGCTTCATCAGCAGCGGCACTGCCCCAAAAACCCACTTGCTCAGCACCAGGTGATAGACTTTGGGCGAAGACATCGACGACCACATCATAGTCAAAACGGCGTATGCGCTCGTAATATTGCGGCCCATCGACTTGACGTAAGCTCGCATCAAAGCCCAAACGCTTTAGATTACGGATATAAGGCAATAATACACGCCCCATGGTTTCGCCTGTCATCAAAATCTCAATCTGAGCAAGCTTGCCGTTTGGTTGATACAACTTCATATCATCATAATAAAAACCCGCATCTAGCAACAGCTGCCGCGCCTTTAACAACCCCTCACGATTAAAGCCGCTACCATCGCTGGTTGGCAATCGCCATTCGTCTAGTACCGCTTGCCGCTGAATCGGTTCAAGCTTGGCGAGCAATGGGCTTAATACCTGCATCTCAGCCGCAGATGGCATACCAGTAGCAGCAAGCTCTGAGCCATGAAAAAAGCTTTGTAAGCGCTCATATTGCCCATGGAATAATGTTTTATTCATCCACTCAAAATCGTAAGCTGCGGTCAAGGCTTGGCGAACGCGAATATCTTGAAAAAGTGGCCTACGCATATTCATGACCAAACCCTGCATAGGTACTGGATTTTCGCTGCTGATGGTTTCTTTATTAATTAGACCTGCTTTGACGGCGGGGAAATTGTAACCTGTTGCCCAATTAGAAGCTTTATTCTCCGGACGGAAACGATATTGCCCAGATTTAAAACCCTCAAAAGCAATCTCATCACTTTGATAATAGACAAACTTAATCCTATCAAAGTTATAACGACCACGATTGACCATCAAATCACGACCCCAATAATTGGGATCACGCACATAGCTGACCGCACGCCCCGCATCGACACGGCCAAGTTTATAAGGACCGCTGCCCATGAGCGGCGTTAAGGTGATTTTCTCAAAATCTGTATCAATCGAGGATTTAGCAAAAATAGGGAATTGCCCAACCGTTAATAATATCTCTTTATTATCATCAGACTTAAAAACAAACTTTACCCGCTGCTTATCGATAATCTCAATGTCTTTAATATCGCCCAAATAGCTGCGGATATACATCGGGCCTTTATTCAATATCGCATCATAAGTGGCTTTGACGTCACTACTGGTCACTGGCGACCCGTCCCAAAAGCGCGCAGCAGGATTAACATGGTAAATAATCCAACTGGTATCGTCAGGATCATACGTGACTTTATTTGCCAGCTGCGGATACATGGTAAAGGCTTCATTGAGTGAGCCTGTCATCAAGGTATCATACAGATAGTCCGTACCAACCATCGCCACACCTGTGGTCATCCATTTATTGGCCGCATTAAAGGTGCCGCGTGCATCCAATGAAAGCGTACCACCTTTGGGCGCCTTTGGATTGGCATAGGGCATGTATGGAACGTCAATATACTCAGTGGTACTATTGTGCCCAAGCGCAGTCGTGGTGATTGGCGCTGCGATACTAACAGGTATCCAGCTGCTAGTCATGACAAGCAAGACGGCTTTTAGCATGGTGTTTTTTAGCATCATGACTATGTAATACCCCTCATAACGACCTTCTACTCTAAACCGACTTGGATAAAAAATGCGCGACTGACGGCAAAATAGGCAATTGAAGAAATTTTATCATAACAAACTTAGGTTTTTTAACCTAATGCTTTGCGGTGTTAAGGGTGCTACATAACGCATTATGCTACTTAAAAAAACGCTAATAGACATAAAAAAAAGACGCAGCTCTTAAAGTTGCGCCTTTTGTTTCAAAGCCTGTACTAACTTAAGCGTGCTTTTTTTCAAAGGCAATCATAAAGTCAACCAACTGCTGTACCCACTCTAATGACACTGCATTATAAATGCTGGCGCGCATACCACCGACATCGCGGTGACCTTTTAGATTCATGAGGCCCGCCGCCTCTGACTCTTCTAAAAACACTTTATCAAGGCTGCTGTCCGCTAACGTAAACGGCACGTTCATGATAGAGCGATATTTGGGGTCAACGGGATTGCTATAAAAGCTGCTGTCATCGATGGTTTTATACAATAAATCCGCTTTTTGTTGGTTAATTTTACCAATAGCAGCAACGCCGCCCTGCTCTTCTAACCAATCAAATACCAGTCCTGCTAAATACCAAGAATAGGTCGCTGGCGTGTTTGACATCGACTCTTTTTCAGCTTGGTGTTCATAGTTCATCAGCAGCGGGCACCACTCACTCGCTTTGCCCAATAAATCTTCACGAATAATGACGATAATTAGTCCTGCTGGCCCGATATTTTTTTGCGCACCCGCATAAATCATGCCAAATTTAGAGACATCGATTGGCTGTGACAAAATGCAAGAAGACATATCGGCGATAATTGGCGCATCGACTTGTGGCGGCTCAAAAATCTGCAAACCATGAATGGTCTCATTAGCGCAGTAATGGAAATACGCCACATCTTTACTCAGGTTCCAATCGCTTTGGGCTGGCACGTCAGTAAAATTACTGTCTTTACCCGTTGCCACCACATTAACCTTGCCCAAACCCAGTTTGGCATAGCGCTGTGCTTCTTTAACCGCTTTACCAGACCAAGTACCTGTCGTTAAATAATCTGCGCGGCCACCATTTAATAAGTTTAATGGAATCGCTGAAAACTGTAAGCTGGCACCGCCTTGTAAAAACAGCACTTTATAGTTATCTGGAATGTCCATGAGCGAGCGCAATTTGGCTTCCGCTTTTTCGGTAATCGCGATGTACTCTTTACTACGGTGACTCACTTCCATGACCGACATACCGCGTCCCTGCCAATCAAGCAACTCTTCTTGAGCGCGTGATAAGACGGCGGTCGGTATGGTGGCAGGTCCCGCTGAAAAGTTGGGTACACGGTTAGGAGCGGCTTTAGTGGTCATAATCATTATCCTAAATATGATGAAATCATCGTGGTTATTAAAGATTAAATGTTAAAGGTGAATGTTATCGTTATTTTTTAATCTCTGCCGTAGTAGTAGTAATAATCGTAAGTGGTAAGCCTTTAATACTACTTTGATAACTGCTCCCACAGCTGACGTTTAAGGCTACTATCAGTAAGCATCTCATCGAGTGTCGGCACAGTGGTAAAGTTCGGATGCTCAAGACCGTCAGGTAACACTGTCAATGCGGCAACTTTTATCTCTTCGCGACGACCAATCTTAAAGACATATCCTGCAAGGCTGGCATTGGCAAGCTCAGCGGTATCCATACCTTCACAAATAGGGAATGAGGTCGTCTCACAATTGATGGAGAGCGCTTGGGTGATATTTTGCCACAGCTTTTGGCTGTCATTATTGAGTGCTTGGATATCAACCAAAATCACCCAATCGCCATAGCGACCACCTTGTAAATCAAATGGTGCTACTTTTTTAAAGTCTTTCTCTTTAAAGCCCTGTTCTTTAAAACCACCGTCTTGAAAACTGCCATCTTCAAAGCTTGCAGTATTATTTATGTCACCAAGAGCAGTTTGCTGAACAACCGTATTTACAAGTGAGGTAACGGCCGGCTTGGAGATATCAGGGGCAGTCGAGTCAAAACTATAGATGACGGGGCTTTGTTGGTCAGAAGGACTTAAGCCTGTTTCATTAGCGTCATCATAAGAATGATTAGACTCATCATCTACCATATCTGCTATGGCGACGTTTATAGTATCGATATTTGGGGATTCAATATTAGAAGATTCAATGCTTGGCTGTTCGGTGCTCGTTGTAGAAGTAGTAGCATTAGAATGAGATGCAATGCTAGCGTTAGCTATAACCGCATCAGGCAAGGCAGGCGCAGAAATATCGGCGATATTCATGGTTTCAGAGCTCGGCTGCACCCACTGATTGATACCCATCATCGCTAAAATCTGGCGCTGCTGCATACGATGTTGCATGACAACTAGCGGGTCTTGGATATCACTCATGCTTATTTACTATCCTACTTATCTAAAATGGATTTACAGGCTTTGGTGGTGTATCAGAAAGTA
>NZ_DFQS01000040.1 GCF_002377905.1 Psychrobacter sp. UBA3483 | reverse complement strand
ATTTTATTTTGGATTGACTATATAGCAAATCTGACCTAGAGTCGACACAATAGCTATAAAAAATCCATTTGACGAAATAAATAATGGTTTATTAAGAAGTTTTTCGCAAGCAAAAGTTACGTAGCATTAAAGGCGCTATGCCTATACGAGAAGTCGCTACCGTCCATCATCTTGGCATTAGTTCCCTTTCAATTAGCAGCAAAACGTATTCCCTAGTGTAATCAGAAATAAAGAGTCAGCTAAAATAAATTGTAGTAGCACTCAGACAACGATATATATATCAATAAGCTATTGTTTATCTTTTATCAAATCTGGTATTAGCGCTGCTTTACAACACATTAGCATCGGCTAAGAAAAGCACTTTAACATCAAAAGTCTTATTGAAACAAAGGGGCAGATTGATAGAGTAAGCATATATTACAATTTACGCCAATCTCAACTTATCGTAGGCTTTTGATTTTTATAGAATTTAAAATTCTAATTGTTTTAACTGAAATTTTAAAAACTAAGTAAACCAATACCTTAGAAAAATAAGTTGAGAGTGGGGTTACAATTTATGTATTTATATGAGCAAGATTACTGGAGAATAGTTTACCTAAACTTTCCATAATATAGGCTATTTCAGTCTTACTATGGATTGACTATATAGTAATAAGAAACAACATTCACATTTAAAGGTTTAAGACTTAAATCTAGGTTTGAGCTGTTCATTTTTCAATCAAACAAACTATTATCTATCATTTCATATTTTCCTTAAGTATAATTCATAAAACACTTTTTCACTAAAGCTAATTATTGATAAAGTAGCTAGCGAGATAGTCGTATGTAGTACTTAGCCTTAGACGAATGCATGCTTTAAAGAAAATATATATTTAGAAATTACTAGGTGTAAATATAAAATGAGTACTTTTAAACTCAGTATTACCGTAAGCTTATTGCTTATTTCTTTATTAGGAAGCAGTCATGCGTCAGCCGAAAATGCCAAAGTTAACATTGGTAAGTTTTCGGAAGGTAAAGAGCTTATCATTTTCGATGATTTTGAGAACACAGTAAAAGCAAAACATAGTGATATCTGTAATTTCGATACGGCTTCCTATGTGCCTGCTTATATAAGGATTAATAGTAATAAAATTCAACCAGTATGTTGGCAACCTGCTAGAGGTGATGGAATGGGGTTCGTAGTACCTTTAGGAGAACAAATAGATTTTTATGAGAAAAATATTAAATTTAAAAATGCTACGTTAGACCTCGATCGCAAAAAAATTCGCTAGTAAGTAGTGAAACACATCTATTATTCTGACCAAATTTTTTATGACATAAGACCCTCGAAACATAGTTTTAAAGGTAAGTAAGTAGTAAATAGCTTGAGCATCTAAGATTAGATTTACATAAAAGCATGCTCATATTAAAACTGGTACTCATTGTATAAGAGCAAAGATATATGAAAAAAGCATTTATAGTTTTAGGTATGGTATTTTTAGGACATACGGCAGTCGCTAATGCTGCAACGGATTGGACACCATATTTAAAACCAATGTTATCTGGATGCGATTATGTTAATCCTACGGAAAAACTACCTGCCCGTTATAAAGCTTCAATTGCCAGTAAAAAGGTAAAGGGTAATCCAAAAATTGAAGGAGAAGAAGTATATACGACGTATACCTTAAAAGACTCTACTGCCTTTGGTCAACCGTTGCTAAAAGTTGAATATCTACAAGGATATGAATGGTATCACCTAAAACTTTATTTTAAAGATGGTAAATTTACAACGCTGCGCCCGCAATTCAAGCTACCGAAAATTAATAAAGATCAAGCTGAGTATACTAAAGTCGTCAAGAATGATAAAAGTGGTTATGAAGTAGAAGATGGCGGATACCTTAGCTTAGCCTTTGATCAAAAACAAAAGAGTATTACTTGTGCAGGAGGCGTTTAAAGAGTAAAGACCCTCTTTAAATATTTGCTCATTTTATATACCAATCTTACTAGGAATTAGTATGAAGAAAATTGTATTAGCCCTCATAAGTTTATCAATAGCAACCGCTGGTTATTGCCATGTAGTGGAAGAAACAGGTAATACGACTTGCCATATCTATAAAGATAACAAGTTTACACAAACCGTAAAGTGTAAATACGATCATACTGAAGGGGCATCATCTTCATATAATTTTAGATATGTGACCTACACATCGAAAGCATTCGGTGAGATAGAAACAGCTAGCAATTATGACAAAGGGGTTAATGTCATTACCTTGAATGATAAGCCCGCAATAGAGCAATATCGTAACCCTAAAACTAAAAAGATTGTCAGTGATGAATATGTTCAGTCAGGTAAAGAAACCTTATTCTGCTATAAAAACATAAAGACAAAGTTTGAAATTTGCACATAGTCATTACTAGTAGGTCAAAAATTCACAATAAACATAAGCCGCCTCGTAAATGAAGTGGCTTATCTTTATTGTAAATTATAAATATAATCTTTTAGTCTATTAGATCTCTTGCGAAAGTACCAGTTCACTGACTTCCATTGATGAAGTTACAGGGCTAGCAATGACTTATGCAAGAGGTCTAATATGCATTGCAGTTTCTAACTATTTCAGCTTTATATAAAACATGTAGGCTTACCAATATGAAACTTGAAAGGCAAATAGCATTTAGCATTTCAAAAGAGCTTTCTAAGAAATTATCAAAAAAAATAGCTAGACAGACTATAAGATGGTTGCAAGGTCAAAATACTGCAATAGGTATAGGCTCTCTTGAAAATCTTTGGGACGATATTTGCTATCAACTTCAATCAGGGCGGTCTTACTCATGGAATCACTACGATTTTACGATTATGACATACGTAATATCGAAGCTTGAAGAGCTTAATAAATATGAGGTTAATGCAATTTGGCTACAAACTGAAGATGCTTATGATCATCTAGTCGACATGGAAGAGAATGGTATAAGTATAGATAGCAGTTTTACACCAATAGGCTCACCTCCCTATGTAGATGACATGGCAAGATACATTGTGAATGAGTACATCTATAGTCAAGCTGATATTTGGCAGAACGATAGACTCAGACAGCTACTAGGCTCTTTTTGAAACATTTTAAATAGCTAAATCTAGCTAGGCTTAGCTGTTTTTAGCTATCCTTAGATATTTGGAAGAGACCAAGACCAACCCTCAGAAATGACTGAACCATCTCAGCGCATTTTTTTAATAGATTACACACCTTGTTTTTACGATGTTTATCATTACTTCTTGTCAACCAAACAAGCGCCATTGGCAAGCGCAGATATCTGCGCTTGCCAATCTCATCAGCATTATGAAGTTTATGCTTAAATTCAAGCCATGCTTGCTCAGTTGGCTGCTGAGCAATGCTTAGGATAAGGCTTTGGTAATGATTAGCAATAGTAAAGCATCATAGATAGCTAGTTGAAAAGAGGAATGAGTAAAGTAACACATTTGAGAAGAGCCACAGAGGCTAGATCGTAGGTATATGATCAGAAGCAAGATTTTTTCATGTGCTTTGCCATTTAGTATAAACTAGGCATATGTTTTTCTACAACTAATTAACTAAGGGCTTCTGTTTTGAATCGAATAACCATTTCAAACGAGTTAGATGCTATAAGCTTTTTCGAGAGTTACCTAGAGCATCCTGAGTTGATTAATCCAGACAACATACGAGTTGAAGGGTGGGATGTATTCCGCATTCATTTAACAGGTGAGAAATTTCACAACAGTATTACCCCTAGCGTTATGAAAGGAATCATAGATTTACAACAATCGTTATATGAAGCTTTTGCTTTAGCAGTATATAATGATAAAAACATAAGTAGATTGACTATAGCGCAAAAAAAACATCTTGAGATTCAGGTAGTTATCACTGAAGGGTCGACTAACTTAGATATTGATATAAATGCTTTATTTATGGGGTTCGTTAATGAAACGGTGGGCAAAATGAGCTCAACTCAAGCAATGCTTCTTTTCGTTTTCTTTATTGTAACTTATTTTGGGCATTCAGCTTGGAAGAGCTGGATGGACAAAAAACGAGCAATTGCGGAGAAAGAGATAGACTCAGAAACTCAGAAACATTTAGTGGACTCCCTATCTGATAATAATAAACGAATGGTCGATGTCCTTGAAAAGGTTGCTACGAACAATGAAAAGGCAAAAGTAATTTATGTGCAATCTGATGAGACACGAAATAGACTTGTGAGAAGCACTAGATATGCTGATGAAATTAACATTAATAATTTAACAGAAATAACTGGTGAAAATGCTGAAGAGCTGACTAGGCAGCCCAGAACAGGATGGGAAGTAGTAAGATTAGACGGACGTTATAGACTACTATCAGTAAATTCCACTAGTACATTAGAGCGTAAAGTCAAGATTCGAAACCTTGATACTGGTAGAGAAATTACAGCCTCCCTTGAAGACAGCACACTTGATAATCAGCATTTGCAACGCTTAGGAAGCGCAGAATGGGGTTTACACCCAGCTACCTTAAAGGTCAAAGCTAAAATGAAGCTAGATCAAGTAAAAGATGCTGTAATCATAAGTGTAGATAATATTGAAGAAGATATAAAATTTGACGATTCAGAAGATCGCAGTAATGATTAGCAAAAAAGCCCCCTAGCAAATAGCTAAAGGGCTTTTTTATGACGCAAACAACTATTAGCTAGGTTTTTCTTGAGCCAGTCATTCAGGAAAATACTCAGGCACACCGCGCATAAACTCTTTTTTTATTTCTCGTAGCAATTGTTCAAATTGATCACTATTTGCTAAACCGCTTCTGAACTCCTTCAAGTCACTGATATCTTTCATATCTGCGTCAAAGAAAATGTCATATACGTCATCCTCAAGAATCTTGACCATATCAGGTAAGGGCAAATGATATAATTCACAATGAATGTCATTATCCAGTTCATCAATTGCCATCTGGTACAAAAAATGATCACCACCATGGTAATTTATATAACCTAAATACTCATGAAGGTTAGCAAACCCATCGTCATCCAGCGGTGGCTGTTGAAGATATTCTTTTTTAATAGTACTGATAATTTCACTAATCAGCTTATCTTTAGTGTTGGCAGATAAGCTACTTAACGAGTATAGAAGTTCATATAAGTTTTGATCCCGTTCCTCTATATACTCATACTGTTTATCAGATGAAAGTCGAATATCTTTATAGCCTGTACTTCTATTCGCATAGAACTCAGCAATATCTACAGAAAATCTAGCTAAAGCAAGTAAGTTATCCTGAGTCGTTGCGTCTAGGTCATCCTCAGAAAAGTGATAAGTAATCTGCTCATGTATAAATGCGATACATGCTTGAACGAATAGGTAGTCACAGTCAGCGATAGCTTGGTCAGAATGTTTAAACCATTCCGCTAATTGATTAAAGCCTTCTAGTAAATCTAATAAGTAGCCATCTTGTTTTATATCCACAATAAATACTTGGCGTAGCATCAGTATTAGCTCAAGCTCATATGCTGAAAATGACTTATTCTTTAGCTCGTAGCTCAAAACCTCATGACCATCTGGATGCAATAACGCTTCAAATAACCGATAATAGTTTTCATACTTATTATAGATTGCGTCTTGATGGCTGCGATTGAACCATGATTCCTCTATCATCAATTAATTCCTATATATAATTTTTATTACCTAACCCCCACCTTGCCATTCATCAGCACAGACAAGCTCTAGCACCTAAGCCCAATTAAACGTTTTTCAGCCCAGCTAACCTGCGTTTATATGCGGTATCAACTCACCACTAGGTAGCTCTATTAGATAAGTGGTCACAAGGTACGGCTCTGCTGGAAATTTCAAGGCTTCAGGGATTAGCGGACCATCTATGCCTATTCCATAGTTATCCATATTAGCAAAGGATTTTTCAGTAGCTATTAACGTATCCTCTAAAATGCTGTGCATATATTGGTTAAACATAGCGACTTCTACAGCCCCAGGCATAGTGCCATGCTCAGAGATAAGCTCATAGTTATCGGGTATTTTTACAAGCTGTGCCGTTCGATAGTCAGAACGAGCAAGCGTTGTAAGAACCGTACTTATCTCTTGATCGGTGGCGTTTAAAGCATAAGCTCTAAATAAAAAACGCTGAACGACACCAGTCATTTGATCTACGATAGGCCAAATATTTGCTACAAGTTCCATAACAACCTTCCTGACTATTATTTTAAAAGAAATTATTATTCATTAAGTAACTGTCACCTGACCATTCATCAACATCGGTAGTAGCCAGTCTCTAAGCTTAACCAAACTGTTACTCTCTTTCTTCAAAACCAAGATATGCTCAAAGATAGGCTTTAATTTTTCATCGAGCTTTTCAATTAGCTCGATTGGAGGTAGCACAATATTAGCTTGTTTTAAATGTTCTAAAGTAATATGACCCATAGTGGTCTTTCGCAAATCAGCCATCATCTTGAAGTGACTTAGATAGTTCATAAGCTCAAAATAATAAAAGCTCTGAGGATAAGTATCTGAAGTCACTTTAAAAATGTGTTGATTTAACGCACCTTTGCCTTCTGACCAAATTTTCACATCTAATGTGGCTGACCATGAGAATAATAAATCCCCATCTTCAATAACAGCAGCTTTAGGTATATCGACTTTTGCTTTTTCTGTGTCGGAACTAATACCATTATTCATTTCACGAATCTTGATTACAGGTAAATATTCATCGCCTGTAGCACGATATTTCTGCATAGCTAAACCATTATAATATATTGCAATATTCCATAATGTTGAATCCTTCCACCCCTCAGGTATTTCACGCTTCAACACCTCGTTATAAACTACCTTACCGCCAGTCGACTTATAAGGCTTACCGTCTGCATTAGGGAAATCAAACTGTACAAACCAGTAGTCATATAGCGTCTTTACTATCGCTTCTAGCTCAGCATTAATTTGGTTGTTAATTTCAATTTTTTTATCTAAAGCTCGTATAGTAGAGACAATTTTTTCCTGATATTTGATATCTAAATCAGGTAAAGAAATATACTTTAAAGCTGAAATTGGTAATTGAGGTTGAGCACTTCCCGATCCATGTGATAAACACTGTTTTTCAAACAAATTTGATCGAAAAAATAGTAATAAAAAATATGGATTGAGCGTACTAGTAGTAGTTCTAACAATTACCATGCCAGAGTTAATTCTAATGTTTTCAAATGGTATATCTTCGGTTATTAAAGCAACATTACCAACTGTTCCTCTAGTAGTAAGTATAAGATCGTTATTCTTAACCTTACCTTTTCTAAGCTCTTTATCTTTGACTTCATCAATAAACTCAACTTTACTAAAATCAAACCATCCTTTCCTAACATTACTAGTGTTAAGAAACACACAATATCCACTAGTTAGTAACTGCGACTTATTTGGATAGTTTTTGCCACGATCCCCATCTATAAACTCAACTTTACTATGCGCCAAGGTTGTAAGCTGGTTACTCATACTTCAATCCTTCTAATTGCTTTTTTACCTCTAATTCTAGCTTATGAGAATTTTCATATAAGCTATCTAAATTATCAGTAAAGCCTTGCATCTTTTCAGCAAACTGCTCAGCAGTAATATCGACATATTCCATTTTTACTTCAAAATACTGACCAGCACTCAGGCTATAATTTTTTTTCTTTATATCAGCATAGCTTACCGCTACGGACAAATCATCGACTTGCTCTTTGCTATTAAACACATCAACAATCTGTTGCTCTTCCTTAGCACTCAAGACCGTCTTTTGGGTTTTCCCTTCTTTGACCTTCTTGCCTAAATTAGATGCATCAACTAATACGACATCGCCATCATTGCTGTCATCGATAAACACGATTGACACGTTTGTCCCTGTAGTAGCAAAGATATTTGATGGCATAGAAACCACACCGGCGAGCATTTTTTCGTCGACTAGCTTTTCACGTATTTTTTTATCAATACCCGACTGTGCGGTGATAAAACCAGTAGGTACAACCACTGCCGCCTTACCACCTTTTTTAAGTGACGCGATGATATGTTGTAAAAAAAGCTGATATATCTCCATCTTATCTGCACTTTTCGGCTTGATCTTTGGAATACCCGCAAAGAAACGCTCTTTGTTGTCTTTGCTATCTAGCGCATCTCGATAGTCACTAAAGTCGAGCTTAAACGGTGGATTGGAGACGATATAGTCAAACTTCTTAAGCGTCTCACCGTCTTTATGATACGGATGCTGAATCGTATTGCCTTGAATCACATTAGGTATCGAATGTACTAAGTTATTTAAAATTAAATTTAAGCGCAATAGATTCGATGATTTTTGTGAAATATCTTGCGTATAAATGATACAACGGTCTTCACCGATGGCATGGGCAACGTTCATTAATAGCGTGCCTGAACCTGCTGAAGGATCATAACAGGTAACATCCCTCACCTTACCACGCTCTGCTTGTGGCACCAATATCTCAGCCATAATGCGAGCGACTGCATGTGGGGTGAAATACTCGGCGTATTTACCGCCTGAGTTGCTGTTGTAGTCTTTAATTAAATACTCAAAAATACCCGCATAAAAATCAAACTTTTGGTCAAAAATACGCTCAAAGCTAAATTCAATCAGCTTATTAATCACCGCACGGCAAAAGTCATCACGCTTAGACTCATCAGCGATGTATTGACTGAGACGATCAAACAGCACGACCTTTGCACCGCCATCTGTTTTTACTGCAAAGATGTCATTGTTCTTAATCGCGATATCAATCAGCGTGTCATCAAATAGCTTAGCAAAGTCAGGCGCGTTACTCTGGCTAAATAGATAGCTGATAAAGTGCTGAGGCTCCAAACGAGCAGTATCTGCGCTCATCTGTAGCTGTAGCATTTCATAGTCTTCTGCACTCATATCACTAAGCGCTTTTTCCCAATTGTCGGCCTTAGCGATATCTTCATCTATTTTTTTAGCTTCATAAGCAAACTTATCGTTTAGAAACTTGTATAAGAATATTTGGGTAATAATTTTAAACTCGTTACCGTCATTACCTAGACCATAATTGGCACAAATACTTTTTAAACTATCGATTAACTCTTGGGTTTTAGCTTTAAATTCAAGCTCTACCATGATCTTGCTCCAACGTTATATTCATTGATGTATTCTGAGACAACCAGCTTATTGATGTAGCGTGAGCTGTCAGGTTTTAATTTGATTTTGTGATCCTTCATAAATCGTTTAATGACGATAGGCATCATTTGCCCCTCAAAGTAGCTTTCGTTATCGATGATCTGACTACTGTTAAGTACCTTCTCATCCGCGTCGTTTTTTACAGCCATTAGTGCTTCATGTATGGTACGTTCGGAACTGTTTATATCCGTGTGCTGAGGCTCAGTTAACCGTTTATGTATTCGAGCATATTTAGCATCACCTTTGTATTTCTGCCGCATTTGCTCATTCGTACGGTTGAGCTCTTTTATGCGTTTATGAATTTTAGTGAGCTCTTCAATATTTGCATTCATCTGCTCTTGTGAGACTTCGCTAAGCTTTCTTTTTTTGAAGATACGCTCAAGCTCTTCTTTTAGGCTGACAAATTCAGGATCTTTCTGATCAAAATTGCTTGCCATCGCTTCACGGGTTTTACGTAGGGTACTTTTTAGCTCATCGGCCAGTACCAGTTCTTCTTCGCCTATTTTAGTAAACTTAAATATCACATCTTCTAAGGCTTGGTTAAGTAAATTACTCGTGCCTATACCCTGCTCTAGATTTTGCTTGGTGTTTAATAAATCAAGATGATGACTGGTCTCACGGTAAAGAACGTTTAACTTATTGAAATCAAGTTCCTCTAAGAATTTATAGTCGCCTTGGAGCCGAACCAGATTATATAGACTTCTAGCATCAGCAAGCACTTTTTTAAGGCTCAGTACCGTTTCTCTATCTTGAATTTGGCTAATCTGATCGCTGAATACCTCCATGTTATCCGTCTCGTAAAGAAACAGTACATCCTTAACATGCTCGATTTCCTGCTGTATCTCTTCGTGCGATTTAAACAGGTGTGAGTAGCTTTCCATTTCATCGCCAAACTCTGATTGCAGCTCTTCGAAATAGGCTTTGTTAGTCGCATCGAACTCCGCACTAATATCCGCAAAGTCAACCACATAGCCATATCTAAAATCTTTATAAGTACGGTTCACACGAGTGAGCGCTTGCAAGAGATTGTGTGCACGAACCATACGTCCAAGGTATAGCTTCTTCAAACGCTTGGCATCAAAGCCAGTCAGTAGCATGTTGTACACAAATAAAAGGTCTATCTTTCCAGCTTTAAAATCTTCTACCCAGTCCTTACGCTCTTCTTTAGTACCAACATCGTGCAAAATCAGTTGAGCAGATTTGACTTTTATTTCTTCATGACGAATCTCTGCTAATGTTTTAACGTTCGAGTCCGACGCTTGATTGTCAGTAGCCGCTTCGTCTTGAGCATAGAGTTTATTAAACAGCTCAAACATATGCTTGGCTTGCGGTGCGCTATCACAAATAACCATGCCGCCTATACTTGCATCATTTAGCGCCCCACGACTTTTTTCAAAATCTGACACAATGTATTCAAGCATCGGCTCAACAAAGCAAGAATGAGCATATATATCCTCACGCTTAACATCGCCTACCAACACCTTAGCTTTAGCAAGTGCTTCTTGTAGGATCAGTTTATAGCTAGTAGATATCTCCTCTCTTATCAGTCGCAGAGTATAGCCATCAGCAATAGAGGCATTGTAATAGTACTTATGAATATAATCACCAAACAACGCTCTTGAATTGTAGTCATCACCCAATAGCGGCGTACCTGTTAAACCGATTTTAATAGCATTAGGATCCGATTCTTTTAGGTTCGCTAAGAAACTGCCTTTAGGGTTATAGCTACGATGCACTTCATCTAAAAAGTATATTCGCTGGATATCTACGTTATAGTCCTTCGTTGAAGCAACGTCAGGATCGTCTTTAAATTTGTGAATATTGACCACTGTGATTTCAGGTACACCTGCATCATTGTGAATGGCTTTGGTTGCCTTAATATCACGGGCAAAATCATCTCTGGAGTCAACGGTTCGAACTCTTAAACCACGCGCTGTAAACTCACGCTGTGCTTGTTGTAGTAAGTCTAATCTATCAACGATGAAATAAAACTTAGGTGTTATTCGTTGCTTTTGAAAATAGTCTGTTAGAAAGCGCACATTATAAAAAGCCAAGGCAGTTTTACCGCTGCCTTGTGTATGCCAAATAATGCCTTTTCTAATACCTTCATCAAGTTTATTACCAATCGCCTTAGTCGCAAACATCTGCGGGTAACGCATGATATGCTTTTCTAGCCCTTTAGTCTCGTTCACATAAACCAGCGCATAACGTAAAACAAATGCTAATCGCTCACGACTGATTAAAGAGGTACAGATGCTATTGGTAGGACGTTCTGGCTGCTTATTGGTTTGAAACTCTGAACTATTTCGAATAACTTCTAAGTTGTTATCCTTCAGTACTCTAAGCTCATCAGCTTCAGTAATTGGTTTTAGTAATGCCGTGTAGTTAAACGTCTCTTCTTCACGGAAATAGTTGAATATCGGTTTGTGGTAAGAAGAGCTGGCATAAAACGCCCCTCTCAATGGTTCAGGATCGCCATCCACATATTCCATATTGTTTGAAAAAATCATAAACTGCGTGATATTAACGAACCGTTTGAATTTAGGATTCTCAAATCGTGTATTGATACGATTTCTCTCAGCGATAATACCTTCTCGATTATGCGGCTTTTTGACCTCTATAAACACTAATGGCATACCGTTAATGAGCAAGGTGATGTCCGGACGGAATTCTTCATCGCCGTTTTTGCAAGTCAGCTCAGTTACTACGTGAAAGCTATTGTTGTCAAAGTCTTCGAAGTCAATTAGCTTCGTACCTGAACGCTCAGATAGCTTGTCAAAAAAAGCCTTGCCTAAATCTTCATTGTCTAAGAGCAACTTCACATCTTCGAATAGACGTTTGACCTCATCGTCTTTAATACCCTTATTTATTCGCATCATGGCATCATGAAACAGCTCAGGGAAAATGTTGGTATCGATATCCCATTGGGCATCTTTAAGCGATAAGTACTGATAGCCTAGCTTCATCAAGTGAAGGATTGTGGGAATTTTGACGCGGGTATCTTCGTTGAAGCTCATGATGAATAGCTCACTTGATCAATAATAAAATGGTTGTAGTAGCAAATCTATAGATAAGAGTCACTATACGTCAATCGGTGTCGTTAGTATTTTTCGTTTTAGGCATCAGTATAGCAATATCAAATAAATTTTGAATGTTTCTATTTACAGGCTAATCTCAGTAAGTCTTAGCTTAAGCTATTAACCCCCAATTTAACTATCATGATTGTAGGCATTTCATACTTTCACGATTGCTCTCATTAATTAAAAGCTTTTCTAAAGGTAGAGTATTATTGAATATGATTAACCTATCACTAGACACAACCTGTCATTACTACCATTTATACTTGCTAACATAAACCAAGGAAAATTAGGCTTAATAATAACGACTGAATATTTGTCTTATTCTATTGACACAATAATATAAAAGAAGATAATTACAATAATATAATAAAAAATAATATTTAGTAATAAAATAGGATACATGTGTTGATGGGCAGTAAAAAACACGAACGTTTAGCCTATCGGCTATCGGACATTATTATTCGTTTAAATAATGGTGAGCGTCTCAACATCCAGTCGTTGGCCCAAGATTACAAGGTTTGCAACCGTACGCTTAAACGCGATTTTCAAGAACGATTAGCTACGCTTGATTTTAGTGATTCAGGTCCTGTTTTTTATCAACTATCACCCAATCGGGTTGGATATTTAAACCTAACTGAGATAAGACGCTTTGCAAATTTTGCCAGCATACAAGACTTATTACCTAAGATTGATCGAGATTTTTTTTATGACAGGCTGAATCAAAGTATTGTGATCAAAGGCTTTGAGTATGAAAATATTCAGGCGCGAACCCAAGAGTTTAATCTCATCAATCAAGCTATTAAAGACTGTCGAATAATTAGCTTTGATTATCAAAAGATCAGACAGCAAACTAATCAAGATACTAAGAATTCAAAAAAAAACTATCTGCTTGCACCCTATCATCTGCTTAATAAAAACGGAATTTGGTATGTGGTAGGTAGGCGCGATGGAAAAACCCGTAATTTTTGCTTTACCCAAATATCTAGTCTGTGTGTTACTGACGAGACCTTTGACTGTGATGAGAAAATTAAGGCTGATCTGATAAATACAGATAGTTTATTTTTTGACAATCATATCAATGAGATTGTCTTGCAGGTCAGCGCTAAAGTGGCTGGTTATTTCGAGCGCCGCGATCTGCTACCTAATCAAGAACTGATTCGCAAGCTAGATAATGGCGATCTGTTACTAGCGTGTCGTCAGGTAAACCCACGTGAGGTCACACCAATTGTGCAATATTGGCTGCCCCATATTAGAATTATTAGTCCCTTAGATGTTCAGGGGCAAATGGAGAGAATTCTAAAGAGCTATTTATGTATGTAAAGAGGTTTAATAATATATCGGGATGAATATTTTAATTTAAGAGATTGATGATGAATACTGTAGTCAAAAAATATAAGCAGCAAGAAAGTACGGATTCTGATTTACGAAATATTGCGATCGCAAGTGCAGAACACGAACTGATTCAACGTTATGGTACAGCAGGAAGTCAATTTTTAATTGGGCTTCGTGGTATTAATCATGAAACAGGACAAGTGTTCGATAGAAGTTTATTAAAAATAAGTCAAGGCAAATTAAATCCTGATTACGTTAATCAAAATGTGAAACAACAAGCAGGTTTCTCAGCTGAGGTTGCAAGCGTTTCAAAACGTAACGCACAGGCTATTATCAATAAGGAGTCATCTCGTTTCTCTAGAAGTGAAGATATTGCAGGTTATGGAAAAAATCATAATGTCGTAGATATTGTAGAACTATTAGATGATAGCGAAATCACCTCACAGATGAAGTTTGTAAAAAATCCGAAAGACTTATTAAAAGATATTGCTTGTGGAGAAGGTAAAAAGAAAGATTTCTCACGTTATATTAGTGTCGATAAACTTGAAGTTCCAACTGAACAGGTTGAGGACATGAAGGCTATATGTAGAGAAGAAGCTAAAAAACTAGCTGAACAAAGTGATGCCCTTAGAAAATTAGGCAAAACTGAGCTAGCTGATATAAAACTAAAACAATCCAAGAACTACGAAAGTTTAGAGGGCAAAGTAACAGATTCTGGATTAACAACTGAAGAAGCCATTCAATACAGACTTAACCCTAAAGCTGTGACGGTAAGGGATATTGGAAAAGTAAGTCATGCGGCTGGCTTAGAAGGCTTGAAGTTTGGAGCTGCAATTGGCGGTTCTATCTCTGCTGTAAATAACATCATAGCCGTCTATTCAGGCAATAAAGATTTCTCAGAAGCTATATTGGATACAAGTAAGGACACTCTCATTGCAGGTGCAACTGGTTACGCTACTGCCGCTTCAGGTACTGCCGTGAAAACCTATATGGCACAGTCATCAAAAGAGATGATACGTGGTATATCAAAAAGCAATATGCCTGCGATGGTAGTCACTGCTTGCTTATCAACGGGTAAGAGTATAAAAAAATATGCTGTTGGAGAGATTAATGAAGCCGAGCTTGCTCAAGAGATTGGTTTATCAGTTACGGGTATGATGTCGTCTTCTATGTTTGCCGCTATTGGCCAAGTCGCCATACCTATTCCAGTTTTGGGTGCATTAATTGGTGGTATGGTTGGTTATGCTCTGACCAACACAGTATACCAAAGCTTCTTCGAAGTTCTAAAAGAGGCTAAATTATCGACCGAACGTAGACAGCTTATAGAAATGCAATGTGAAGCTGCAAGAATGCTTTCAAAAGAATATGAGTTAAAAATTAAGGAGTTATTTGCTTATCGTATTAAAGAACTAGAAGTATATGGGAATATCATGTTTGACGCTCTAGACTCACCTGATATTTCTTCCGATGAATTTTGTTTAAAAATGAATCTCTTCGCGGCAGAGCTTGGTACAAAAATTTCCATCAATAACATAGCTGAACTAGATCAAGCTATGATGTCAGCAGACCCACTAATAATTTAAGGTAGTTACTATGTTTTTAAAAGATCTGGATAAAGAGTCGCAAAAAATATTATTTCTAGAGTTAGCTGCACTTATTATGATGGCCGAAGGTAATAAGTTAACGACTTCTGAAAAAATTAAAAAGCTAGAACCTCGCACTAAAAGATATGCAGTTATCCCAAAACTAGACTCAGAAATTAAGAAATACAAATGTTTTCACACACTAGATTCAGAAAGCAAAAAATACTTATTCCTTCAAAATATTGATGAGAATGAAATTAATGCTTTAGAGACGTATGCGAAGGAACTAGAAATAAAATGTATTGACTTCCAATCTTTTTTTTATTCTAGGACAAATATGATTGAGATAATGAGTAGACAGAAAGAATTTGAGCTGATGAATATTTTAGAAAAAGAAACGACTTCAGTCTTAGATAAATACGACCAATTAGATGAACTTAAAAAAGAAATAATATTAAGCAATTTTTTAAATAGCGAAGAAGCGGCTGAAGATTTCATCTTAACAATGCCTATTGTAGAAAACTATATCCTTAAACGTACTGCTGGAGAATTGATTTCTATCAGACAAAAAAATATTGGGCACCTAAACAGCAAAGAAAAGAAAATACTACTATTTGAATTAGTCGGAGCAGGGCATAGTAGCGGCTATTTTGAAGATAGGGAAAAATCACTACTCTTACATATATGCAAGTTATTAGATATTGAAAGCGATTATATTGATGAGTTTGTAGAGGTTTCAGAAAGGCTTTCTGAGATAAATAAAGATCTAACAATATTGATAAATGAATAGGAGAAAATCATGCCAATCCCATTAATAATAGGAGCAGCAGTTGGCGCAGTCGGATTAGCAAAAGTTGGTAAAGCTTTTTATGATAATAATGAAGCAAGCGAAGCTAACGATACTGCTAAGGGTATAGCAATACGTGCAGAATGGAACTTAGATTTATCTCGTGAGAAATGCCAATTGGCGCTAGAAGATTTAGGTGCAAAAAAAGCAGATACTTTAACAAATCATGTAAATACGTTCATTAATACTTTCGGGAAAATAAAAAATATAGATTTTCAGCACGATGGCGATTTAGGTAACTTAACAGTTAAAGAGTTTAGCAATATCGTACTGCAAGAGCTAAAACAAGACGTTTCATTCGTTATTGACTCTGGTTTAGGTTTAGGTGGTGGCACTATGGCAGGCGCTTTAACTGCTTTTGGTGCTTATAATGGAACTATGATGTTCGCTGCTGCAAGTACAGGTACTGCTATTAGCTCTCTCAGCGGTGTAGCGGCTACTAATGCAACCCTTGCTTGGCTAGGGGGTGGCAGTTTAGCTACTGGAGGAATGGGGATGGCTGGTGGTATTTTAGCTCTTAATGCTCTAGCGGCAGGACCTGGGCTACTCATTGCTGGATGGTATATGGGTAGTAAGGCAAAAACCAAGTTAAATGATGCTCATAGTAATATTGCTAAGGCTAAAGAATTTGCTGCTGATGTAGATAAAGCTATAGCTCTGACAACGGGAATAGAAGAAGTCGCTTATAAAGCTTCAGGCATTATTTCTACTTTACGTAAACATCTACGTCGTAACTTGAAAAAGCTTGAAAAAGTCATTGAGACACAAGGTACTGATTATTCACTATATGACGAAGACGCAAAAATGACCGTCTTAAAAAACGTCAAGATTATTCAAGTCCTCAAAGTAGCCATCGATACTCCAATTCTTGATAAGGAAGGCAAGCTGTATGGTAGTGCATCTGCAAATTTAGCTAAAATTGACTCTAGTATTAATGACGGTTTTTCTAGAATAGAAAATGTCTAAAATATCATTCCCATGCACAAGTTGTGGGCAGTGCTGTAAAAATGTACATTTCAGCGAGCTAACCGACTATCTAGACCGAGGTGATGGCACCTGCCGTCACTTCGATGATGGTTCCAATTTGTGTCTCATTTATGAAGACCGCCCTCTTATTTGTCGTATCGAAGACTATTATGATGAGCATCTCTCACATCTGTATGAATGGGATGGATTTGTAAAAATGAATTTGGAAGTTTGCGAACAGCTGAAATGCGAGAACAAATTGTCTTAGTTGATATGTTTAGTAATCCTTCATTACCTAAAAGCCATTAATAAAAAATGATAATGGAAAATATAAACAGTAAGACTGTATAAAACCTTTAGATCACCGAAAATGGTTTTTTAGTGATAGTATATGGTTGAAACTAAATAATAATTTAGAAATATTTAGTTACATTTTATTAAACAATAAATCCCATTATTTACCTTGCATCCAATACTTAAAAGGTGTTGGTCTAATAGTTGGTCTATTACTATACATTAAAAAAATAAACCTATATTTATCAAACGCTTATGTAAGTCGTTTGACTTCCTCCTTCACCGCCAATCTTATAAAACCCCAGTTTTCCCACCTCGCTCCAATTCTACGCATATACCAACCAAACCCTTTATAAATAACGCGTCTAGCGTTTTTTTTATGCCTGCTGGTTTCCTAATCTGGCCGAGCATAACCTACCTATCCCGTGGATTGTGTTGGTTTATGATTTTATTAGACATTAGCCTAGGGCGTGTGCTCATTGAATATTAGTCGCTGATTTTCTTTTGCTTTCAGTATTAGACAGTTAATTCATAAGCGCCTAAAACTTATACGCCAAAGTTCAAAGGTTTTGTCGATGAGCAGACGACTTTTAAAATTAAAAGCAGTATCCTTAGCTTTTTTAAACTCATCACTGCATAGATGACTTAGAGAAAATACAAATAAATATTTAAGGGTGAAACATGAAGTCATCAGTTTCAAGCAGTGTACTAGCGAGTATCATATTTTCAAGCATTGTATTGACGGCGTGTGGAGGCGGAGGCAGTTCAGATAACCATACTGCTAAGCCTTCTACACCTACAGCGCCAGAGGTAACGCTTCCAGCTCAACCAATAGGGCCATCAGCAGCCAAACCTACAAAGCCTGAAAAACCATCCATTAAACCTGTCGAATCGCCTACTGAAACTGATATTGAAAAAAAATCAGAAGGACTAAGAGCAGGTTTAGCAGTCGACAACTTCCTTAGCCTCCAGCGACAAGCCTGCGGCATTGGTGGCTACACTTACGATGATAAGCTTGCTGAGATATCCTATAAACATAGCAACTACCTCAGTTATCTATTTTCTCATGTGAACTTAGGCGGCGTAAATCCGCATCAAGAGGATACCTATCAAAACTATGAACACCTCTCTGGCCCGAAAAATCCTTTCTTTATGGGTGCGACGTTAGAAGATAGGGTAAAGACTGCTAAGTATTCTGAATTAAGCTTTTCGGCGAGTGAAAATATTGTGCAACGCACAGAGAGGAATTCTAATGGTATTAGTACAACACCAGAAGAGGCTGGTATAAATATGGCAAGAGGCCTACTTTCAGCGCCTTACCATTTACGTACGTTGGTCAATCCAAACTTTGTCAACTCAGGGTCGAACGTGTCAATGTATACGCCATCAGGCACTGACCCCAAAAGCAGTTTTGGTTATATTTTAACGTCTACAGGCGCGAGCAAGCCTAACGCCGCCCCTACCAATCTAAGTGGCATTACCACTTATCCTTGCGCTGCTACCACAGGCACGAATACCGCTTTGTACGATGAGTCGCCCAATCCAACGAAAGGGACAGGTAGAAACCTTCGTACCGACCCAATCGGCCAACCGATTCACGTTAAAATTTGGTCGGCAAAAACGATAAAAGTTAGCAATATCAAAGTCACAGACGTGGCTCGTAAGATTGATATACCAGTTGCAGTGATTGACTACAATAACGACCCTTACAAGAATACAGATTATCAACTTCCTGATAACGAAGCATTCATCATGCCAATCACTGACAGCCTAAACAGCTGTGAAACAGGTACTCGTAAGAACTGTGGGTTGTACGGCAATAGTAAATACGCCGTAAGCTTTGATGTAATGGTAGACAATAGAGAATTGCAGAAAAAGAGCTTTACCTTTAGTACGGGTAACGTCAATTATTAATTTAAAACCCTAAAATAAGAAATAGTCGCTTTTTATTGAAGCGACTATTTCTCTTAATAAGATAAATACAATCACACCAGTTATTATTTTAATCACGCCTAGTTTTCTTCCCTCTTCACCACCAATTTTACACACTGAATCAAAACCTTCCCTAGGCACTCGGCAACAGAGGCAGCCAAAATACCAACGCCAATAGCGTGGCTAATAATACGGGCGGCGTTATCAGCAGACCGACCTTCATATATTGTCCCCAACTGATTTTATAGTCTTTTTCTGCCAATACGTGTAACCACAATAAAGTTGCCAAACTACCAATAGGTGTGAATTTTGGTCCCAAGTCATTGCCAATGACATTGGCATAAATCATCAGCTCTCGAGTAGCAGCGGGCACTTGGGCGCTATCAATCGCCAGCGCGCCTATCAGCGTCGACGGCATATTGTTCATCACAGACGCTACGATGGCGGATAAGAATCCTGTGCCAACCGTCGCAACGAGCGCGCTTTGTTGACCTAGCCAATTGAGTATCTGCGCGCCATAGGCGGTCAATCCCCCATTACCCAAACCATAAACCACCAAATACATACCGATTGAAAATAATACGATTTGCCACGGAGCTTTTTTAAGGATATTAGTCATAGAAAACTTGGCATTACGTCCGCCTTGCCACCAGCGTCCAGCAATCGCCATTAGTATAAGCGCCGCGGCACTCGTCACTACGGAGATAACCAGCCCGAGCGATTCAGTGGCGAAATAAGCGATTAATAATAATGCCAGCAGTGGAAAAGCCGCTCGAAACACCAGCGGGTCTTTTATAGCGGATTGGGGTGAGCTAAGATTTGCCGTTGAGTAGTGCTTGGGAATATGCCGCGCGTAAGCAATCCACAATACCAATAGTGTTGCTAGGACAGAGACGATATTTACCGGTACCATCACCGCCGCGTAGCGACCAAAACCAATATCAAAATAATTGGCACTGACGATATTAACCAAATTAGAAGTCACTAATGGCAAGCTTGCGGTATCAGCAATAAAACCAGTGGCAATAATAAAGGCTAAAGCGGATTTGGGGGCAAAATCAAGGCGCAGTAGAATAGCAATCACAATTGGCGTCAACAGTAAGGCCGCGCCATCATTGGCAAAGAAGGCGGAGATAAACGCTCCTAGCAGCACAATCATCGGAAATAGCAAACGCCCGCGCCCATTGCCAAGCCGAGCCACGTGTAATGCCGCCCAGCCAAAAAATCCCGCTTCATCTAAAATAAGAGAGATAATAATCAATGCCACAAAAGTAAAAGTGGCGTCCCAAACGATATCCCAAACGATACCAACGTCAGACCATTGCACCACACCAAATACTAAGGCAACCAAAGCGCCGCCCATCGCACTCCAACCAATGCCAAGCCCTTTAGGCTGCCAGATGACTAAGACCAAAGTTACAATAAAAATAGCAAATGCGAGCATGAAGTAACCTTAATGGGGCAATTGAAGCAATGAAATATTAATAAGGGCAATAATAAAACAACAACGTTAGAGCGATTTTTGATTGACGCGTTGTGATACTTCTGCAGCGCTTTCTACCCGTTCTGAATAGCGATCGGTCAGATATGCCGAGCGCCCACGGGTAAGCCAGGTAAATTTGACCAACTCTTCACAGACATCGACGACGCGCAGATAAAGTGGGGACATTTTCATGCGATCATTATCATCGAATTCCAAAAATGCTTGGGGGATAGAAGATTGATTAGGGATGGTAATCATGCGCATCCAGCGTCCAAGAATACGCAATTGATTGACAGTATTAAAACTTTGGCTGCCGCCACTGACTTGCATGATAGCGAGCGTTTTACCTTGGGTCGGACGTACGCCGCCTAGCGCCAGTGGAATCCAGTCAATTTGAGCTTTCATAATACTGGTAATGCTGCCATGGCGTTCTGGACTGACCCACAGCATGCCCTCCGACCACTGTGCGAGCTCTCGTAACTCTTGTACCTTTGGATGGTCGCTATCGGCGTCATCGGGCAGTGGTAAGCCTGATGGATTAAACATTCGCACCTCGCAGCCATACCAACGCAGCAGACGACTTGCTTCTTCTGCCGCCAACCTAGAAAATGAGCGCGCACGCAGGGAGCCATATAACACCAATAATCTTGGTGGATGGCGTGGGTCATCTTTACCGATCAAAGATTCAATATCAATAGTTTGTATTTGACTAAAATCAATATTAGGTAAATAGTTTTTCAGTAAATCAGCAGCGGGCAAATCAGTCGCGCCAATATTGCTATCACTTTTATTATTAAGACCGTCTCCTACTAAGGCTTCTGTCTCTTCACTCTGTAACATGCTTTACCACTTCCCCATTCTCTTTTGTGAAACTACTGACCGGATTTTCCAGTAATTCAAACACTCGCTCTGCCGGTCGGCACAGCGCCGCGCCTTTATTGGTAACAACAATAGGACGATTGATTAAAATAGGGTGCGCTATCATGGCATCAATCAGTTGCGCGTCCGTCAATACTGGATTTTCTAAACCAAGCTCAGTAAAGATGCTCTCTTTACTGCGTATGAGCTCGCGCGGTGTGCTCTGCATCAATGCTAACAGCTCAACCAAGTACTCACGAGATGGCGGTGTTTTTAGATATTCCACTACATCTGGCGTCTCACCTGAAGCTTGCATAATGGCAAGGGTATTACGAGAGGTGCCGCATTTTGGATTATGAAAAATTATTGGCGTCATAAGGTTCTCCTTTTTACGTTAAATGGATTGGATTTGGTATGTCTTAATATTACCAAACAGCCATGTAATTAAAACAACGTTTTATGAAATAGATAAAGTAACATTTGATTAAATCAACAGTAAACTAAAGAGAAGTATCTTTACCTAATAAAAGTAAAACTATGGCAAAAAAATTACTCATTATAGCGCGAGTTGGATTGGTCGTTATCGGTACCGTTATCATGGTTGATTGTGCCGTGTTAATGACGGTTGGCAAAATTAACTTTGGCACCGTGGTACCGTTTTTACTGGGCAGCGTCTTTGTCGTCCATGGGATATTTTGGCATGCTATCCGCAAGTTTACGAGGCAAAACCCATTTCGCAATCGTCTGTGGTACGCGCTATGGCTGCTATTTTTCCTCTGGCTTATAAGCTTTGGGTTATTTATTTTCTCGTTGCAGCAGCAAATTAAGAAGAGCGCACAGCCTGTACCTGAGGTGGCGGCGATTATTGTATTAGGGTCAGGTACTATCGCCGGCAAGCCAACACCGACGCTTGCTAAGCGTTTAGATACGGCCGCGCCGCTGATTAAAGCACAACCCGAGGCATTGGCGTTGACCAGTGGTGGTATTGGTATGGGGCAGACGCATAGCGAAGCCAGTATTATGGCGAGCTATTTACATGAAAGGCATGGCATTGCTCTTGAGCACATTTTGCAAGAAGGCAAAAGTACCAGTACCGCCGAAAACTTAATCTATAGCCAAGTCGTTTTGGCAGCAAAAGAAGTGCCTATCACAGCGCCTATTGCCATTGTGACCAGCGACTTTCATACCATTCGCGCTGCTGCAATTGCCCAGCATCAAGGCTACCAGCAGCCTATTTTACTTGCCAGCCCGACGCCGCTATCGATTCGCTACAATGCTTGGTTTCGAGAGTATTTTGCCTTCGTCAGTGGTTGGCTATTTGGTGAATACTAGTAGTCAATAAAGCGCTTCATACATTCATACGATAAATAAAACAGATTTTTCATAACAACAATAACCATAATTAACCAGAATAATAATGGACGGCACGCTATGCTCATCGACATCTTATTAACCATTCACTTTATTTTATTGGTACTGATATCGTTGCGCGTCCTTGCGCGTCATGACTTAACGGCGCCGGCGCGCTTGGCTTGGCTTGTGATTTTATTTCTCTTACCTTATTTTGGCGTCTTGGTTTATTGGATGTTTGGTGAGGTGCATTTAGGGCGCAACTTCACGCGCGAACGTCAGGCAATCATTGATAAATTACATCGCCATCGCCCAGAAGTGCTTGGTAGCGATGTGGCGTTAACACTGGCCGTCAAGCCTGAATATCAAGCAGCCTTTGCTTATTCAGCAAAAGCCACCGGTTTTCAGACCACGGTGGGCAATCGCGCCGAGCTGATGGCTGATGCCGCTGAGACCCGCAGTCGTATGATTGCCGATTTTGATGCGGCAACCGATCATATCCATGTGCTGTATTATATTTGGCTGGTCGATGGTAAGGGCACTGCTACCGCCCAAGCACTGATTCGCGCCGCAAAGCGCGGCGTCACCTGCCGAGCGATGGTCGATGGCATGGGCTCGCGCAAGATGGTCGGCTCAAAGTTATGGCAAGAGATGAAGGACGCGGGTGTGCAGCTTAGTGTGGCGCTACCATTAACCAATATCTTAAAGGTCATGCTGTTTAGCCGTATTGACTTGCGCAATCACCGCAAAATTACGGTGATTGATGGCAAAATCGGCTATTTTGGTAGCCGTAACTGCGCCGACCCTGAGTTTCGTGTGAAGCCAAAATACGCCCCTTGGGTCGATATTATGCTACGTATCGAAGGTCCCATCGTTGCACAAAATCAGATGTTATTTGCCAGTGATTGGCTAACTGAAAACCCTGATACGCCGCTCGATAGCTTTCCGTATAGCACCGATTTGCAGCCAAATCTGCCGCCCAATGATTTTGCTGCGCAAGTCTTTTCTGATGGCCCGACCCAGCGTCACGGCAACACCCCCCAGTTTTTAGGTGCCTTAATTAGCCAAGCCCAGCATACCCTGATGATTTCTACCCCTTATTTCGTGCCCGATTATTCGCTGGTCAGTATCCTATGTGCAACCGCCTATCGCGGGGTTGAAGTAACGATGATTTTTCCGAAGAAAAACGACTCCTTTATCGTTGCCGCCACCAGTCACAGTTATTATTGGGAATTGCTTGAGGCTGGCGTAAAAATCTACGAGTATAAGCCGGGGCTGCTACACGCCAAAACGCTGACCGTCGATGGTGAAATCAGCTTGATTGGCTCAACCAATTTGGATTTACGCAGTTTTCACTTGAATTATGAAAATAATATCGTCTTTAGTGATAACGAATTGACTGCCGATATTATGGAGCGCCAATATCAGTATATCGCTGATTCTGATGAAGTGACGCTTGAAGAGGTTAACAACTGGCCTTTACCGTATCGGATTTGGAATAATGTCGTCGCCACCATGGGACCTATTTTATAAGTTAACCTTTAGCCAATGTAGCCCATTAATGAGTGGGCTTTTTTTGCAAAATATAGATAACAAACTTAGCTTCTGTCGCAAAAGGTTGTGCTGCCACCTCTGCCAGTAGCTGCTGCCTTTTTTCGCTGCGTGCCCGATAGGCATAAGGGGTCATGGTCATCAAATCTGCCAATACCTCTGCCGATAAACTTAACTCGCTACTGACATAATGAGTTTCTAACAACTGAAAATAAGGCGCTAATTCGTCCAAAAACTTATCAGAATCATGCTCGCGGACGTCATCAAATAGCGCCTCACGCATCGTTGCTAAATGCCCGATATCGGGCTTGGCAATGATCAAATAGCCCTCATCGCTTAACACTTCATTAAAGGCTTCTGGCAAAATGGGACTAAAGATACTGCTAATACCATCGATACTATGCGCGCGTAGCGGCAAATGTGCCGCGCTAGTCACCAGCGGGTAAATAGCTGCTTTATAAGTCCCATCTTCCTTAGCCTCCTCAGCCCCTTGATACCAAAGACGACCTAAAGCCTTACTGGTTCTCGCCAGCTCTACAATAGCAGGTTTACTGATATCGGCAGCGATAAGCATATCCATACCTGTTTGCGCCATTGCCTGCGTGTAATAACCCTCTCCGCAGCCAATATCCAGCCAATTAATGGTCTTATCTTTTTCCTTAAGACTGGCTTTTTTTGCCGTCAGTAACATCGTCATCTTTTGGCAAATCAAGTCATTTAGTGGCTGATAATACCCGGCAGTTAAAAACCGTTTGCGCGCCTCAATAGATTGCTGACTGTCGCCCGGTGCTTTGGATTTTTTTTGTTGCACCGGTAATAGATTGACATAACCCTGCCGCGCCACATCAAATGGATGAGCGGTTTGCTTTGGGTTCAAACTGCCATCACAGCACCACGTATGGTCAGCGGGCAGCAGAGGTGATTGACAAAGGGGACAAATAAATAAACTCACAAGCATCTCAACGTCATCGCAATATGGCTGCCATTTTAACAAAGTTCCGGCTCAACAAGGGATAAATGCCGCAACAAAAAAGAAGATCGCATAAGGCCTAAAAAAGCCATCTTAGATTTTAAGATGGCTTTTGATTTAAAGTTTTTTGATTTAAACCTATTTGACGACTTAACGCAGTTTCAAGGTCATCAGCCCAAGAATCACAAGGATTATGGCAATAATCCAAAACCTTGCCACCACTTGCGTTTCTTTCCAGCCAATCTCTTCAAAGTGATGATGCAGTGGTGCCATGCGAAAGACGCGCTTTTTACGCAGCTTATACGAGCCAACTTGTAGCATCACCGACAAAGCTTCGGCGACAAATAAACCGCCCATAATGGCAAAGGCAATCTCTTGACGGGTCATAACCGCAATCGTACCGAGCATCGCGCCCAATGCCAGCGCCCCAACATCACCCATAAATACTTGTGCTGGATGAGCGTTAAACCATAAGAAACCTAGACCTGCGCCAATCATCGCGCCGCAAACAATAATCACTTCTGAGTTGTAGGCGATATAAGGCACATGCAAGTAATCGGCGAAGCGCACATCACCCGACACATAAGCCATGGCGCCTAGACCTGCCGCCACCAAGACTACCGGCAAAATAGCCAAACCGTCCAAGCCATCGGTTAAATTGACGGCGTTTGAGGCACCATTAATCACAAAGTAGGTAAAGATAATAAAGCCAATCCCAAAGGGCACGGCCGAGAAAGGAATCATCCAATCTTTAAAAATCGGTAATAGCAAGTCCTGCATCTCACGCGTGCTCGCTATATCTGGCTGCAAGGTCGCAATGTAATATAAAGAAATCCCGACGAATAACGCGCCCATCGACAGCCAAAAGTATTTTTTGCGGGCGATCAGGCCTTTGGGATCTTTATATTTGATTTTAAGCCAATCATCTGCCCAGCCAACCGCGCCAAAGATAATCATGACGATAAGCAAGATCCACACATAGGGATTGTTTAATCGCGCCCACAGTAACGTCGATACACCAATCGCGCTCAAAATCAGCACCCCGCCCATAGTTGGCGTACCGGTTTTGACCAAATGCGACTGCGGACCATCGTTGCGAATCGCCTGACCGTACTTGAGCGCGCGTAGGCGATTGATGACGCGATTGCCAAATACCATACTGAATGCCAGCGCAGTAATAACCGCTAATAACGCTCGTAGCGTCAACGAAGAAACCGCAGAAAACGGTGTATAATACTGGCCAAGCCAGCCAAACAACCAAACTAACACCGCCTACTCCTCGACTAGCGCATTGATAAGGGTTTCCATCTCCATGGAACGTGAGCCTTTGAACAGCACCGTACAGGGCTGCGCCTGCTGGGCTTGTAAATAAGACTGCAAATAAGCCAATAAACTGTCTTTATCAGCAAAAGCATGGGCATTAATAGCAGAAATCTCTTGCGCGCCCGCCACTGTATAAGGCGCATATTCACCAACGCACAGCAATACATTGATGCCAGTGGTCGCAATGGTACGACCTAAGCTTTGGTGCTCACTGACCGCCGCCTCTCCTAGCTCGGCGATATCGCCAAGTACCATCACCTGCGTACCCGTTTGCGCCGCCAGCACTTTAGCAGCTGCGCGCACCGAGTGCGGATTGGCATTATAAGTATCATCAATCAAGCGATGCATACCGAGGAGCTGGCTGTTCAAGCGCCCTTTAGCAGGACGGGCGTTTTCAAGCCCGACGACGATATCGCTAATGTCGATATTTAGCGCATGGGCACAAGCAGCCGCCGCTAAAGCATTATTGACATTATGCTCGCCGGCTAATGGCAAATTGATATCATGGATTTGATTTCCTATATGCAGCTTAAATTCACTGCGCTCAGGTTCAACATCTAAATGACTGGCACTAACGTCGGTATTGCCAAAGCCTATGACGTTTGGGGTGTGTTTTTCAGCGATACGGCGCAATTGATTGGTAAAATCGTCTTTATCCGGAACAATGGCAAATTGCGTCTCATTTAACGTATGATAAATCTCAGCTTTGGTTTGGCTAATGCCTTCGCGGCTGCCAAACTCTCCCAAATGTGCGGTACCAATATTTAAGATACACGCCACATCAGGTCGCACAATCTCAGTGGTATAAGCAATCTCACCGATATGATTTGCGCCCAGCTCCAAAATCGCATAGCGATGATGGCCGGATAATTCGAGCAACATCATCGGCACGCCCAAGTCATTATTGAGGTTGCCACGGGTAATTAGCGTTGGTGCCAAGCGACCAAAGATACTACCGAGCATCTCTTTACAGGTGGTTTTGCCGCTCGAGCCCGTAATAGCAATGACGGTTAAATTGTCGTGCTGCTGCCGACGATAAGCCGCCAATTGTCCTAACGCCAAACGCGTGTCATCCACAAGCAATTGGGGAATGTCGGCAGCAATAGGACGTGAAACGATCGCTGCAACCGCACCGTTTTCTAAAGCTGTGTCGATATAGTCGTGACCATCAAAATTGTCACCGGTTAATGCTAAAAAGATATCACCCGCTTTTATAGTGCGAGTATCGGTAGCGATACGCGTACTACTAATGGGTTTGTTTGCGTCATTGTTGGACTCTACAGGTACTGCCCCAAACTGCCAATGTCCACCCAGTGCTACAGTTGCCGCAAGCAGATTGTCTACTTGCCAAACATACAGCCCTGGCGACTGAATGCTGTTATCGTTGTCGGCTGTCATAATGATTACCTTATATATGATGACTACTTATCTTTAATATTTTTAAGTATACGTTTTTTAAAAAGTACAAAAAATGAATGGCAGGCGCTATTACTTAGCTATAAATACTATACGCGCCCTGCTTGCTTTAAAGCATTTTGCAAAATAACGCTATCGTCAAAATCATAACGCACATGGTTAATTTCTTGATAGGTTTCATGACCTTTGCCCGCGATAACGACAATATCATCAGGCGCTGCTTGCTTGACCGCATATTCGATAGCTGTTTGGCGCGCAGGTTCAATATGAGTGCGCTCGTACTGTGCGCGGGTCATGCCTGCTTGCATATCTTGCAAGATTACCTTGGGGTCTTCGGTACGTGGATTATCCGCCGTCAATACCACTTTATCGGCGCCTGCCAATCCCGCTTGCGCCATCAATGGGCGCTTGCCCGCATCGCGATCGCCGCCACAACCAAACACTGCCCATAACTGACCTTTACAATGGGTTTTTAGACTGGCTAATACCTGACTTAAAGCATCGGGCGTATGGGCATAATCAACGATAAAACAGCCATCATTAGAAGGCACACGCTGCATACGTCCAACCGCGCCTTGTAGCTGCGGGATAACATCAGCAATACGCTCAAGTCCAATTCCTAAAGCCACAGCAGCGGCGATAGCGGCAAGTAAATTAGCCACGTTAAAACGCCCGAGTAATGGGCTAACGATATCTAAACTATTAACTTTCTCATCGCTGAAATCCGTACGCAGCGCAATCTCAACCCCTTGCAAGCTTGGCTTGATATCAGCGGCAACAAAGGTTGCAGATTTCGCTGAGTCTAAACTATAGCTCCAAACGGTCAAACCACTGGCATGCGCCGTATCGAGCATAATCTGTGCATGCTCGTCATCGATATTGATAATGGCGTGGGTTAAGTCGGGGAAATGTGCTTTATCAAACAGCTTGGCTTTTGCCGCAGCATACTCTGTCATATCCGCATGATAATCGAGGTGGTCACGGCTCAAATTGGTATAAATCGCCACCGACACCGGCACTCCTTGTAATCGCTGCTGATCAAGACCGTGTGAGCTGGCTTCCAATGCCAATAATTCCGCATTCTCGTGACCCATTTGATATAAAAACTGCTGGACTGCTAAAGCATCGCCTGTGGTATGGCTGGCTTGCACCAACGCGCCGAGTCTACCATTACCCGCTGTTCCCATCACCGCGCTACTCATGCCCGTCAATTGCGTTAATTGTGCCACCAATTGGCTGATGGTGGTTTTACCATTGGTACCAGTCACCGCAACGACCGTTGGCAAAGTGACAGGCTGCTGATACTGTAACCGCGCTTGAATCAAGTCACCTAAAAAATCACGAATATTGGGCACGTATAATACTGGACACGGCAGCGCTGCTAATTGCTGCTGCGCTAGAGCTTGAGCATTATCCATCAATTCAATGTTGGCGTGCGGCGGCACATTAGCAGTAAACAGCAGAGCGATTGGGTCAATTTCTGCTAGAATAAAAGCCGCTTGCTCAGCAGCTTGATATAAATAGTCGCGACTTTTTTGACAGTTTGGCGTATGACTTTTTAATAATACAAAGACATCGTTTGCTGCTAACTGGCGGCTGTCTAAACGGAACTGCTCAAATGGGATATTGGCAACCGAAGTTTTTAGATTTGGTAGTTGACTGCTAGATGCGCTTATCAGCGCTGTTAATATCTGCGCTAGGCTATGTCTGTCTTTGCGACCTCTATAACTGTCGTTGCCGCTGGCTTCAATCAGCTGTTGTAAGGTGACTGCGGTGTTGCTTTTTGGCGAGGTAGACAGAGACATTGGCATATCCTAAACGGTTAAAACGCATCAAATAGTTAACAGCTGAAACACGAAACTTGGTCATGGAAATTAGTCATAAAACTTAGCCATGGAACTTATATTTTTAGCTACGGCTCTTCAGTTTTTAATGGCTTATCTAACGGCACATTATACAAGCGCAGCGCCTCTTTCATGACGTTATGAAAGACAGGCGCTACCGTTAAGCCAGCGTAAATCTGACCACGTGGGTCTTCGATAAGCATCACCCCGACCAGCTTAGGATTAGACGCGGGCGCCATACCGGCAAAGACGTTACGGTACTGGTCGCTATAGTAGCCGCCTTTGGGATTAATACGGCGTGAGGTACCCGTTTTACCGGCCACGCGATAACCATCAATCGCCGCAGCTTTGGCCGTACCGCCTGGCTCGGTGACACTTTCTAACATCTGTACGATAGACATCGCTTGTTCGTGCGCCATGATACGTTTGCTGGGCTGTTTTTTGTCATCTTTAATCAAAGTTAATGGATGCATCACCCCGCCGGCAGCAAGCGCCGAATACGCCTGCGCGACCTGTGCCAAGGTGACTTGTATACCATAACCATAACTGACCGTTGCCCGTCTTGACGTCTCTTCTTCTTTTGGAGTCACGACAAGTCCACTGCCTTCCCCTGGGAATTGCAGCGGGGTTTTTGCCCCAAAGCCAAACTGTCTTTGCATACTGGTAATCGCATCAGGCGGCAACGATAAGGCAATCTTGGTTGAGGCGACGTTACTAGATTTTTGTAGCAATGTCGCAAGCGTAATGCGTCCCAGATTATTGTGGTCACGAATGGTATAACCGCGCACGCGAATAGAGCCAGGATTGGTATCAATCAAAGACGTGGTGGTATATTTACCGGAATCCAATGCGGCTGCCACGGTAAATGGCTTCATGACCGAACCCGGCTCAAAGACGTCGAGCAGCGCACGGTTACGCTGGTTTTCACCCGTCATCTCATTGAGGTTATTAGAGTTAAATGAGGGCCACGTCGATAGCGCTAGCACTTCGCCCGTTTGTACATCGACAATCATACCTGTCGACCAACGCGCTTTTTGCAGGCGACCGGCTTTTTCCAGCTCTTTATAGAGCAGATACTGTAAGCGTGAATCAATCGTTAAGGCAACATCTTTACCCGGTACTTCTGGCTCGACTTGCTTGATTTCTTTTAAGCTGTTTTGCTTGGCGTCTTTTAGTACCAAAACCTTACCGTCTTCACCAGCCAGCGCCGTTTCATACTGGCGCTCAATACCAGCACGTCCTTCATAGCCGCCTTCAGGATCATTGGCGTTTTGTCCCATAAAGCCAAGCAATTGCGAGTTTGGTTGCGGCTGCGGATAATAGCGCTGGAAGAAGTTTTTCTCATAGACACCCGGGAAATCAAGCGAGCTGACACTTTGGGCAATCTCAGGCGTGACTTTATTAAGAAGCGGCAGATAATGTGAACCTGCGCCCGATGGCAGCGCCGCTTTCACTGCTTCTTCATCGGTGACGTCAATACTGTCATCGATAGCCGTAACTTTTTTCAGCTCAGTGACCGAAATATTGGCCGCGGCCGCAAGCGTGGTTAAATCCATATTATCCAAACGCTTTTGCATACGCGCGATCAGCTGCGGACTTTCAGGATTGGTCAATATAATGCGCTTAAGCTCATAATATTCGCGCGCATAATCATGCGGGCTAAAAGATACGGTAGCGAGCGGCGCACTGACGGCTAATGGCAAATCATTACGATCAGTAATCATGCCGCGATAGGATTTTTGCGTACGCACGCTGGTAATCAGCTCATTGCCTTTATCTTGATAAAACTGCGCATTGGCGACTTGTAAATAATAAGCACGGCCGATTAACAAGCCTAAAATGACTAACGATATTGCCCAAATCGTGCGAAAACGGTTTTTATCCAGTTCGACACCGCCGCGTGACGATGCCCCAGAGGCTTTACCCAAAAAGGCTCTTTTGCTTTTTTGGGTTTTTACACTGGTATAAGCGCCCTGCTCTTCGTTCTTTTTTAGGCGACTAAATAGCTTAGCTTTGCGGTTATCGGCCGCTTTATTGTCAGCTTTGCCGCTTGTTTGTCCAGATTTGGCAACACTGGCACGGCGTAGCGGCTTAGTGACTTTGCCGCTGGCGGATTTTTTGCTATTATTTTTAACGGCTTTATCGTTTTTGGCGGTGGGCTTTTTATCAGTCATCGTCCTGCCTCCGCAGCGTTAGCATCCGCCTCAAAAAAATCTGTTTCATTGGCAGCGGCAGCATCTGTGCCATCGTCCTCGAGCACTGGTGCAACAGCAACGGCCGCTCCCGGCTGAATAATCAGCTTATCCTTAAGGGTTGGCGAAAACATCCCGAGTTCAGCAACAGCACGACTGGCAATTTGCGGGGTCGCACTAAAGGTTTGCTGCTCGATAAGCAAACGTTGATGTTCTACCTGTAGCTTGCGCTCTTGTTTTTTCATATCTTGCAAGGTTTTATAATCCTGATGATATTGCTGCACGCCTTCTGCCGTTTTGATGCCGCTCCAGATAATCGCAGCCGCTAATAACAATAATATGGCCACGTAAATACTGACCACATTAAATCGGCGCACGAATAATTCGCCAACATCGGTATTAAGAGGCATTGCGGCGCGGCGGTTTACAGGTTTGTCAGATATTGCCATGACGATCTCAAAAAAGTGAACTTCAAAATAAAAAAAGCGCTAAGATTTGCGAGTGAACACACCCTCATGAGCCATCAGCACCATCAATAAAAATAACTACCAATAAAATCAATAAACACATAACCAAGCAAAAAGTAACTGCTGAGCCTAGCAGAGAATGTTTACAGCTTTTTAACAGCCGCGTAATCATTAAAACATTCAGTCATATTTTACCCACATAACTCAATAACAGTCTTTTCGGCGCTGTTTTTTTGCATTGTGTTCTAGCATGGTTATGCCATTGTTTTAAGACTCAGCTTAAGCATTATCATCTGCTTTATAATCCGTATCACTACGAGTCGCCATGCGTAACCATGCGCTACGCGAGCGTGGATTGTGACTGATTTCTGCTTGGCTAGGGCCGACGCGCTTTGGTTTACTAAAATAACGCGGACGCTTGGGCGGCATCGGCAAGTTTTCATCTTCTGGATACTGACCTTTGCTATGGCGCTGCAAGAACTGCTTGATACGGCGATCTTCTAACGAGTGAAAACTAATCACTGCCAGCTGACCGCCCGACTTTAAAATCGGAATACTTTGTTCTAAAAAGTCATCCACATCGCCAAGCTCATTATTGATAAAAATGCGCATAGCCTGAAAACTTTGCGTCGCAGGATGCTTACCGCGCTGCCAATTTGGATGCGCCGCTTTGATCACTTCTGCCAGCGCAAGCGTAGACTCATAGCTGTCCATCTGCTTAATCGCACGGGCAATACGGCGACTATGGCGCTCTTCGCCAAACTCATAAAGCACATTGGCCAAGGTTTCATCATCGACTGTCTCGAGCCACTCGGCAACCGACTGTCCACGACTGGTATCCATGCGCATATCGACCGCGCCATCGCGCATAAAACTAAAACCACGGCTACCGTCATCAATCTGCGGCGAGGAAATACCCAAATCCGCCATCAGGCCGTCCACTTTCGTGATACCCATCGCAGCGAGGCTAACGGTCAAGGTCGCAAAACTGTCATGAACCACTTTGACACGGCTATCGGTCTTTGCCAATTCTTGCGCAACGCTAATCGCCGTCGGGTCTTTATCAAAAACAACCAAGGTTGCATCATCGGCGAGCTGACTTAATAGCAGGCGGCTATGCCCACCGCGCCCAAAAGTTGCATCAACATAAATACCTTTTTGTTGTAAGCTATTCTGACGGCTGTCATCTGTTTGTTTGGACAGTGATTTGACACCCAATACCGCCGCCACCGTTTCTTGTAGTAGCACGGCGTCATGGACAAAACTTAATTCATTAGAACCCGCTTGCTCTATGACGGGCTCTTGAGCAGAATCATTTTCAACAATAGACGAATTGACTTCTGACTCAGAACTATCAATGACTGAAGAAAGGGTTTCTTTAGAATTTAACGTGTTTTTTGACTTTGGATTCGATATGGACACAAACGACTCAGTAGATGATGACCTTTTTGGCCAGTAATAGTAAAAAATCAGATGAAAATAAACAAGTTATGACTCACCTAGCATTATTATCGCAAGGATATACGGCGAGTCAAGCGCTAGAGAGGCTTTTCGTTAAAAATATCTCAGCTCTCTGTTATACTAGCGCTATATTTTACGCTATTTTTCTACCGTGACGGCGACTGTTTCACCCGTATTTTGACTCAATTTTTCTATTCGCCTTGAGCTTTAACTTTTCTCGCCATTTTATTCATTCACCAGCATATTCTGAGATTTTTATGACCCAAACATCATCCCAAGCCAACCTTGATAGCAAGCGTCCTATTCGTACGCGTATTGCGCCCTCACCGACTGGCTTCCCTCATGTCGGCACCGCTTATATCGCCCTATTTAATTTAGCCTTTGCCAAAGCCCACGGCGGCGAGTTTATTTTACGTATTGAAGATACCGATCAAACGCGCTCAACCGAGCAATCTGAAAAAATGATTTTGGATGCGCTGCGTTGGGTCGGTCTTGACTGGGCGGAAGGACCAGATATCGGCGGGCCACACGCGCCGTATCGTCAAAGCGAGCGTAGTGAGATTTATAAAAAACATGCTGAACAGCTTATTGAAAACGATCATGCGTTTCGCTGTTTTTGTACCCCTGAAGAGCTGGATGCTATGCGCGCTGAGCAAATGGCCAATGGCGAAACGCCGCGCTATGACGGTCGCTGCGCACATTTAGCGCCAGAAAAAACCGAGCAATTGGTCAATGAGGATAAACCGCACGTCATTCGTATGCGTGTGCCAACCGAAGGCGTCTGTCAGATACATGACATGCTGCGCGGTACGGTTGAGATTCCTTGGACGCAAGTCGATATGCAAGTGTTGCTAAAAACTGATGGCATGCCAACCTATCATTTAGCCAACGTCGTCGACGACCATTTAATGGAAATCAGTCATGTCATGCGCGGTGAAGAATGGCTGAATTCTGCACCCAAGCATCAGCTGCTTTATGAGTATTTTGGTTGGGAGATGCCAGTTCTTTGCCATATGCCGCTACTGCGTAACCCAGACAAATCAAAGCTGTCGAAACGTAAGAACCCAACCTCTATCACTTATTATCGTGATGCTGGCGTGCTACCTGAAGCATTGCTCAACTACCTTGGCCGTATGGGCTATTCAATGCCTGACGAGGCGGAGAAATTCACCTTAGAGGAAATGATTACCAGCTTTAATATTCAGCGCGTGTCGCTTGGCGGTCCTATTTTTGATATCGAAAAGCTCAACTGGCTAAATGCGGAATGGCTACGTGCGCTTACGCCTGAAGAGCTTAAAAACAAAATCCTTGAGTGGGCAAGTGACAGCGATAAACTGACCGCGATTGCCGCGGCCATTCAGCCACGTATTGAGCTGTTGTCTGATGCAGTCAATTGGGGTGGCTTTTATTTCCAAAACCTGCCTGATATCAACGCTGAAAGCTTTACCCATAAATCATTAACGCCTGAACAAATTACCGAGATGCTACAACTGGCACTTTGGCAACTAGAAACCTTGCCGACGTGGACGGAAGAAAACATCTACGCCACCCTCAAGGGTCTTGCCGCGCATCTTGATATTAAGATGCGTGATTTTATGGCACCGTTCTTTATCGCTATCGCTGGTAGCACCTCATCGACGCCAGTGATGAACTCAATGGCGATTATCGGCGCTGATATGACCCTGACCCGTTTACGTCATGCGGTTGATGTATTAGGCGGCTTGGGTAAAAAGAAACTGAAGAAACTTGAGAAACAAGCGGCAGAATTGCCAGATTTTTTGGCTGATAAATAGTTTGGCTGCTAAATAACCTTGTACTTGTTAATTAAGAGTAAAATAGATAAATAATAAAAAGGGTCAGTTCTTCATACTACTGGCCCTTTTTTTATATTCATCTCCGTACTAAAATGTCCATAATTAGCCATTTAAATACTTTTACTAACTTTTTTTGCATTATTTTGCATTATTTTTAAAATAGCGGTTGACAAGACTGCTGGTCTTACCTAAAATACGCACACTCTTAGCGAGGGGCTATAGCTCAGTTGGTAGAGCACTTGCATGGCATGCAAGGGGTCAACGGTTCGACTCCGTTTAGCTCCACCATACTATTTATCGCAACGTTCAGTATGACTGACACTTGATATAAATACTCGCTAGTAGGGCGATATCAGCACCTAGGCAAGGCTTGCTCTATTAATAGATAAGCTCTCTGATATTGTGAAGTACCGTTGTAACCCTTGGTTATGACACTCTATGCGTCCCCATCGTCTAGAGGCCTAGGACACCGCCCTTTCACGGCGGTAACGGGGGTTCGAATCCCCCTGGGGACGCCACTATTTGGCGTCACTTATTAGCACTTTTGCTTAGCACCTTTAAGCATCAGGTTAGACTAATAAGCGAACAATAAAAAAGCCCAGTCATCAAACGGTGACTGGGCTTTTTTACGTCTGTTAGTTTTGTTATAGTCAGTTTATTATGGTTTGGATAAGCTGAAGTTACTATATCAATGATCATAGCAAGAGACAAATTCTCTAATCGCCCAACCCCATTGTCTGTATTCTCCTTGATAGTACCCTTCTAGATACACCCAAGGACGGTCTTTATTATCGTAAGTGGTTTCTGTGATATAAACTTCACGATCGTTACGTAGTTTATTGATAATCTTACCATTTGGTTCATCTCGGATATTTAACGGTGTTTCAGTCGGATCTGTTACTTTGCAAACTCTCTCAGCATGCGCGGCACTTATCCCAGCAGTCGTAGCAAAAACAGATAAAGCAACGGTATAAGCCAAACTTCTCATCTCAAATCCTTGTTATCAACAAAAGTTTTATCTACTTCTGATATATTATCAGAGTTCAAACTGCAATATTTGCGATTTTCATAATATATTTACATTTTATCCATTTCACAGAGCTTGAGTATAGAATGTGTATTATGCTTTCTAAAATTAGTATTTATTGAGTGATTTACTCTATTGCTAACCCAGCCAATGCTATCTACTCTGTAATAATTTTATAAAATATATAAAAGTTTTATTACATTACACATGGATAATTAGGTTTATTAAAACAAAGAGATTTGCAATGTTTGGTATTGAGAATTACCTAGGGTTTGTCATGGCAGCCATCTTGCTAAACCTCACCCCTGGCAGCGATAGCATGTATATCATCACCCGCAGTATTTCACAGGGGTAAACGGCGGGGTTTTATTCCGTGCTGGGTATTATCTCAGAGATTTTGGTTCATACCTTATTAGCGGCATTAGGATTATCCGTTTTACTGGCCAACTCTCCTAGCGCATTTATGATCGTTAAATATATTGGTGCCAGCTACTTATGCTATTTAGGCGTCAAAATACTTATGAGTAAAAAGCAGCCTTTACTTGCCAGTAATTTGCTTGAAGAGGAAAAGATGGTGACTGCTCGACAGATGGCAAATCTATAAGCAGGGTGTACTCACCAATATCTTTAATCCAAAAGTTGCTTTATTCTTTTTGGCGTTCTTCCCGCAGTTTATCGATGCCAGTTATGCTTATAGCATGGTGTCGTTTATCATTTTAGGACTGAGCTTTGCTATCACTGGCTTTATATGGTGCTTATGCTTAGCATTATTGGCATCAAAATTCAGTGAAAACCTGCGTAAAAATCCTGCTATCGAAGCTATTTTAAATAAAATTAGTGGTGTGGTATTTATTGGCTTGGGAATTAGGGCGGGGCTTCACTTCTTTTTACAATGAATGACAGTACCCGCCAGATAAAGCATTGACTTAAAATTACGAGCCAA